>NZ_LT629688.1:2549536-3186920 GCF_900101785.1 Auraticoccus monumenti | reverse complement strand
CCGCGCCCGGGACGCTGTCCTCGGTGGCAGGACGCTTCCGGTGGGTGGTGCTGGCACGAGCGGCCGTCGTGGTGGTGCCCGTGTGGATCGTCTTCACGGTGCTCGTGCAGCCGGCTCTCGGCACGGGTTCCCCGAGGTGGACCGGACTGAACCTCGTCCTCTGCGTCGTGGCTGTCATCACCATCCCGCTGCAGTCGGCGGGCGAGGAGTACCTCTTCCGGGGACTGCTGCTCCGGGCAGTCGGAGCCCTCTTCGCCCGTCCCGTCGTGGCGTTCGTCGTCGCGACTCTCACCACCGCCCTGGGGTTCGGTCTGGTCCACGGTGCCTCCGATCCGTGGGCGGTGGCGTACTACATCGTGATGGGGATCAGCTTCGCGGTCCTCGCCGAGCGCACCGGCGGTCTCGAGATCCCCGTCCTGGTCCACGCGGCGAACAACACGTTGCTCCTGGTGCCGGTCATCATGGCCGGGCAGCTGTCGACGGTGTCGACACCGACGGGGCCCGTCGTGCTGGTCCCGGTGGTCGTCATGGCTGTGACGACCTTCGTGCTGTGGCGGAGCACGCCGTGGCTGACGAGGTCCACCGGGAGTGCGGTGCTCACGCCCGCGGGGTGACGCTGCCCACCTCGGCGCCGTAGCGCAGCGACCAGCTCGGTGAGAGCGTGATCGCCCCGTCCGGGCGGTTGATCTGGTTGCCCAGCCGGTAGGTGGTGGTCCAGCTGCCCGGGGTGACGGTGTGGATGCTGAGCCCGTTGTACTGGGTCCACGACGACCCCTGCGTGAAGCCGTAGGCGGCGCGGAAGCCGGGCCCGCCCTGCCCGGCCAGCCGGACGGCGTCCCAGTTGTTCGCGCTGCCGCTGGTCATGGGGGCGTTGACGAACTCGGTGGCCACCGGGGTGGAGGAGACGTCGTCGACGTCCAGCTGGACGTGGCTGACCATCGCGCAGTGGATGTCGCCGGCCAGCACCAGCGGGTTGAACGCGCGGGGGTCCTGCTGCTTCCTGGCCAGCAGCGCCTGGGTGATCCGTGCCCGGGTGGCGGCGTGCTCGCGCCACGGGCTGCCGAACCCGGCGAAGCTGGTCATCGGGGTCTGGGTGCCGATGGCGGTGAAGCGGGCGGTGCTGGTCGTGAGGAAGTCCAGCAGCGCCGTCTCCTGCTCCTCCCCCAGCATCGTGGTGGTCCCCAGGTGCTGGCGGATGTCGGTGAGGAAGAGGTCCAGCGAGTCACCCCAGCGGACCCGGCGGTGCAGCTCCAGCCACAGCCGGCCCGCCGCGTCGGGCTCGGGACGGCCGCGCAGCGGCAGGTTCTCCCAGTAGGCCCGCAGGGCGGCGTTCCAGCGCGGCGGGCGGGCGGGCAGGGTGCCGCCGCGGACGTCGTTGAAGAACTCGTGGTCGTCGGGGACGGCGTAGACGGGGAAGCGGCGGTGCACCTCGCGGAGGCTCTCGCGGCTCTTGTACTGCCCGTAGCGGGTGCGGTAGCCGGCGATGTCGTCCACCGCGGTCGGCGGCACGTGGGCCGCGCGGCCGAACTCGTAGATGTAGTCGCCGAGGAAGACCACGAAGTCGACGTCGTGGCTCTGCACGAGATCGCTCATCCCGTTGAAGTGGAGCTCCTCCGCACCCCCGGCGAGGTTCTGGCAGTTGATCACCGCGAAGCGGACCGGGGTGGACGTGCCGGGAGCGGGCAGCGTGCGGGTCTCCCCCACCGGGCTGAGGTGGCCCTCCACGCTGAACTGGTAGACGTAACGGGTCCTGGGCCGGAGCCCCTCCACCAGCGCGTGCACCGAGAACCCGTCACCCTTGACCGCGGTGCAGGAGACGGTGGCGACGCAGGTCCGCTCGTCGGCCAGGCGGTCCACCGAGGTGGCGACCCGCAGGTCGACGGTCACCTCCTCGGTCGAGCCCATCCCGAACGAGGTCGTCCGGTCCATCGGTGCCGGGGCCAGCCGGGTCCACAGCACCACCGAGGTGTCGTCGGCGTCCCCGGAGGCCACCCCGAGGGTGAACGGGTCGGCCGGGACGGCGGCGCGGGCCACCGCGGCGGGCGCGAGGGTGGCGGCCGCGAGCCCCACGCCGGCGGTGGTCAGGAAGCGGCGGCGGCCGAGCGCGGGCTCGGAGGCAGGTGCGGGCATGTCGTCCTCGACGGTCGGCGGGCGGGAGCCCGGCCAGCCTGCTCCTCCCAGCGGTCCCGCGGGCGACGCCCGGACGAACACCCGGTGCCGCGCCGGCGACACCCTGCAGCACCCTCGGCGGGCGCCGGGGGCGGGCGGCTCAGACCGTCTGCCGGACCCCGGCCTCGACGGTGGGCAGGTCGGCGGAGGCCAGCAGCGCCAGCTTGTCGGCGTGGGTGGAGCCGGCGTCGGCGTGGTAGACGACCAGCATCTGGCCGTCGGCGCCGCCGATGGCCATCCGCTCGCGGTTCAGGGTCAGCTCTCCCACCTGGGGGTGGTGGAGGCGGATCGGCGTGCCGGTCTGCGCACGGACCTCGTGCCGGCCCCAGAGCTGGCGGAACTTGGCGCTCGCCAGCGACAGCTCACCGGTCAGCTCGATGAAGCGGGGGTCGTCGACGTCGTTGCCCACGGCCTGGCGCAGGTTCGCCACGAAGCACTCCGTGACCGCCTCCCACTGCGGGAGCAGGGCCTGCTCCGCCGGGTCCATGAACATGTCCTTGAGCTGGTTCCCACCCACCGCCAGACGGGGCGAGATGGCCCGGGCGGGGCTGTTGGAGGCGAGGATGTCGAAGTAGCGGCCCTCGATGAAGGCGGGCTGGACCAGGCCCTCCAGCAGCTTCAGCGCCCCTGCCGGCGGGACCTCCTTGCGGGGGCGGCGACGGCGCTGGCGCGGCACCTCGGCCACCAGCGTCCGCAGGTAGGTCAGGTGCTCGTCGTCCAGGTGCAGCACCCGGGCGATGGACTCCAGCACCTGCAGCGACGGGTGGCGGTCGCGCCCCCGCTCCAGCCGCAGGTAGTAGTCGGCGCTGATGCCGGCCAGCATGGCGACCTCCTCCCGGCGCAGCCCCGGCACCCGCCGCACCCCGATGTCGGGGATCCCCGCCTGCTCGGGCGTCACCAGCGCTCGGCGGGCCCGGAGGTAGGCGCCGAGAGAGTTCGATCGGTCAGTCACGTGCCCAGCGTAGGAGGCGACGGGCGGCGGAGAGGGGGTCCTGCCACACCCCAGGCTGCGGAGGGCTCTGGTCCGGGCCACGGGCCGCTCCTAACGTCGAGCACGAACGACCCCACCGGGTCCACGTACCGAGAGGAAGAGCATGACCGTCACACTGATCACCGGCGCCAACAAGGGGATCGGCTTCGAGACCGCACGCCAGCTGCGGGAGCTGGGCCACGACGTCTGGATCGGCGCCCGTGACCTCGGCCGCGGCGAGCAGGCCGCGGCGGAGATCGGCGCCCGCGCCGTGCAGCTGGACGTGACCGACGACGAGTCCGTGCGCGCCGCGCTGGCCACCATCGAGGAGGCCGACGGGCGGCTGGACGTCCTCGTCCACAACGCAGGGATCCTGCTGACCGGCGCCCCCGACGGCCCTTCCGCGCTGCGGTCCTTCGACACCAACGCGGTCGGGGTCGTGCGCGTCACCGAGGCGGCGCTGCCGCTGCTGCGCCGCTCGGAGACCCCGAACGTGGTCGTCGTCTCCAGCAGCGCGGGGTCGTTCTGGGCGGTGAACGAGCCCTCCCGACCGGAGTCCCAGCTGTCCGGCATCGCCATGTACTCGGCGTCGAAGGCGGCAGCCACCATGCTGACCGTCCACTACGCCAAGGCCCACCCCGACATCCGCTTCAACGCCCTCGAGCCCGGCTTCACCTCCACCGACATGACCTCGGCCATGGGCGGCGGGAGGCCGGTGCAGGACAGCGCGCGGACCGTCGTCCGACTGGCCACCCTCGGTGCGGACGGACCGACCGGGACGTTCAGCGACGAGGACGGTGAGCTGCGCTGGTGAACGCGCAGGGAGGCCGGGAGCCCGCTGACCCGCGACACCGCACGACGTCGCGGTCACCGGCGGGGCGGCAGCCGATCGTCGGGAATGGTGCTGGGCGCCGGTGCGTTCCCGGGACGTCAGCGGCACGAGCGACCAGCGCTCACGCACCGGGTGGCGTGTCGTGGTGCACCGGGCGCCCGGTCGCCGGAGGAGTCGTCCCGTGAGCGGGACGGAGAGGATCGGCGATGCGCATCTCGTTGCTGGACCGCTCCAGGACGCGCAGCGGCGAGACCGATGCGGAGGCCGTGCTCACGACGGTCCAGCGTGCGGTGCGGGCGGAGGAGCTCGGCTTCGGTCGGTTCTGGACCGCTGAGCACCACGCGGTGCCGGGGATCGCCAGCGCCGCCCCGACGGTGCTGCTGTCGGCGATCGGGGCCCGCACGCGGGACATCCGTCTCGGCACCGGCGGGATCATGGTCCCCAACCACCGCCCGGTCGTGATCGCCGAGCAGGCTCTGCTCCTGGAGTCGCTGTACCCCGGCAGGATCGACCTCGGGCTCGGCGGGTCCCTCGGGTTCACCGCGCCGGTCCGGCGAGCGCTGGGTCGCACGATCCTGCGCGAGGGTGAGTACGTTGACGAGATCGACCAGGTGCGGTCGTACCTGGAGGGGCGCGCCGAGATCACGGTCAGGCCACGCGTCGAACCACCACCGGTGTTCCTGCTCGCCATCCAGGGCGGTCTGACCCTCGCCGCCGAGCGGGGCCTGCCCGCGGTGATCGGGGGTCCGCTCCTGCAGGACCCGGCAGCGATCGACGCCTACGTCGAGAACTTCCGGCCGAGCCCGACCACGCCCGCCCCCTACCTGGTGGTGAGCCTCGACGTCGTCGTGGCCGAGACCACCGAACGTGCTCGAGAGCTCCTGCTGCCCGAGGCCTGGGCCTACCTGGACTCCCGCGACGTCGGGGAGTTCCGCCCGCTCCAGCCCGTCGAGGAGGTGCGTCGTCTGCTCCGCGACACCGCGAGCACGAAGAAGCGCACGGCGGTGGACTCCTGGGTCGCGACCGCGGTCGCGGGCACGCCGGATGAGGTCGCGACGTCGTTGGCGCACCTGCTCGAGCGGACCGGCGCCTCGGAGGTCCTCGCGAGCGTCAGCACCTACGACCGCTCCGACGTCCGCGTCACCGACGAGTTCCTCGCCTCGCTCCTGGGCTGACCCAGCGCGCCGGCGCGGGGACGTGACCCCGGGACGGGCGGACGACAGCACCGAGCGACCCGCCTTGGACTGCGTGCTGTCGCCGAGGTCCGAGAGGTCGCTGCCGCCACAACCCCTGCCCGACGAGGGACCGGCGACGACGTCCGACCGTTGTCGGTCCGGTCAGCACGTGTCGCGGCCGACGCGGTCACAGGGTCGACGGCAGACCCGAGAGCCCACGTGCGGGCTCATGCGGAGCGATCGAACCAGTCGAGTGCGAGGTCGGCGACCGCGGCGGGGGCGTCGTCGGTGATGAAGTGGGCTGCGTCGTCGACGTAGGCGAGCTCGATGCGGTCGGCGTACCGCTCGGGGTCGCGGCAGATGCGTGCCAGCACCTGCTCGCTCCAGGGGTGGTCCCGGCGGCCGTACACGACGAGGGTCGGCACCGTGAGCCGCTGGCGGCGGTACACCCCGCGCATCATGCGCACGGCTTCGGGCAGGACCATGCCGCGGGTGAGCGGACGCACCGCGTGGTCGATGTCGGGGCGGCGCAGCGGGGCGAGGTAGGTCTCGACCGTCTCCTCCGACATCGGCTGGGCGACGTAGGCGTCGGAGAAGACCCCGCGCAGCGAGGCGCCCCGGCGGTGCCAGATGAAGGGGGGAAGGTGCCGGAAACCGGGGACGATCCTCGGGCTGAAGGCGAAGAACGCGGGGGGCACCGCGAGCTGCACCGCGGTCCGGACCCGCTCCGGGTGGTCGTAGCTCAGCTGGATGGCGGTGATGGTGCCCATGTCGTGCGAGACGACGTGGGCGCGCTCGATGCGGAGGGCCTCGAAGAGGGCGAGCAGGTCACGGAGCCGGGTCTCGCGTCCGACCCGCGGATCGTCGGCCACGGTCCAGCCGGCCCCGCGCAGGTCGAGGCAGAGGACGCGGTAGCCGCGTGCGGCGATGACCGGAGCCACGGCGTGCCACTGCCACCAGTTCTCAGGGAATCCGTGCAGCATCACGACCGGTTCCCCCTCCCCGATGGCGGCGACGTGCGTCCGCAGGCCGGGCGTCTCGACGACGCTGTGGTCGAAGCCGGGTGCCTCTGGCAGAGGCGGGGACCAGGTCGAGGTGGGCGTGAACATGGCGACCCCCTTGGTGCGACCGAGATACTATGTTCATAGTAAGTCCGTCCGGAGGGTGTGTCCATGCCAGCGTCGACCCGCGAGCGTGCGCTCGTGGCGGCCGTGGAGCTGCTCGGTGCGGAGGGCGTGCGGGCGTTGAGCCACACGCGGGTCGACGGACGAGCAGGCCTGCCGCCCGGATCCACCTCGAACTGGTTCCGCACCCGTCGGGCGCTGCTCGGCGGCGTGGTCGACTGGATCGCCGAGCGTGAACGTGCCGACTTCGACCCGGCTGCGATGCCGGCCGTCACGGACCCCGACGGCTTGATCGAGGGCCTGAGCGCCATGGTCGAGCTGCAGAGCGGGGAGTTCGCGGTGCGGACCCGCGCACGCTACGCCCTCTTCCTCGAGCTCGCCGGCGATCCTGCGCTGAGCGAGCCGCTGCGGCACCAGCGCCGCGAGTTCGAGAGGTGGACGGAGATGATCGTGACGGCCGTCGGTATCGCCGACCCGGTGCCGGCGACCCGGGCCCTGATGGCGCTCGGCGACGGACTGCTCCTGCACCGGCTCACCGTCGACCCCGAGCTCGACATGCGTCCCGCCATCGAACGGGCGGTGCGCGCCCTCGCAAGGTCATGACCTGGGGCATCGCCGGAGGCTGCGGGCAGCACAGGGGCCGGGACATGACTGTGGCCAGGCACGATGTGCCTGGCCACTGTTGTCGGGCTGACAGGATTCGAACCTGCGACCCCTTGACCCCCAGTCAAGTGCGCTACCAAGCTGCGCCACAGCCCGATCACCCCGCCGGGATCACCAGCGGAGCGTCGGCAACACTAGCGCAGGAGGCGCCCCGGTCTCCAATCGACATCCGCCGACGGACGACCGCAGCGCCGTCCCGCGTCAGCTGCGGTCCCGGCGCTTCTCCCGGGCCCGCACCTCGAGGTGGATCGGGCTGCCCTGGAAGTCGAAGTCCTCCCGCAGCCGCCGCTCGACGAACCGCGTGTACTGCGGGTCGATCGCCCCCGAGGTGAACAGCACGAACGTGGGCGGGCCGGCCTGGGCCTGGGTGCCGAAGAGGATCCGCGGCTGCTTCCCGCTCCGCACCGGGTGCGGGTGGGCGGCGACGACGCGGCCGAGGAAGGCGTTGAGCTTGCCGGTGGAGACGCGGGTCTCCCAGGCGGCCAGGGCGCTCTCGATGGCCACCCCGACCCTCTCGACGTGGCGACCGGTCAGGGCCGACATGTTGACGTGCCCGGCCCAGCCGAACTGCACCATGTCCCGCTCGATCTCACGGGTCAGGTAGAAGCGTCGCTCCTCGTCGGTCAGGTCCCACTTGTTGAAGGCGACCACCAGTGCGCGGCCGGCCTCCTCCACCATGGTCAGGATGCGCAGGTCCTGCTCGCTGATCGGTTCGCTGGCGTCGATCACCACGATGCAGATCTCGGCCCGCTCGATGGCGCCCTGGGTGCGCAGGCTGGCGTAGTACTCGTGCCCGGACGCCTCCTTGACCCGGCGGCGGATGCCGGCGGTGTCGATGAGCTGGTAGACGGTGCCGCCGATCTCCACCAGCTCGTCGACCGGGTCCACGGTGGTGCCGGAGGCGTCGTCGACCACCGAGCGCTGCTGACCAGCCAGCTTGTTGAGCAGGCTGGACTTGCCGACGTTGGGCTTGCCGACGATGGCGACCCGCCGCGGCCCACGGGGGGCGTCGAAGATCTCGGTGGGCGCCTCGGGGAGGGCCTGCAGGATCGCGTCCAGCATGTCGCCGGTGCCGCGGCCGTGCAGCGCGGAGACCGGGAACGGCTCCCCCAGCCCCAGGTTCCACATCGAGGCCGCCTCGGCCTCGGTGCGCTGGTCGTCGACCTTGTTGGCCGCCAGCACCACGGGCTTCTTGCTGCGCCGGAGCACCCGCACCACGGCCTCGTCGACGTCCTGGATGCCGACGGTGGCGTCGACCACCAGCAGCACGGCGTCGGCGGCGGCGATGGCCAGCTCGGCCTGCTCGGCGATCTGGGCCGCCATGCCCTGGGCGTCGGGGGCCCAGCCGCCGGTGTCGACCACCACGAACTCGCGGCCGTTCCAGCGGGCGTCGTAGGAGACGCGGTCCCGGGTCACCCCGGGGATGTCCTGCACCACCGCGGCGCGGCGGCCGATGATGCGGTTCACCAGGGTCGACTTGCCCACGTTGGGGCGTCCGACCACGGCCACCACGGGACGCACGGTGGCGCCGCCCTCGGGAAGCTGCTCGTCTAGGTCGTGCTCGCTCATCGTGCAGCCTCCTCGGCCAGCCTGACGATGCGGTCGACGACCTCGTCCAGGCTCAGGTGGGTGGAGTCGACGACCGTGACTCCCTCGGCCGCCTCGGTGAAGGTGGCCACGGTGGAGTCGTCGCGGTCGCGGCGGATCACCTGGTCGGTGACCTGGGCGGTGTCGACCTTCTCGCCCAGCTCGGCCTGGCGGCGGGCCACCCGGGCGTCGGGGTCGGCGACCAGCAGCACCCGGACGGGTGCGTGCGGGGCCACCACGGTGGTGATGTCGCGGCCCTCGGCGACGATGCCACGGGTGGCCTCACCGATGATCTGCTGCTGACGCAGCACCAGGTCCACCCGGACCTCGGGGACGGTGGCCACTCGGCTCACCGTGGCCGAGACCTCGGGGTCGCGGATCTCCCGGGTGACGTCGGTTCCGTTGATGCTGATCCGCGGGTCGTCGGGGTCGGTCGTCACCTGGAGCTCGGCCGCGGTCACCACCGCGGCGATCTGCTCGGGGGTCTCGGCGCCGGTGCGGGCGGCCTCCCAGGCGCAGGCCCGGTACATGGCGCCGGTGTCGAGGAAGTCCAGGCCCAGCCGGCGGGCCACCCCACGGGCGGTGCTGGACTTGCCCGAGCCGCTGGGCCCGTCGATGGCCACGACGAGCGGCTGCGGGGTTGGTTCGGTGTTCACAACCGCTCAGCCTAGACGGCGACCCCGACCCGCGGAGAATCTGCGCACCGGGCACTCAGCGGCCGGCGGCCTCCACCGACCAGCCGGCGTCGGTCAGCAGTGCGGCCAGGGTGTCACGGGTGTCGGCCTCGACGTCCAGGGAGAGGTAGCCCACCCTGCGGGTCGGGTCGTGCTCGATGGTGATGTCCTCGACGTTGAGCCCGGCGTCGCCGATGTCGGTGAACAGCCGGCCCAGCGCGTTGGGGGCGTCGGGGATCTCCACCACCATCCGGGCCCACTCGGTGTGGGCGCCGCCGTGCTTGCCGGGGATCCGCCGGGTGCCGGCGCGCCCCTGCTCGAGCCAGTCGGTCAGGGCCGCGGGCCCGTCACCGAGGGCCTCGCGGAGCGCGTCCAGACGCGTCTGCAGGGCCCCGAGCTCGACGGAGATGACCTCGGCGTTCATGCCCACGATCTGCTCCCACAGCCGCGGGTCCCCCGCGGCCACGCGGGTGACGTCGCGGACCCCCTGACCGGCCAGGGCGAGGTGGTCGGCCGGCAGGTCGCGCAGCACGCCGGCCACCAGCGAGGACACCAGGTGCGGCAGGTGGGAGACGTGGGCCACGGCGGCGTCGTGCTCCACCGGGTCCATCCGCACCAGCCGGGCCCGGCAGGCCCGCACCAGGGCCTCCACCGCGGCGACCGCGGCCGGGTCGGCGGTGGGGTGCTCGCACACCACCCAGGTGCGGTCCAGGAAGAGGAAGGGGTCGGCGGCGGTCGGGCCGGCGACGTGGGACCCGGCCATCGGGTGGGACCCGACGTAGCGGCTGACGTCGTCCACCCGCTGCTGCAGCTCGGCCAGCGGTCGGGACTTCACCGACCCGACGTCGGTGACCGCCGCGGCGGGGAACCGTGACAGGGCGTCGGCGACGACGGCGGAGATGGCCCGTGGCGGCACCGCGACCACGACCAGCCCGACAGCCGCCGGGTCGGCCGGGGCGGCCGTGCCGGCTCCCAGCGAGGCCGCCACCTGGGCGTGGGTGGGGACGGCGTCCTCCAGGTGGACCTGGAAGCCGGCCTCGGTCAGGGCACAGCCCACCGAGGAGCCGACCATGCCGGTCCCGACCACCACCACGGGCTCCGGCACCGGTGCGGACCGGGCCAGGGCCCGGCTCACTCCGGGCTGCCCGGCGCGTCCAGCATC
Organism: Auraticoccus monumenti; assembly: GCF_900101785.1. GTDB lineage: Bacteria > Actinomycetota > Actinomycetes > Propionibacteriales > Propionibacteriaceae > Auraticoccus > Auraticoccus monumenti. The sequence goes on along the minus strand of NZ_LT629688.1, from coordinate 3,176,564 downwards.
GGCGCCAGCACGGCGGCCGGGAGCCGACGGAACTTCCGCGTCTGCGGGCGCGTCCGGTCCAGCACGGCCACCTCGAGCGCCTCAGCCCCGATCTCCCGGGGCGGCTGACCGGCCCCGGCGTCGGAGGCCAGCCCCCGCACGGCCAGTCGCAACGCGTCGGCCAGCGGCAGGTCGTCGGCGTGGTCGCCGGCCACCACCTCGGTGATCGTGTCGGCCGAGCCGCCCATCACGGCGAGGTGCTGCTCGTCACCGACCGACCCGTCGTAGGTGAGGCGGTAGATCTGGTCCTGCGCAGCCTCCGCGCCCAGCTCGGCCACCACCAGCTCGACCTCGTAGGGCTTCTCGCCACCGCTGGAGAAGATCGTCCCGAGCAGCTGGGCGTAGGCGTTGGCCAGCCCGCGGCCGGTGACGTCGGCCCGGTCGTAGGCGTAGCCACGCATGTCGGCGTGCCGGATGCCGGCGATCCGCAGGTTCTCGAACTCGTTGTAGCGCCCGACCGCGGCGAACCCGATCCGGTCGTGGATCTCGCTGACCTTGTGCAGCGCCTGGGAGCGGTTCTCGGCGACGAAGAGGATCCCGCCGGCGTGGCGCATGACCACCACCGAGCGACCCCGGGCGATGCCCTTGCGGGCGAAGTCGGCCCGGTCCTTCATCTGCTGCTCGGGCGCGACGTAGAACGGGGAGCTCATCAGATCACCCCCGCCGCCGGGCCGTCGGGACGTCGCATCCGGGCCTGGACCACCTCGGTCGCGATCTCGCTGGTCTCCTCGTCGCTGAGCCGGGTGACGCCCTCGGCGGTGGCCTGCATCACGATGGGGAAGATCCTCCGGGTCAGGTCGGGCCCGCCGGTGGCGGAGTCGTCGTCGGCGGCGTCGTAGAGGGCCTGCACCACCGCCATGGCGCACTGGCGGGCGTCCAGGTCCGGTGAGTACAGCTTCTTGAGCGAGCCGCGGGCGTACACCGAGCCCGAGCCCACGGAGTGGAAGGCGGTCTCCTCGTAACGACCGCCGGTGGCGTCGTAGGAGAAGATCCGGCCCTGGTCGCTGGCCGGGTCCCAGCCGGCGAAGAGGGGCAGCACCGCGAGGCCCTGCATGGCCAGCCCCAGGTTCTGACGGATCATCGCGGCCAGCCGGTTGGCCTTGCCGTCCAGCGAGAGCGGGGCGCCCTCGATCTTCTCGTAGTGCTCCAGCTCGGTCTGGAAGAGCCGCACCATCTCCACCGCGATGCCGGCCGCACCGGCGATCCCGATCAGGGAGAACTCGTCGGCGGCGTAGACCTTCTGGATGTCGCGCTGGGCGATCATGTTGCCCATGGTGGCGCGGCGGTCACCGGCCATCATCACCCCGCCGGGGAAGGTGACCGCGACGATGGTGGTGCCGTGCGGGGCCAGCTCGGTGACGTCGGTCAGGGTGCGGGCGCTGTGGGGCGCCAGCTCGGGGGCCACCGAGCCGAGGAACTCGCTGAAGGAGGACGTCCCGGCGCGCAGGTAGGCCGGTGGCAGACCGGCCCCGAAGGCGCCCGTCCCGACGGACCCGGCCCCGCTCACTGGCCGCCCTTCTGCACGAACGAGCGGACGAACTCCTCGGCGTTGGACTCCAGCACCGAGTCGATCTCGTCCAGCAGGTCGTCGACGTCGGCACCCTGCTTCTGCGTCTGCGTCGCGGGCGTGGGGTCGTCCGGCGTGTCGTCGTCGCGACGCCGGCCGTGGGTCTGCTCGGACAAGGTGGCCTCCTTCGTCCCCCGTGGTGGGGTCGCGGCCCAGACTAGTGCTCGGCGCCGACAGTCCCGGGTCCGCCCGGATGGTGCGGCGAAGGCGTCTGACCGGTCCCGGTGACCTGCCGCGGCGACGGACGGGGGCGGGTCAGCCCTCGAGCAGGGCCAGCAGCTCCGCGGCGTCGCCCGCCCGGTCGAAGAGCTCCCCGACGTGCGCCCGGGTGCCCCGCAGCGGGTCCGGGGTAGGGAGCCGCACCCAGGAGCGCTGGCTGTCCAGCTGGAAGATCACCGAGTCCCACGAGGCGGCGACCACCTGCTCGGCGAAACGGCTCATGCACCGCCCCCGGAACCAGGCGCGGGTGTCCTCCGGCGGCTCGGAGCGGGCCAGGTCGGCGTCCTCCTCGCTGACCAGCCGGCGGACCCGGCCGCGGGCCTCAAGTGCCCGGTGCAGGCTGCGAGCGGGATCGATGTCGGCGTACTGCAGGTCGACCAGGGCCAGCTTCGGGGAGTCCCAGGAGAGGCCGTCGCGCTCGCGGTAGCGCTCCAGCAGACCCTGCTTGGCGACCCAGTCCAGCCGGTCGGCGCAGCGTGCCGGGTCGGCCCGCAGGTCGTCCAGCACCTCCTGCCAGCCCTCCACCACCTCGGTGTCGGCGGCGCTCGCCCCCTCCCGGACCAGGTGCTCGCGGACCGCCGCCAGCACCTGCTCCTGCAGGTCCAGGGCGGTGACCCGGCGCCCGTCCTGCAGGGCCACCGTCGCGCGGAGGGTGGGGTCGTGGCTGACCTGCCCCATGGCCTGCACCGGGTCGGCGAGCCGGGGCACGTCCTGCCAGCCTCCGCCCTCGATCATCCGCAGCACCAGCGAGGCGGTGCCCACCTTGAGCCAGGTGGCGTACTCGCACTGGTTGGCGTCGCCGGTGATGACGTGCAGCCGGCGGTGCAGCCGGGCGTCGGCGTGCGGCTCGTCGCGGGTGTTGATGATCGGGCGGTTGACCGTGGTCTCCAGCCCGACCTCGGCCTCGAAGAAGTCCGCCCGCTGGGTCAGCTGGAAGCCCGCCCGGTCGCTGTGCTGGCCGATCCCGACCCGGCCCGCGCCCACCAGCACCGACCGCGACACCAGGAAGGGGGTGAACTGGACGACCACCCGGTGGAAGGGGGTGCTGCGCAGCAGCAGGTAGTTCTCGTGGGTGCCGTAGGAGGCGCCCTTGCCGTCGGTGTTGTTCTTGTACAGCCGGATGTCGCGACCGAGCACCTGGGAGGCGGCGCGGGCGGCCATCGACATCGCCAGGTCCCCGGCCCGGTCCCAGCGGACCGCGTCCAGGGCGTTGGTGACCTCCGGCGTGGCCCACTCGGGGTGGGCGTGGTCGACGTAGAGCCGGGCCCCGTTGGTGAGCACCATGTTGGCCAGACCGGAGTCGACGTCGGTCAGCTGGTCGGCCAGCGCCTCCCCGCGCGGCCGGGAGAACCCGCGCGCGTCGGCCAGCGGGGACTCGGTCTCGAAGTCCCAGCCGGTCGGGCGCTGGGTCACCAGCTGGGCGTAGGCCCGGATCACCGCGTTGGACAGGTGCATCGGGTGCAGGTCGTCCAGGCGCTCCTGCAGCGCCGAGACCGGGCCCTGACCGGCCAGCAGGATGCCGTACTCGGTCTCCAGCCCCAGCACGGTCGAGGAGGGCACGGTGCCGGGGGCGGACATGGCCGCGATGCTAGCCGGGTGGGCCGCGTGTCCAGCGTCGCCCCGGGGTCCGTCGACCGACGTAGGGTGCCGTCGTGACACCGCTCCGCGTGACGGCAGCCGACGTGCTGTGCGTCCTCGTCTTCGTGCTGGTGGGCCTGCGCAGCCACGAGTCGCTGACCGCCGGCGCCGTCCTGGGCACCCTGTGGCCCTTCCTGCTCGCCCTGGTCGTCTCGGAGGTCCTGGTACGGGTCTGGCGCTCACCGCGGCTGCTCCCCTCGGGTCTGGTGGTGTGGGGGACCACCTGGGTCGGCGGGCTGCTGCTGCGGTTGCTGCTGACCGAGGACACCGCCCGGCTGCCGTTCGTGGTGGTCACCGCCCTCACGCTCGCGGTGCTGCTGCTGGGCTGGCGCCTGGTCGCCACCGCGGTCGACCGCCGGGCACCACGACGAGCGGCGGCCTGAGGTGGACCTGCACGAGCACGAGCTGGAGCTGCTGCTCCTCGGCCTTGCCCTGACCGTCATCGTCGTGGCCTCGCTGAGCCGGCGGTTCGGGCTGCCGTCCCCGCTCGTCCTGACCGTCGTCGGGCTGGCGGCGTCCTTCCTGCCCTTCACGCCGGACGAGCCCTTCCACCCCGACCTCATCCTGCTCGGGCTGCTGCCGCCGCTGCTCTACGCCGCCGCGGTCCAGGTCTCGCTGATCGACTTCAAGCGCGAGACCCGGGCCATCCTCGCCCTGGCCGTCGGGCTGGTGGTCTTCACCACGCTGACCGTCGGGCTCACCACCTGGTGGCTGCTCGGGGTCCCGCTGGCCGCCGCCCTGGCGCTGGGTTCCACCGTGGCCCCGCCGGACGCCGTCGCCGCCACCGCGGTGGGACGCCGTATCGGTCTCCCCCGCCGGCTGGTGACCATGCTCGAGGGTGAGTCCCTGGTCAACGACGCCACCGCCATCGTGCTGCTCGGGTCGAGCTCGGCCGCCATCGTCGGCATCGTGACGCCGGGTGAGGTCGGGGTCGGCTTCCTCCTGTCGGTGCTGGTGGGCGGGCTGGTGGGGGTCCTGGTGGCCACGGTGCTGGGTCAGCTGCACCGTCGGCTGGGCGACCCGAGGGCGAGCACCGCGCTCTCCCTGGTCACCCCCTGGCTGGCCTTCCTGCCCGCCGAGATGCTGCACGGCTCCGGCGTCCTGGCCGTGGTGCTCGCCGGCCTGGTGCTGGCCCACCGCTCCCACGTCCAGCAGACCGCCACCGCCCGGCTCAGCCAGCGGATCAACTGGGCCACCCTGCAGTACTTCCTGGAGAACGCGGTGTTCCTGATGGCCGGGCTGCAGCTCGCGCCGACCCTGACCGCCGTGCGCGAGGCCGAGGTGCCGCTGTCGCAGACGCTGCTGCTGTGCGCGGCGGTGCTGCTGGTGACCGTGCTCAGCCGTCCGCTCTGGGTGCTGATCACCTCCCCCTTCATCAACACCCCGGGCCGCGACGGCGAGCGGATGCGGCGCGGTGAGCTGGTGGTGATGTCCTGGGCGGGCATGCGCGGCGTGGTGACGCTGGCCGCAGCGCTCTCGCTCCCGGCCGAGACCCCCCAGCGCGAGGTGCTCGTGCTGGCGGCGATGTCGGTCGTCGCCATCACCCTGGTCGGCCAGGGGGCCACGCTCCCCTGGATCGCCCGGCGGATGGGGGTGCGCGCGCCGGACGCCCGCGCCGACTCCCTGGTCGCCGCCGAGGTCGCCGCGACCGCGTCCCGCGCCGGTCTGGCCGAGCTGGAGCGGCGCAGCGCCGAGGAGGGCGCCGGGTACGACGAGACCGCCGTGGCCGAGCTGCGGCAGCGGAGCGAGCAGCGGATCAACATGCTGTGGGAGAGCGTGCGGGCCGGGCGGGAGGCGGACCGGGAGATGCCCGGGGAGTCCTACCGCCGGCTCCGGCTGGAGATGCTGGAGGTCGAGCGCGCCGAGGTGCTGCGCATCCGCGACAGCCGCACGGCGGAGTCGGAGGTGCTGCAGGAGGTCCTCAACGCCCTGGACCAGGAGGAGGCCAACCTGCAGGTGGCGACCGCTCGCTTCGACCGCGCCACCGAGGGTGCCTCGCTCCGCGAGGACGAGGGCGACGAGGTGCTGCACGCCAGCCTCAACGAGGACTGCTCCCACCTCCTGGCCGCGGCCGAGCAGCCCGACCCCCGGCCGAGCGGGCCGACCTGCTCGGAGTGCCTGGCGGAGGGCACGAACCCGGTGCACCTGCGGATCTGCCTGGGCTGCGGCCACGTGGGCTGCTGCGACTCCTCCGCGGGACGGCACTCGACGCGGCACGCGCACGAGACCGGCCACCCGGTGATCCGCTCCTTCGAGTCCGGGGAGTCCTGGCGCTGGTGCTTCGTGCACGAGCAGATGGGCTGAGCCTCCCCTACCCGTCTCCGGCACCGTCGTCGCGGTGGGCCGCATCCGGCAGCCCCGCTGGTCGAGCCGGTACACACGTCCGGGCAAGGCTCACAACCAACCAACCAACCAACCAACCAGCCCGTCCTGGGCCTGGGCGCCGCGGACAAGCAGACCGCTTCCCCGACGCGGCCCGTTGCTCGGCGTCCTGTCCGTGATCGTCGCCAGGAGCGCGGCGGGATGAGCGAGGGCGTCCGGCGCCCTGATATCGGCGGACGTACGCCGTCCGTCGACCGGCTGTGGGCTCCTGCACCGCCTCCAGGCGGTCTGGTGACGAAGTGGAGGGCCACCCCGTATCGTGGTGGAAGTGGGGGCGCTCTCCACCTCGCCGAGAGGACTCCCGATGACGGCCAGCACGATGCAGGCAGCTCGCTACCACCGCTACGGCGACCCCACCGACGTCCTGCAGGTGGACGAGGTGCCTCGGGTCGCTCCGGGTGCGGGTGAGGTGCAGGTGCGCGTCAGCGGTGCCGGCGCCGGTGGGGGTGAGCCGGCCATCATGGCCGGACGGCTGCGTCGGCTGCTGCGCACCCGCTTCCCGGCCGGGGTGGGCGTCGACTTCGCCGGCACGGTCAGCGCGGTCGGGTCCGGCGTCGGCACGCGCCGGGTGGGCGACGCGGTGTGGGGTCTGGTGCCGCACCGCACCTTCGGCAGCATCGCCGAGTACGTCACCGTCCCCCACTCGCGGGTGGCCCCGGCACCCAGGGACCTGGATCTCGTCCTCGCCGCGTCGTTGCCGGCGGCGGGGACGACGGTGCTGACGGCGTTGCAGGACAAGGCGCGACTGCGTCCGGGCGAGCGGCTGCTGGTGCGGGGTGCCAGCGGCGGCGTGGGAGCCGTCGCGGTGCAGCTCGGCCGGTCGATGGGGGCGCACGTCACCGGTCTGGCGTCCCGCGCCAACCTCGACTGGGTCCGCGGTCTGGGCGCGGACGAGGTCGTCGACTACCTGGCCACCGACGCGGACGCCCTGGGCACCTTCGACGTGGTCCTCGACCTCGTGGGCACCGACCTGGACGGGTACCTGCGCCGGCTGGCGCCGGGTGGGCGGCTGCTGCCCCTCGCGCTGGACCCCGGCTCCCCGCTGCGGACCCTCGTCGCCATGGGCTGGGCCAACCTGCGCACCCGGGGCCGGGTGCCGTCGTTCAGCAACGACCCCTCCCAGGCCCAGCTGACCCGGCTGACCCGTCTGGTCGAGAGCGGGGTGCTGCAGCCCACCGTCGACTCCGAGGTCCCGCTCCAGGCGACCGCGGCCGCCTTCGAGCGGCTGCGGTCGGGCGGGGTGCGGGGCAAGGTCGTCATCGCCATGGGTCCCGGCGCCACCCGCTGATCCGCCGCGGAGGCCCTGCGGCACGATGAGGATCCGGAACGAGTCGACGGCGAGGAGCGGGAGGGGACGTGGCGACTGCGGGCGGAGAGACCCCCGGACCTGGTCGGGCACCCCGTGCGGACAGGCTGCGCAACCGTGACCGCATCCTCGGAGCCGCGGTCGCCGTGGTCGCCCGCGACGGCGCCTCGGCGTCCCTGGAGCTCGTCGCCCGTGAGGCGGGGGTGGGGTCGGCGACCCTGCACCGGCACTTCCCGTCACGCACCCTCCTGCTGGAGGCCGTGTTCTCCGACCGGGTCCGGGCCCTGTGCGACCGCGCCGACGAGCTGGCCGCGCAGCTGCCACCGGAGGAGGCCCTGAGCCGGTGGCTCGCGGAGCTCGCCGACTACGCCGCCAGCACCCGGGGCCTGGCCGACACCCTGCTGGCCTCGCGCACCACCTCCGCCGGCTCCCTGCAGACGTGCCACACCATGCTCCGCCAGGCCGGCGAGCGACTGCTTCACGACGCCGTCGCCGCGGGCACGGTCCGTCCGCTGCCCGTGGACGACCTGCTGGGGCTCGCGGACGGCATCTCCCACGCCTGCCAGCACGACCCCGGCAGCGCCGGACGTCTGATGGCCCTGGCCCTGCAGGGCATCCAGGTCTGAGCGGTCCGGCCACCGGGTGCGGTCCCCGACCCGCCGGACGCCAGGTCGTGACACCGCTGAGCTCACCGGTCCGAGGACGGCCACCGCTCCGCCGCCCAGGCCGCCCAGTCGGCCCAACCCGGCGGCGGCTCCGGGACGGCGCCGCCGGTGAGCTCGTCGGTGTCGGGCGGCTCGAGCTGCTCCCGCCAGCGGTCGAGCTCGGCCTCGCTGATCGGGTAGGTCTCCTCGGGCGTGCGGGCCCACCGGTCGCGGATGCGCTGCAGCTGGACGTCGCGGGACACGGGAAGGTGGACGACCTCGCAGGACGCGCCGCGGGAGGCGGCGAGCCAGCGCAGGGCGGAGCGCTCGTCCCGGCTCCAGAGCCCGAGGTCGAGCACCACGTCGACGCCGACGGCCAGCGCGTCGAGGGCCAGGGCGATCAGCCGGCCCTCCAGCACGTCGCGCTTGCCCCCGGCGTCGGACTCACCGAAGAGCGGGATCATCCATGCGTCGGGGGTGAGCCGGAGCGCCCGGTGCTCGGCCGCGAGCCGTCGGGCCTCGGTGGTCTTGCCGGCGCCGGGGAGCCCGACCAGCAGGAACAGGCGAGCCACCTCGGCCGCCGCCCTCAGAGGTACTGGCCGGTGTTGGTGACGGTGTCGATCGAGCGGGACTGACCGGGCTCCTTGCGGTTGATCAGGGTGCGGATGTAGACGATCCGCTCCCCCTTCTTGCCCGAGATCCGCGCCCAGTCGTCGGGGTTGGTGGTGTTGGGCAGGTCCTCGTTCTCGGCGAACTCGTCGGTGCAGGACTGCAGCAGGTGCCCGATCCGGATGCCCCCGACGCCGGTGGCCAGCTGCTCCTTGATGGCCAGCTTCTTCGCCCGTCCGACGATGTTCTGCACCATCGCCCCGGAGGTGAAGTCCTTGAAGTACAGGGTCTCCTTGTCACCGCCGGCGTAGGTCACCTCGAGGAACTGGTTCTCCGCGTCCTCGTTGTAGATCTGCTGCACCGTGCGGTCGATCATGGCCTGCCGGCAGCGGGCGCCGTCCCCGCCGAACTCGGCGAGGTCGTCGGCGTGCAGCGGCAGGGTGGCGGTGAGGTAGCGGGCGAAGATCTCCCGCGCGGCCTCGGCGTCGGGTCGCTCGACCTTGATCTTCACGTCCAGCCGGCCGGGGCGCAGGATCGCCGGGTCGATCATGTCCTCGCGGTTGGAGGCACCGATCACGATCACGTTGGCCAGCTGCTCCACGCCGTCGATCTCGCTGAGGAGCTGGGGCACGATGGTGTTCTCCACGTCGGACGAGACCCCGGTCCCGCGGGTGCGGAACAGCGACTCCATCTCGTCGAAGAAGATCACCACCGGCATCCCGTCCGAGGCCTTCTCCCGGGCGCGGGCGAAGATCAGCCGGATGTGGCGCTCGGTCTCCCCGACGTACTTGTTCAGCAGCTCCGGGCCCTTGACGTTGAGGAAGAAGGAGTGCTGGCGGGTGACCTCCTCGCCGCGCTCGGCGGCCGCCTCCTGCACCTTGCGGGCCAGCGAGTTGGCCACCGCCTTGGCGATCATGGTCTTGCCGCAGCCGGGCGGGCCGTAGAGCAGGATCCCCTTCGGGGGCTCCAGGTCGTACTCGGTGAACAGGTGCCGGTGCAGGAAGGGCAGCTCGACGGCGTCGCGGATCTGCTCGATCTGGGGGCCGAGCCCGCCGATGCTGGAGTAGTCGATGTCGGGGACCTCCTCCAGGACGAGGTCCTCCATGTCGAGCTTGGGCACCCGCTCCAGGGCCACCGCGGCCCGCCGGTCCACCAGCAGCGAGTCACCGGGGCTGGGCCGCTGCTGACGCAGCCGCTCCCCGAGCAGGACGACGTCCTCCTCGTCCCCGCGGGCCACCACCACCGCCCGCAGACCGTCGGGGAGGACGTCCTTGAGCCGCACCACCTCACCGGACTCGTCGGCGGTGGTGGTGCCCGTCACCACCATGCTCTCGTTGAGCAGCACGCCGGTGCCCGGGCGCAGCCGCTCGGCCACGACCTCCGGGCTGAGCGCGACCCGCAGCCGGCGGCCGCCGGTGGAGACGTCGACCAGGGTCCGCTCGCCCTCCAGCACCTCCAGCACCACCCCGAAGGAGCTCGGCGGCTCCCCCAGCGCCTCGACCTCCGAGCGCAGCTCGACCAGCCGTGTGCGGGCGTCACCGAGGGCGCTGACCAGCCGCTCGTTCTGGCGGGCCTGGGCGGCGGCGTCGCTGCGTGCCTGCGCGAGCCGGCGCTCGGCCAGCTCGAGGTCGCGCGGGTGACGGGCCACCTGGCGCCGCAGCTCGTCGACCTCGTCGGTCAGGCGGTACACCCGTGCCGCCAGCGTGTTGGCCTCGTGCGTGCCGTCCCCGACACCCGACGGGCCGGGGCCCTGATCCTCTGCCATGTCCGCAACGCTACTCCGCGGCACCGACAGAACCGGGGCGGCGAGGCCCGGGAGGGCTCACCGTCCCGGGCCGCCGATGCCGCCGGGATCAGCCGGCGGGCTCGGGGTCGGCGTCGGCCGGGTGCGGGGCGATGTTGCGGGGACGCGGGCCGGTGTAGTCCGCGCCGTAGGCCCCCGCCGCGGGTCGCCGTTTGCGCTGCGGGGCCTGCACGCCGGGGGCGAGACGGCGGGTGGTGACCAGGAAGCCGGTGTGGCCGGTGCTGGCGTGCGCGGGCCGGATGGCCAGCCCCTCGGCGTGCCAGCCGCGCACCGTGGTCTCGGTGGCCTCGGGCTCGGTGAAGGAGCCGTGGGCGCGGAAGGTGTCGACGGTGCGGCCGAGCTGGGTGGTGGTGGCCACGTAGCAGCAGACCACCCCGCCCGGCTCCAGCACCCCGGCGACCGCCTCGACGCACTCCCAGGGGGCCAGCATGTCGAGCACCACGCGGTCGACCGGCTCCGGGCCGAGGGTCTGCACCAGGTCACCCACCCGCACCTCCCAGGCCGGGTGGTCCCCGCCCAGGAAACCGGTCACGTTGCGCTGGGCGATGGTGGCGAAGTCCTCGCGGCGCTCGTAGGACCAGAGCCGGCCGGTCGGTCCGACGGCGCGCAGCAGGTACAGCGACAGCGCGCCGGAGCCCACGCCGGCCTCGACCACGCGGGCGCCGGGGAAGATGTCGGCGGCCACCACGATCTGGGCGGCGTCCTTGGGGTAGACCACCGCGGCACCGCGCGGCATGGTCACGCTGAACTCGTTGAGCAGCGGGCGCATGGCCAGGAACTCGGTCCCGCCGACCGAGCGGACCACCACGCCCTCCGGCCCGCCGATCAGCTCGTCGTGGCTGATGCCGCCCTTGGTGGTGTGGAAGGACTTCCCCGGCTCCAGCACCACCGAGTTCCGGCGGCCCTTCGGGTCGCTCAGGGTGATCCGCTCCCCGGCTCGCAGCGGGCCGGTGCGTACGCCGGACAGGTCGGTGGGGGGTTCGCTCACGGTCAAGGATCCTTCCGGATGGTGGAGCCCCGCGACGAGCGCGGGGCCTTCAGGTGGTGCCGTCGGTTCAGGTGGTGCAGCGGGTCAGGTGTCGGGTGTCGGTGGTGGCGAGCTCCCGGCCAGCCGCGGCCCCTCGCTGCGGCCGGTCACGGCGTTCGCGGGCGACGTGCTCACGGGTGCCCGGGGTCAGGCGCGGGTGATGCCCCACAGACCCAGCTGCCAGCCGGGCCCGAACGAGCCGGGGGTCCAGCTCGTGCCCTCGGCCAGGTAGATCGGTTCGTCGGACTGGTCCAGCGGCAGCAGCACGGCGTCGGCCCCGGCCTGCTTCTGCAGCTCCGAGAGCAGCCCCTCGATGATGACCGGATCGGTCTCGGCGCGGTAGCGGTCCATCAGCTCCTGCACGCGGACGGTGCTCCCCACCGCCGGTGAGTTGACGTAGGCCTGCAGCCAGGCCTCCGCGGTCGGGGTCCAGGCCTTCTCGTCGACGAGGAAGAGATCGGCCTCGGCGGCGTCCGGGGCGACCCGCACCGACATGTCCCCGGCAGCCTCGATCCGCGAGCGCACCACGTTGGCCAGGTCGCCCCCGTCGGGGACGGTGGAGTCGTAGCTGAGGACCAGGTTGCTGCGCCCGGGCCGCTCCTGCGGCGTGGCCTGGCCGCCCACGTCGAAGGAGGGGACGTAACCCGCGACGGTGGGCGGCACGATGCTGTCCAGCGTCCGGTCCCCCTGCAGCGCCACGTTCACCGCGTCCCGCAGAGCGGCGTCGGGCCGCAGCGGTGAGTCCGGCGACCAGTGCAGCCGGTGGACGCGGGCGCCGGGCACCCGCTGCTCGGCGAAACCGGCCTCGGTGCGCTGCTGCGGTGAGGCGGCGATCTGGGCCACCATCCGGGTGACCGCCGCGGAACCCAGCCCGCGCCAGACCGCGTCGACGCGCTGCTCGGTCATGGCCTGCTCGAGGCTGCCGGAGTCGGGGAAGGACTGCAGCAGGAGCGTCTGCTGCAGCCCGGCGGTGGGGCCGATGTACTTGGCGAAGCGGTCGAAGCGGACCTGCTCCTCCCCCAGCTGGCTGACCCGGTACGGGCCGGACCCGGCCACGCTGAGGTCGGCACCGCGGAGCCGGTCGGGATCGTAGACCTCCTCGTCGACGATCGAGGCGACCGGGCTGGCCAGTGCGAAGTTGAAGCGGTTGTCGGGCCGGTTGAGCTCGAAGCGGATGGTGAGGTCGTCCGGGGTCTCGATCCGGCGCAGCACCTCCAGCCCGGAGACTCCGGTGCCCTCGACGTCGAGACGGAGCGCACGCTCGATGGAGAACTTGACGTCGCTAGAGGTCAGGGCGTGGCCGTTGTGGAAGGTCATCCCCGGGTTCAGGATGCACAGGTAGACGGTCACGCTCTCGACCTGGCACTCCTGGGCGGCCTCCGGCTTGGGGAAGACCTCCTCGTCGCCCACGGTGGGCGGCACGGTCATCAGTCGCTGGAAGACGTTGAACGCCATCGCGCTCGAGGCCTGGGTGGTGATCCCGGCCGGGTCGGGCTGGGTGATCACGTCGGTGGTGCCGATGGTCAGGTAGGGCCGGGGCGAGGGGCTCGGGCTGCTCGGGTCCACCGGGTCCGGGAGCGGCGCCTCGGTGCACCCGGCCAACAGCACGGCGGCCACCAGCAGGCAGACGGTGCCCAGCAGGCGACGCAGGCCGCTCACACCGGCCCGCCCGGGACGTCCGGGCCCGTCTCGCCGCGGGCGCTGGTGTAGTGCGCGCTGAGCTCCGGCACGCCGACGCCGTGCAGGGTGTCCAGCAGGACCCGGCGGGGCCCGGTCGGGAGGTCGACCATGTTGTGGATGCCCAGCACCACCGCCCCGGCGGCACTCCCCGACGCGCAGCCGGGGATGGAGTCCTCCAGCACCACGGTCTCCTCCGGCCGCACGCCCAGCCGGGTGCAGGCGGTCAGGTAGGGCTCCGGGTGCGGCTTGCCGTGACGGACGTCGTCCCCGGCGACCACGGTGGCGAAGGTCCCCTCGGGGAGCACCTCGAGCACGGCGTCGAGGAGACGGCGGTAGGAGGCCGAGACCAGGGCGCAGGGGACGCCCGCGGCGTGCAGCTCCTCCAGCAGCTCGCGCGCCCCGGGACGCCACTCGATCTCGCCGGCGCGCAGGGCGGCGACCACCCGCTCGACCAGTGCGTCGACCACGAACTCCGGCGTCATGTCGTCGCGACCCAGCACCCGGACGATGTACTCCCCGGAGGTGATCAGGGAGTTGCCGACCAGCTGGTGGGCGTGCTCGTCGGACCACTCCCCGCCCCACTGCGGGATCAGGTCGTGCTGGGCCCGCATCCACAGCGGCTCGGAGTCCACCAGGGTGCCGTCGAAGTCCCACAGCACCGCGGCGGGGCGCTCGGTCGTCGGCTGCGGGCCGCTCGACCCGGTGGTGGCGGCGGGCAGGGTCTCGGCTTCAGCAGTCATGGCGTCCCCATCCTGGCAGAGAAGAGCAAGGTGCCGGTGCGCTCGACCGGTCAGTCCTCCGGGTCGTAGCCGAGGTTGGCCGACAGCCACTTCTCGGCCTGGGTCTGCGTCCAGCCCTTGCGGCGGGCGTAGTCGGCGACCTGGTCCTGGCCGAGCCGGCCCACGACGAAGTACTGGGCCTGCGGGTGGGAGAAGTACCACCCCGACACCGAGGCACCGGGCCACATGGCCATCGACTCGGTCAGCTCGATGCCGGTGCTGGCGGCCACGTCGAGGAGCTCCCACAGGGTCTCCTTCTCGGTGTGCTCCGGGCAGGCCGGGTAGCCGGGAGCCGGCCTGATCCCGGAGTACTTCTCCGCGATCAGGTCCTCGTTGCTCAGCTGCTCGGTCTCGACATGGCCCCAGAACTCGGTCCGGACCCGCTGGTGCAGGCGTTCGGCGAAAGCCTCCGCCAGCCGGTCGGCCAGCGACTCCAGCAGGATGGCGGAGTAGTCGTCCAGCGCCTCCTTGAAGGCTGTCACGCGCTCGGGCACCCCGATCCCGGCCGTCACCGCGAAGGCACCGACGTGGTCGGCCAGACCGGTGTCGGCCGGGGCCACGTAGTCGGCCAGGGACCGGTTCGGCACCCCCTCGCGGTGGTCACCCTGCTGGCGCAGGTGGTGCAGCACGGTGCGCACCTCGGTGCGGCTGGAGTCGGTGTAGATCTCGGTGTCGTCCCCCACCCGGTTGGCCGGGAAGAGCCCGAACACCCCGCGGGCGGTGATCCACTTCTCCGCGACCATCGTCTCCAGCATCACCTGGGCGTCCTCGTAGAGCCGCCGGGCGGCCTCGCCGGTGGCCGGGGAGTGCAGGATGTCGGGGAAGCGGCCCTTCATCTCCCATGCGTTGAAGAAGGGCTGCCAGTCGATGTAGCCGATCAGTTCGGTGAGGTCGTAGTCGTCCAGCACGTGCACGCCGGGGTCGCGGGGCAGCGGCGGCACGTACCCGTCCCAGTCCACCGGGGTCTGGCGGGCGCGGGAGACCTCCAGGGAGAGCAGGCGTCGGTCCTGCTTGCCGGCGTGGCGGGTGCGCAGGGCGTCGTAGTCGCGCTTCACCTCCGCCATCAGCTGCGGGCGCTGCTCGTCGTGCAGCAGGGCCGCGGCCACCGGGACCGAGCGGGAGGCGTCCTTCACCCACACCACCGGGCCGGAGTAGCGGGGGTCGACCTTGACCGCGGTGTGGGCCCGGGAGGTGGTGGCGCCCCCGATCAGCAGCGGGATGCTGAGACCCTGGGCCTGCATCTCCGTGGCCACCGCGACCATCTCGTCCAGCGACGGGGTGATCAGCCCGGACAGCCCGATGATGTCGGCGTCGTGCTCCTGGGCCGCGGCCAGGATCTTCTGGGCCGGGACCATCACCCCGAGGTCGATCACCTCGAAGTTGTTGCACTGCAGCACCACGCCCACGATGTTCTTGCCGATGTCGTGGACGTCGCCCTTCACGGTGGCCATCACGATGGTGCCGTTGGTGTCCTTGCCCCCGGGCGCCTCGCCGGCCTCGGCCTTCTCGGCCTCGATGAAGGGGATCAGGTAGGCCACGGCCTTCTTCATCACCCGGGCCGACTTCACCACCTGCGGCAGGAACATCCGCCCGGCGCCGAAGAGGTCGCCGACCACGTTCATGCCGCCCATCAGCGGGCCCTCGATGACCTCGATCGGACGTCCGCCGCGGGCGGCGATCTCGGCCCGCAGCTCCTCGGTGTCGGCCTCGACGTGGGCGTCCAGCCCCTTGACCAGGGCGTGGGTGATCCGCTCCCCCACCGGCAGCGAGCGCCACTCGTCGGCGGTCTTCTCCACCACCTCGCCGCTGCCGCGGTAGGTCTCGGCGACCTCCAGCAGCCGCTCGGTGGCGTCGCTCCGACGGGCCAGCAGGACGTCCTCGACGCGGGTGCGCAGCTCGTCGTCGACGTCGTCCAGCACCACCAGGGCGCCGGCGTTGACGATGCCCATGTCGAGCCCGGCGGCGATGGCGTGGAACAGGAAGACGGCGTGGATCGACTCCCGGACCGGGTTGTTGCCCCGGAAGGAGAAGGAGACGTTGGAGATGCCGCCGGAGATCCGGGCGCCGGGCAGGTTCTCCTTGATCCAGGTGCAGGCCTCGATGAAGTCCAGCCCGTAGCGGGCGTGCTCCTCGATGCCGGTGGCCACGGCGAAGACGTTGGGGTCGAAGATGATGTCCTCGGCGGGGAAGTCCAGCTCCTCGACCAGGATCCGGTAGGCCCGGGCGCAGATCTGGCGGCGCCGCTCCAGGCTGTCGGCCTGCCCCTCCTCGTCGAAGGCCATCACCACCGCGGCCGCGCCGTAGCGGCGGACCAGCCGGGCCTGCCGGCGGAAGGCGTCCTCGCCCTCCTTGAGCGAGATCGAGTTCACGATCGGCTTGCCCTGGACGACCTTCAGCCCGGCTTCGATCACCGCGAAGTTGGAGCTGTCCACCATCAACGGGACCCGGCTGATGTCGGGCTCGGCGGCGACCAGCTTGAGGAAGCGGTCCATCGCGGCGACCCCGTCGATCATCCCCTCGTCCATGTTGACGTCGATGACCTGGGCGCCGCTCTCGACCTGCTGGGCCGCGACCGACAGGGCGGTGTCGTAGTCGCCGTCCTTGATCAGCCTGCGGAACCGGGCCGAGCCGGTGATGTTGGTGCGCTCGCCGATGTTGACGAACAGGCTCTCGTCGGTGACCGACAGCGCCTCCAGCCCCGACAACCGCAGCGCCGGCGGTCGCACCGGCGGCACCCGCGGCGCCTGGTCGGCCACCGCGGCGGCGATGGCGGCGATGTGCTCGGGTGTGGTGCCGCAGCACCCGCCCACCATGTTGACCAGGCCGGCCGCGGCGAACTCCCGCACCACCGCCGCGGTCTCGGAGGCCACCTCGTCGTACTCGCCGAAGGCGTTGGGCAGACCGGCGTTGGGGTAGCAGGAGACGAAGGTGTCCGCGACCCGGCTCAGCTCGGCCAGGTAGGGCCTCATCTCCGCCGCCCCCAGGGCGCAGTTCAACCCGATCAGCAGCGGGCGGGCGTGGCGGACCGAGTGCCAGAAGGCCTCGGTGGTCTGGCCCGACAGGGTGCGGCCGGAGGCGTCGGTGATGGTGCCGGAGATGATCAGCGGCCAGCGGCGTCCGTGCTCCTCGAACACCTCCTCGACGGCGAAGACCGCCGCCTTGGCGTTGAGGGTGTCGAAGACGGTCTCGATCACCAGCAGGTCCGCCCCGCCCTCGAGCAGGCCGCGCACCGCGGTGGTGTAGGCATCCACCAGCTCGTCCCAGGTGACGTTGCGGGCGCCCGGGTCGTTGACGTCGGGGCTGATCGAGGCCGTCCGGTTGGTGGGGCCGAGCGCGCCGGCCACGAACCGAGGACGCCCTGGCTCGGCGGCCTCGGCGCGGTCGCACTCGCGGCGGGCCAGCCGCGCGGCCTCCAGGTTCAGCTCGTGGGCCAGCTCCTGCATGCCGTAGTCGGCCATGGCGATGGCGGTGGCGTTGAACGTGTTGGTCTCGATCACGTCCGCCCCGGCCTCGAGGTACTCCCGGTGGATGCCGGCGATGATCTCGGGCTGAGTCAGCGTCAGCAGGTCGTTGTTGCCCTGGACGTCGGAGGGCCAGTCGGCGAAGCGCTCGCCCCGGTAGCCGGCCTCGTCGGGGCGGTCGCGCTGGATGGCGGTGCCCATCGCGCCGTCGATGACCAGCACCCGCTCGCGCATCATGGCCGTCAGCTGCTCCGTGCAGTCCGGTCGCAGGCCCGGCGCGGAGGCCGAGGACGACCGGTCGCGGGCGCGCGGCTCGGCGAGGTGCGTGGCCACGGCTGCTCCTTCCGGACGGGTGCGCGGCACCGGCTGGTGACGACCCGACCAATCTAGGAGGGGCCTCCGACAGTCCCGGGGCTGACCGGATCCTGACACCTGCTCGCGACCGCTCCACGTCCGTGCCGGGCACAGACACCGGGGTGGTCGAGCAGCCAGACTGGGTCCGTGGAGCCCGATCGCGACGCCAGCCGGAGCGCGCCCCTGCGTGCCCGCGACGACCGGCGTCGGGTGCTCCGCGAGCTGCTGGCCCGCCCCGCCCGCCGGCTGGGTCTGCGCCGCGCGATGCTGCTGGAGGTCCCGGGCCGCGCCTGGCCCGCCTTCGCGGGGGTGCTGCGGCTCACCTCCGCGGCGGTCGTGGCCTACCTGCTGACCCTGCTCCTCACCGACGGCGCCATCGACCTCACCGGGTCGCTCACCGCCCTGCTGGTCGTGCAGGCCTCGGCCTTCTCCACGCTGAAGATGGGGCTGGTCCGCGTCGGTGCGGTGCTCACCGGGGTGCTGATCGCCGTGGTGCTCTCCACCTGGATCGGGCTGACCTGGTGGAGCCTCGGCGCGGCCATCGCCGCCGCGCTGCTGCTGGCCAAGGTGCTCCGGCTGGGCGACCAGGCGCTGGAGACCCCGATCAGCGCCATGCTCATCCTCGGCGTCGCCAACACCGACGTGGCCGCCGAGACCCGGGTGGTCACCACCCTGATCGGCGCCGGCGTGGGCATCGCCTTCAACCTGCTCTACCCGCCGTCGATGCCGTCGCGTCTGGCCGGCCAGGCGCTGGTCCGGGTGGCGGACTCGATCGCCCTCCCGCTGGACGACGCCGCCGAGGCGCTGGACACCGGTCCGCCACCGCGCCTGGTCCTGCAGCGCTGCCTGGACCGGGCCCGCTCGGCCACCCGCGAGGTGGCCGACGCCGCCGACACCCTGGCCCGGCTCCGCGACAGCCGCCGCTTCAACCCGCGCGCCTTCGCCACCACCGACGTCGTGCCCGTGCTGAGCAGCGGCCTGGACACCCTGGAGCAGTCGCTGCTGGCCACCCGCTCGCTGTTCGCGGTGATCCTGGCCGAGGCGCCCTCGGAGGAGCGTCCCGACGACCCCTACGGGGAGGAGCTGCGCCGGGCGTTCGCGGTGGTGCTGTCCGACGCCGCCGACTGCCTGCGCGCCTTCGGCCGGCTGGTGGTGGCCGAGGCGGGTGGTCAGGAGGAGGAGAGCGAGCGGGCGCTGGCCGAGAGCCTGGAGGTGCTGCGTGAGACGAAGGCCATCCTGACCGAGCTGTTCCTCACCGACGCCCGCGACGACGAGTCCTCCTGGCTGCTGCGCGCCTCGGTGCTCGCCGCCGTGGACCACCTGCTGGGCCAGCTCGACCTGGAGGAGCGGGCCCGGGTCCGCCGGGTCTGGCAGGACGAGCAGGACCGCCGCCGGACCCGGCTGCCGCCGCTGGTCAGCGGCATGCTCCCCCACCCCGAGCGCCCGACCGTCCGCGGCCTGGACCGCGACTGGCGCCGGCGCCGTCCACGTCCGCCCACCGTCTGAGGGTGGCAGGGCCGACCTCCCGGGGCACCCTGCGTCCCGGCGTAGGGTGGGAGGCATGTCCGAGCAGCACTACATCCAGCTCCGCGACCTGCGCGACCCGCTGGTCGTGATGGCGTTCAGCGGCTGGAACGACGCCGGGAGCGCGGCCACCCAGGCGGTGGAGCACCTGGGTGACGAGTTCGACGCCGAGCTGGCCTTCGAGCTGGACCCGGACGACTACTACGACTTCCAGGTCAACCGGCCCCAGGTGTCGCGCCCCGAGCCGACCGAGCAGGAGATCGCCTGGCCCACCACCTCGATCGAGGTGGCCCACCTCTCCACCCGCGACCTGGTGCTCATCTCCGGGCCGGAACCGAACATGCGCTGGCGCCAGTTCGCCCGCACCCTGGTCTCGATGATGCGCAGCTGGGACTCCCCGCAGGTGGTGATGCTGGGTGCGCTGCTGGCCGACACCCCGCACACCCGGCCCATCCCCGTCAGCGGCACGGCCAACGACATCCAGCAGGCCGAGGAGCTCGGTCTGGAGCTGTCCACCTACGAGGGCCCCACGGGCATCACCGGGGTGATCCAGGCCGCCTGCGCGGAGGCCGGCATCTCGGTGGTCTCGCTCTGGGCGGCCGTCCCGCACTACGTCTCCCACGCGCCCAGCCCGAAGGCGACGCTGGCCCTGCTGAACCGGGTCGAGGACTTCCTCGGACGCTCCCTGGACCTGCGTGAGCTGCCCGAGCTGAGCCGGGCCTGGGAGCGCGGCGTGGACGAGCTGGCCAGCGAGGACTCCGAGATCGCGGAGTACATCGCCACCCTGGAGCGCCAGCAGGACGAGACCGAGCTGCCCGAGGCCAGCGGGGACGCCATCGCCGCGGAGTTCCAGCGCTACCTGCGTCGCCGCGGGGAGTGAGCGTGGGCCCGGACCACCACTACGCCCTCACGGTGGAGTGGACCGGGGACCGGGGCACGGGCACCACCGGGTACCGGGGCTACGGCCGTGACCACGTGGTGCGGGCCGAGGGCGTGCCGGACCTGCTCGGCTCGGCCGACCCCACCTTCCGCGGCGACCGCGACCGGTGGAACCCCGAGCTGCTGCTGCTCGCCGCGCTGAGCCAGTGCCACATGCTCTCCTTCCTGCACGTGTGCGTGACCGAGGGCGTGGTGGTGACGGGCTACCGCGACGCGGCGACGGCGTCGATGCGGCTCCACCCCGACGGCAGCGGTGAGTTCACCGAGGCCGTGCTCCACCCCGGCGTCCGGGTGGCCGCCGGCCACCGGACCGACCTCGACACGCTGCACCACCGCGCGAACCAGCTCTGCTTCATCGCCCGCAGCGTGGCGTTCCCGGTCCGGCACGAACCGCTGACGGTCGAGGTCGCCGAGGGCTGAGGACGTCCCCGCCGCCGGGTGCCGCGGCTCGTCGGCGGTCGTCGGGCTGGCCGGCGGCTGTTCGGGCCGGTCGGGAGCGGGGCCGATCCGCAGTCGTTGGGGCGATCGGCAGCCGGGGGACGCGCGCCGTTCCCCCGCCGGTCACCCGGAGCGGGCTGCATGGGGCACGTAACGTCTCCTACCCCCAGGTGGTGCCATGCCCGGCCTTCGCGTCAGCGTCCCCGATCTCGACCGTCGTCGTTTCCTCGCCCTCGCCGGCGTGGGGACGGTGGCCGCCCTCACCGGCGCCGAGCTGCTCCAGGCCGCCTCGGCCGCAGCCGCCACCGCCGAGCTCGACCCCACCCCCTTCACCCTGGGGGTGGCCTCCGGCGACCCGGCTCACGATTCGGTGGTGCTGTGGACGCGCGTGGTGCCGGACCCCTTCGCCGAGGACGGCGGGATGCCCGACCGGGCGGTGCGGGTCCGCTGGGAGATCGCCCGGGACGAGGACTTCCGGACCGGTCGGCAGAGCGGCACGGTGAGCACCGACGCCACCAGCGCCCACACCGTGCACATCACCGCGACCCGGCTGCGACCCGACAGCTGGCACTGGTACCGGTTCAGCGTGGAGCTGGACGGTCAGCAGGTCTCCAGCCGCACCGGTCGCACCCGCACCCTCCCTGCTCCCGGCCGGCGGGTCGACGAGCTCACCTTCGCCTTCGCCTCCTGCCAGGCCTGGCAGGGCGGGCCCTACCCGGCGTGGCGCGACCTGGCCGAGCAGGACCTCGACTTCGTGGTGCACCTGGGCGACTACATCTACGAGACCAGCCTGGGCAGCCTGGCGGAGTTCCGCCGTCTGCACGCCCTCTACAAGACCTCCCCGGACCTGCGCGAGGCGCACGCCCGGTTCCCCTTCATCACCACCTGGGACGACCACGAGGTCCAGAACAACTACGCCGACGACGTCCCCGGTGCCGCCGGTGACGGACGTCCGTTCCTCGAGCGCCGGGCCGGCGCCTACCAGGCCTACTTCGAGCACCTGCCGCTGCGGGCGGCCTCGGAGCCCGAGGGCCCGGACATGCTGCTGTACCGCCGCTTCGACGTCGGCCGGCTCGCCAGCTTCAGCGTCCTCGACACCCGCCAGTACCGCACCGACCAGCCCTGCGGTGACGGCCGCCGGGTGCCGTGCGCGGAGGTGGACGACCCCGCCGCGACCCTGACCGGGCCGGAGCAGGAGCGTTGGCTGCTGGACGGGCTGAGCGCCTCGCGGGCCACCTGGAACGTGATCGCGCAGCAGACGATCATGGCCCAGTTCGACTACGACCTCGGCCCGGACAAGGTGGTCAACCTCGACCAGTGGGACGGCTACCCCGCCGCCCGCTCCCGCATCCTCGGCCACCTGGCCCAGCAGGACGTCCGCAACCCGGTCGTGCTCAGCGGTGACTGGCACACCTCCTGGGTCAACGACCTGCTGGCCGACTTCGACGACCCCACCTCGGCGGTGCTGGCCACCGAGTTCGTCGGCACCTCGATCTCCTCCGGCGCCGGCTGGGACGCCGACGTGCGGCTCGGGCTGCCGGCCAACCCGCACGTCCGCTTCTACAACGGCAGCTACCGCGGCTACGTGATGTGCCAGGTGACGCCGGAGCGCTGGCGCTCCACCTACCGGATCGTGCTGGACGCCCGCGACGCGGACTCCCCCGCCTACACGATCGGCGTCTTCGACGTCGCCGAGGGGACCCCCGGCGCGGTCCGGGTGGACACCGGGGACGGCCTCACCGGGCGGGTGACCGACGACGCCGGTGCACCGGTCGGGCAGGCGGAGGTGGCGGTCACCCGCGACGGCAGCCAGGTCGCCACCACCTTCACCGACCCCGACGGCCGCTGGGTGCTGTTCGTGCCCGAGGGCGAGGTGACCGTGCAGGTGCGGGCGGTCGGCTACGAGGGCGTGTCGCGGACGCTGACCGTCGACGGGTCCGGCTCGGCCACGGTGGACGCCACGCTGACCCGGCTGACCGGGGCCCGGGCCGGCACCGAGGTCCTGGTGCCCGGTCCGCGGCGCGAGGCAGGCGTCCGCGACGTCGTGCTGGAGAACGGCGAGCTGGCGCTGGCGGTCTCGGTCGTCACCCAGGACGGCCAGATGACGCCGACCACCATCGGCAAGCCGCTGGACCTGGCCGCTCGTGGCGGGCAGGACCAGATCGACTGGATCAACCTCCCCTACGCCCAGGTGGCCCAGCCCACCGGCACCGAGGCCTGGCAGTCCCGGACGGTGCGGAGCAGCGAGGTGCAGGTCGGCGGTTCCGGTGACGTGGCCGAGGTCAGCACCGTCGGGGTGGTGGTCGGCGTGGAGCAGGTGTCGGTGCGCACCACCTACCGGCTGGCGGCGGGCTCGAAGGACGTCGAGGTGACCAGCACCTTCCGCAACGCCGGCACCTCGCCCGTCACCCTGTGGGTGGGCGACGCCATCGACTACGACGGCGCCGGTCAGCGCAGCGGCGTGCCGGGGCACGGCACCATCACCACCCCCTACGGCTCGCCAGCGGTGTACGTCCCGACGGCGCCGTGGATGGGGATGACCGGCACGGACCGCCAGGTCTACGGGCTGGTGTACGAGCAGGGCGGTTTCGACTGCTACGGCAACAGCAACTGGATCATGTCCCGGCGGCAGGTGACCATCGCCGCGGGCGGTTCCTTCGAGCTGGTGCGGCGGCTGACGGTACGGACGGCACTGGGCGCCGACCCGTGGCAGGTGCTCGCGGAGGCCTGAGCCGCGGGGTGCGCGTCCTGCCTGCTCAGCGGTCGCCGCGATCGCGCAGGGCGCGCACCATGGCGTCGGGGTCGTCGGCGCCGAAGACCGCCGAGCCGGCGACGAAGGTGTCGGCCCCGGCGTCGATGCAGCGCTCGATGGTGGACTCGGAGATGCCGCCGTCGACCTGGATCCAGATGTCCTGACCGGTCTTCTCCACCAGGGCGCGGGTCCGCTGGATCTTGGGCAGCACCAGGTCCAGGAACTTCTGGCCGCCGAAGCCGGGCTCGACGGTCATCAGCAGCACCATGTCGAGCTCGCCGAGGAGGTCGGCGTAGGGCTCGATCGGGGTGGCCGGCTTGAGGGCCATGGACGCCCGGGCCCCGCGGGACCGGAGCTCGCGGGCCAGCCGGATCGGTGCGGCCGCGGCCTCGACGTGGAAGGTGACCGACTCCGCTCCGGCCTCGGCGTAGGCGGGGGCCCAGCGGTCGGCCTCGGCGATCATCAGGTGGATGTCGAGCAGCTTGTCGGTGCTCCTCCGCAGCGACTCGACCACCGGCAGGCCCAGGGTGAGGTTGGGGACGAAGTGGTTGTCCATCACGTCGACGTGGATCCCGTCGGCGCTGGGGATGCGCGCGACCTCGTCGGCGAGGTGCGCGAAGTCGGCGTTGAGGATGGACGGCGTGATGCGGATACCCACGCCCGGGACTCTACCGAGGCGGGAACCGTCGTCTCCCTGCGACCGCCCACCTGCCGTCCGGGAATGGACGTGGGCCTCCCAGCGCTGTGGGCGTGTTGGCTCGACCCAGGAGGTTCACCATGTCGACGACGCACCCCGGCAGCACCGACGCCACGCGACTGCGGGCGGCCCTGCAGGACGGGACCACCCCGGCCCGGCTGCAGACCGCGCTGCTCGCCGGCACCCGACCCCACCCGTCCTTCGTGGACGTCCTGATCGAGCGCTGCGCGGTCGAGCCGGACCTGTTCGTGCGGGACACGCTCACCTGGGCCCTCACCTGCCACGACACGTCGCTGACGGTCCCCCGCCTGCTGCGGGAAGCGGTCGCAGGGAGTTCGCAGGCGCAGAGCCAGGCGCTGCACACGCTGTCCAAGGTGGGGGACTCCCGCGGCTGGTCGGTGATCACCCCCGCCCTCCTCCGCGACCCCGACCCCGAGGTGGCGCGCACCGCCTGGCGGGTCGCGGTCCGCCTCGTGCCCGCCGGCGAGCACGAGCAGCTGGCCGAGGACCTCTGCAGCCAGCTCGGCCGCGGGGACGAGTGGACCCACCGGAGCCTCAGCCAGGCCCTCGCCGCCCTGGGCGACGCGGCCGCTGCACCCCTCCGGGTCAGCGCCTCCGACCCCGACCCCGCCGTGGCCACGCACGCCGTCGTCACCGAGCGGCTGCTGTCCCACCCCGAGCAGGACTTCGACGTGGCGGTGGTGGTGGCCGAGGCCCAGCGGGTCGCCGCCGGCCTGGACGTCCCCCTGCCCGCGGCCGAGCTGCAGCCGACGGAGCACCCCGGGGGCAGGTCGCCGGAGGTGCAGCCGGACTAGGCGGGGTGCGGCGCCGCGGCGATCGCCTCGCCGACCGGCACGTCGCCGCTGACCAGCTCGAACTGCGCACCGACGGTGCTGGGGTCGTCGATGCAGGCGGCGACCACGGCGGCGACGTCGGCCCGCGGGATGCTGCCCCGCGACACGGTGGCGCCCACCTCGACCAGCCCGGTGGGCTCGTCGTCGGTCAGACCGCCGGGACGGACGACCGTCCAGTCCAGGTCGCTGGCCCGCAGCGCGGCGTCGGCGTCGCGCTTGGCCTCCACGTAGGCCTGCCACACCGGGGACGTGTCGTCGCCGACGGGCTCGTCGACACCCATCGCCGAGACCTGGACGAAACGACGGATCCCGGCCAGACGGGCGCCTTCGATCGACTTGGTCGAGCCCTCCAGGTCGACGGTGCGCTTGCGCTCGGTGTTCCCGTCCGGGCCACCACCGGCGGCGAACACCACGGCCTCGCAGCCCTCGAAGGCGGCGGCGAAGGTGGCGGCGTCGGCGGCCTCGATGTCGAGCATCCGGGCCTCGGCGCCGAGGGCAGCCACGGCATCGGCCTGCTCCTCACGTCGGACCAGGGCGACCGGGGTGTGCCCGGCGGCGACGAGCAGCGGGTGGAGCAGTCGGGCCACGGCACCATGGCCCCCGACGACGGCGATACGAGTCATACCTCCATGCCTACCCCACCGAGCCAAGGTCGCGATGGGCGACCCTCGACCGGATGATGGCCGCCCTGGCGAGCAGGCGCGGGAGCACCAGCTTCTCACAGTGGCCACCGGGGAGGCGAGGCCATACTGTGATGCGCGGGCGCCAGGTCGGTGGTCGCCCTCATGGGCCGAAGGTGGTGACGCGGAGAGGTGCGGACGATGAGCGACCGCGGTGCCGGGCCCGGACCCGCTGATCGTCTGCGGGTGAGGGTCGAGTACTACCAGGTGCGGGCTCACCGGGCCTCGCGCGCCCAGTACCTCGCGGGCAAGAGGCTGGCGGCGAGGCACGTTGCGGTCGGGGTCCCCGCTGTGCGTCTCTCGGCGGTCGTGAGCACCGCGATCTTCGCCTCGGTAGCTGCCTCGCCGGGCACACTCGTCGTCGTCGTCACCGGCCCGCTCCGCGGGCTGGTAGTCCAGAAGCCTCCGCTGCCGCGGAGCCACAGGGACGGCTCGGCAAGGTGTGGGGGCCCCGTCCTGAACCAGAAGCCTCCGCTGCCGCGGAGGCCACAGGGACGACTCGGGCGGGGGTGGTGTGGGGGTGACCTGTCTGTGGGGACCGCCACACTTGAGCAGGGCCACATCGCACAGGCCCTGCAGGCCTGACCCTATTTTCAGGAGCATCCATGCACGACCTCGAACTTGCTACCCCCTTCTGCCGACCAGGTCAGCCTCGATGAGCCTCACCGACACCGACCGCCGCATCCTGTGGGTGCGCGCCGGCGGCCGCTGCACCCTATGTAAGGGCTACCTCCTCGAAGGTGACCTCAGCGCCAAGGAGGTGCCGCTCGGAGAGGGCGCGCACATCGTCGGTCGAGTCGACTCCGAGAAGTCAGCGCGCGGATTGCACGAGCTTCCGGTGTCGGAGCGCGACGAGATCGACAACCTAATGCTCGCCTGTTCCTTGTGTCACAACGAGATCGACAAGCAGAAGGTCGCCGGCCTGCTCGACGTTGAGTTCCTGCGCAGGAAGAAGCGCGAACACGAGGCCGACATCAAGCAGCAGACCGGGCTCCTCAAGGACCGCAGAACCGCCATCGTCCGGATGGCCGGCGACATCCGCGGCCGCGTGATGGAACTGCCTCGCGACGCTGCCGCCGAGGCGGTCATCCGGTGCACCGGTCGCTTCCCACGATTCGTGGAGTCGTACGACCGCCAAGGCGTTGAGATCGACCTCCAAGACCTGCCGGGCGAGGACCCGATAACGGACGCGTACTACACGACGGCCAGGGCGAAGATCGACCAGGCTGTCGACGCCCGCATTGCTCCTGGCATTCGCTCCGGTGACATCACGCACCTCAGTGTTTTCGGCCTCGCTCGCCTTCCGCTGCTGATCTACTTAGGAGCAAAACTCGACGACGGGATCCCGGTCGACGTGTACCAGCGCCACCGCTCCACGTCGTCGTGGATGTGGCCCAGCGCGGAGCCGACGGCGCGCTTCGCGGTGAGCGTTGCGCAAGACGGCGACCCGGGCGCGACGAATGGCGTCTTGATCACCAACGTCTCTGGCACGACCCCGCTGGCCGACCTCCCTGCCGAACTCGCTGAACTGCCAACCTGGACCCTTGACGTGGGTATCCCCGGTGAGGACGCGTGCAAGAGCCCTGCCGACGTGGACCTATTCCTGGCAGAGGCCAGGTCCTTCTTCACCGCTTTGGAGGTCAGCCACAAAGGCATCAAGCAGCTCCACGTGTTCGGGGCGCTGCCGCTCTCACCCGCTGTCTCATTCGGCTTATGCCTGAAGTCTGTGGGACTGCGACCGGTCGTAGTCACCTACGACCGCACCAACGACGGCTACCGACGAGCCTTGGAGATCTGAGTCCCTATGACTGTCGACTTCGACGCACACTTCCACGCGTTCCTCACTAGCACTGTCAACCTCAAGCCCTACAAGTTGACCCAGCTCGACGGCCGCGTCACCGCCATCACCGATGCGTTTAAGAAGGACGCCACAGTCGGACACATGTATAAGGAGCACACACCGCAGGGGTCTTGGGCACACGAGACGATCATCAACCCGGTCAGCTCCTATGACGAGTTCGACGCCGACATCCTTCTTCATCTCGAGCAGAACCTGGACTGGACCGAAGATCCGAAGACTTACCTGCAGCAGGTGCGTGCCGCGTTCAAGCGCAACACCACCTACAAAGACAAGGTTGTCCGGAAGAACCGATGCGTTCGCATCCAGTACGCCAACGACTGCCACGTCGACGTTGTCCCGTCCATCACCCTCGACGACGGCCGCGAGGTGATTGTTTACTACGCCGACAACGATTTCGAGGACACCAATCCGGTCGGTTTTGCCGACTGGATGAAGGAACGCGACGACGTCACCGACGGCGAGCTGCGTCGGGTCATCCGCCTGTTCAAGTGGTTGCGCGACTACAAAAACACCTTCTCCTGCCCGTCGGTCATCCTGACCGTGATGCTCGGCACCCGTGTGCAGTGGTGGAACGCAGACACGGAGTACGCCGACATCCCTACTGCTTTGGTGAACCTACTGGAAGCCCTCGACCTCTGGCTCGCGGGGCATCCGACCATGCCCCTGCTTGACGACCCAAGCTGCCCGGGGCTGAGCTTCAACCACCGATGGGATGAGGACAAGTACTCCACGTTCAAGAAGAAGGTCTCGGACTACGCCACCATCGCGCGCGAGGCCTACGACCTCCAGGGGGATGACGATGCCGCGGCACTCAAAACGTGGCAGAAGATGTTCGGTCCCGAGTT
The DNA here is from genome assembly GCF_900101785.1 of Auraticoccus monumenti. Taxonomy (GTDB): domain Bacteria; phylum Actinomycetota; class Actinomycetes; order Propionibacteriales; family Propionibacteriaceae; genus Auraticoccus; species Auraticoccus monumenti. Next base: position 3,148,465 of record NZ_LT629688.1, on the reverse strand, counting down.
CGCTGCCAGCGCGGTCACCGAGGCCCGCACCGCATTGGTCACCGAGAACATCGTCGCCAGTTTGTCTGGTAAGACTCTCGAGCACGCATCCGCGCATAACGACGTCGCCCCGCACGAAGAGTTCATCACCAACAAGTACCGCGACGTACAGCTCCGCTACACCGCGCAGATCGACGCCAGAGTCCCTGGCTCTCGTCGAAGTGCCTTACTCCGCCGGAGCCGGGTCGTTGGGGTGAGCCGCTCCGTCATCTTCCACCTCAAGACCGACGCTCCTGAGCCTTACGAGGTTTTGTGGAAGGTCCGAAACCGCGGCGTCGAAGCCGAACGCGTCGGGCAACTGCGTGGCGAAATCCGCACTGGCGGCAACGTCACCCGCAATCAGCACCGCGAGAGCACCAGCTACCGCGGCATTCATTACGTCGAGGCGTACGTGGTGAGGAACGGCGTCGTGGTCGCGAGCGATCACCACGAGGTGAAGATCGTCTGACCTCTGTCGCGTCAGGCAGATATTGAGCAGCCTGCCTTCAGTGCAACGCGGGATTAGGGGGGGGGCGGGGTGTGCCCCAGGAGCGCTTTGCCCATGTGGACCGGTCGTTGTGTCGGTGCCGTCCGCTCGAAATTCGCAGAGACCAGTGCTTTCGGTCACCTCAAGCAATGAGCGGGGGTTTCGTACGTCTCCTGGGCAGCGTGTACGACGGCTTCGGCACCTGCTCGAAAACGATGGCGGTCTCAACCGGTCAACGCACCACGTGGGAGTCGAGGGTAGATGCTCCTGCTCGCCCGATGGCGCTGTAGACCTCGAATCTGGCGACGCTGAACAGCTCGGCGATTTCGGTGGTGGTGTGAGTTCGTTGCTGGTGGAGTGTCCTAGCCGAGCAGGGCTTCAAGCTCTTCTGGCTGATAGCTAGGCTCTAACCCGATCTCCAAGAAGCGGGGATCGATGTCCACGATCCGCCATCGAAGCGTCTCAAGCAGTACGCGGGTGCGGTCTGCTACGTGAACCCGCTGTACGAATCGCATGGTCTCGTGCACGGTGCCCCAGAAACCGACCGTAGTTCTCAGAATCGCCCGAGATTTGGTTCCCGTCGACGTGGAAACGATGCGATGACACCCACCCCACTAGGTGCAGGCCATCCATCATGGCTAGGGCCTCACCAGCTCGATCCAACGGCAGCAGGCCCGTAGGACCCAAGGCCTTCCCGGCTGCAACCCGTTGCAGTTGTCCGCCGACAGGACTGCTTCCCCACCACAGCCACCCTGTGGGTGAGCGCACGACCACCTCCGTCTCGCTCCTTACGCACAGCACGTTGATCCGAGGATTCGCTCGAGTGCCTGGGTGCGGCTCGCCCCACACTTCAGCTAGCAGCATGGTGCCCGCCGGCAGATCTAGGTCCAGTCGCTGGTCCTGAGCGCCGCTTGGGTCGTTCTCGTCCCAGGTCATGGTCCAGCTGCTGGACTCGTCCATCGTGACGATGCCATCTCACTCTTAGTCGAGGTGGGGCGGGCTATAGCGACTCGACCCCTGACGGTCCATAGTTGCGTCATGGGGGGCGGAGTAGCAACGATTCGAGACGTGGCTCGCCAAGCCGGGGTGTCGTACCAGACGGTCTCTCGAGCTCTGAACAACGACCCGCACATCGCCGCGGGCACCCGTGCCCGGAATTCAGCAGGTCATCGCGGAGGTCGGCTTCCAGCCCAACGCCGCGGCCCGTAACCTGACTGGCGCGAGAACCCGGCTCGTCGGAGTGGGGGTATGGAGTGAGTCTTGTGCGGAGTGGCCCAGCTTGATCCGTACCTGCTCACGGATGCTCAGGGATGCCGGGCTGCACACGGTGGTGGCCTTCTTCGACGAAGACACCCACGCACCCAACCCGCAGGACATCGCCACGTTGGTCGATGGCCGACTCTTCATCGCTCCACCGGAGGAGCTGTTCACGTCCACCGTCACCAGCAGGGGTCTGCTGCACCGATAGGTGACAGTGGTTCTCAGGCGGCGAGTGCGACCTGAGTGGTCATGATGGTCTCGTACTCGATCGGGGTCAGTCGACCGAGGCGGGCTTGTCGTCGCCGGCGGTGGTAGGTCCGTTCGATCCAGCCGATGATCGCCAGGCGGAGCTCTGTTCGGGTGGCCCAGCGGCGTCTGTCGAGCACGTTGTTCTGCAGCAGGGCGAAGAAGCTTTCCATGGCGGCGTTGTCCCCGGCGGAGGCGACCTGGCCCATCGACCCGACCAGGTCATGGTGGCGCAGCTCGGTGAGGAACTTCCTGGAGCGGAACTGCGATCCGCGGTCGGAGTGGACCAGCAGCCAGCGATGTCGCTGCCGCGGCGTGCGACCGCGGAGGCGAGGGCGTTCACGGCCAGCTGGGACTTCATCCGGCTGCTAATGGAGTAGCCGACGATCCGGCCCGAGAACACGTCCTTGATCGCGCAGAGGTAGAGCTTGCCCTCGCCCGTGGGGTGCTCGGTGATGTCGGTCAACCACAGTCGGTTCGGCGCGGTCGCGGTGAACTCGCGTTGGGCCAGATCGTCGTGGGCCGGCGGTCCGGGCTTCTTCCCGTTCGTGCTGCGCTTCTTCCCGAACACGCTCCACCAGCCGTTGTCGGCAGAGAGCCGCCACATCGTCCGGTCACAGCCCTGGTGACCGGCTCCGCGAGCCTCGTCACCCAGCAGTCGGTGACCGAACTCTGGATCGTCACGGTGGGCGTCGAACAGGGCGTTCGCCAGGTGCGCCTGATCGAGCTCGCGGACCTTGACCGGCGCAACCAGCCAGCGGTAGTAGGGCTGTCTGGCGACCTTGAGGACCCGGCACGTCACCGTGACGGGGATCCCGTCCTCGGCCAGCTCACGGACGAGCGGGTACATCATTTTCCCGGCAGGTTCGCCTGGGACAGGTAGGCCGCGGCACGGCGCAGGACCTCGTTCTCCTGCTCCAGCAACCGGTTCCGCCGTCGGAGCTCCTTCAGCTCCGCGGAGTCGGTGGCTGTCACGCCGGGGCGGCGGCCCTCTTCGACATCGGCTCGCGCGAGCCAGTTCCGCAGGCAGGACTCGCTGATGCCGAAGTCCTTTGCGATCTGAGCAACCGGGGCTTCCCCGCGGCGGGCCACGGCCACGACGTCGTCGCGGAACTCCTTGGGGTGTGGTCTGGGCACGGTGCACATCCTTCCAGCGGTGCCCTCTGGCACCACAGATCAGATGTCACCTATTGGTGCAGCAGTCCCCCCGCACGCTTGGCGTTCACCCGCTCGAGCAACTTGGTCACCGTGTAGGGGTGCATCTGATTCGGGTCGGTCTTCTTCACCATCACTCGCTCACCCTCCTGTGCCACGGACACCACAAGGTCGGCCCGCGTTACGGCCTTGGCCGAGTTCAGGTGCACGTCGTAGACGGCCGCGACGCGCTGCATGTCAGCGCCAGCAGCTTGGGCTTCGTCGAGCAGGTTGCGTAAGCCCTCGATGAAATCGAGGACCTCGAGCGCGGCCGAAGTGGCAGGTTGGGTCTTCTTGAACTGGATCGGCTCCGTTGGCGCCTTCGCGCCGAGGGGGAGAAGTTGCCAAGTAATCGAGTCGGCCAGGTCTTTGTTGCAGCGGTCAAGCATGAAGTCCCGGTAGTTGAGGACGCTAGTCTGCAAAAAGGGGTAGACCATCTCGCCCAAATCGGCGGCGTAGAGGTGTACTGCGCGGTTGCGGTACCCGACGAGAGCCGTGACGTTCGCCGCCAAGGCAGTGCCATCGACGCCCGTCGGAAAGAGCTTGTGGATGACCACCTGCTTGAGCGCATCCTCAGCCGCCAGAGTCCGGTAGGGCTCGTTGCGCTTCTTGGGGTAAAGGATGCGCCTGCCCGCCTGCCGCAGGGCCGCCTTCAGCGCGAGCTCCCAAGCGTTGACGACGAGAACCGCAGTGACCTCGTCGCGGTATTCCATCCGCGGCTTGTTTTATACCTCAACTGCTGACAGCATCGCCGGAAGTGAGTTTGCGACGAGCCGCCGCGAAGAAACATAGGGCTGCGGCATTCTTCAATCACCTCAGTCTGGAAGGTTCTCATGACACCCTGCCGGCGGCCGGAGGGGACCCTTTAGCAGCGATAATACCCCGTGCGTGCGCATCGATATCTGGACCCGTAAATAAACGATGGAACGCTTCATCAAGCACTCTGGCGCCATCCAGCACCTCTATAGTGGTGAGGTTCGAATCTTCATGAGTCCCGGCGTTCCCAAGCCACTTGACTGCAAATAACAGATCGGCGACCGATGGACGAGCGGGGTCGGCGTCCCGCCACTCCTCGATCCGCGCGTGGGCACTCCGGAACTGTCCGTTTGACATTCCTGGGATGCCTTCAGCAGTCAAGAACCGTTCGACCGTGGCACGCAAGGCAGTTGCGGCTAGGCCGGGATCGACGAAAAGGACACGAGATGCCCGCAGTACGCCCTCTCGGACTTCGCTCGGGGCCGACGTGGGAATCGGCATCAGCAGCATCGGAGGGTGCAAATGCTTCACGGTATAGTACGCGGAGTAAGCCACTCCTGGATAGCCGTCTTGCTCCGCTTTCTGGGAGTAGTCCACATAGTAGTCACCCGTGCCATGTATGACTTGCCGGCAGTCAATATTCTCGCACCGACCTGCAATAACGAAGATACCAGAAACCCACTCCGGTTCGAACGCTTCATGGCTGCGCCCTAACACAGAGCTGTAGTCTTCAACTTCGGTGGGAGATGCAAAACCGATGTAGCCACTTCCACAATTGGGGCACAACGGGCGAGGCCATGGCTGGCCTGCTTCGATGGGCTTAGCAAGCTCGGAGAGGGCGCGGTCTACTGACATGATCACCAGCGTAGGTGTGTCGAGCAGTGTCGGAGGAGCTGGGTGGGAAGGAAGAATCCAATCTCGCGGCTGCGGGGTAGCCGATCATCAGCTCTCGCCAAGCTGGGCCGCTGAGAAAGAGTTCCGCCGTGGATCGACCAGACTTAGTCTCGGTGGCGGTTGCTGTCCTGTCGGCGTTGCAGACCTTCTTCAGCTTCGCGAGCCGCGCAGACGCACACCGTTCCGCCGGAGCCAGGTACGCCATGGCGAAGAGGCGCCTGGATGTCCTGCTGCTGAAGACGGAGGACCCGGCGAGCTCCTCCACCTCCGACCTCCTGGCAGAGCTGCAGGCACTGGTGGGGGTCCTCGACGACATCGAGCAGGGTGCTCCTGATGTGCCCGACTCCGTGTACGACCGAGCCAGGGCCGAGCAGGCCGAGCGCGACGGCGGGATCTAGACGGTCCTACCCAGGCCACCACCCGGACCGATCGGCGTCGACGTCAGGAGCGGCGCAGCAGGGCGAGGAACATCGCGTCGGTGCCGTGCCGGTGCGGCCACAGCTGGGCGTAGTCGCCCAGGGCGGCGTCGCGGACCTCGGGGAGCAGCCCGGCAGCGGGCACCACCGTGACGTCGTCGCGCCCGGCCAGCACCTCGGCCACCACGTCGAGGGTCTCCCGGCGGTGCGGGGAGCACGTGACGTAGGCGGTCACCCCACCGGGGGCGGTGCTGTCCAGGGCGTTCCGGAGCAGTGCCTGCTGCAGACCGTGCAGCTCCTCGACGTCCTCAGCGCGGCGTCGCCAGCGCGCCTCGGGACGACGGCGCAGCGCACCCAGCCCGGTGCAGGGGGCGTCGACCAGGACACGGGCGAAGGACCCGGGCTGCCACGCCGGGCGGGTGCCGTCGGCGGTCAGCACCGTCACCGGCTCGGGCAGCGCGCGGACGGCCTGGCGGACCAGCCGGGACCGGTGCGGCTGGAGCTCGGAGGCCACCAGGTGACTCCCCTGCTCCGCGGCCAGCGCACCCAGCAGGGCGGACTTGCCGCCCGGTCCGGCGCAGAGGTCCAGCCACGGTCCGGCGGGCGCGTCGACGCGGGCCAGGGCGGCGGCGACCAGCTGCGATCCCTCGTCCTGGACGCCGGCCCGGCCGTCACGGACCGCGGCCAGGTCGCCGGGGTTGCCGGTCCAGCGCCAGCCGTACGGGGAGAGGCCGGTGGGCTCCGCCCCGGCGGCGCGCAGCTCGTCCTCGGTGCCCAGCCCGGGTCGTGAGACCAGGCTGGTCCGGGGCGCGGCGTTGTCGGCGGCCAGCGCCTCTGGTGCCTCGTCGCCCAGCAGCTCGGTGAAGGCGTGCACGACCCAGAGCGGGTGCGCGGTGGTCAGGGCCAGACGCTCGTCCGGGGCCAGGCCCGTACCCAGCTGCTCGAGCCAGCCGTCCCAGTCCTTCGCGCCGACCTTGCGGAGCACGGCGTTGAGCACCCCGGACACCCGCTCGCCGATCGCCGCACGTCCCAGCTCCACCGAGGTGGCGACCGCGGCGTGGGCCGGGACGTCCATCTGGAGCAGCTGGTGGGTCCCGAGCCGGAGCACGTCGACCACCGCTGGCTGGAGGCTGCTCAGCGATCGTCCGGCGGCGGCCTCGATGATGCGGTCGTAGGTGCCCTCGGCCCGGCAGGTGCCGTGCAGCAGCTCGGTGGCGAACGCCGCGTCCACCCCGCGGACGTGCCGGCGGGACAGCATCTCCGGCAGCACCAGGTTGGCGTAGGCGTCGTCGGCGTGGACCGCGCGCAGGGCGTCGTAGGCCACCCGACGGGCGGCGTCCACCGTGGGCCGGCGCGGCGACTCGCCACCTCGGGGCCCTCCGCGGCCGGTGGAGCCTCCTCGTGGTGCGGAGCTCCGCCGAGGGCGTGCCGCGTCCCCCGGGGCGCTCACCCGGCCCCCAGCCCCTCGTCGGCGTCGAGCTGGACGCCGCGGCTCCAGTCCGCCGCCGCCATGGCCTTCTTGCCCGGCGGCTGCACCAGGCCGAGCTGCAGGGCGGTGGTGCCGGTGCCGACCAGCACGCTTTTGCGGCCCCCCTCGATGCGGCCGGGGGCCAGCGACTCCTCGCTCAGCGCGGCCGAGACGACCTTGAAGCGCTCGCCGCGGAAGGTGGTCCACGCGCCGGGGGCGGGCTGGCAGCCGCGGACGAGACGGTCGATCTCCTCCGCCGGGCGGTCCCAGGAGATCTGGGCGTCGGCCACGGTGATCTTGGGCGCCAGGGTGACCCCTTCGGTCGGCTGCTCGACCGGGGTCGCGGTCCCCGCCTCGATCTCGTCCAGGGTGCGCACCAGCAGCTCCGCACCGCTGAGCGAGAGCCGCTGCAGCAGGTCCCCGGAGGTGTCGGTGGGGGCGATGGTGTCGGTGACGGTGCCGAAGACCGGGCCGGCGTCCATCTCGCGGACCAGCCGGAAGGTGCTGGCCCCGGTGACCTCGTCACCGGCGAGCACCGCGTGCTGGACCGGCGCGGCGCCACGCCAGGCGGGCAGCAGCGAGAAGTGCAGATTGACCCAGCCGTGCGCGGGGACGTCCAGCACCCGCTGCGGCACCAGCGCGCCGTAGGCGACCACCGGGCAGCAGTCCGGGGCCAGCTCGGTCAGCGCCGTCACGAAGTCCTCGTCGCGGGGGTGCTCCGGCTTGAGCACCGGGATGCCGGCCTCCTCGGCCCGCAGCCCCACCGGGCTGGCGGTCAGGCGCTTGCCCCGTCCCGCGGGCGCGTCGGGTCGCGTGACCACCGCCACCACCTCGTGGGAGGAGGCGAGCAGGGCATCGAGGGAGGGCACCGCCACGTCGGGGGTGCCGGCAAAGACCAGGCGCACGCGCCGGAGTCTAGTGGTGACGGGCCCCCCGGCTCAGCCGAAGGCGACCGGGTCCACCCGGACCCGCAGCGCGCCCTCGGACTTCCGCGCGCTGCGGACCGACACCGCCTGCTTCACCGCCCGGACCAGCGCCGGGCCCGACCGCGGTGGGCAGCGCAGCACCAGCCGGTGCAGGGCGGGCTCGTCGGGGCTCTCGGTCCCCTCCAGCTCGACCGGGCCGAGCACCTCCACCTCGGTCAGCGGGTCCTCCGGCGGCGCTGCGTCGACGGGCTCAGGGCCTCCGGGGTCCGCACCCAGACCCACCCGAGACGTCGGCAGCGCCATGGCCACGCGCAGCTCCTCCAGCGCCGCAGGGCCGCCCTCGACCGTCACCATCCGCCAGGCCGGCATCAGCCGGGTCTCGGCACGCTCGGCCAGCTCGCGCTCGGCGAACCCGGCCGGGTCCAGCCGCACCAGGGCCTGCACCGACCGGGCGGTGCTGGGGCCGACCACCACCACCGAGCCGCCCTCCTCACCCGGGCGCACCGCGGCGGTGGCGTTCAGCCAGCGACGCAGCGCCTCCTCCGCGGCCCGCAGGTCGGGTCGGGCCAGCAGCAGCGGGGCGTCCAGCAGCACCGCGGCGGCGTAGCCGTGCTCGGCCCGCGGCTCCGCACCGGGGGTGGCCACCACCAGCCCGGGCTGGTCGGGCACCACCCCGCGCTCCTGTCCCCCGGTGACCGAGCGGACCGGGGTCTGCGGGAAGGCGCGGCCGAGCTCGTGCGCGGTCCGCGACGCCCCGACCACCACGGCCCGCCACTGCCCCGCCCCGCACTCCGCGCAGCGCCAGTCGGTCTGCAGCCGCCCGCACCAGCGGCACCCCACCACGGCGTCGCGGCCTGGACCCTTGGACTCCAGCGGGCCGTGGCAGTGCACGCAGGAGGCCCGGGAACGGCACTGCTGGCAGACCAGCCCACGCTGGTGACCGGTCCTGGGCACCTGCACCAGCACCGGCCCGCGGGCCAGGCCCGCCCGGACCGCGGTGAACACCTCGTGCGGCAGCCGGGCGGCCGCGGCGTGCGGGTCGCGCTCCAGCGCCCGCTCGTTGTCCACCGCCACCTTGACCGCCGCGCTGCTGCGGCGCTGCTCCCGCGAGGCCAGCGCCACCGGCAGCAACCACTGCTCCTCCAGCCAGGACTGCACCTCCGCGCTCCGGGCGTGGCTGGCCACCAGCACCGCGGCCCGCGACGTCGCCCCACCGGCCGGGACCGCCCGCAGGGCCAGCACGTCGCGCGCGTGCGGGTACGGCGCGCGCGGCTCGGCGTGCAGGTCGTCGCCGTCGTCCCAGATCGCCACCAGCCCCAGCTCGTGCACCGGGGCGAAGGAGGCCGCCCGGGTGCCGATGACCACCTTCACCTGCCCGCGGGAGACGGCGAGGAACGCCCGGTAGCGGGCCGCCGGCCCGAGGTCGGCGGTGAGCCGGACGAACCCGTCCGGACCCAGCACCTCCCGGCACCGGGCCTCCAGCCGGTCCAGGTCGTGGGTGTCGGGCACCACCAGCACCGAACCCCGACCGGAGGCGGCGGTGGCGGCGGCCGCGTCGGCGAACCCCTGCGCCCAGTCCCCGGTCGGCGACGCGGTCGGGGCCACCTGCCAGAAGGCCCGCGGCGCGTCCCCGCGGGCCAGGGCCTCCAACCACTCGCTGCCCCACGGGTAGAGCCCCAGGGGCGACCCGGCGGGCGTCCAGCCGTCCAGCGGCAGCGGTGTGCGCTCCCGCGGTGCCGCCTTCTCGGTGGCGGCGTGGCGGGGTGGCACGGCCAGTCGGACCACGTCGGAGAAGGTGCCCGCGCAGTGGTCGGCCACGGCCCGCACCAGCCGGGCCACCTCCGGTGAGAGCACCGGCTCGTCCGAGAGCACCGCGTGCAGGGGTGCCAGGGTGCGTCCGGCGTCGGTGTGGTCGGTGCGCTCCAGCACGAACCCGTCCCGCAGCCGCCCCGCGAAACGGACCCGCACCCGCGCCCCGGGCACCGCGCGCTCGGCCATCGCCGCCGGCACCGCGTAGTCGAAGGGCCGGTCCAGGTGCGGCAGCGCGACGTCGACCGCGACCCGGGCCACGTCGACCGGCGGGCCGGCGAGCAGGGCGGTCTGGTCGGGCACGGGCCCGATGCTAGGGCCCGCCCCCGACAACCCGGTGAGCCGTCGGGCTCAGGCCTTCTTCACCCGCCGCGGCCGAGCCACCAGGACCGGGCAGGGCGCGGAGTGCTGCACCCGGGTCGCGGTGCTGCCCAGCAGGATGGTCTCGCTGAGCCCCCGACCGCCGGCGGCCAGCACGATCAGGTCCGCGGGCAGCTCGGCGGCCAGCTTGGTGATCTCGCTGGCCGAGGACCCGCTGCGGATCCGCCGGTGCACCTTGGGTCCCCAGCCCTTGAACTCCTCCATCACCACGGTGGTGGCGTCCTGGGCCTCCTGCCGGAAATTGAGCGGCGACCCCTCGACCTTGGCCTTCTCCCTCAGCGGTCCGCCGAGGTCGTTGGAGAAGGAGACCGCGGCGAGCGGGCTGACCACGGCGACGACGGTGATGTCGTCGATCCGGGTCGGGTCGGCGAACCGCTTGAGCTCCTTGGCCGCGGCCAGGGACTGGCGGGATCCGTCGGTGGCGACGATGACGTGCATCTCAGGCCTCCTGGTCGGCGTCGTAGTTCTTGAGCGGGTCGCCCTGCCCGCGCGAGGTGAACCGCGCGACCAGGTACAGCAGGAGCCCCAGGGCCAGCAGACCGCCGACCCAGATCAGCGAGGCCGGGTCGGTGACCACCACGTAGACCAGCAGCAGGGCGTTGCCCAGGATGCCGATGTACAGCGCCACCGTCGGGGCCCGGTAGGTCTGGTCGGTCTCGTCGTGACCGCGCATCTTCAGCGCGGAGATGATGACCAGCGCGTAGATGAAGAGCAGGAACACCACCGTCACGGTGGCCAGCCGGTCCACCAGGTCCAGCTCGGGGTCGATGCTGCGCACGACCTGGCCGACGACCAGCAGCGCGCTCACCACCACGCCGGCGAAGATCAGGCCGACCCACGGGCTGCGGCGGACGTGGTGCAGCCGGGCGAAGATGCGGGGCACGACGCCCTCGCGGGCCATCCCGTAGAGGATCCGGGACTGGGTGACCACGGCCACCAGGGTGGTGTTGGTGATCGCGATCATGGCGATGATCGCGAAGAGGATGATCATCGCCCCGACCGGCACCGGCAGGATCCCCGTCCGCACGACCTCCAGCAGGGCGGCGTCGGAGGTCCCCAGCACGTCCATGGGCACCACCAGGGCGGCGGTCATGGCCACCAGCACGTAGATCACACCGGCAGCGACCATGCCGCCGATCAGCGCTCGGGGGAAGGTGACCGCGGGGTTCACCGTCTCCTCGGCGACGTTGGCGGCGTTCTCGAACCCGGTCATCGCGAAGAAGGCCAGGGCCACCCCGGCGACCACGGCGAAGATCGGGTTGCCCTCGGCGGTGAACTCGGTGAGCACGCCGAAGTCGGCGTCCCCGCTGGCCACGTGGATGATCCCGACCAGCAGCACGATGGCCAGCCCGGCCACCTCGACGATGGTCATGATCAGGTTGGCCACCACCGACTCGGTGATGCCGATGAAGTTGACCAGGCAGAGCAGCAGCAGGAACACCAGGGCGACCAGCAGCGGCGGCGGCAGCTCGAGCACCTGGGAGAAGTAGCGGGCGAACCCGGTGGAGAGCGAACCGGCGGCGGCGAAGCTGGCCGACAGCATGCAGATGGTGATCAGGAACGTCAGCAGCGGGTTCCGGAAGGCGCGGTGCACGTAGAGCGAGGCGCCGGCCGCCTGCGGGTACTTGGTGACCAGCTCGGCGTAGGCCATGCCGGTGATGGTCGCCACGGTGACGCCGGCGGCGAAGGCCAGCCAGAAGGCCCCGCCCACCGCGGCGGCGACCGAGCCGATCAGGACGTAGATGCCCGAGCCGAGGACGTCGCCCAGGACGTAGAAGAACAGCAGGCGCCCGGTGATGCTGCGCTTGAGCTCGCTGTCGGACTCGCTGGCTTCGGTGGGTGCTGCGGTCATCGGGCTCCTCGCAGGGGGTGGTCGAACCCCGGGCGCGGACGGCCCCGGTGCGGTCGATCATGCACCCTGCGCCTGCGCAGGTGAAGGACCCCACCCGGCGCGACACGCCGGGCTTCGCGCAGGTGCCCTCAGGGGTCGTCCCCGCTCAGTCCCCGCCCGGGCGGTTCAGCCGCGGACGGCGGCCGCCAGCGCGTCGGCGCGGTCGGTCCGCTCCCAGGTCAGGTCGGCCAGCTCCCGGCCGAAGTGACCGTAGGCGGCGGTCTGGCTGTAGATCGGGCGGAGCAGGTCCAGGGCGTCGATGATCGCGGCCGGGCGCAGGTCGAAGGTCTGCAGCACCGCCTCCTCGATCTGGGCCAGCGGCACCTTCTCGGTGCCGGAGCAGTCGACGTAGAAGCCGACCGGGTGCGCGCGCCCGATGGCGTAGGCCACCTGCACCTCGCAGCGCTCGGCCAGCCCCGAGGCGACCACGTTCTTGGCCACCCAGCGCATCGCGTAGGCCCCGGAGCGGTCCACCTTGGAGGGGTCCTTGCCGGAGAACGCGCCGCCACCGTGGCGGGCCGCGCCGCCGTAGGTGTCGACGATGACCTTCCGCCCGGTGAGGCCGGCGTCACCCATCGGGCCGCCGATCACGAACTTCCCGGTCGGGTTCACGAACAGGTCGTAGTCGTGGTGACCGAGGTCGTAGGCGGCCAGCACCGGCTCGACCACGTGCTCGCGGATGTCGGGGGCCAGCATCGCGTCCAGGTCGATGTCGGCGGCGTGCTGGGCCGACAGCAGCACCGAGTCCAGCCGGACCGGCACGCCGTCGACGTACTCCAGGGTGACCTGGGTCTTCCCGTCCGGGCGCAGGTAGGGCATCGTGCCGTCCTTGCGGACCTGGGTCAGCCGCTCCGACAGCCGGTGGGCCAGGTCGATCGGCAGCGGCATCAGGGTGGGGGTCTCGGAGCAGGCGTAGCCGAACATCAGCCCCTGGTCACCCGCGCCCTGCAGGTCGTAGCGCTCCGACGCGTCGTCGCGGCGCTGCTCGTAGGAGCTGTCCACGCCGAGGGCGATGTCGGCGGACTGGGAGCCCAGCGAGATCATCACCCCGCAGGAGGCGCCGTCGAAGCCCTTGCTGGAGGAGTCGTAGCCGATGCCCAGGATGGTGTCGCGGACGATGCTGCGGATGTCGGCGTAGCCCTCGGTGGTCACCTCACCGGCCACCACCACCAGCCCCGTGGTGACCAGCGTCTCCACCGCCACCCGGCTGACCGGGTCGGCGGCGAGCAGCTCGTCCAGGATCCGGTCGCTGATCTGGTCGGCGATCTTGTCCGGGTGCCCCTCGGTGACGGACTCGGAGGTGAAGAGTCGGCGGGACCCCTGGGACGTGGGCATACGGCTCCTGACTGGTGGCAGGCCGACCTCGGTGGAGGTGGCCGGAGGGTGGGTGCCGGGGTGACCGGCTCGACGCCCGAGGGTAGTCGGCGCCCCAGGACGCGCCCCGGGCGCGTCCACGGAGCGGTCAGCCCAGCTGGGTGAGGACGGCGTCCCAGACGTGGTGGGCCACGGCGGCCTTGGAGCCGGAGTGCTCGACCACTCCGCCGTCACGGGACAGCACGGCCACCTCGGTGACCGGGGAGCCGAAGACGGCCCCGGCGGTGACGTCGTTGACCACCAGGAGGTCGCAGCCCTTGCGGGCCAGCTTGTCCCGCCCCACCTGGAGCCGGGCGGCGCGGTCGGGGACCGTCTCGGCGGCGAAGCCGACCACCACCTGGCCGGGGCGACGGGAGGCGCTCAGGCCGGCCAGCACGTCGACGGTCTGGTGCAGCCGGAGCTCCAGGCCGTCGTCCCCGCTCTTCTTGATCTTGTGCTCGCTGCTGCTCTCCGGGCGGTAGTCCGCGACCGCCGCGGCCATCACCAGGACGTCGGCCTCGGCGGCCAGGGAGGTCATGCGCTCGGCGAGCTCCGCGGTGCTGCCGACCCGGTGCACGGTGACCGAGGAGGGCGGCGGGACGTCGAGGTGGGCCCCGACCAGGTGGACCTCCGCGCCGCGGAGCGCGGCCGCCCGGGCCAGGGCCACGCCCATCCGGCCCGAGGAGGCGTTGCCGAGGAAGCGGACCGGGTCCAGGGACTCGCGGGTGCCCCCGGCGCTGACCACCACCGTGCGGCCCGCGAGGTCGCCGGCTGCGGCGGAGGCGGCGGCAGCGGGTGCCCCGAGCAGGGCGTCCACCTGCTCGTGCAGCTCCTCGGGCTCGGGCAGGCGACCCGGGCCGGTGTCGGCGCCGGTGAGACGTCCCGAGGCCGGGTCCATCACGACGACCCCGCGGCGGCGCAGCACGGCGACGTTGTCGCGGGTGGCCGGGTGCTGCCACATCTCGGTGTGCATGGCCGGGGCCATCAGCACCGGGGAGGTGGTGGTGAGCAGGACGTTGGTGAGCAGGTCGTCCGCCCGCCCGCCGGCCGCGCGGGCCAGCAGGTCGGCGGTGGCCGGTGCGACCACGACGACGTCGGCGGCCCGGCCGAGCCGGACGTGCGGGACGACGTCGGAGCCGGTCCACACGTCGGTGGACACCGGCCGCCCGGAGAGGGCCTGCCAGGTGTCCAGGCCGACGAAGCGGAGCGCGTTCGGGGTCGGGACGACGGTCACACCGTGCCCGGACTCCTTGAGCAGCCGCAGCAGGCTGCAGGCCTTGTAGGCGGCGATGCCCCCGGCGACGCCGAGGACGACCTCAGCCACGACCGGTGGCTCAGGCGATCGTCGGGTCGTCGTCGAACGAGCCGAAGTCGGCCTCGCCGGTCTCGACGTCGGGCTCGGCGGCCGGGTCGATGTGGGTCAGCTCGAGCACGCCGGCGTTGACCTCGCGCAGCGCGATGGACAGCGCCTTCTCCTGAACGCCGGTCTCGACCAGCGGGCCGACGCTCTCGAGCAGGCCGTCACCGAGCTGGGAGTAGTAGGCGTTGATCTGGCGCGCCCGCTTGGCCGCGAAGAGGACCAGCTGGTACTTCGAGTCCACCTGGGTGAGGAGCTCGTCGATCGGCGGGTTGGTGATCCCCTCGGGGGTGTTGACGCTCAAGTCAGACCTTCTCTGGTTGTGGTCACGGGCCCGGGACGTTCGTCAGGCCGGGCCATGTTACCCCGCCCGAGGAGGGCCACCAAGTCGCCGACGGCCTGCTCGACCTCGTGGTTGACCACCACGGAGTCGAACTCGCTGACCGAGGCGAGCTCCTGCCGGGCGGTGTCGAGCCGGCGGGCCCGCTCCTCCTCGGTCTCCGTGCCGCGGCCGACCAGCCGGCGGACCAGCTCCTCCCAGGTGGGCGGGGCGAGGAAGACGAACTGCGCGTGCGGCCAGCTGTCCCGCACCTGCCGGGCGCCCTGCAGGTCGATCTCCAGCAGCACCCGGCGCCCGGCGGCGACCGCGGCCTCGACCGGGGCCCGCGGGGTGCCGTAGCGGTGCCGTCCGTGCACCACCGCCCACTCCAGCAGACCACCGGCCGCGGCCAGCTCGTCGAACTCGTCGGCCGCGACGAAGTGGTAGTGCACCCCCTCCACCTCACCGGGGCGGGGCGGGCGGGTCGTGGCGGAGACCGACACCATCACCTCGGGGTGCTCCTGGCGCAGCCGGGCGACGACGGTGCCCTTGCCCACGGCGGTCGGCCCCGACACCACGGTCAGCCCGGCCGGCAGCGCGGCGGCCGCGGGGGTGGTGCTCACCCGACCTCCCGCAGCAGGCTCTGGGTCTGGTGGTGGCCCAGGCCACGGAGGCGGCGGTTGGGGGCGATCTCGAGCCGGGCCATGATCTCGGCGGCGCGCTTGTGCCCGACCCGGGGCAGGCAGCGCAGCGCGTCGACCACCTTGATGTGGGCGACCACGTCGTCGGCGTCGGCCTGCTCGACCAGGGTGGCGAAGGTCCAGCGGCCCTCGCGGAGCCGGGCCTTGGCCTCGGCGCGACGGGTGCGCGCGGCCAGGGCGGCCCGCCGGGCCTGCTGCAGCTGCTCCTCGGTGAGGTGGGGGATGCTCACGGGACGGATCGACCTCCTGACGGTAGACGCCGACCCTAGTGGCTCTCCCCCGCCGACGCCTACCGCGCGGACGCCGCCAGCCGGCGGCCCGAACCGCCGCGGGCCGGCCCCGGGAGCGGCTGGCGCCGGTGGCGTCCTACGGACGGGTGAGGACGGTGCCCTCCGACAGCAGGGCGGTGACGGCGGTGCGGAGGCCGGTCGGGTCGGGCCCGGCGGCCAGCACCCCGCGGGAGCTGGTGGGCAGCAGCAGCCCGGGCCGGGAGAACGAGCGGGCCAGGTCGGCCAGGGTGGCGCCCTGGGCGCCGACGCCGGGGACCAGCACCGAGCCGTTGAAGACGTCGAGGTCGAGCGAGCCCTGGCCGTGGGTGCCGCCCACCACCACACCGAGCGGGCCGAGGCCCTCCCCGCCGGCCAGCGCCTCGCGGTTCCGCTCCGCCACCGCGTCCACCACGAGCTGGGCGACGCTGCGGCCGTCCCGCTCGGCCAGCTGCAGCCAGCCGCTGTCGGGGTTGCTGGTGCGGGCCAGGAGGTAGAGCCCGCGCCCGTTGGCCAGCGCGGCGGCCACCGCGGGCTCGAGGGCGTCCAGCCCCAGGTAGGGGTTGACCGTCAGTGCGTCGGCGGCCAGCGGGGCGCCGTCGGCCAGGTAGGCGGCGGCGTAGCCGTCCATGGTGGAGCCGATGTCGCCGCGCTTGGCGTCCAGCAGGGACAGCGCACCCACCTCGGCGACGTCGACCAGGACCCGCTCCAGCACCGCCACCCCGGCCGAGCCGAACCGCTCGAACAGCGCGGACTGCGGCTTGAACACCGCGACCAGGTCGCCGAGGGCGGCCACGGTGCCGCGGACGCAGCGCTCCAGCCCGGCGACGTCGTCGTCCAGACCCCAGTCCCGCAGCACCGAGGGGTGCGGGTCCAGACCGACGCAGAGCCGTCCCCGCTCGGCGAGGAGGGCGCCCAGCCGGGTGCCGAAGGGGGCGCGGGTCGGGTGGCTCATCGGGCTCCTCGGATCGGGGGGGCACCCGCGTGGCGGGAGTGCAGCGCGGTGATGTCGGCCACCAGGGAGGGGCCGGAGTAGATGAAGCCGGTGTACAGCTGGACCAGCCGGGCGCCGGCGTCGAACATGGCCCCGGCGTCGTCGGCGGTCATGATCCCGCCGACGCCGATCACCGGCAGTCCCGAGCCCTCGGCCAGCCGGCGGACGACCTGCAGCGCCCGGTCCCGCAGCGGCGTCCCGGACAGACCTCCGGCCTCGGCGGCCAGCCAGCGGTCGGGCCCGGCCAGCCCGTCCCGCTCCACCGTGGTGTTGGTGGCGATCACCCCGCGGACGCCGGTGTCGGTGGCCACCTGCAGCACCTCGTCCAGCGCGCCGTCACCCAGGTCGGGGGCCACCTTGACCAGCACCGGCACCGGTCCGGCGTCGTCACCGTCGGCCAGCGACCGCGACTCACCGACCAGGGTGTCCAGCAGCTCACGGAGCTGGCCGCCGTCCTGCAGGCTGCGCAGGCCCGGGGTGTTGGGGCTGGAGACGTTGACGGCCACGTAGTCGGCGTGCGGGGCGAGGGTGCGCAGCGAGGTGACGTAGTCGCCCACCGCCTCCTCCAGGGGGGTGACCTTGCTCTTGCCGATCGAGATCCCCACCGGGAGGCCGGCCGCGCCGTTGCCCCGGCGGATCCCCGCGGCGGCGAGCCGGGCGGCCACCTCGGCGGCGCCGTCGTTGTTGAACCCCATCCGGTTCACCAGCCCCGCGGAGGCGGGCGCCCGGAACATCCGCGGTCGCGGGTTGCCCGGCTGGGCCAGGGAGGTGACGGTGCCCACCTCGACGTGGGAGAACCCGAGGGCCCGCCAGGCGGCGACGGCCCGGGCCCCCTTGTCCATCCCCGCGGCCAGCCCCACCGGCCCGGGGAAGCGGATCCCGGCCAGCTCCACCGGACGGGCCGGCACGGCGGTCAGCCGCGCGGCGGCCGCCACCCAGCGCGGGTGCGCGGCCAGCCGGCTCAGCCGGGCCATGGTGGCGTCGTGGACGTCCTCGGGGTCACCCCCGTGGCTGGCGAACAGGGCCGGCCGCAGCACCCGGGTGTAGCCGGTGCGCAGCACCGCCCGGCGGAGCCGGCTCACCGCCCGGCCTCCAGCAGCGCCGCAGGAGCGGCCGCCGGGGTCGGGGTGATCACCTCGCTCCAGGACTGCAGCGAACGCACCCCGGAGCGACCGGCCCGGTCGGACTCGATGCCCTGGACGGCCGCGGCCAGCCCCTGGACGGTGGTGATGCAGGGGATGTTGAGCCGCACCGCCGCGGTGCGGATCTCCCAGCCGTCGTTGCGGGGGCGCCCGTCGGTGCTGATGCCGTGCGGGGTGTTGAAGACGAGGTCGACCTCCCCGTCGGAGATGGCCTGGACGATGGTCTTCTCACCGTTGGGGCCGGGGCCCTGGCTGTGCTTGCGGACCTCGGTGACGTCCACGCCGTGGCGGCGCAGCACCGAGGCGGTGCCGGCGGTGGCCAGCACCTCGAAGCCCAGGTCGGCCAGGCGCTTCACCGGGAAGATCACGTGGCGCTTGTCCCGGTTGGCCACCGAGATGAACACCCGGCCGGTCTGGGGCAGCGCCCCGCTGGCCGCGGCCTGGCTCTTGGCGAAGGCGGTGCCGAAGTCGTGGGACAGCCCCATCACCTCACCGGTGGACTTCATCTCCGGGCCCAGGATGGAGTCCACGAAGGTGCCGTCGACGGTGCGGAACCGGTTGAAGGGCATCACGGCCTCCTTGACCGCGATCGGGGCGTCCGGGGACGTCCAGGCGCCGTCGCGGTCCGCCCGCAGCATCCCGGCCGCGCGCAGGTCCGCGATGGACTCCCCCAGCATCAGCCGGGCCGCGGCCTTGGCCAGCGGGGTGGCGGTCGCCTTGGAGACGAAGGGGACGGTCCGCGAGGCCCGCGGGTTGGCCTCCAGCACGTAGAGGATGTCGCTGGCCAGGGCGAACTGGATGTTGATCAGGCCGCGGACGCCGACGCCGGCGGCGATGGCCTCGGTGGAGGTGCGGATCCGCTCGATGACCTCCTCACCCAGGGTGACCGGGGGCAGCGAGCAGGCCGAGTCACCGGAGTGGATGCCGGCCTCCTCGATGTGCTCCATCACCCCGCCGAGGTAGAGCTCGGTGCCGTCGTAGAGGGCGTCGACGTCGATCTCCACCGCGTCGTCGAGGAAGCGGTCGACCAGCACCGGGTGGGCCGGGCTGACCTCGGTGGCCCGGTCGATGTAGCCGGCCAGGCTGACCTCGTCGTAGACGATCTCCATCCCGCGCCCGCCCAGGACGTAGGAGGGGCGGACCAGCACCGGGTAGCCGATCTCGGCCGCGATGGCCGAGGCCTCGGCGAAGGAGCGGGCCAGACCGTGCTTGGGCGACGGCAGCCCGGCGGTGTCGAGCACCCGGCCGAACTCGCCGCGCTCCTCGGCCAGGTCGATGGCCTCGGGGCTGGTGCCCACGATCGGCACGCCGGCGTCCTTGAGCGCCCGCGCCAGACCGAGCGGGGTCTGCCCGCCGAGCTGGACGATGACGCCGGCCAGCGGGCCGGCGGCGCGCTCGGCCTCGACCACCTCCAGCACGTCCTCCAGGGTGAGCGGCTCGAAGTAGAGCCGGTCGGAGGTGTCGTAGTCGGTGGAGACGGTCTCGGGGTTGCAGTTGACCATCACGGTCTCGTAGCCGACCTCGGAGAGGGCCATCGAGGCGTGCACGCAGGAGTAGTCGAACTCGATCCCCTGCCCGATCCGGTTCGGCCCGCTGCCCAGGATGATCACCGCCGGCTTCTCCCGCGGCGCGACCTCGGTCTCGGAGTCGTAGCTGGAGTAGTGGTACGGGGTGGTGGCGGCGAACTCGGCCGCGCAGGTGTCGACGGTCTTGTAGACCGGCCGGACGCCGAGGGCCCAGCGGACGCCGCGGACGACGTCCTCGGGGAGGTCGCGGAGCTGCCCGACCTGGCGGTCGGAGAAGCCGTGGCGCTTGGCCGTCCGGAGCACGTCGGCGGTCAGCGTCGGGGCGGCGTCGACCATCCGGGCCACCTCGAGCTGGAGCACCAGCTGGTCGACGAACCAGGGGTCGATCGCGGTGCTCTCGACGACCTGCTCGGCGGTGGCGCCGGCCACCAGGGCCTGCAGCACCAGCACCAGCCGGCCGTCGTGGGGACGGGCGGCCCGGGCCAGCAGCTCCTCGACCGGCTCCTCCACCGGGGCGGACCAGTCGAAGCGGGCCTTGGGGTCCTCCAGGCTGCGCAGCGCCTTGCCCAGGGCCTCGGTGAAGTTGCGGCCGATGGCCATCGCCTCACCGACGCTCTTCATGTGGGTGGTGAGGGTGGAGTCCGCGGCCGGGAACTTCTCGAAGGCGAACCTGGGCACCTTGACCACGACGTAGTCCAGGGCGGGCTCGAAGGAGGCGGGGGTCCTGACGGCGGAGCCGTCGCTCGACGGACGCGTTGTGATGTCGTTGTCGATCTCGTCCAGGGTGTAGCCGACCGCCACCTTGGCCGCGATCTTGGCGATCGGGAACCCGGTGGCCTTGGAGGCCAGCGCGCTGGAGCGCGAGACCCGGGGGTTCATCTCGATCACCACCAGGCGCCCGTCAGCGGGGTTGACCGCGAACTGGATGTTGCAGCCCCCGGTCTCCACGCCCACGTCGCGGATGATGCCGATGGCCACGTCGCGCATCCGCTGGTACTCGCGGTCGGTCAGCGTCATCGCCGGCGCCACGGTGATCGAGTCGCCGGTGTGCACGCCCATCGGGTCGAAGTTCTCGATGGCGCAGACGATGACCACGTTGTCGGCGCGGTCACGCATCACCTCCAGCTCGTACTCCTTCCAGCCGAGGATGGACTCCTCGATCAGGACCTCGGTGGTGGGGCTGGCCGAGAGCCCGGCGCCGGCGATGCGGCGCAGGTCCTCGCTGGTGTGGGCGAAGCCCGAGCCCAGGCCGCCCATGGTGAAGCTGGGACGGACGACGACGGGGTAGCCGAGCTCGTCGGCGGCGGCCAGCACCTCGTCCATGGTGTGGCAGATCAGGCTGCGGGCGACCTCGGCGGCGGGCTGGCCGGGGGTCGCGCCCTCGATGCCGGTGAGGCCGAGCACGATCTGCTTGAACTGCTCGCGGTCCTCACCGCGCTGGATGGCCTCGATCGAGGCGCCGATCAGCTCCACCCCGTACTTCTCCAGGATCCCGCGCTCGTCGAGCTGGATCGCGGCGTTGAGCGCGGTCTGCCCGCCCAGGGTGGCCAGCAGCGCGTCGGGGCGCTCGGCGGCGATCACCTGCTCGATGTACTCGGGGGTGATCGGCTCGATGTAGGTGGCGTCGGCGAACTCGGGGTCGGTCATGATCGTGGCCGGGTTGGAGTTGACCAGCACGACCCGGAACCCCTCCTCGCGGAGCACGCGGCAGGCCTGCGTCCCGGAGTAGTCGAACTCGCAGGCCTGGCCGATCACGATCGGGCCGGAGCCGATCACCAGGATGGTGTGGATGTCGGTGCGCTTGGGCATCAGCGGGCCTCCTCGCCGTCGGTGGGGACGTCGGTGCCGGACCCGGTCACCCGGGGGTCCTCGGCCTCGCCGCGGGCGCGCTCCATCACCTCGACGAAGCGGTCGAACAGGTAGGAGGCGTCGTGCGGGCCGGCCGCCGCCTCCGGGTGGTACTGCACCGAGAAGGCGCGCAGGCCGCCGTCCTCGCCGCGGAGCTCCAGACCCTCGACCACGCCGTCGTTGAGGCAGTGGTGGCTGACGCTGGCGGTGCCCCACGGCGTCTCGGCCCGGTCACCGGGCGGTGCCTCGACGGCGAAGCCGTGGTTGTGGGCGGTGACCTCGACGCGTCCGGTGGAGCGGTCCAGCACCGGCTGGTTGATGCCGCGGTGGCCGTACTTGAGCTTGGTGGTGCCCAGCCCGAGGGCGCGGCCGAAGATCTGGTTGCCGAAGCAGATGCCGAAGTAGGGCAGCCGGGCGTCCAGCACCTCCTGCAGCAGGGCCACCGGGGCGTCGGCCACGGCCGGGTCGCCGGGGCCGTTGGAGAAGAAGACGCCGTCCGCACCGGTGGCGGTGATGTCGGCCAGGGTGCTGGTGGCCGGCAGCACGTGCACCTCCATGCCGCGCTCGGCCAGCCGCCGCGGGGTCATGGTCTTGATGCCGAGGTCGACCGCGGCGACGGTGAACTGCTTCTCCCCCACCGCGTCGACCACGTAGGGCCCGGCGGTGGTGACGTCGGCGACCAGGTCGGCCCCGGCCATCTGGGCCTGGGCGAGGACGCGCTCGCGCAGCCGCTCGGGGTCCAGGGTCTCGGTGGAGATGCCGACCCGCATGGCGCCGCGCTCACGCAGGTGGCGGGTCAGCGCGCGGGTGTCGATGCCGCCGATGCCGACCACGCCCTGGGTCGCCAGCTCCTCACCGAGGCCGCGCCGGGAGCGCCAGCTGGAGGGGATCCGGGCGACGTCGCGGACCACGTAGCCGGCCACCCAGATGCGACCGGACTCGTCGTCCTCGTCGTTCCAGCCGGTGTTGCCGATGTGGGGCGCGGTGGCGACCACGACCTGGCGGTGGTAGCTCGGGTCGGTGAGGGTCTCCTGGTACCCCGACATCCCGGTGGAGAAGACCGCCTCGCCGAAGGTCTCACCGCGGGCCCCGAAGGACCTCCCGGTGAAGGTGCGGCCGTCCTCCAGCACCAGGATCGCGGGGGCGGGGGCCTCGGTCGCAGGGGGGTTCCCGGCTGCGGGCGCGCTGGTGTGCATGAACCGTCCTTTCGTGCCTCACAGGACACGGCTTAAAGGGTGGTGTGTCCGCGTCAGAGTACCAGTCCGGGCCTGCTGCCCCGTGCTGCCGAGACGGTGCTCAGGCCCCCGGCGCGGGCGCGTCCTCGAGGTAGACCAGCTGGTTGCCCTCGGGGTCGGCGAAGGCGAACATCGGGGGCACGCCCTCCCAGCGCAGCACCTCAGTCTCCGGCGGCGTCCCGGCCGCGCTGAGCCGCTGGTGCGCCGCGTCGGCGTCGGTGGTGCCCAGCCGGACGGCCACCGGGATGCCGCTGTCGGCCCGCAGCAGCACCAGCCCGACGTCGGAGCCGGGGGGCACCACCTCGATGTAGCGGGCGCCGGGCCAGGGCTCGTCGTCGGCGCGGAGCTCGCAGCCCAGCACCTCGGTGTAGTAGCGCAGCGCCGCGTCCTGGTCGTCGACCGGGACGGACACGCTGAGGATCCTCGTCGTCATCGTCATACCCCCTCCGACCGGGGTCTGCCGGGGAACTCATCGCGCCGCGCCCGCTCGGGGACGGCTCAGCCGAAGTAGGTGAAGCGGTTCAGCTTGTTCCAGTCGGTGATGTCCTGCTTGGAGCGCCAGACCCCGTTGCGCGCGGGCTCGTCGGGGTCGGCGATCTTGTACCGCTGGGCGTCGTAGCCCACGATCGCGATGTAGTGCCCGTCGTAGGTGTCGCCGTTGACCCGGCTCATGTTGATCACGACCGGGTACCCGGCGTCGATGCTGGCACGGACCTTGGCCTGCAGGTCGGTGTACAGCGTGCCGCTCGGGGAGATGCGGAACCGGTAGCGCCGGGCCTTGCCGTTGAGCCCGAGCCGGTTGTTCAGCACGGTCGCGATCAGCGTGGGCACCTTCAGGCCCATGTTGGAGGTCCCCGGACCGTCGTAGGGGTGCAGGTTCAGCCCCTTGGCCAGGCTGTCCTGGGTGGGGATCCTGCTGTTCTCCGAGCTGTCGCGGCGCAGCAGCGGCGCACTCAGCGCGATGCGGGTGGAGGCCGCCGAGCAGTAGTAGCCGTTGGGCTGCTTCTGGTAGCGGTAGGTGACACCGGCTGCGCTGGCGTCGGTGGCACCGACGGTGAGCCCGATGCCGGCGCCGGCGCCGGCGACGAGGAGTGAGCGACGAGTCATGGGGTGGGACATCTGGACCTCCGTGGGGTGGGTGGTGTTCCCACACAAGCACGGCGGGGGTCCAGCGAGCCGACCGCTCGGTCGACGGCGGTCCAGGTGCTGTCAGGCCTGGTGCTGGGGCTCGGAGGGGGACCCCGACCCGTCGACGTCGACCTCCACCGGGCCGCCGGTGCGGTCGCTGGCGATGGCGGCCAGCACCCCGTTCAGGAAGGCCGGGGAGTCGTCGGTGGAGAGGTCCTCGGCCAGCGCGACCGCCTCCGAGACCGCCACCGAGGTCTGGATCTCGGTGAAGTCGAGCTCGTAGACCGCCAGCCGGGCGACGCAGCGGTCGACCCGGGGCATCCGCTCCAGGCTCCAGCCCGAGCGCAGCGCGGCGGAGATGCGGTCGTCGATCTGGCGCTGGTTGGCGTCCACCCCGAGCACCAGCTCACGGGTGAAGTCGCGCACCGGCGGGTCGGCCGCCTCGGTGCGGACGTCCAGGGTGTCCTTGGGGTCCCCGCCCCGCAGCTCGGCCTCGAAGAGGATGTCGACGGCCCGCTTGCGGGCCTTGCTGCGTGGGGACAGCCGGGTGCGCGGCACGCTCAGCCCACACGACCCAGGTAGTCACCGGTGCGGGTGTCGACCTTGACCTTCTCGCCGTTGGTGATGAAGAGCGGCACCTGGATCTGCTTGCCGGTCTGCACCGTGGCGGGCTTGGTGCCGCCGGTGGAGCGGTCGCCCTGCAGGCCGGGCTCGGTGTAGGTGATCTCCAGCTCGACCGAGGTCGGCAGGTCGACGTAGAGCGGGTTCTCCTCGTGCAGCGCGACGGTGACCACCTGCTCCTCGAGGAGGTAGTCCTTGCCCTCGCCGACGACCTGCTCGCTGAGCGTCATCTGCTCGTAGTTGGCGGTGTCCATGAACACGTAGCCGTCACCGTCGTGGTAGAGGTACTGCATCTCGCGCCGGTCCACGTTGGCCGTGTCGACCTTGGTGTCGGAGTTGAAGGTGCGGTCCACCACCTTGCCCGAGAGCACGTGCTTGAGCTTGGTGCGCACGACGGTGTTGCCCTTGCCCGGCTTGTGGTGCTGGAACCACAGCACGCTCCAGAGCTGACCGTCCAGGTCGAGCACCATGCCGTTCTTCAGGTCGTTGGTGGATGCCACGGTCCTGCCTCTCTCGTCTGCCGGGGAACTCGCAGAGTCTAGCCAGCCGTGGCCGCTCCGGCGAACGGCGCGGAAGCCGGGACCGCGTCACGCTCCCGCTCAGGCGAGCCCGGCGTCGTGCACGCAGAGGGCGATCTGGACCCGGTTGGTCACCTGCAGCTTCTCGAAGATCTTCGAGACGTGGGCCTTGACCGTGGGCACCGACAGGTACAGCCGGGCCCCCACCTCGGCGTTGCTCAGCCCCTCGGCGACGGCGAGGGCGACCTCGTGCTCGCGGGGGGTCAGGGTGGCCAGCCGGGCCCGGGCGGCCCGGGTGTCCACCGAGGCGCCGGCCCGGACGTGGCGGATCAGCACGGAGGCGGCGCCCGGGGAGAGGATCGGGTCCCCGGCGGCCACCGTCCGGATGGCCTCCACGATCCGCGGCGGCGGGGTGTCCTTGAGCAGGAACCCGTCCGCGCCCGCGGCGATGGCGGCGGTGACCAGGTCGTCGGCGTCGAAGGTGGTGAGCACGATGACCCGGGGCGGGGTGGGCCCGGCGTGCAGCGCGCGGGTGGCGGCCAGGCCGTCCATCACCGGCATCCGGACGTCCATCAGCACCACGTCGGGACGGTGCCGGTGTGCCGCCTCGACGCCGGCGCGCCCGTCACCGGCCTCCCCCACCACCGCCAGGTCGGGCTGACCGCCCAGCATCAGGGCCAGCGCGGAGCGCACCAGGGGGTCGTCGTCGACGACCAGGACCGAGATCACGACGGCCACGGTAGCCGGGCCTCGAGGGCGAAGCCGCCCTCGGCGTCGGGGCCGTGGTCGAGGCGGCCGCCGAGGAGCTCCACCCGCTCCCTCATCCCGACCAGCCCCAGGCCGGCCCCGGGCGCCGGCGGGCGCCGGGACACCGGGGCGCGGTTGGCCACCCGCACCTGCAGGTCCTTCCCGGCGCGCCCGGTGAGGGCGACCTCGACCTGGGCGCCCTGGGCGTGCTTGCCGGCGTTGGTCAACCCCTCCTGGACCACCCGGTAGACCGTGCGGGCCAGCGGGTCCGGGACGTCCTGGACGAGGTCGGTGGACAACCGGACCGCGGTCCCCTCGGCCCGGGCCCCCTGCACCAGCGCCGGGAGGTCGGTCAGGGTGGGCTGCGGGGCGTCCACCGGGCTGCCGTCGACGTCGCGGAGCACGCCGAGGACCCCTCGCAGCTCCTGCAGCGCCTCGTTGGCCGAGCGCTGGATCAGGCCCACTTCCTCCCGCACCTGCTCCCCGGCCAGGTCCTGCCGGTAGGCCAGGGCTCCGGCCCGCATCGACACCTGGCTGATCCGGTGCGCGACCACGTCGTGCATCTCCCGCGCGATCCGGGCCCGCTCGTGGTCACGGGCCTGGTCCTCGCGCAGCGTCTGCTCCCGCTCGGCGCGCTCAGCGCGCTCCCGCAGCGTCCCCAGCAGCTCCCGGCGCGAACCGAGGTAGGCACCCCACCCGGCCAGCACCGCCGACAGCAGGAGCGACGAGCCGAGGCCGATCCACCCGTTGACCGGTGGCTCGGACTCCGACAGCGAGCTCGAGGTCACCGTGGCGAGGGCACCCACGAGCGCCACCAGGGCGAGCGGGACGAAGCGCCGCCAGGTGGCCAGCGAGACCAGGGTCAGCGCGGCGGGACCGGCCGCCGCGAGGGAGCCGGCCGAGCACAGGGCGCAGAGGAGGGCCACGGTCGCCGGCCACCGGCGGCGGTAGAACATCGCCACGAACGACACCGTCCCCAGCACCAGCTCCGCCACCAGCGCCGGTCCGGCGACCAGGCCCCACCTGAGCGTCTCGCCCTCGGCCGGGGCCAGCAGGGCGACCGCGGCGAGCACCAGGCAGAGGGCCGTCCGCCAGGTGTGGGACCAGACGGTCAACCGGGGCTGGAAGGAGGCGGGCGGCGCGGGCACGTCGTGAACCTAGCCCGCAGCACCCGGTCCGCGCCCGCGTCCGGGGTCGGCGCTCACCCCCTACCTGGGTCGGGTGCCCTGGCTGCGTCGGGCGGGGTGCGCACGATGCGCTCGACCGATGTGCCCCGGCACGGCGCCGACCAGGCTGGGGCCCATGATCGACGTCACCCACCTCACCGTCCGCTTCGGCCACCACGTGGCCGTCGACGACGTCTCCTTCCAGTGCCGGCCCGGGCAGGTGACCGGGTTCCTCGGCCCCAACGGGGCCGGCAAGACCACCACCATGCGCGTCATGGTCGGTCTCACCGCCCCCACCTCCGGCGAGGTCACCGTCGACGGCCGCCGTTACGCCGACCTCCCCAACCCGGGCCGCCACGTCGGGGTCCTCCTCGACGCCTCGGCCCAGCACGCCGGCCGGACCGCCCGGGAGGTGCTGGTGCTCGCCGCGCGCACCATGGGGCTTCCCCTCAGCCGCGTCGACCAGGCGCTGGAGCTGGTCGGCCTGGCCGGGACCGAGGCCCGCCGTCGGGTCGGGAACTACTCCCTGGGCATGCGGCAGCGCCTCGGCCTGGCCCACGCCCTGATCGGCGACCCGGCGGTGCTGGTCCTCGACGAGCCGGCCAACGGCCTGGACCCCGCCGGCATCCGCTGGATGCGGGACCTGCTGCGCGACTACGCGGCCCGCGGCGGCACGGTGCTCCTCTCCAGCCACCTGCTGCACGAGGTCGAGATGGTGGCCGACGAGATCGTGATGATCGGCAGCGGCCGCATCGTCGCCCGCGGGGACCGGGGCCAGCTCGCCGACCTGCAGTCCGGCGAGGGATCCCTGGTCGACTCCGAGGACAACGGCCGGCTGGCCGCCGCACTGACCGACCGCGGCCTGACCGTCACCCGTGACGCCACCGTGCTCAAGGTCGCCGCCCCGGCGCTGGAGGTGAGCCGGGTCGCCCAGGAGGAGCACGTCCTGCTGACCAGCCTGGTCACCCAGCGCGACACGCTCGAGGACCTCTTCCTCGAGCTCACCGCCGACACCCAGCGCGACGTCGCCGCGCGCAGCACCCACCCCGAAGGAGCCCTCCGATGACCGCCACGACCGCCGACCCCACCACCGGACCCGCCGCCCAGCGCTGGGGTCTGCCCCCGCTGCCCGGTGGGACGATCACCCGCGTCCCCTTCCACCGGCTGGTGGCGGTCGAGCACCGCAAGCTGGTCGACACCCGGGCCGGCCGCGGGCTGGCCGTCGTCATCGCCGTGCTGACCGTGCTGAGCCTGACCGGGGCGCTCGTCGTGGCCGCGCAGACCGACCTGGACCTGGGCCTCCGGCTGCTGCTGCAGGTGGCCACCGTCCCCACGGCGCTGCTGCTGCCGGTGCTGGGGATCCTGTCGGTGACCGGGGAGTGGAGCCAGCGCACCCACATGGTCACCTTCGCCCTGGAGCCGCGCCGCGCCCGGGTGGTGGCGGCCAAGCTGGTCACCGGCGTCGTGGTCGCCACGCTGGTCACCCTGGTGGTGATGGCGCTGGCCGCGCTGGCGCACCTGGTCGAGTCCGGTCCGCTCGGCGGCCCCACCGACTGGTCGCTGCCGCTGGCCGCCGCGGCCGGGCACCTCGCGGTCCAGGTCCTCGGTCTGCTGACCGGGTTCGCCTTCGGGATGCTGCTGCTCAGCACCCCCGCCGCGATCGTGGTCTACGTCGCCTTCGCCTACCTGCTGCCCACGCTGCTGACCGCCCTCGGTGCCGTGGTCCCCAGCGCCGCCGACGTCATCGTCTGGTTCGACCTCACGGCCGCCCAGACCCTGCTGGCCGAGGGCACCATGACGGCCCGCGGCTGGCTGCAGCTGGCCACCTCCGGTGCGCTCTGGTTCCTGCTGCCGCTGGGGCTGGGCTTGGCCCGGGTGCTCCGCGCCGACGTCAAGTAGCCCTCGGCGCACCGGTCGCGTCCTGACCGGTCCGACCCGCCGTCACCGCTCCGGTGGCGGCGGGTCCGTCGCGTCCGGGGGTCGCTGCCGGTCGGCTAGCGTGCTCGGGTGCCGAGCAACCCGCCCCAGCCCCGTCCGGTCACCCCGCCGCGCCTCGGCGCCGCGCAGCCGGCGCCGGCGGACTGGCGGGTCGACGACGACGACCTGGTCAGCGAGCTGGTGCTGAGCGGGGTCGACGTCAGCGGGGCGGACCTGTCGCTGGTCGACGTCCAGGGGTGCCGCTTCGCCGGCGCCCGGCTGGCCGGGAGCCGCTGGTACCGGGGCGGGTGGCGCGACGTGGACGTCACCGACTCCGACCTCTCCACCGCCACCTTCCCCGACTCCGGCTGGACCCGGGTGGCGGTGCGGGCCTCGCGGCTCACCGGGATCGGTCTGGCCGGGGACGTCCTGGAGGACGTCGACGTCTCCGGGTCCAGCGCCGGGCTGGCCAACCTCCGTCAGGCCAGGCTGCGCCGGGTGGCGTTCCGCTCCACCCAGATGGTGGAGGCCGACTTCGGCGCGGCCCGGCTCGAGGACGTCCTGTTCGAGGACTGCGACCTGGGTGGCGCCCAGTTCTCGCAGGCCCGGATGACGCGGGTCACCTTCCGACGCTGCCGGCTGGACGGGCTGCAGGGCGTCGAGGGCCTGGCCGGCGCGGTGGTGGAGCCGCTGGACGTCACCGACCTCACCCTGCAGCTGGCGGCGGCCCTGCGGATCACCGTCAGCCTGCCCTGATCAGCGACCCCAGCCGAAGGGGATGGGGATCGGGCCGCAGCAGCAGACGCCGCTGACCCGGGTGCCGGCCTGGCGGGCCACCCGGCCGCAGTCGGCGAACTGCTGCACCACACCGGGCAGGGCACCGAGCAGGCCGTTCCGGGCAATCAGGTCGGCCACCGCGGCCGAGCAGGAGAGGCCGCCGGTGAGCGCGCCGTAGGCGCAGTCGAACCCCTTGTGCGGGGAGAGACGGCGCTGGTAGAGGTCGATCAGTCCGAGCGCGAGTGAGGACAGCATCCTCCGACCCTAGAGCCGCGGTCGGGAGGGGTCGAGGATCCTCCCGCGAGGGTGACGTGGACGAAGGATCTGTTTGGGACGCCGATCAGCCGATCCGGCGGTGCGCCTCGCGCAGGTCCGACTCCTCCGGGCCGGTGAGGATCACCGGACGGGCCAGCTCCTCCAGGGCGACGAAGCGCAGCGTGCTGCCGCGGGTCTTCTTGTCCAGCCGCATCCCGGCCAGCAGCTCCTCGAACCCGGCACCGGAGTAGCGGGTGGGGAGCCCGAGAGCGGACAGCACCTCACGGTGACGGTCCCGCAGCGCGGCCGGCTGCAGCCCCACCACCTCGGCCAGCTCGGCGACGTAGACCATGCCGACGCTGACCGCGTCGCCGTGACGCCACCGGTAGGACTCCGCCCGCTCCAGGGCGTGGCCGAAGGTGTGGCCGTAGTTCACCAGCTCCCGGCCGATCCGGCCTCCCGTGGAGGTGGCCTCGCGCAGGTCGCCGGCGATCGCGCCGGCCTTGACCTCGATCCCCCGGCTGACCAGCTCGGCCAGCCGGGGGGAGGTGACGTCGACGGCGTCGACCGGGTCCTCCTCGACCAGCCGCAGGATCTCGGGGTCCGCGACGAAGCCGCACTTGAGCACCTCGGCCAGCCCGGCGCGGACGTCCTCCACCGGCAGCCCCTCCAGCAGCTCCAGGTCGCAGAGCACCCCGAGCGGCTCGTGGAACGCGCCGACCAGGTTCTTGCCCGCAGGGAGGTTGATCCCGGTCTTGCCCCCGACGGCGGCGTCGACCATGCCGAGCACGGTGGTGGGCACGGTGACGAAACCGATCCCGCGCAGCATCGTGGCGGCCACGAAGCCGGCGAGGTCGGTGGTCGCTCCCCCGCCAACCCCCACCACGACGTCGGAGCGGGTGAAGCCGGCCGCGGCCAGGGCGTCCCAGCAGGAGGTGAGGACCTCGGCGGTCTTGGCCCGCTCGGCGTCGGGCAGCACCACCGGAGTCACCCGGGCGTCGAGCCCGGCCACGAGCTCGGTCACCCGGTCGCTCAGCACGGCGGGGTGGAGCACGGCGACCCGCTCGACCCCCTCCAGCAGCCCGCCCAGCTCGTGCCGGGCCCCGGCGCCGACCCGGACCCGGTAGGGACGCTCGGCGGCGATCTCCACCGTCCTCACGAGCCCTCCTCCGGGGCGCCGGCCACCTCGTCCGGGACGAGCAGGGCCAGCACCTCCTCGACCACCTCGGCGGGGGTGCGGCCGTCGGTGTCGACCGCGTGGGTCGCGGTCGCGGCGTAGACCGGCTGCCGCTCCTTGAGCAGGCTCATCAGCCGGCCGCGGACGTTGCCCAGCAGCAGCGGGCGGGCGACGTTCAGCCCGACCCGGTCGGCGGCGACCGGGGCGGACACCTGGAGCCAGACGACGGTCTCGCCCCGGAGGTTGGCCCGGGTCTCCTCGGCCAGCGGGGCGCCGCCGCCGAGGGAGACCACGCCGCCGTGCCGCAGCGCCTCGGCCGTGGCCTCCACCTCCAGCCGCCGGAACGAGGCCTCACCGCGGTCGGCGAAGATCTCGGCGATGCTGGTCTGCTGCTGCTCCTCGATCGCCGTGTCGACGTCGTGGTGGGTGGTCCCCAGCCGCTGGGCCAGCAGGGCGCCGACGGCGCTCTTGCCCGACCCGGGCGCCCCGATCAGCACCACCCGGTCCAGGACCGTCCCGGTCACGAGCCGATCCGCAGGCCGCGTGCCTCGACGTCGGCCAGGTAGGCCCGGTGGTTGCGGGCCACCTCGGCCACCGAGTCCCCGCCGAACTTCTCCAGCACGACCTCGGCCAGCACCAGGGCGACCATCGCCTCGGCCACCACGCCGGCGGCGGGCACCGCGGCGACGTCGGAGCGCTGGTGGTGGGCCACCGCCGCCTCACCGGTGACGGTGTCCACGGTGCGCAGGGCCCGCGGGACGGTCGCGATGGGCTTCATCGCCGCGCGGACCCGGAGCACCTCACCGGTGCTCATGCCACCCTCGGTGCCGCCGGAGCGGCCGCTGGTCCGGGAGATGCCGTCTGGACCGGGGACGATCTCGTCGTGGGCCAGGCTGCCGCGGGTGCGGGCCAGCTCGAAGCCGTCACCCAGCTCGACGCCCTTGATGGCCTGGATGCCCATCAACGCACCGGCCAGCCGGGCGTCCAGGCGCCGGTCCCCGTGCACGTGGGAGCCCAGACCCGGCGGGAGCCCCCAGGCGACCACCTCGACCACCCCGCCGAGGGTGTCGCCGGCCTTCTGGCAGGCCTCCACCTCGGCCACCATGGCGGCGCTGCCCTCGGGTGAGAAGCAGCGCACCGGGTCGGCGTCGATGGCGGCCAGGTCGGCGATGGTGGGCAGCGGGCCCACCGGCGCCCGGACCGGGCCGAGCTCGGTGACGTGGCTGAGCAGGGTGATGCCGACGGCCTGCTCGAGGAAGGCGCGGGCCACCGCGCCGATGGCCACCCGGGCGGCGGTCTCGCGGGCCGAGGCGCGCTCGAGCACCGGGCGGGCCTCGTCGAAGGCGTACTTCTGCATCCCGGCCAGGTCGGCGTGGCCGGGACGGGGACGGGTCAGGGCGGCGTTGCGGGCCAGCCCGGCCAGCACCTCGGGGTCGACCGGGTCGGCCGACATCACCTGCTCCCACTTGGGCCACTCGGTGTTGCCGATCTGCACCGCCACCGGCGAGCCGAGGGTCTCCCCGTGGCGGACCCCGCCGAGGATGGTCACCTGGTCGGCCTCGAACTTCATCCGGGCGCCACGGCCGAAGCCGAGCCGGCGGCGGGCCAGGGCGTCGGCGATGTCGGCACTGGTGATCCGGACGTGGGCGGGGAGCCCGTCGACGGTGGCCACCAGGGCCGGGCCGTGGGACTCGCCTGCGGTCAGGTAGCGGAGCATGGGCCGCAGTCTCTCACCTCGGCCGTCGCGCGCCGATCGCTTCCCGACCGGCAGACAGCAGCACGCCGGCGTCGACGGTGCTGCCGGTCATCAGCCGGACCTGCAGCACGGCCTGGTGCACCAGCAGGTCCAGCCCGCTGACCACGGCCAGCCCCGCGTCGGCCGCCGTCTGGGCCAGCACGGTCGGCCAGGGGTCGTAGAGCACGTCGAAGACGACGTCGCAGGCGGCGACGGCGGCCGGGGCCAGCTCGTCGGCGGCGCCAGCCACCACGGTGGAGACGCACACGTCGGCCGCGGGCAGGTGCCCGTCGGCCACCGCCGCGGCCCAGGGCAGGACGTCGAGCGTGGCGCCCTGGGAGGCCGCCATCGCGGCCAGCGGCTGGGCCTTCCCCGGGCTGCGGGCCACCACCACCAGGCGGGTGGCCCCGAGCGCGCAGAGCGCGGCCACCGAGGAGCGGGCGGTGGCGCCGGTGCCGAGCAGCAGGGCGGTCCCGACGGACTCGACCCCCACCGCGCGCAGCGCCTGCTGCAGCCCGCCGACGTCGGTGTTGCGGACCAGCGGGCGCTCCCCCAGCAGCAGGGTGTTGGCGGCGCCGACCGCACGCACCACGTCGTCGGCCTCACCCAGGGCGAGGACGGCCTCCTTGAGCGGCATGGTCAGCGACAGCCCGCGCCAGCGGTCGTCCAGCCCGGCCACGAACGCCGGGAGCCCGGCGGCGTCCACGCGGTGGCGCTGGTACTCCCAGTCCAGGCCGAGCTCGCGGTAGGCCGCCCGGTGCAGCACCGGGGAGAGCGAGTGCTCGATCGGGTCGCCGAGCACCGCGCAGACGCGGGGGGTCACCGGGGCCCGCTCAGCAGCCCGAGGGGTTGCCGTTGGCCTCGCACCACTGCCGCCACTCGGCGACGTTGCGCTCGTGCTCGGCCGGGTCGGCGGTGAAACGGGTCTCCCCGGTCTCGAAGTTGACGGTCACGAAGTACAGCCAGTCGCCGTCGGCGGGGGCGGCGGCAGCCTCCATCGCCGCCCGGCCGGGGGCGGAGATCGGGCCGGCGGGGAGGCCGTCGACCTTGTAGGTGTTGTAGTCGCTCTCCGGCGGGCCGGTGGCGTCGAAGGCGCCGGCGGGCTGCTGCTCGGGCGGGTAGATGCCGGTGGCGTAGTAGACGGTGGAGTCGAACTGGAGCCGCATGCCCTCGTCGAGACGGTTGTAGATCACCCGGGACACCTTCGCCCGGTCCTCGGGGATGGTGACCTCCCGGTCGATGATCGAGGCCACGATGGCGATGTCGCGCTGGCTGACGTCCAGGTCCTCCGAGGCGCCCTTGAAGTCGAGGTCGTCGGCCACGTCGCCGTAGCGCTCGGCCATCTGGTTGAGCAGCTCCTCGGCGGTCGTGTCGTCGTCGAAGTCGTAGGTGTCGGGGAAGAGGAAGCCCTCCGGGGAGTCGTCGGCGTAGCCGACCAGCTTCAGCTCCTCCGGGTCGTCGAGGGCCTTCTCGAAGTCCTCCTCGTCGATCCCCGACGCGGTCAGTGCCTCGACCTGCTTCTCCAGCGTCAGCCCCTCGGGCACGGTGACGCGGGTGACCACGAGCCGGGAGGTGTCCAGCAGCATGTCCAGCGCGGTGGCCGCGGGCACCTGGGTGCGCACCCGGTAGGTGCCGGCCTGGACCGTGCTGGAGGCGTCGTCGGCGGCGACCGCGGCCTGCCAGGCCTCCTGGGAGGCCACGACGTCGGCGTCGACCAGGATCTCCCCGATCACGGTCAGCGAGCTGCCCTGGGGGATCTCGATCTCGATGTCCTCCTCGCCCTCGCCCTCGTAGTCCTCGGCGATGGCGGCGGTGAAGATGCCGGTGACGCGGCGCTCGACCTGGTTGAAGACGAAGACCCCGCCCCCGATCAGCAGGGCCAGCGAGACGGCGACGGCGAGGTAGCCCTTGACCCGGTGCCAGATCTCCCGGCGCCGGGTCCGGTCGGTGTCCATCATGCTCACGCGGGGCTGCCTCCTGGTCGGTCGGCGTTCAGCGTACCCGCGCCGGGACGCGGTCCCCGGGACCGTTCACCTCAGGCGGGTGGCGGCGCGTCGGGCCGCGGCGCCAGCAGCTCCCCGGGCGGACGCCCGCTGCGGCGCTCGGCGTCCAGGGCCCGCTCCAGGATCTCCACCGCCGCGGCCTGGTCGATCAGGGCCCGCTGAGCGCGGGAGTCCCGCCCGGCCGAGCGCATCCCGCGGCTGGCCTGGACGGTGCTCAGCCGCTCGTCGACCAGCCGGACCGGGACCTCCAGCCGGCGGGCCAGCCGGACGGCGTGGTCGCGGACGTCGGTGGCGGCTCGGGCCTCGGTGCCGTCCAGGGCCAGCGGGAGCCCGAGCACCACCTCGACCGCCTCGTGCTCGGCGACCAGGGCGGCCACCTCGGCGTAGGCGTCGCGGCCGGCGCGGACGGTGGTGACCGGGAAGGCCAGGGTGCCCGCCGCGTCGCAGCGGGCCACCCCGATCCGGGCCTTGCCCCAGTCCAGCCCGAGCCGGACCCCCGTCCTCACCGGCGGCTCAGCGGAGCTGCCCGGCGAGCGCCTGCTCGATCGCGGCCAGCGCCGCGTCCGCGCCCGAGGGGTCGGTGCCGCCGCCCTGGGCCACGTCGGCCTTGCCGCCACCGCGCCCGCCGACCCGGGGTGCGCCGACCCCGACCAGCTTGCCGGCGTCGGAGCCGCGCTCGCGGGCCGCGGCGGTGGTGGCCACCACCAGCGCCACCTTGTCGGCGCTGCCGCCGACCAGGGCGACCACGCCGGGACGCTCACCGAGCCGGCTGCGGACGTCCAGGGCCAGGGTGCGCAGGTCACCGCCGGTGACGCCCTCGACCCGGCGCCCGACGAAGGCGGTGCCGGCCACGTCGGTGGCCTCGCGGGCGAAGTCGTCCGCGCGCGCCAGCAGCTGGGCGGTGCGCACCGCGGCGATCTCCTTCTCCGCGGCCCTGAGCGAGGACACCAGCCGCTCCACCCGCTCGGGCAGCTGCTCGGGTTGCACCTTGAGCAGGTCGGCCAGGTTGTTCACCATGGCCCGCTCCCTGGCCAGGTGCGAGAAGGCGTCGGCCCCCACGAAGGCCTCGACCCGGCGCACGCCCGAGCCCACGGAGGACTCCGCGGTCAGGGTCAGCAGCCCGATCTGGGCCGAGCTCTCCACGTGGGTGCCACCGCACAGCTCGCGCGACCAGGGCCCGCCCATCTCGACCATCCGCACCACGTCGCCGTACTTCTCCCCGAACATGGCCATCGCGCCGAGGTCCTTGGCCTGCTGCAGACCCATCTCGGTGGCGGTCACCTGCAGGTCGGAGCGGATCGCCTCGTTGGAGACGCCCTCGACCTCCTCACGCAGCCCCGGGGTCAGCGACTGGGTGGCGTTGAAGTCGAAGCGGAGGTAGCCGGGACGGTTGTAGGAGCCGGCCTGGACCGCGGTCGGGCCCAGCAGCTGGCGCAGCGCGGCGTGCACCACGTGGGTGGCCGAGTGCGCCCGGCAGCTGTCCATCCGGGCGGCCGCGTCGACCTGGGTGCGGACCCGGGCCCCGACGGTGACCTCGCCGAAGGTGACCCGCACCCGGTGGGTGATCAGCCCGGGCAGCGGGCGCTGGACGTCCAGCACCTCGGCGCGGAAGCCGTCGGAGAGGATCTCGCCGGTGTCGGCGTCCTGGCCACCGGACTCGGGGTAGAACGGGGTCTGCTCGAGCACCAGCTCGACCAGCTCCCCCTCCCCCGCGCTGGGGCGGTTCGCCCCGTCGGCCACGATCCCGCGGACGGTGGTCTCACCGGAGAGGTCGCTGTAGCCGAGGAAGGTGGTCTCCCCGGCGCCGCGGAGCCCGCGGTAGGCCTCGGTGTCGACGGCGCCGCCCTTCTTGGCCTTGGCGTCGGCCTTGGCCCGGTCGCGCTGCTCCTCCATCAGCGTCCGGAAGCCCTCGCGGTCGACCTGGAGCCCGGCCTCCGAGGCCATCTCCAGGGTCAGGTCGTAGGGGAAGCCGTAGGTGTCGTGGAGCTGGAACACCTGGTCCCCGGCCAGGGTGTCGCGGCGCTCGCCGCGGGCCCGGCTGACCGCCTGGTCGAAGATCTGGGTGCCGGCGGTGAGGGTGCGCCGGAACGCGTCCTCCTCGGCGTAGGCGTTCTGGCTGACCCGCTCCCAGGCGCCGGTGACCTCCGGGTAGGAGGCGCTCATCAGGTCCCGGCTGACCGGCAGCAGCTCGGGCAGCACCCGGTCCTCCACGCCGAGCAGGCGCATCGCCCGGACGCTGCGGCGCAGCAGTCGGCGCAGCACGTAGCCGCGGGCCTCGTTGCCGGGGGTGACGCCGTCGGTCATCAGCATCAGCGCGGAGCGGATGTGGTCGGCCACCACCCGGAGCCGGACGTCGTCCTCGGGGTCGGCGCCGTAGCGGCGACCGGACAGCTCCGAGGCGCGTTGGATGACGGGGTAGACCTCGTCGATCTCGTAGAGGTTGTCCACCCCCTGCAGCAGGAAGGCGACCCGCTCCAGACCCATCCCGGTGTCGATGTTGGGCTCGGGCAGCGGCCGGGCGACGTCGAAGTCGTCCTTGGCGCGGACCTCGGACAGCTCCTGCTGCATGAAGACCAGGTTCCAGATCTCCAGGAACCGGTCCTCGTCGGCCTCGGGCCCGCCGTCGCGGCCGTGCTCGGGTCCGCGGTCGACGTAGATCTCGCTGCACGGGCCGCCCGGGCCGGGGACGCCCATGTGCCAGTAGTTGTCCTTGAGGCCGCGGGGCTGGATGTGCTCGGCCGGGACACCGACCGAGCGCCAGTGCGCGACGGCCTCGGCGTCACCGTCGGGGTAGTCCGGGTGCAGGCCGGGGCCGAGCACGGTGACCCAGATGCGGTCGGGGTCGAAGCCGAACCCGCCACCGTCCACCGGGCCGGTGACCAGGTCCCAGGCGTAGCGGATCGCCTCGGCCTTGAAGTAGTCGCCGAAGGAGAAGTTGCCGTTCATCTGGAAGAAGGTGCCGTGCCGGGTGGTCTTGCCGACCTCCTCGATGTCGAGGGTCCGGACGCACTTCTGGACGGTGGTCACCCGCGGGGCGGGGGGCTGCTCGGAGCCGAGGAAGTAGGGCTTCATCGGCACCATGCCGGCGTTGACGAACAGCAGGGTGGGGTCGTTGTAGAGCAGCGACGCCGAGGGCTGGACGAGGTGCCCGCGCTCGGCGAAGAAGTCCAGGAATCGCTGACGGATCTCTGCGGTCTTCATGGGTCTGTGGTTCCTCGGGGCTGGTCGGGGTTCGGGGCGAGGGAGCGCTGGTCGCGGGCGCGGCTCAGCGCCCGGCGGCTCGCCGGGCCCCGGTCTGCTCGACCGGTCCGACCTCTGCGGAGGCCTCGGTGCTGCCGTCCTCCATGCCGAGGGCGTCGCGCAGCTCGCTCTCGCGCTCCTTCATGGCGGCGGAGAACGTCTCGCTGAACTCGTTGATCCGCTCACCGAGACCCTCGCGGGCCTGGCCGACGCGCTCGCCGACCTTCTCCGAGACGGCCTCGGGGGTGGCCTGGCGCAGCAGGTCGCGCAGCTTCAGGACGAGGAAGACCCCGAGCAGGGTGCCCAGGACGAAGAAGAGGAAGCGGCCGATCATCGTCCGGTCCCTCCGCTGCGACGGCCGCCGCGGCCCTTGAGCGCCTGGCGGACGCCGTAGCTGATCGCGGCGGTGCGGACCAGCGGCCCGCCGAGGGTGGCGCTGAACAGGGTGGCCAGCTGGGCGGCGTTCTCGCTGACCACGGTGGCGTGCCCGGTCACGCGGGCGGCGTCCTCGGTGACCACGCCGACCTTCTCGAGCTCGGCGTTGACCCCGCGGACGGTGCCCTGCAGCTCGCTCAGGATCGGGGTGGTCCCGTTGCCGATGTCGCGGACGGCCAGCCGGGTCTCCTCGAGCACGCGGCCCAGCTTGAACATCGGCACGGCGATGATGCCCACCAGGGCCACGAAGGCCAGGGCGGCGATCATGCCCGCGATGCTGCCCAGGGTGAACTCCATCTCCGGCTCCTCCGTCTGTGCGTCCGTGCTCGGCCGGCCCGTCGGGCGACCGGCCACGAGCCTAGTGCAGGTGCTCCTCCGGCACCGAACTACGCGCCGCGGCGCGGTCCGGGGTCGCGACCGAGGAGCTCCTCGAGCCGCTCCAGACGGGCGGCGACGTGGGCCTCCGCGCCGTGGGTGGTCGGTTCGTAGTAGCGGGATCCGACCAGCTCGTCGGGCAGGTACTGCTGGGCGGCCACCCCGTGCGGCTCGACGTCGTGGCTGTAGACGTAGCCCTCACCGTGCCCGAGCTGCTTGGCCCCTGGGTAGTGCGCGTCGCGCAGGTGCGCCGGCACCTGCCCGATCCGACCGGCCGCGACGTCGGCCAT
The DNA here is from genome assembly GCF_900101785.1 of Auraticoccus monumenti. Classification (GTDB taxonomy): domain Bacteria; phylum Actinomycetota; class Actinomycetes; order Propionibacteriales; family Propionibacteriaceae; genus Auraticoccus; species Auraticoccus monumenti. The sequence continues at coordinate 3,109,594 of NZ_LT629688.1, read as the reverse complement.
CGCGGCGCCGAGCCCGGCGTAGGCGGCGTTGGACTTGGGCGCCATCGCGCAGGCCACCACGGCGTGGGCCAGGTTGATCCGGGCCTCCGGCATCCCGATCAGCTGGACGGCCTGGGCAGCGGCCACGCACAGCGGCAGCACGGTGGGGTCGGCCATCCCGATGTCCTCGCTGGCCAGGATCACCAGCCGGCGGGCGATGAAACGGGCGTCCTCGCCGGCGGTGAGCATCCGGGCCAGGTAGTGCAGCCCGGCCTGGACGTCGGAACCGCGCAGGGACTTGATGAAGGCGCTGATCACGTCGTAGTGCTGGTCGCCGTCGCGGTCGTAGCGCACCGCCGCCCGGTCCACGGCCTGCTCGAGCACCGCGGTGTCGATCACGTCGCCACCGGTGGTCTCGGCCCCCGCGGCGGCCTCCTCCAGGTACGTCAGGGCCCGGCGGGCGTCCCCGCCGGACATCCGCAGCAGGTCCGCGCGGGCGTCCTCGGTGAGGGTGAAGAGGCCGTCCGTGGCGGTGCGGAGCCCGCGGGGGTCGGTGAGGGCCCGGTCCAGCAGCCCGGAGACGTCCTCGTCGGTGAGCGGGCGGAGGGTGAGCAGCAGCGAGCGGGAGAGCAGCGGGGAGATCACCGAGAACGACGGGTTCTCGGTGGTGGCCGCGATGAGGGTGACCAGGCGGTTCTCCACCGCGGGCAGCAGGACGTCCTGCTGGGCCTTGGAGAAGCGGTGCACCTCGTCGACGAAGAGCACGGTGCTGGTGCCGCGGGCCAGCTCGCGGCGGGCCTGGTCCAGGACGGCGCGGACCTCCTTCACCCCGGCGGTGACCGCGGAGACCTCGACGAAGCGGGAGGCGGTGGAGCGGCTGACCACCGAGGCGATGGTGGTCTTGCCGACCCCCGGCGGCCCCCAGAGGAACACCGACATGGCGGCCTCGCCCGAGGCCAGCCGGCGCAGCGGGGCGCCGGGGCCGAGCAGGTGCTGCTGGCCGACGATCTCGTCGACGGTGGTGGGGCGCATCCGCACCGCGAGCGGGGTGCGGCCGTGGCCGGCCCCGCCCAGGCTGCCGCCGCCCGTGCCGGACGGCTCGGGCTCGGTGGTCCCGAACAGGTCCTCGGTCATGCCTGGTGCTCCCGGGTCACGGGCAGTCGTAGCGGACGTCGTCGAGCTCGTGGGTGCCCGGGCCGAGCACCTCGCAGCCGTTGGTCATCGCCTCGTCCAGCAGCAGCGAGGTGAACAGGGTGAACCCGCCGACCACCAGCCAGCAGAGGGTGAGCACGGCCCCGGCCACGATCCCCAGCAGCGCGACGGTGTTCGCGAACCCGGCCCGTCGGGAGCGGCGCCAGGCCACGACGCTGACCACCAGACCGACCACGCCGAAGCAGGTGAACGCGGTGACCAGCCCGAGGATGCCCAGCACGCGGCCGGGGTCGGCTGGGTCACCGCCACCACCCGGGTGATCCTGACCTGGGCCGCCCGGGAGGGGCTCTGGTCGCTGGGGGGTGCTCATCATTCCTCCGCCGGTCGGTTCGCAGCATCGTGCCACAGCAGCGCCGGCGCCGCCCGCCGCGGCTCAGCCGCAGGTGTACTGCACGCCGTCGACCTCGTGGACGCCGGGTCCGAGCTCCTGGCAGGCCTGGTAGACGCCGAAGAGGGCGGCACCGCCCACGGCCCAGCCGATGATGACCAGGACGAGGACGAGCGCACCGACGACGATGCCGGCGAGGGCGATGTTGTTCTTCACCCCGGCCTTCTTGGACTGGCGGTAGGCCACGATGCTCAGGATCAGACCGATCAGACCCCCGCAGAAGACCGACGTGATGAGCCCGGCGATCCCCAGACCCTTCCCCGGGTAGCTGCTCCCGGCTGGTGCTGCGGAGGCGTCGTAGGCGCTCATGCGTATCCGTTCTGCAGAGGACACCGAGCTGACCTCGGTGTGTGGCGTGGAGCATGGCACACACCGAGGTCGCGGACCTCCCTGCTCAGCCGGCGGTGGGCGCCGCGGCAGCGGGCGCGGCGGTGGGGCGGGCGTCCACCCCGGCCTCCTTGCGTTGCTGGGCGGTGATCGGCGCCGGGGCCGCGGTCAGCGGGTCGTAGCCGCCGCCGGACTTCGGGAAGGCGATCACCTCGCGGATCGAGTCCGCACCGGCCAGCAGGGCCACGATCCGGTCCCAGCCGAAGGCGATGCCGCCGTGCGGCGGGGCCCCGTAGGCGAAGGCGTCGAGCAGGAAGCCGAACTTCTCCTGCGCCTCCTCCTCGGCCAGGCCCATCACCGCGAAGACGCGCTCCTGCACGTCGCGGCGGTGGATACGGATCGAGCCGCCGCCGATCTCGTTGCCGTTGCAGACCAGGTCGTAGGCGTAGGCCAGCGCGCCACCCGGGTCGGTGTCGAAGGTGTCCACGAACTCCGGCTTGGGCGAGGTGAAGGCGTGGTGGACGGCCGTCCACGCGCCGCCACCGACGGCCACGTCACCAGAGGCGCGGGCGTCCGCGGACGGCTCGAACAGCGGGGCGTCCACCACCCACAGAAGGGACCAGGCGGACTCGTCGACCAGCCCGACGCGCTTGCCGACCTCCAGCCGGGCGGCCCCCAGCAGGGCCCGGGCCTGCTTGGGCGACCCGGCCCCGAAGAAGATGCAGTCCCCCGGCTGGGCGCCCGTGTGCGCGGCGAGACCGGCGGCCTCGGCCTCGGAGATGTTCTTGGCCACCGGGCCGCCGAGGGTGCCGTCCTCGGCCACCGTCACGTAGGCCAGGCCCTTGGCGCCGCGCTGCTTGGCCCACTCCTGCCAGGCGTCGAAGGTGCGCCGCGGCTGCGAGCCACCGCCCGGCATCACCACCGCGCCGACGTACTCGGCCTGGAACACCCGGAAGGGGGTGCCGGCGAAGTACTCGGTGCAGTCGGTCAGCTCCAGGCCGAAGCGCAGGTCGGGCTTGTCGGTGCCGTAGCGCTGCATCGCCTCGGCGTAGGTCATCCGCGGGAACGGGGTGCTGAGCTCGACCCCGATCAGCTGCCAGAGGGACCGGGCGATCTCCTCGCCGAGCTCGATGATGTCGTCCTGGTCGACGAAGCTCATCTCGACGTCGAGCTGGGTGAACTCGGGCTGCCGGTCGGCGCGGAAGTCCTCGTCGCGGTAGCAGCGCGCGATCTGGTAGTAGCGCTCCATCCCGGCCACCATCAGCAGCTGCTTGAACAGCTGCGGGCTCTGCGGCAGGGCGTACCAGGAGCCGGGGGCGAGGCGGGCCGGGACCAGGAAGTCACGGGCCCCCTCGGGGGTGGAGCGGGTCAGCGTCGGGGTCTCGATCTCGACGAAGTCGCGCTCGGCGAGGACGGCGCGGGCGGCCTGGTTGACCTTGGAGCGCAGCCGCAGCGCCGCGCCCTGCGCGGGCCGGCGCAGGTCGAGGTAGCGGTGCTTGAGCCGGGCCTCCTCCCCCACCGTGACGCGCTCGTCGATCTGGAAGGGCAGCGGCGCGGACGGGTTGAGCACCTCGAGCTCGCGGACGGCCACCTCGATCTCGCCGGTGGGCAGGTCGGGGTTGGCGTTGCCCTCGGGCCGGGTGCCGACCACCCCGGTCACGCTGACGCAGTACTCGTTGCGCAGGTCGTGGGCGCCGGAGGCCTCGAGGACCTCGTCGCGGACCACCACCTGGACCACGCCGCTGGCGTCGCGCAGGTCCAGGAAGGCCACTCCTCCGTGGTCGCGGCGGCGGGCGACCCAGCCGGCGAGGGTGACTTCGGTGCCGTCGTGCGCTGCGCGCAGGGTGCCGGCGTCGTGGGTGCGGATCATGGTCACGGTCCTTTCGGGTCGTCGTCCCGAAGGGGCGCCTTCGAGAACTCGTCCCGAAGGGGGTGCCTCCGGGACACGTCCCGGGAGAGGGTGCGCCCCGGGACGGGGAGCCCTGGAGGTGTGGGCGGGGGCAAGGTCGCGGTGCCACCACACCTTCGCCGGGTGGACCCCGGCCTCTCGTCGGTCCGCCGGACGCGCGGGACGGGTTCGCCTCCCGGCCGGCGGGTCGTCACCCCGCCACCTCGTCCGGGCCCCACTCTAGCCCGCTGCGACCCCACCGGCACGTCTGATGCGACGTGCCGGTGGGGTCGGCGTCAGCGCTGGATACCGACGTTCTGGCCGGTCCCGGCCAGGCGACCGACGCCGGCGATGTCGCTGGGGATCGGGAGACCCTCGACGGGGGCCGCGTCGGCCAGCTCGCCGTTGCCGGCCACGTGTCCGGGCTGGACCGTGCCGCCGGCCCTCTCCTGTCCCGTGGCCGAGCGGAAGGCCTGGAGGTCGGCGTAGTTCGCCGTCCCCGCCGAACCCGCCGCCCAGCGCACCAGCATCTTCACCTGGGCGTCCCCCGCGGTCCGGAAGTAGGCGTTGCCGTTGAAGGTCGCGCCCATCTGCGCCGCGGTCCAGATGCGGCGGTCATCGGTGAGGCAGGCGATGCCGCACCATGCCTCGGCCGAGGTGGCCCCGCCGGTGTCACCCACGACGTTGTTGCTGAACTGGACCGACTTGGTCACGCCGGTGATCACCGGGTCGGCGTTGTTGCGCGGGCCCTCGGAGATGCGCACCGGCAGCTTCGAGCCGGTGATGGTGTTGTTCCACAGCCGGACGTTGCTGGTGTCGAGGACGAGCAGACCGGTGTCGGTGTTGCCCTGGATCCGGTTGTTCACCGAGACCATCCGGTCCGACAGCTCGAACACCAGGCCGTGGCGGTCGTTGTCGATCATGTCGTTGTGGCCGACGCGCACGTTGTAGGACGACTCGTCGAACCACAGCCCGGTGGCGAAGTTGTTGCGGAACACGCTGTCGGTCACCGTGGCGTCGCCGGTCCGGGTGAGCTTCGCCCCGCCGGCGTTGGGCGCGCCCTTGAACCGCTCGTTGTTGTTCTGCTCCACGAGCACGCTGGCCAGGGTGGCCCCCTGGGCCTGGTTGCCGCCGATGCCCAGCTGCCCGTTGCGCGAGACGGTGACGTCCTTGAGCGTCACCTGCTTCGACCCGATCTGCATGCCGAGGGTCGAGTTCTCGGTGATCACGACGTTCTCGAGCCTGCTGCGGTCCGCCCCGTAGAGCTTGAGGGCGCCGAAGTCGGGCACCGAGGGGGCGTAGCGGCGGATGCCGATGCCGCGCACGACGGTGTCGTCGGCGGTGATCGTCATGGCGACCTGGCGGGTGCTCGCGCGGACGCCGGCAGCGGGGTCGTTGCCGATCACCAGGCGGTTGCCCGACCTGTCGACGTAGAAGGTGCCGGCGGTGACGGCCGAGGCCGATCCGACCTGCCTCAGGGCCGAGCCACCGACCCAGACCTGGTCGGGGTGGGCGGCCATCGGGTACCGGTCGTCGAGGAACTTCCAGGCCCCCGTGCCGTCCGCGGCGCCCCGGACCTGGGTGGGGCTGGTGTCGAAGTCGTAGTTCCAACCCGCCTTGATCCACGTGGACCCCGACCTGGTGAACCCGGTCACCGACGAGGAACCGTCGAGCCAGGCGGCCTCGCCCGGGTAGTTCTGGATCGTGACGGGCTTGCTCTGCTCGACCAGCACGGTCTCGTTGTACTGACCGCCGCGCAGCACGACGGTGCCGCGCACGGGCACCTTCTTGAGTGCGTGGCCGAGCGTGCGCAGCGGCGCAGCCGAGCTCCCGGACGCACTGTCGGAGCCGTTCGGCGACACGAACACCGCACCTGCGGGAACGGGGTAGGAGGCGCTGCCGATCGGCGCCGCACCGGCCGCGCTGAGGGACGTGGACGACGCAGGAGGCGCCGGGGTGGGGGTCGGCGCCGGCGTGGTGGAGCCCTGCTGGCCTTTCACCTCGATCTCGTCGACGGCCACGGTCACCGAGCCCGAGCCGCCGTTCACGTGCGACCACAGTGCCGCGGTACCCGGGGCGCTGATGCGCTGGGCCGACGTGTCGGCGGCCTGCAGCTGCGGGGAAGGCTGGGCCTGGCCGGTGAGCCACGCAGACCCGCTCAGCTCGACCCGGTCCGTGCCGCTGGCGGTGAGCCGCAGGGAGATCGAGCGGCCGGGGGCGGCGGTGAGCACCGACGAGCGGGTCGCCAGCTGCGTGGACGATCCCGCGGGACCGTTGAGGCGCTCGATCGAGACACTGACGGAACCACCCGGGCGGACCCTCGCCGCGAGGCGGTAGCCGTCACGCCCGGAGACCCGCAGCATCGGACCGAAGTAGGTGCCGTAGCCAGCCGTCGGCACCCGGTCCACGGCGAAGGTGGCCACGACCGATCCGTCCCGGCTGCTCACGCCGCCGAACTGGGCCTGCGCGCTCTTGCCAGCGGCGAGCCGCATGAGCCCGGTGCCCCCACCCACCTGGACGCTTCCGGAGCCGAGAACGTGCCGGTAAGCGCCTCCCTGCTCAGGCGAACCCCAGCTCGTGGCGGATGTACGGGTGAATGTGTCTCTCGCCAGCCGTACCTCCTCGGCGCTGGCGGCGTCGGCGCCGACGACGGCGATCCCGACGGCGAGGGCGCCGCACGTGAGGACGCTGGGGAGCACGCGTCTCAGGATGTGGGCAGGGCGTACACGTGGAGCAGTAGTCATCGTTGGACTCGCTTCTGTCAGGGTGGGCAGCGCTGTCCCCCGAGCGCGCACCCACGGTCCAGTGAGCAAGCACCTCGCAGCGCCACCATGACGGATGGCCGCGCCGAATGTAGCCGAGATCCGCCCTCGGGCCTAGTCGGCTGCTGACGTACCGTCTGTTGAGAAGGCGTTGAGAGGGTGCTGAGAGGGCGTATCGCCCCGCTCCGCCTGCCCCACGACTGGCCAGTCAGCACCCGTCCACCGGACGGGGTACGTGCGGTGGATGGCCACCTGGAGGACTCGGCCGAGACGCGCCGCACACTGACCGGCAGGCGGCCAGGGCGGCCTGCCAGAGGTGATGGGGTGATGATGGAGCGGTGAGCTCCACCCCGTCCGCTGGAACCGCCTCGTCGGCCAGCCCCGACCCAGCCGATCGTCCGCAAGGTGCCCAGATCGCCGTGGAGGCGCAGGGTCGCGGGATCGCCTACACCACCGCGGCCTACGTGCTCTGGGGGGCGATGCCGCTGTACTTCGCGCTGCTGGCCACCGCCGACGCCCTGGAGATCGTGGCGCACCGGGTGCTGTGGAGCCTGGTGGTGCTGCTGGCCCTGGCCCTCGTCCTGGGCTGGGTGCGGCAGCGACGCGGCGGACCCGGTCCGCTGGCGGGTCTCCGGGCGTTGAGCCGACGCAGCTGGTTGGTGCTGGGGGTGGCCGGCGCGCTGATCGCGGTGAACTGGACCGTCTACGTGGTGGCGGTGAACAGCGGCCACGTGGTGGAGGCCGCGCTGGGCTACTTCATCAACCCGATCATCTCGGTGGTGCTGGGGGTGGTCTTCCTGCGCGAGCGACTCACCGTGGCGCGCTGGGTGGCGGTCGGGATCTCGGTCGTGGCCGTGCTGGTGCTGGCCATCGGCTACGGCCAGCCGCCGTGGATCTCGCTGTTGCTGGCCTTCTCCTTCGGCACCTACGGGCTGCTGAAGAAGACCACCCCGACCGACGCCCTCACCGGCCTCACGGTGGAGACGATGTGGCTGGCCCCGGTGGCGGTGCTGACCCTGGTGCTGCTGGGCCCGGCCACCACCTTCACCGAGCAGGGGGTCGGGCACGCGCTGCTGCTGGTCAGCGCCGGGCTGGTGACCACGGTGCCGCTGCTGTTCTTCGGCGCCGGAGCCCGACGGATCCCGTTGTCGATGACCGGGCTGCTGCAGAACCTGGCACCGCTGCTGCAGTTCGTGGTCGGGGTGTGGGTCTTCGGGGAGCAGATGCCGCTGGTGCGCTGGATCGGGTTCGCGCTGGTCTGGGCGGCGCTGCTCGTGCTGATGACCGACATGGTGCTGCGTGGCCGAAGGCAGCGCAGCCTGCGATCACGCGTCGCCAGCCCCGACGTCGTCCCCGGCTGACGTCCTGGCCGGTCCCGGGAGGCCGGCGCAGGGGCGGGTCAGCCCTGGTGCACCACGCCGGGACGCAGGTCGGCGGCCGGTGGGCGCCAGGTCGTGGCCTCAGCCGGCACCTGGTCGCCGCTGCGGATGTCCTTGACCTGCCCGTCGACGTCGCCGAACCAGACGAAGGGGATGCCGCGGCGGTCGGCGTAGCGGATCTGCTTGCCGAACTTGTCCGCCTTGGGCGCCACCTCGCAGGGGATGCCGTTGGCCCGCAGCGCCCGGGCGACCTGCTCCGAGCGCAGCCGGGACTCCTCGGCGTCCACGGCCACCAGGACGGCGCTGGGCACCGACCGGGACGCGCCGATCACGCCGCGACCGAAGAGCGGGACCAGCAGCCGGGTGACCCCGAAGGAGAACCCGACGCCGGGGTAGGTGGTGCGGCCGTCGCTGGCCAGGGAGTCGTAGCGCCCGCCGGAACCCACCGAGCCCATCGACTCGTGGCCGCTGAGCTCGGTCTCGTAGACGGTGCCGGTGTAGTAGTCCAGCCCGCGGGCGATGCTGAGGTCGGCGACCAGGCGTCCGGGGACGCGCTCGGCGGCCGCCGCGACCAGGCTGGCCAGCAGCTCCAGCCCCTCGTCCAGCAGCTCTGAGGCGACACCGAGGGCGCGCACCTGCTCGACGAAGGAGGCGTCGGCGGTGGAGACCTGGGACAGCGCGAGGCAGGCGTCGGCCTGGGCGGTGGTGAGCCCCAGCTCCCCGGTCAGCAGGCCCCGGACCTTGTCGGGTCCGATCTTGTCCAGCTTGTCCACCCGCTGCAGCACCGCGCCGGGCTCCTCCACCCCGAGCCCGCGGTAGAAGCCCTCGGCCAGCTTGCGGTTGTTCACCCGCATCCGGACCGGGGGCAGCCCGAGCTCGGTGTGCAGCCGCTCGTAGGCCTCCAGGGCCACCAGCGGGATCTCCAGGTCGTGGTGGTCGGCCAGCACCTCGGCGCCGACGACGTCGATGTCGGCCTGGGTGAACTCGCGGTAGCGGCCCTCCTGCGGGCGCTCGCCGCGCCACACCTTCTGCACCTGGTAGCGGCGGAAGGGGAACTGGAGGTGGCCGCTGTGCTCCTGCACGTAGCGGGCGAAGGGGACGGTGAGGTCGTAGTGCAGCCCCAGCTCGTCCCCGGCCGCGGTGTCGTCCTCGGCGGCGTGCAGCCGGCGGACGACGTAGATCTCCTTGTCGATCTCGCCCTTGCGCGCCAGCTGGCTCATCGGCTCCACCGCGCGCGTCTCGATCGGGGCGTAGCCGTGCAGCTGGAAGGTGCCGCGCAGGACGTCGAGGACCTGCTGCTCGACCATCCGCTGGCCCGGGAGGAGCTCCGGGAAGCCCGACATGGGGGTGGGACGGCTCATCAGAGGGCTCCGAACTGGGAGGGGGTGGGCTGCTGCAGGAAGGGGTTGGCGGCGCGCTCGCGGCCGATGCTGGTCTGGCTGCCGTGGCCGGGCAGGACCGCCACGTCGTCGTCGAGCGTGAGGACGACCTCGGCCAGGGTGCGGGCCATAGCGGCAGGGTCGGAGCCGGGCAGGTCGACGCGGCCCACCGAGCCGGCGAAGAGCACGTCACCGGAGAAGACCACGCCGCTGACGGCCGGGTCGGGGTGGTCGGCGCGCAGCAGCACGCAGCCCGCGGTGTGGCCGGGGGCCTCGGCCAGGGTGAAGGTGGTGCCGGCCAGCTCGACGGTCGGGCCGACCAGGTCCAGCACCTCCGGCGGCTCCACCATCGGACGGCCTCCCGTCAGCTGCTGGAGCAGGGGCGCGGCGGCGGGGCCGATGCCGGCCAGCGGGTCGGTCAGCAGGTGCCGGTCGGCGGGGTGGATCCACAGCGGGGCGCCCACCTCACGGCAGAGGGCGTCGGCGTCCATCACGTGGTCCAGGTGGCCGTGGGTGGCCACCACGGCGGTCACCCGCAGCTGCTGCTCGCGGAGCACCTGCCGCACCGGCGCGAGGGCCCCGGGACCGGGGTCGAGGACGAGGCAGTCGCCGCCGGGCGCGTCGGCCACCACGTAGCAGTTGCTCTGCCACGGTCCGACGGCGAAGGAGGCGATCAGCACGGCGACACCCTACCGATCCGTCCGTCGGTGACCCCGCACTTTCCCGGGCGGCCGGGAGAGGCCCGCCCCCGGCTCGCGGTCATGGTGCAAGATTGGGCGCATGACGCAGTCAGCAGGTCCGGAGTCCTTCGGTCGCGTGGCCGAGGACAAGACGGTCTACGTCCGCACCGCCGATGGTGAGCGGGCCGTGGGTCAGGTTCCCGACATGAGTGCCGAGGAGGCGCTGGAGTTCTACGTCCGGCGGTACCGGGCGCTCGAGCTGGAGGTGAACCTGCTGGTGACGCGGGTGCGCCAGGGCAACCTGTCCCCCGACGAGGCCCGCAAGTCGGTGGCCAACGTGCGCCAGAGCCTGGTCGACGCCTCCGCCGTCGGCGACCTGGCCGCGCTGGAGGGCCAGCTGGACTCCCTCGGGCCGGTGCTGGCCCAGCAGTCCGAGCAGCGCAAGGCGGCGCGGGCGGAGCAGAACGCCGCGGCCCGCGAGGCCAAGGAGAAGATGGTCCAGGAGGCCGAGAAGCTGGCCGCCGGCAACGACTGGCGCGGCGGTGTCAACCGGTTCCGCGACCTGCTGGAGGAGTGGAAGGCGCTCCCCCGCATCGACCGCAGCACCGACGAGGCCCTGTGGCACCGCTTCTCCACGGCGCGGACCTCCTACACCAAGCGCCGCAAGGCCCAGTTCGCCGAGCAGGCGTCCAAGCGCGACGCGGCCAAGGCGGTCAAGGAGCGCATCATCGCCGAGGCCGAGACGCTGGCCACGTCCACCGACTGGGGTGCCACCAGTGCCGCCTTCCGCGACCTGATGCAGCAGTGGAAGGCCGCCGGTCCCGCCCCGCGCGACGTCGACGACAAGCTGTGGGGGCGCTTCCGCGGTCTGCAGGACCAGTTCTTCGGGGCGCGGCAGGCCGAGCAGGAGGCCGAGGACGTGGAGTTCACGGTCAACCGGGAGGCCAAGGAGGCGCTGCTGGCCGAGTACGAGCCGCAGATCACCCCGGTCACCGACCTGGACGCCTCCCGCACCGCCTATCGCGCGCTGCTGGACCGCTGGGCCGAGATCGGCAAGGTCCCGCGCGACTCCATCCGCCCGCTCGACTCGCGGATGAAGGCGCTGGAGACCGCCGTGAGGTCGGCCGAGGAGGAGAAGTGGAAGCGGACCGACCCGGAGGCCCGCGCCCGGGCCGAGGAGACCGCCGCCAAGCTGCGCGACCAGATCGCCACCCTGGAGCAGAAGGCCGAGGCCGCTGAGGCCAAGGGCAAGACCAAGGACGCCCAGTCCGCGCGGGACGCGGCCGAGACCTACCGCAGCTGGTTGGAGCAGGCCGAGAAGGCGGTCGCGGACTTCAGCGGCTGAGCTCCTGGGTCTGGTTGGCCGCTCTGCTGCGCCGGTCGTCATCTGGCGCTGGCCGTATGGGAACGCGATGAGTGCCGTCGTGCACGAGCTCGACCGAGCGACAGACGCGTCGGGCAGCCTCGTACCCGCATCAGAAGGGGCAGCCGGACCGCTGGTCCTCGATTGATCAGATCGGCGGCCTCCGGGTGAACAAGCCGCGTGCTCCAGGCCGGGGGGGCGTGGCCCGCGCCCAGAACCGCGTCTGCCGATGAACAGGGCAGGAGGCGCGAGGCGTTTCCCACAGCCGACGCGGCACCGGAAGTACTCCACAGATTCGAATACGCATCCGATTCTGTCGGTGGTTCGCCGTACATTGAGGTCATGACGAAGCACCGCACCGACGCCGCAGCCACCCTGCTGGCCGACGTGCGCGCCGACCGCGCAGCCGAGAACGCCGCCGCCGCCCGGATCCTCGTCAGAGCCGCGGAGTGGGCCGACCTCCACCCACCGGTCGAAGACGACTACACCGCCTCCGCCACCCTCGGCGGCCGCCCCACCGGGGCACCACTGGCTGGTGAAGGGACGCCGCAGGTGGATGAGGGCTGCATCGCCGAGCTCGCCGCGGCGCTGCGTTGCTCCACCGACGCCGGCACCACCCTCATCGGCCAAGCCCTCGAACTACGGCACCGACTCCCCCGGCTTTGGGCCCTCGTCCACACCGGCAAGGTCGCCCCGTGGCAGGCCCGCCTGGTCGCCGGACGCACCATGCACCTCACCCGAGAAGCAGCGACCTTCGTCGACGACCAGGTCGCCGCAGTCACCGGGAAGATCGGACTCACCCAGCTGGACCGGCTGATCACCACCGCGATCACCCGCTACATGCCCGCCGAGGCGGAACGGCAGCGGGTCGAGGCGGAGGAGAAGCGCCGCTTCGACATCTTCCACGACCAAGACGGCCGCCGACACGGCCTCGCGGAGGTGGTCGGGGTTCTCGACCTGCCCGACGCCCTCGACCTGGACGCCGCCATCGGTGCGGGAGCGCGGATGCTCGCCGAGGCCGGAGTCGACAAGAGCCTGGACGTGCGTCGCTCGATGGCCGCCGGTGAGCTCGCCCGCTCCCAGCCCGCGCTCGACCTCACGACTACGAGCGAGCCCGGACCACTCGGCGACCCGGCGGACCAGCCCCACGACCCGACGACCACCAGCTCGGCGCCCGGGCCAGCATCCACGACCCTCCGGCCGCATCGGGCACCGTCGCAGGTGACCCTCTACGTCCACCTCTCCGCCGACGCCCTCACCGGCCGAAGCCAGCAGCCCGGATGGGTCGGGAACACCGGCACCCCCGTCACCGCCGACCAGATCCGCGACTGGTGCGGACGCCCCGACACCACGATCACCGTCCGACCGGTGATCGACCTGAACACCACGTCGTCCGTGGAGGGCTACGAGGTCCCGGACCGGATCCGCGAGCACATCGCCCTGCGCGACCGGACCTGCGTGTTCCCCTGGTGCAGCCGACCCGCCCACCCCCGCTCGACGCGCCAACGCAGCGACGGCACCGACACCTGGTCCACCGACGCCGACCACATCCAGCCCTTCGCCGCGGGTGGCGAGACGTCGACCAACAACCTCGCACCCCTGTGCCGCAAGCACCACCGACTCAAGACCCACACCCGCTGGCGCTACCGGATGCTCGCCCTCGGCCACTACGAGTGGGCCAGCCCCCACGAACTCCGCTTCCAGCGAGGACCCGACGGCAGCACCGTCGACCTCTCGCCGGAAGAACCCAAACCAGCGGCCCGGATACGACATGAGCAGGCATCCGCCCATGCCGCTGATCCGCCGCCGGAACCGTCGGCTGCTCGACCTCGCACGCCCGCGCTGACCACCGCCGGCTGAACACCTCGACAGACTCCACCCAGGCTGAGGAGACAGGCTCTCCTCGGCCTGCCGGTGCTCCGGCGTCGACCAGCCCGCTCGGGAACCGAAGTCTTGCGCCAGGGCACTGTCTGTTCGTGCCGGCCCCTGCAGGCTCCGGCGTCGCCCCCGCAGACCTCCATCAACGCGGCACCCTGGCTGGCCATGCATCGAGAGCGGCACATCCTCCGGGTGAGGCAGGCGTCCGGTCACCCTGGACCCCGGCGACGTGCTGATGCAGATGCAGATGCACATGACGGTCTCGGTGACCTGCTGCTCCGCGGTCCCAGCTCTCCCCGATATCGACAGGCAGCGACGTCGCCACCACACGCTCAGCGATGGGGCGTCCGGAGCGAACACGGAATACGGCGGTGCGAGGTGCCCTTGCACCGGGGTGAGCACTGACGACAACAGCACCCCCGACACCCGCCGAGCCCTCGTCGTGGGGGCCTCCGGCATCACCGGGTCCGCCCTCGTCGACCAGCTGGACCGCGACGGCTGGGAGGTCTCGGCGCTCTCTCGCCGGGCCAGCAGCACGGGCAGGGTGCGCGGTATCGCCGCCGACCTCCGCGACCTTGGGAGCCTGCGGGCGGCCCTCGCCGAGGAGCGGCCCACCCACGTCTTCTTCACCGCCTGGCAGCGCCAGGAGACCGAGGCCGAGAACATCGCCGTCAACGGGGCCATGGTCCGCGACCTGCTCGCCGCCCTCGCCCACGCACCGCTGCAGCACGTGGCCCTGGTCACCGGGCTCAAGCACTACCTCGGCCCCTTCGAGGCCTACGCGGCGGGCGAGATGCCCGACACCCCGTTCCACGAGGAGGAGCCCCGCCTGGACACCCCCAACTTCTACTACGCCCAGGAGGACGAGCTGTTCGCCGCCGCCGCCCGCCAGGGCTTCACCTGGTCGGTGCACCGCTCCCACACCGTGATCGGCTACGCCGTGGGCAACGCGATGAACATGGGGCTCACGATCGCGGTCCAGGCCGCGCTGGCCAACCACCTCGACCTGCCGTTCGTCTTCCCCGGCAGCGAGGAGCAGTGGAACGGCCTCACCGACATGACCGACGCCGGCCTCCTCGCCGAGCAGATGGTGTGGGCCGCCACCGACCCCGCCGGGGCGGACGAGGCGTTCAACATCGTCAACGGTGACGTCTTCCGCTGGCGCTGGATGTGGCCCCGGCTCGCCGCCCACCTCGGGGTCGAGCCCGACCGTGTCGTCGGCTACGAGGGCCGGACGCGGCCCCTGGAGGAGCAGATGGCCGAGCACCAGCACCGCTGGTCCGAGGTCGCCGCTGCGCACGGTCTCGCCGAGAGCGACGTCACCCGGCTCGCCTCCTGGTGGCACACCGACGCCGACCTCGGCCGCGAGATGGAGGTCGTCACCGACATGGGCAAGAGCCGCGACGCCGGGTTCCTCCGCTACCGCCGGACCGAACAGGCCTTCGTCGACCTCTTCCGGCGCTACCGCGCCGAGCGCCTCATCCCCTGAGGGTCGCCGCCCTCGGGTACCTGCTCCCGAGATCCGACGCCTTGCGTCCTACTGCTTGATCCGGAAGACGTCGTAGACCCCGGGCACCCGGCGGATGCCACCGACCAGGTGGTCCAGGTGCTTGGGGTCCGGCGTCTCGAAGGTGAGCCGGATCTTGCACAGCCGGTCCTTGGTCGTGTTCACCGTCGCGGAGTGGATCGACACGTGCTGGTCCGAGATCGACCGGGTGATGTCGGACAGCAGCCCGTTGCGGTCGATCGCCTCCACCTGGATCGCCACCAGGAACGAGCTCGCCGCGGTCGGCGCCCAGGAGACGTCCACCAGACGCTCGGACTGTCGCTGCAGGTCCTTGGCGTTGGTGCAGTCCGTGCTGTGCACCGACACCCCCGAGCCACGCGTGATGAAGCCGAGGATGTCGTCCCCGGGCACCGGCGTGCAGCACTTGGCCAGCTTGACCCACAGGTCGGTGTCGCCGTGCACGGCCACGCCCGTCTCCCCGCCACCCGGCTGGCGCCGGCGCGGACGGATGGGACGGTCCTCGTGGGTCTCGTCCAGGGCGCCCTCCTGGCCGCCCTCGGTCCCGATCAGCTTGGTGATCACCGCCTGCGGGGCCACCGTGCCCTCGCCCACCGCGGCGTACAGCCCAGCCACGTCGGCCACCCGGAAGTCCGCGGCCACCGCAGTCAGCCGGTCCAGGGTCAGCAGACGCTGCAGCGGCAGACCCGAGCGGCGCATCTGGCGCGCCAGCAGGTCCTTGCCGCTCTCGATCGCCTCCTCGCGCCGGCTCCTGGTGAACCAGTGCCGGATCTTGTTCCGGGCCCGCGGGCTCTGCACGAACTCCAGCCAGTCCCGGCTCGGACCGGCGTCCTCGGCCTTGGAGGTCTGGACGTCCACCACGTCGCCGTTGGCCAGCGGGGACTCCAGCGGCACCAGCCGCCCGTTCACCTTCGCCCCGACGCAGCGGTGACCCACCTCGGTGTGCACCGCGTAGGCGAAGTCCACCGGGGTCGAACCCTGCGGCAGGGGGATGACGTCCCCGCGCGGGGTGAACGCGTACACCTCCGAGGAGTTGATCTGGAACCGCAGCGACTCCAGGAACTCCCCCGGGTCGTCGGTCTCGCGCTGCCACTCCGTCAGGTTCTGCACCCAGCTGAGGTCGTCGGGCATGGTGCCCTGACCCCGCGCCTGCGCCTTGTACTTCCAGTGCGCCGCCACGCCGTACTCGGCCTTGCGGTGCATGTCCCAGCTACGGATCTGCAGCTCGACCGGCGCCCCCTGCGGACCCATCACCGTGGTGTGCAGCGACTGGTACAGGTTGAACTTCGGCATCGAGATGTAGTCCTTGAACCGCCCCGGCAGCGGACGCCACCGCGCGTGCAGGATGCCCATCACCGCGTAGCACTGCTGCGGCTCCTCGACCAGGATGCGCAGCGCGACCAGGTCGTAGATGTCGGAGAAGTCCCGACCCCGGACCACCATCTTCTGGTAGATCGAGTAGTAGTGCTTGGGTCGACCGGTCACCGTCGCCTTGATCTTGGCCGCCTTGAGGTCGGCCTCGATCAGCTCGGTGATCTGCTGCAGCGACTTCTCCCGCTGCGGCGCCCGCTCGGCCACCAGGTGCACGATCTCGTCGTAGATCTTGGGGTGCAGCACCGAGAACGCGAGGTCCTCCAGCTCCCACTTGATCGCGTTCATACCCAGCCGGTGGGCCAGCGGGGCGAAGATCTCCAGCGTCTCCCGCGCGATCCGGGTCTGCTTGTCGTGGCGGAGGTAGTGCAGGGTCCGCATGTTGTGCAGCCGGTCGGCCAGCTTGATCACCAGCACGCGGATGTCGCGGCTCATCGCCACGATCATCTTGCGGATGGTCTCGGCCTGGGCCGACTCCCCGTACTTGACCTTGTCCAGCTTGGTGACGCCGTCGACCAGCTGGGCGACCTCGCTGCCGAAGTCGCGGGTCAGCTGCTCCAGCGTGTACGGGGTGTCCTCCACCGTGTCGTGCAGCAGCGCCGCCACCAGGGTGGCCTCGGTCATGCCCAGCTCGGCCAGGATGGTGGTCACCGCCAGCGGGTGGGTGATGTAGGCGTCCCCGGACTTGCGGGTCTGGCCCCGGTGGTAGTGCTCGGCGGTCCGGTAGGCCCGCTCCACCACGGCCACGTCGGCCTTGGGGTGGGCGGTCCGCATCGCCTTCATCAGCGGGTCCAGCACCGCGGTCTGGGGCTGCTTGGCCGCACCGAGGCGGGCCAGACGGTGGCGCATGCTCAGCCGGGGCTGCTCCGGTCCGGAGACGAGGCGGTCCGGTGCGTGGTCGGGGACGGGTGCGGGGGCTGGTCCGGGCGTGGGCGCGGCGGGCTTCGCGGCCTCGCGGGGAGCCTCACGCTCGCCCACCTTCTCGCTCACCCGAGCCTCCCTCCCTGTGGTCGGTCAGTCTACGGTGCGCCGGACCGCTCCCGGCGCCGCCGCGGTGACGTTCGTGCAACGAGATCGCGGCCGGGCGTGTTCCCGGCCGGCGGCGCAGCTCACCAGCCGGCGTCGTCGTTGGACTGCTTGCTCCCGCGCTCCTTGGGCAGCGTCTCGGTGACGATGTCGCTGGTGCTGCGCCGCACCACCACCAGCTGGTCGCCCGGCTCCAGCACCGCCACCGTCGGGTCGTAGTACCGGCGCAGCACCTGGTTGCGGACCACCGCCATCACCCGCTCCTGGACGTCGCTGGGCGAGTGGCCGACCTCGTCCGCGGTCACCTGCCGCTCGGCGATCTCCAGCCCCTCACCCGAGGTCAGCAGGTCCTCGATCACCGTGCCGATCGACGGGTTCACCGCCGACAGCCCGAGCAGCCGGCCGACCGCGTCCGAGGACGTCACCACCGCGTCGGCCCCGGACTGGCGCAGCAGCGAGACGTTCTCGTGCTCGCGCACCGAGACCACCACGTGCGCGCTGGGGTTCAGCTGACGGACGGTCAGCGTGCACAGGATGGCGGAGTCGTCGCGGTCCAGGGTGATCACCACCTCGCGGGCCCGGCTGATCTCGGCCCGACGCAGGATGTCCCGGCGGGTGCCGTCGCCGTCGATGGAGGCCAGCCCGTCCAGGTTGGCGTCCTGCAGCGCGCTGGTCCGGCCGTCGATCACCACCACCTTGTCCATCGAGATGCCGTTGCGCCGCATGGTGGCCGCGGCCGCCCGGCCCTTGGTGCCGTAGCCGACCAGCACGACGTGGTTGCGCATCTGCTTCCTCCAGCGAGCGTCGATCAGGATCCGGCGGCCCTCGGTGGCCAGCACCTCGATGGCGGTGCCGACCAGGAGCACCAGGAAGAGCACCCGCAGCGGGGTCACGACCAGGGCGTTGATGATGCGGGCGTGCGGCAGCAGCGGGCTGATGTCGCCGTACCCGGTGGTCGACATCGTCACCGTCGAGTAGTACAGCGCGTCGATCAGGTCGACGCCGTCCTTGCCCGTGTTGTCCACGTAGGCGTCCCGGTCGAACCAGACCAGCAGGGTGCACAGGAGCAGCAGCCCGACCGCCGCCCCGGCCCGCACCAGCAGCGCCCGGGTGGGCGTGGTGGCCCGCGCCGGCATCTGCACCAGCGGCTGGTAGCGCGACATGCTGCCGTAGCGGTTCTCGGGCACGGTCGGGCTCGCTCAGTCCGCCCGGACCAGCGCGCTGACCTGCAGCCCCGCGTCCTCCAGGCGCTGCCGACCGGGCAGCGACCCCAGCTCGAGCACCACCGACACGCCGACCACCTGCGCCCCCAGCCGGCCGAGCAGGTCCGCGGCGGCCAGCACCGTGCCGCCGGTGGCCAGCACGTCGTCGACCAGCAGCACCCGGGCCCCGGCCGCGACCGCGTCGGCGTGGACGCTGAGCGTCTCCTGCCCGTACTCCAGGTCGTAGGCCTGGTCCAGGGTCGCCCGCGGCAGCTTGCCGGGCTTGCGCACCGGGACGAACCCCGCGCCCAGCGCCAGCGCGACCGGTGCGGCGAACAGGAAGCCGCGGGCCTCGGTCCCCACCACGACGTCGACGTCGCGCGGCGCCGCGGCCACCATCTCGGTCACCGCGGCGGAGAACCCGCCCGGGGAGGCCAGCAGCGGGGTGATGTCCTTGAAGGTGATCCCGGGCCGCGGCCAGTCCGCGACGTCGACCACCAGCTGCTCCACCAGGGCCAGCCGCGAGCCGCGCAGCTCCGCCACACCCGTGCTCACGGCTTCCGCCTCCGGCTGCGGGGCTCACGACGCGGCTGCGGCCGCTTGGCCGCACCCTCGCTGAGCACCGACGTCCGCGGGTCGGACGGCTGCTGCCAGCGGGTGGTGGCGCTCCCGGCCTCCTCCACGGCGATCTCGGGGCCGGTCGGCTCCGCGGCGGGCTCGTCGTCGGAGGCCGCCTCCCGCTCGAGCACGGCGAGCGAGGTCGCGGCCCGTCCGCCGCCCGAGGTCGTGCGCTTCCCGGCGGCCGGTGCCGGTGTCTTCGCCAGCCGTCGCTCGACGTTGCGACGGTGCTCGACCATGCCGGGCTCGCGCTCCTTGAGCTTGGCCAGCACCACCGCGGCCAGGAAGATCGAGGAGTACGCCCCGGCCACCATGCCGACGAAGAGGGCCAGCGCCAGGTCCTTCAGGGGCCCCTGCCCCAGCACACCGGCACCGGCGATCAGCAGCGCCACCACCGGCAGCACACCGATGATCGTGGTGTTCAGCGAACGCACCAGCACCGCGTTCAGTGCGGCGTTGGCCGCCTCGGTGTAGGTGCGACGCTGCTCGCGCAGCCCGGCCACGTTCTCCCGGACCTTGTCGAAGACCACCACCGTGTCGTAGAGGGAGTAGCCCAGGATGGTCAGGATGCCGATCACCGTGGCCGGGGTGACGGTGAACCCCGACCACGCGTAGACCCCGACGGTGACCACCAGGTCGTGCAGCAGCGCGGCCATCGCCGCCACCGACATCTTCCAGTCCTTGAAGTAGATCCAGATCACCAGCATCACCAGGACGAGGAAGATCCCCAGCGCCAGCAGCGCCCGCTCGGTGATCTGGTCCCCCCAGGAGGCGCCGATCAGGGAGTAGGCCACCTCCTCGCTGCCGACGCCCACCTCCTGCGCGATGGCCTGACGGACCTGGCTCACCTCGTCGACGCTCAGCGCCCGGGTCTGCACCCGCACGGTCGAGTCGCCGATGGTGGTCACGGTGGTGCCGTCGAAGTCCGGCAGCGCGGTGGCCTCCATGGCCCCGCGCATGTCGTCGACGGTGCTCTCCTGGACCGCGGTGGCGGCCTGGAAGTCTGCACCGCCCCGGAACTCGATGCCCAGGTTGAGCGGGCGGACCACCAGGCCGAGCACGCTGAGCAGCAGCACGACCGCGGTGATCACGAACCAGCGCCGCCAGCGACCGAGGAAGTCGTAGGCCAGGGTGCCGGTGTTCAGCCGGCGGATGAAGTCGCGCATCATGCCTCCTGGGCCGGACGGGCGGTGCCGCCCCGGGTGATCCGCTCGGCCAGGGCCCCGGCCGGGGTCAGGGGTCGACGTCGCCGTCGGGTCCCGACGTTCTCGGGGTCCAGCCCCGACCACTTGCTCCCGCTGCTGAAGAACTTCGTCCGGGCCAGCAGCGACATCAGCGGCTTGGTGAAGAAGAAGACCACCACGATGTCGATCAGCGTGGTCAGCCCGAGGGTGAAGGCGAAGCCCTTGACCGAGCCGATGGCCAGCGCGAACAGCACGACGGCCGAGAGCAGCTGGACGGCGTCGGCGATCAGGATGGTGCGCTTGGAGCCGTCCCAGCCCACCTCGACCGCCGAGCGCAGGCTGCGGCCGTCGCGCAGCTCGTCGCGGATCCGCTCGAAGTAGATGACGAAGCTGTCAGCCGTCATGCCGATGGCCACGATGGCCCCGGCGATGCCGGGCAGGTTGAGGGCCATGCCCACCGACTCCCCGAGCAGCACCAGCATCGCGTAGGTGAGGGCGGCGGCCACGACCAGGGAGCCGATCACCACCAGCGCCAGGCCGCGGTAGACCAGCACGCAGAAGCCCAGTACCAGGGCCAGACCGATGATGCCGGCCACGAAGCCGGCCTGCAGCTGCTCCCCACCCAGGGTGGCCGACACGTTGTCCACCGAGGACACCTCGAAGGCCAGCGGCAGGGCGCCGTAGCGGAGCACGTTGGCCAGCTGGGTGGCGGTCTCCTGGTCGAAGCCACCCTCGATCTGGGCCCGCCCGCCGGGGATGGACTGGCTCAGCGACGGGGCCGAGATCGACTGCCCGTCCAGGACGATGGCGAAGCGGTTCTGCGGCTCGGTCCGCTGGGACAGCTCGCCGGTGGCCCGCTCGAACAGCTCCGCACCCTCGGCGTCGAACTCCAGGTTCACGACCCACTGGAACTGGTTCTGCGGGATGCCGGCCGAGGCGTCGGCCAGCTGGTCACCGTTGATCAGGGTCGGGCCGAGGAGCAGCTTCTGGGTACCGCTCTGGTCGCAGGCGAACAGCGGCTGGTCGGAGACCTCGGGGACGTCCTGGTCGCAGGTGAAGGCGGCGAACTCGGCCTGGTCCTGCTCGGTGGGCTGCCACTCCAGCGCCTGCTCCGGCGGGGTGCCGGTGCCGGGCTCGGTCGGGCGCGGCGTGGGCGGCGCGGTCGGCAGCTGCACCGGAGGACGCCGGTCGCCCGTGGCCGAGGGGCTCGGGGCGGCACTGGGCCCGGGGTCAGCGCTCGCCGAGGGGTCAGGGCTCGCGGAAGGATCCGCACCCGGGTCGCCCGGCGCCGGCGACGGCTCGACCGGGGGTTGCACGGCCTGGACGTCGTAGACCGCGCGGAAGGTCAGCACCGCCGTCTGCCCGACCAGGCGCACCAGCTCGTCCTGCTGCACGTTGGGCACCGACACCACGATCTGGTTGCCGTTGGAGGTGGTCACCTCGCTCTCACCGACACCCAGGCTGTTGACCCGCTGCTCGATGATGTCGCGGGCCTGATCCAGGCTGTTCGGGTCCACCGACCCGGCACCGGTGCTGTTGGAGGCCGTCAGCGTGATCGTGGTGCCACCCCGCAGGTCCAGACCCAGCTTGGGGGTCCAGATGCTGAAGGCCGCCATCAACGCGTAGAGCCCGGCGGTCACCAGGGCCAGCACCAGCAAGGTGCGTCCTGGGCGTGGGTGTCTGCTGGCCACGTGCTCGTCCTCGGGGGTTCAGCGCGCCTCGGTGGGCGCGGGGGTGTTCGGGCGCGGTCGTCCGCCGGGCAGGGGCCCGGTGCTGCTCAGGCCTCGGTGCGCGGGGTGCGCTCCTGGCGCGGGTCGTCGTCGGCGGGGCGTCCGTCGGCCGGGTCGGAGGCGCCGAGGGTGCGTGCCTCCTCGTCCAGCTCCAGGTCGTCGTCCACCGGCAGCTCGCCGGCGGCAGCCGGGTCGGCCTGGATCGGGACGACCTGCACGATCGCCTGCTTCACCACGAAGCTGGTGACACCCGGGGCGAGCTCGACCTCGACGGCCGTGTCGTGCACCGTGGCGACCGTGGCGTAGAAGCCGTTGGCCAGCAGCACCCGGGTCCCTGGGGCCAGCGAGGTGAGGGTCTCCCGCTGGGCCTTCGCCCGCTTCTGCTGCGGGCGGATCATCAGGAAGTAGAAGGCTGCCACCATCAGGATCAGCAGCAGCGGGGTGGTGAACTGTTGTGGCATGGCTCCGCATCACGCTCGACGATGGTCCGACCTGCGGTGCGCACGCCGGTGAGGGCGTGCCCGAGCGACCACCGCAAGTTGCTGACCGCGGGAGTCTAGCCCGCTGCCCGGGCAAAGGGCGACTGCCGCGACCGGCCCGGCGAGCCCCCGTCGGGCCTCAGCTGAAGAGGTCCTCCCCCGAGCCCGGTGCGCCGCGCGGGGCGGTCAGCCCCAGGTGCGTCCACGCCGCGGGGGTGGCCACCCGTCCCCGGGGGGTCCGCATCAGCAGGCCCTGGCGGACCAGGAACGGCTCCGCCACCTCCTCCACCGTCTCCGGCTCCTCCCCCACGGCGATGGCCAGGGTGGACAGCCCGACCGGTCCGCCGGAGAAGCGGCGGCAGACCGCCTCCAGCACCCCGCGGTCCAGCCGGTCCAACCCCCGGTCGTCGACCTCGAACAGCTCCAGCGCGTCCTGGGCCAGCGGCAGGGTGATCCGGCCGTCGGAGCGCACCTGGGCGAAGTCGCGCACCCGGCGGAGCAACCGGTTGGTGATCCGGGGCGTGCCGCGGGAGCGGCGGGCGATCTCGGCCGCGGCGTCGTCGGCGAGCTCCACGCCCAGCGTCTGCGCGGAGCGGAGCAGGATGGCGTGCAGGGAGGAGTGGGCGTAGAAGTCCAGCTGGGCGGTGAAGCCGAACCGGTCCCGCAGCGGCCCGGGGAGCATGCCGGCCCGGGTGGTCGCCCCGACCAGGGTGAACCGCGGGATGTCCAGCGGGATGGCGGTGGCGCCCGGACCCTTGCCGACCACCACGTCGACCCGGAAGTCCTCCATCGCCAGGTAGAGCATCTCCTCCGCCGGTCGCGACATCCGGTGGATCTCGTCCAGGAAGAGGACCTCGCCCTCGCCCAGCCCCGACAGGATCGCCGCCAGGTCGCCGGCGTGCTGGATGGCCGGCCCGCTGGAGATCCGCAGCGGCGCCGACATCTCCTGGGCGATGATCATCGCCAGGGTGGTCTTGCCCAGCCCGGGCGGCCCGGAGAGCAGCACGTGGTCGGCGACGGCGTCGCGCTGGCGGGCGGCGGCCAGCACCAGCCCGAGCTGGTCCGACACCCGGGGCTGGCCCTGGAACTCCGCCAGGGTGGCCGGTCGCAGCACCGACTCCACCGCCCGGTCGGCCTCGTCGGCCTCCGGGTCCACCGGTCGTCGGACGTCGTCGGGCTCGACGGCGCTCACCGGCTCACGTCCGTGCCAGCGAGCGCAGGGCCGCGCGCATCAGCTCAGCGACCGGCGGCTGCGGCTCGGTGCCGGCCAGCTCGCCGACCCGGTCGCAGGCCGCCTCGGCGTCCCGGGCCGACCAGCCCAGCCCCTGCAGACCGGTGGCCACCTGCTCCCGCCAGCTCTCCCGGGTGGAGGTGGTCGCCGGCAGCCCCGCCGCGCTGGTCAGCGACAGGGCGCCGATCTTGTCCCGCAGCTCCACGCAGATCCGCTCCGCGCCCTTCTTGCCCACCCCCGGCACCCGGGTCAGGGTGACCACGTCGTCGGTGGAGATGGCCTGGCGCAGCTCGGCGGGGCTGAGCACGGCGCAGGCGGCCTGGGCGATCCGCGGGCCCACCCCGGAGGCGGTGAGCAGCAGCTCGAAGCAGTCCCGCTCGTCGGTGTCGGCGAAGCCGTACAGCGTCAGGGAGTCCTCCCGGACCACCAGGCTGGTCTGCAGGGTCGACCTCTGGCCCAGGCGCAGCCCGCTCACGGTCTGCGGGCTGCAGTGCACCAGGGTGCCGAAGCCGCCGATGTCGAGCACGGCGGAGGTGGCGCCGACCGCGGTGACGGTGCCGGTGAGGTGGGCGATCACGAGACCCTCCTGGGGGTGGTGCGGGGCAGCCGGGCGGGACGCGCGTGGGCGGCCACCGCCTCGGCGTAGCGGTTGACGGCCGGCCCGCGCCAGACGTGGGCGATGGCCAGGGCGACGGCGTCGGCGGCGTCGGCGGGACGGGGTGGGGCGTCCAGCCGGAGGATGCGGGCGACCATCGCCCCGACCTGGGCCTTGTCGGCCCGGCCGGAGCCGGTGACGGCGGCCTTGACCTCGCTGGGGGTGTGCAGGACCACGGGGAGCCCGTGCCGGGCGGCGACCAGCATGGCGACCCCGGCGGCCTGGGCGGTGCCCATCACGCTGGTCACGTTGTGCTGGGCGAAGACCCGCTCGACGGCCACCACGTCGGGGCGGTGCCGCAGCAGCCACTCCTCCACCGCGACCTCGAGCCGGACCAGCCGGCGGGCCACGTCCAGGTCCGC
Organism: Auraticoccus monumenti; assembly: GCF_900101785.1. Lineage (GTDB taxonomy): Bacteria > Actinomycetota > Actinomycetes > Propionibacteriales > Propionibacteriaceae > Auraticoccus > Auraticoccus monumenti. Next base: position 3,084,976 of record NZ_LT629688.1, on the reverse strand, counting down.
GGGGGTGCGGGCGACCCCCACGTCCACCAGGGTCGGCGCCCGGCCGGGGACCCCGTCGACCACGCCGAACCCGCAACGGGTCAGCCCCGGGTCGATCCCCAGCACACGCACGGCACTCCTCGCAGTCGAACAGACGTTCGGGAGCCTACCGGCAACCACGCCGCCCACCCTCGTCCCCAGCAGGGTGTGTCGGCCACCACCCGCCACCCCCAAGACCCGATCCAGCGGTCACCACCAGAAGGCCCCGCGGTGAGATCTGCAGCGAGGGAGACCCAGCACCGGTCGCACCCTGAGCAGAGCTGCTGGTCCCGGGGAGGGACGTCGGGGTGCGGTCGGGCGTCGGGGAACTCCTCCGAGGAACGAGGAGGAGGCTCCCCTGGGCGGGACGTCCCTCCCCGGGACCAGCAGCGGACCCAGCGGACGCCCCGCCTGCACGAGACGACCCGAGCGCAGCCGGGCGTGGGTTAGAGCGCGGCGAGGGCTTCCTCGGGGACGTCGACGTTGGTGTAGACGTCCTGCACGTCGTCGGAGTCCTCCAGCGCGTCGACGATGCGCTCAACCTTCTCGGCGACCTCGGCGTCGACCTGCTGGGTGAAGTCGGGCACGAAGGAGACCTCGGCGGATTCGTAGTCCAGGCCCGCCTCCTGGACCGACGTGCGGACCGCCACCAGGTCGGCGGGGTCGGTGATCACCTCGAACACCTCGCCCAGGTCGCTGACCTCCTCGGGACCGGCCTCGAGCGTGGCCTCCAGCAGGTCGTCCTCGGTCAGGGTGCGCCCGTCCTGCTCCTTGGCGACCACGACGACGCCCTTGCGCTGGAACATCCGCGCGGTGGAGCCGACGTCGGCCATGGTGCCGCCGTTGCGGGTGACGGCCACCCGCACCTCGGAGGCGGAGCGGTTGCGGTTGTCGGTCAGGCACTCGATCAGCATCGCGATGCCGGCCGGGCCGTAGGCCTCGTAGTAGAGCGTCTCGTAGTCGGCACCGCCGCCCTCGGCACCGGAGCCGCGCTTGACCGCGCGGTCGATGTTGTCGTTGGGCACCGAGCTCTTCTTCGCCTTCTGGATGGCGTCGTAGAGGGTGGGGTTCCCGCCGGGGTCACCGCCGCCGAGCCGGGCCGCCACCTCGACGTTCTTGATCAGCTTGGCGAACAGCTTGCCGCGCTTGGCGTCGATGACGGCCTTCTTGTGCTTCGTCGTTGCCCACTTGGAATGCCCACTCATAGCAGTCAAGGCTACAACGCCGCCCCGACGCCCAGGACGTGCCGCTCAGGACGCCGGACCGGTCCCGTCGGCCACGGCGACCTCGTGCCGGATCACGCTGTCCGCGACCCGGTAGCCCAGCGAGTGGTAGGGCTCCAGCGGGCCACCGACCCGCAGCGTGTCCACCCCGAGCCCGGCCGCCTGCAGCCCGGCGTCGGCGAAGGAGCGCATCGACCGGACCAGCAGCGCCCGGGCCAGACCGCGCCGTCGCCAGCTCCGCCGCACCCCCAGCCACTCCGTCCAGCCCTGGCTGAACCCCTGCGCCTCCCACTCCGAGGGGTCCCCGGAGCTGATCGCGTACCCGACGACCTCCCTGCCGGCGGTCTCGACCGCCAGCCAGGACCACTCCGGGCGCGCGGTCGGGCGGTGCCGCCAGGCGTCCCACTCCTGCGTCGTCACCGGACGGGCCCGGTACACGTCGGCGAAGGCGTCGTTGTGGGCGGCCCGGACGTCCTCGGACCGCTCGGCGCTCCAGGGGACCAGCTCCACCTCCGGCGGCACCACCAGCGGCGGGAGGTCGTCGGACAGGGCGCGGAACAGGTCCAGGTGGCGCCGCACCGGCACCAGCCCCAGCCGCCGGTACAGACCGAGGCGGCCGGTGGACTTCTCGTCGGAGTGGGCCACCACCAGGCACTGCCCGTCACCGTGGCGCCGGGAGACGTGGCTGCCCGCCTGCCGGATCTGCCAGGCCAGGAGCCGGCGCCCGATGCCCAGCTGGCGCCAGCTCGGGTGGACGCCACCGGAGAGGAAGACCTGGTGGTAGCCCGGGCGGGAGTCGGTCAGGATGTTCCAGCCCAGCGCGACCGCCGACCCGCCGTCGAAGCCCAGCACGGTGTGGGAGGCGGCGTCACCGCAGCTGGCCGGGAGGTTGGCCTGCAGCTCCTCCACGGTGTGCCGCTCCGCCGGGTCGTCGTGGCGCTCGATCTCGGCCAGCAGCTCGTGCACCACGGCCACGTCCTCGGGCCCCACCGGGCGCCACCGCAACGGTGTCACCTCGTCCAGCGCGTGCCCCACGGACCGACCCCTTCGTCGTCGTCGCGCCCGGGGACCCGTGTCACCGGACGGACGACCAACCTATCGCCAGATCCGCCGACGCGTCCCGGAGCCACCCTCGGTGGCCGGTGCCGTCGCGGACCAGACCCGCCGCCAGGACGCGGTCGGGACGGGCTCGGCGGCCGGGTCGGTGAGGTGCTCCCACCAGGTCCGGGCGTCCTCGTCCAGGAGCGCACGGACGCGGTCGCGGACGCGCTCGGCGACCTCCTGGTCGGTGCCCTCCAGCTCGGTCAGCGGGGTGCCGAAGCGGACCGCGACCCGCAGGCCGCCGTCCTCCAGCAGGTCGGCGGGGCCGGGTCGCCGGGCGGGCAGGGCGAAGCTGCCGCGCACCGCGACGGGGACCACGGTGGCGCCGGTGCGCCGGGCCAGGGTGCCCACCGCGGGGTCGAAGTCGCCGACGGTGCCGTCCGGACTGGGACGGCCGTCGCCGAACACCAGCAGCGCCTCGGCGCCCGCCGAGGTCACCGGACCCAACCAGCGCGGGAGCCGGGCGGCGGCGCGGAGGGCCGCCGGGGCCAGCACGCGGGTCGAGACCGACAGCCGCTGCGGGAGCGCGGCCAGCACCAGCTCGGTGTCCCGGGGGTGCTGGTGGTTGGCCACCAGGAGCCAGCGGCCCGGCACCAGCAGCTGCTCCGCCCCCGTGACCTCCAACGAGGTGCCGGCGGCGGCCACCGGCCGGTCCAGGGTGGCGTGGCGCCACTCCGCCAGGCCCCCGCCGGCGACCTCACCGGGACGGCGCACCGGCGCGGGCGCGTCAGCCGGGGGCGTGGGCCAGGACGCGCGGCGGACGGCGTCCAGGTCGCCGCGGACGGTGCGGAGACGCCGGAGCACGCTGGCCCGCGAGGCGGGGGTGGCCCAGGTCGGCAGGGTGCGAGGGGTGGCCACCTCAGCCACCCACCACGTCGGTGACCAGCCCCGGCGGGGTGTGCAGGTGGCGGATGGTCGGGGTGCGCCCGACGGAGTCGGAGACGATCTCCAGCGCGTCGGCCAGGGTGGTGGCCGCCCGGAAGCCGAGCCGGGCCGCCACCGCGCGGTCGGCGCCCACCCAGACGACCTCGCCGACGCCGGCGCGGGCGGCGGCCAGCTCGTACCAGAGCTGGAAGGGCAGCACACCGGCGTGGGCGTGGTGGTGGCGGTACAGGCTGGCGTACCACTCGTCCTCGGCGAAGCGGTCCTCGTGCCCGGCCACCTCGGCCGGGTCGGTGGTGACCCCGAGCACGTCGGCGTAGAAGTCCGCCGAGGCCGGGTGCACCCGGGCGGAGAAGGACGGGGTCAGCGGGTGGAAGGCGATCACCGCGCCCCCGGGCCGGACCGCGGGGCGACCGGTGGTGGCCCCGAGCCCGCCGGCCAGCGCGGACCAGGCCGCCACCAGCGGGTCGACCGCCGCACCGGGGTTGAACGGGGTGCGGTGCGGGACGCCGGTGACCAGGACGTCGGCCTGCCCGGTGACCCGCACCTGCTCCTGCTCGGCGAGCCGGGCGCGGGCCCACTCCCCGGCGGCGGCGGACGAGCCCTGCGCGACCGCCACCAGACCGCGGTCGGCCGGGGCCTGGAGCAGGGTGCGGGCCTGGTCGGTGCTGAGGTCGGCCAGGCGACGCAGCCCGAACCAGGCGAGCCGGTCGCGGAGCTTCCACTCCCACTCCCGGCGCCCCAGGAACTCCAGCGCGGGCGGGTGGCTGACCTGGTCCAGGACCAGCACCACGCTGACCAGCGGCAGCGCGGCCACGGCGGCAACCACGTCCGCGGCCACCTCCTCGGCGGCGGCGTCGCGGCCGCGCAGACGGCGCTGGGTGGGCAGGGCGGAGACGTTCTCCAGCAGGGTGCGGCCGGGGTCGTCGGCGCGCTGCCGGGCCACGGAGACGTCGACGACGAGGTCGGACTCCACCACCCGGGCGTCGAGCTCGACCCCGGGCACCAGCTCGCGCAGGCGGGAGCGGTCGAGGGCGTCGTGGCTGCGCAGTCGGCCGTCGGCCAGGAAGGAGCGGACCACGCGCTCCCCGAGCAGCTCGGTCAGCTGGCGGTCGGTGGGGCGCGGGCCGACGCCGTTGGCCACCAGCACCACGACGTCGTCCACCCCGGCGCGGGCCGCCAGCTCGAGCACCTGCTCCACGACCCGGCGGCGGGGGTCGACCCCGTGCCCGGGGGCCTCCTGCAGACCGGTCACGGTGATGGTGAGGCGCTGACCCGGCTGCAGCCGCTCGGCCAGCGAGCCGGTGTCCAGCCCCTGCTCCAGGGCGGTGGCGATCGCGGTGCCGGGGTCGGTGCGGCGCCCGGAGGTGTCGGCGGGGTAGACCACCTCGGTGCCCACCGGGAAGGACTGCAGACGCAGGCCGTCCCCCTCGGGGACCAGCAGCGGCGGCGTGCGGTCGTCGACGGTCAGGACGAAGCCCGGGCGAGCCATCAGGCCCTCGCTTTCTCGTGCTCGCGGCTGCGAGCGGTGGTTCGGGAGACGGGGACGGTCGGTGCGGGGGTCATGAGCGGCTCGGGAGGCTCCAGCGCGGCTGCTGCGCGCTGGCCCGCCACTCCACGACCGACCACTGCTGGCTGGTGGCCGCACGCATCAGGGCGACGTCGGGGCTCACCACCACCGGGTTGCCCACCGTGGAGAGCATCGGCAGGTCGACGTGGGAGTCGGCGTAGGCGTGGCTCCGGGCCAGGTCGACGTCGTTCAGCGCCGCGTAGTGGCGCAGCCAGGCCGCCCGGGACTCCCCCACCATCGGCGGCCCGGAGAGGAAGCCGGTGCAGCGTCCGGCCGCGTCGGTGGCCAGGTCGGCGGCCACGATGACGTCGAACAGCGGCTCCAGCGGCCGGGTCAGCGGCCGGATGGCCCCGGTGATCAGCACCGTGGTGTGCCCGGCCGCGCGGTGCTCGCGCAACCGGCGGACGGCGTCCGGGGACACCCGCTCCAGGATGGACGGCGCCATCGCGGTGTCGACGAACTCCTCCAGCGCCGCCAGGTCCGCGCCGGCGTAGCGGCGGTAGACCGAGCGCAGGAAGGTGCCGCGGTCACGCCGCTCGGCCCGCAGCCACAGCGGCAGCCGGCGCACCACGTCGGCCACCTCGCGCACCCGCGAGACCGCGCCGAGCTCGGGCAGCCGGGCCCAGAGGTAGGTCTCCACCACGTTGCCCGACATCACGGTGCCGTCGAGGTCGAAGGCGGCCAGCACCTTCTCCGGCGCCTCCTCCGGACGGCTGAGGTCGCGGTAGGTGCGGGGACGCTGCCCACGGCGGCGGCGGACGGCGTCCATCCGGCGCACCGGCTCGGTGACCGCCGGGCAGTGCACGTCCTGCAGGTAGGTGCGCCAGTCGTAGGCGGTGGAGTCGAAGGCGAAGGCGTCGACGTCCTCGGGGTGCAGGCTGCGGTGCAGCGCCAGGGTGTTGTCGTCGACGAAGTGCAGCTCGGACTGGCCGTACTCGTTGTAGAGCGACAGGTAGCGCCGCAGGAAGCTGAGCTCCTTGGTGGTGCGGTCCAGCTCCTGGGCCATCCGGCGGGTGGTCTTGGAGCGCGGGGCCAGCGAGATCGCCCGGTCGGCCAGCGAGGCCGCCCGCTCGGAGGTGAACAGCAGCCGCTCCACCGAGGCCGCCCCGGGGAAGTGCCACTCCGGCAGCGCCGCGGCCCCCCGCGCCCCGCCCTCGAAGGGGTGGGCCAGGAAGTAGTCGCGGATGTAGCCGTAGAGGTCGCGGAAGTTCAGCGGGTTCCGGGCCCCGGAGTTGGAGTGGTAGTAGACCGGCTCGCCGATCTCGGGCTCGGTGGCGCAGACCGCGACGATGGCGTTCACCACGAAGTCGCAGGGCACGATGTCGACCACCGAGTCCGGGGAGGCCGGGAACTCCGGCAGCTGGCCCTTGCCGTAGGCCAGGATCAGCGGCTCGGCCATCTTGAAGCCCTCGATCCACCCCGGGTAGGGGTGCTTCCAGGACGACTCCACGATGGCCGGGCGCACGACGGAGACGCGGATGTCCTTGCCGACCTCGGCGACGACCTTCTCCCCCAGCGCCTTGGTGAAGGTGTAGACGTCGGTCCAGCCCAGCGACCGGGCCCGCTCGGTGCCCGCCTCGACCAGCTTCTTCTGCACCCACTCCTTGCGTCGCCGCTCGGTGTCGGCGGCGGTGGTAAGGTAGCCGGCCTGGCGGTGCACCCGCTCGGCCTCCTTGCGCAGCCGGGTCAGCTGCTCCGACGTCCGGGACTGGGCCTCGACCAGCTCCAGCATGGCCAGCCCGGCCTCGGTCTCGGCCTGCGGGTCCACGTCGTGCTCGTGGGCGGCCTCGCGGATCGCCCCGCGGCGCCGGCCGGCGGTGTAGGCGGTGGAGATGTGCACGTAGTGCGGGACCTTGGTGCGCTCCCCGTCGGGCCCGGTGACCGCGGCCAGCATCTGCTCCATCAGCGCGCGGGTGCCGATGGTGTTGGTGCGGAAGGCCTGGTCGATCGGCGGGTCGAAGGAGACGTCCCCGGCGCAGTGCAGCACCACGTCGAGGTCGGCGGGCAGGGCCGGGACGTTGGGCAGGTCGCCCTCGATCACCCGGACCCGGGCCTCCAGCAGCTCCTCGGCCCCGCCGGCGGCCTCGCGCAGCTCGGTGAAGATCTTCTTCTTCAGCAGGGCGACCACCCGGTCCCGGGCCGGGGTCGAGCCCTTGCGGCGGACCAGCACCGCGGGGGTGGTGCCGGGCAGCTCGGTGAGCACCTTCCACAGGATCTGCTCGCCGATGAAGCCGGTGACGCCGGTCATCACGATCACCTTGCCGGCCAGCAGGTCCCTCAGCCGGCCGTCCAGCAGCGGTCCGGTGCCACGGCCGGGAGCCTGGCCCTGGAGCCGGCGGAAGGCGCTGGCCGGAGCGCTCACGAGCGGTCCCCCTCGTCGGGGCGGACGTCGTCGGGGTGCTCCCCGGCGGCCACCCGCAGGGCCTCGGGCAGCCGGAGCGAGCCGACGTAGAGGGCGGTGCCGATGATGGCCCCCTCGACGCCCTCGCCGACCAGCCCGTGCAGCCGCGCGACGTCCTCCAGCGTGGTGACCCCGCCGGAGGCGACCACCGGAGCGTCGGTGCGGGCGCAGACCGTGCGCAGCAGCTCCAGGTTGGGCCCGGCCAGCATGCCGTCGGAGGCCACGTCGGTGACCACGTAGCGGGCGCAGCCGGCCGCGTCGAGGCGCTCCAGCGTCTCCGCCAGCTCCCCGCCCTCGCGGGTCCAGCCGCGGGCGGCCAGCCGGGTGCCGCGGACGTCCAGCCCGACCGCGATCCGGTCCCCGTGCTCGGCGATCACCTCGGCCACCCACTCGGGCTGCTCCAGGGCGGCGGTGCCGATGTTGACCCGGCGGCAGCCGGTGGCCAGGGCCCGCTCGAGGCTGGCGGCGTCGCGGATGCCACCGGAGAGCTCCACCTGGAGGTCGACCGCCGCCACCACGTCGGCCAGCACCGCGGCGTTGCTGCCGCGGCCGAAGGCGGCGTCGAGGTCGACCAGGTGCAGCCACCCGGCCCCCTCCCGCTGCCACCGCTGGGCGGCGGCGACCGGGTCTCCGAAGGTCTTCTCCGTACCGGCCACGCCCTGCACGAGCTGGACGGCCGAGCCGTCGATCACGTCGACGGCGGGGAGCAGCTGGAGGGCGGTCGGGCTGGGGGTACTCGGGTGCACCCGCCGACCCTATCCGGGCCCCGTCGCCTCCCGCACCTCGACGACCGGGGGCTTCGGGAGCCGGCCTGGGCGGTCAGTGACCGCGGCGCGCGACCCGGTCGAGGAACTCCAGGGCGGCGTTCCCGGCGCCCGGGCGCAGCCACCCCGGCGGCACCGGCAGGGACCGCACCTCGACCCCGGTGCCCTCGAGCACGATCGGCAGGGTGACCAGGACCGTGGAGGGGAAGCTCAGCACCAGCCGCTCCACCGGGCCGGCGGCCAGCTCGACCTCCAGCGGCAGCGAGAGCCGCTGAACCTCCAGACCCAGGTCGGCGACCACCCCCAGCTTGGTCTCGTCCTCGCGGCGGTGGGCGAGGTAGCGCCGCAGGCCCTCCTCCTCGGCCAGCCGGGCCACCGCCTCCAGGTAGGGCTGCCGGGCCACCACCCCCGTCTCGACCAGCGAGCTGCCCACCAGCACCGCCCCGTCGACCACCTGCGGGGCGGGGTGCAGGGTGCGCAGCCAGCGGTAGCGGTTGCGCCGGACGCGCAGCCCGACGTCGTCCAGGGGCATCGCGGTGAACAGCTCCAGCGGCCGCGAGGTGAGCACGCTGGTGGTCATGGCCGCCCGCCGGCGCTGCAGCGCGCCCGGCTCGGCGACGTGCCAGCGCACCATCGCCTCACCGGCGGCGATGCGGTCGGCGAACTCGAGGGTGGCCGAGCCGTCGTCGACGACCACCACGACGTCGCCGGTGAAGGCGGTGAGCAGGGACTGGATCAGCCCGGAGAACGGGTCACCCAGCACGAGCCGGCGGGCCCGGCGGACCCGTGGCACCAGCCCGGCCAGCAGGCGTCCGGGACCGCGGACGTCCTGGCGCGCCTCGCACCACTCGACCCGGGCGCGTGAGCCGGCGACCAGCTGCATGGTGGCCCGGAGCTGGCGCCGCGACTCCTCCCGGCGGGGGGCCAGCACCACCACGTCCGCCTCCATGTCGGGGCTGGCGGACAGCCACTCCACGGCGTTGAGGAGCTGGGCCGGGCTCTCGACGAGGGCCAGGGTCTCACTGGCGGGCACGGGATCCTCTCGGGCGCGACGAGCCCGTCCGGACCGCCCTGCGGCGGGCGGCCCGGACGGGCGGGTGGTCGGCGGGTGGGTCAGGCGGTGGCGCCGACGCGACGCAGCTTCTTCATGGCCGCGAGCTCGCCCTCGTAGATCTTCTTGACGCCGTCGCCGCGGGCGGCCTCGATCACGCGGATGTCGCGCACCAGGCGCTCCAGGCCCTGCGGCTCGACCGAGGCGGCCTGGTCCGAGCCCCACATGGCGCGGTCCAGGGTGATGTGGCGCTCGACGAAGACCGCACCCAGGGCCACCGCGGCCAGGGTGGTCTGCAGACCGGTCTCGTGGCCGGAGTAGCCGATCGGGACGTTCGGGAACTCTGCGGCCAGGGTGTTGATCATCCGCAGGTTCAGCTCCTCCGGCTTGGCCGGGTAGGTGCTGGTGGCGTGCAGCAGCACGATGTTGCTGCTGCCCAGCACCTCCACCGCGTGGCGGATCTGCTCCGGGGTGGACATGCCGGTGGAGAGCACCACGGTCTTGCCGGTGGCGCGCATCCGGCGCAGCAGCTCGTCGTCGGTCAGGGAGGCCGACGCCACCTTGTAGGTCGGCACGTCGAACGTCTCCAGGAAGTCCACCGAGGGCACGTCCCAGGGGGAGGCGAACCAGTGGATGCCCTGCTGCTTGCAGTAGGCGTCGATCTGGGCGTACTCGTCCTGGCCGAACTCCACCCGGTGGCGGTAGTCGATGTAGGTCATCCGGCCCCAGGGGGTGTCGCGCTCGATGTCCCACTGGTCGCGCGGGGTGGCGATCTCGGGGGTGCGCTTCTGGAACTTCACGGCGTCGCAGCCCGCGGCCACGGCTGCGTCGATCAGCGCCATCGCGTTCCGCAGCTCGCCGTTGTGGTTGATGCCGATCTCGGCGCAGACGTAGACCGGCTGGTCGGCGCCCAGGGCGCGGTCGCCGATGGTACGGGTGGGAGCTGCAGAGCTCATGGGTGTCCTCTCGGAGGGGTGGCAGTGAGGTCCCAGACAACACGCGCCACCGCCGGAAACCGGCATCCGAAAGGCCGCTGGAGATCCATTTCACCGGCTGTTCACCGGATGGTCACCGACCGAGCCGCCTTCGTCCACCACGCCTGCGTAGACACGTACTGTGCGCACCCGTGACTTCCGACCCAGCCTCGGCCCGAGCAGCAGCCGGAACCGGCTGACCCTGGTGGTCCCGGTCCTGGACCAGGGCGCCAACACCACGGTCAAGACCCTGCTGAAGGGGCTGGACCCGCGGATCAGCACGGTGCTGGTCGACGCCACCGCCGACGGGGACCCCCGTGGCCGCGTGCAGCGTGCGGTGGACCGGCTGCCCGGCGCGCGGCGCCTCGACGTCACCGACCGCGCCGCCGGCCCCGGGCACCGGCGTTCGGAGGCCATCGCCCTCGCCCTCACCCAGCTGGACACCGACTGGGTCACCGTGGTGGACGCCGGCGACTTCGTGGTGCCCGGGTTCCACGCCGCGGTGCTCGACGCCGCCGTGGCCGTGGACGCCCCGCTCGTCGGCTTCAACCACACCCGGGTCCGCGGCCCGGTCCGGGTGCCGGAGAGCAGCCACCCCACCGGCGCCCCCACCGTCCGCGAGCCGGCCTGGCGTGGTCTGCTCGGGCGCGGCAACCGGGTCGGGCGGCTCTGGTCCCAGCTCGTGCACCGCTCCGCCCTCGAGGCCGTCGAGTCCCCCTGGCTGGACCCGCGGCTGCACCACGGGGCCGTGGTCCGGCTCGGCTGGCAGCTGCACCTGGCCGCCGCCCGGAGCGCCGCGGTCACCGTCCCCGGGTACTTCCGGGTCAACGACCACACCACCGACGACAGCCCGGAGGCCCTGGTGGGCCGGGTGCGGGCCTACCAGCACGCCGTGGACGCCGCCCGCGACCACGTGCACTCCGGCGAGCTGGTGCCCGAGGCCGTCGGGGCGGCGCTGCGGGCGGTGGTCCGCCAGGCCCGCGCCGAGGCCGAGGCCGGTCGCCGTCCCAGCCGGCAGCTGGTCGGGCTGAGCGAGGAGATCCGTGCCTCGGTCGGCCGACGCAGCCTGTCCCGGGCCTGGAGCACCCTGGACGCCGCCGAGCAGCGGCTGATCACCGACCTGCCGTCGGTGGCCTGACCGCGTGAGCGTCGACCGCCGGCCCGCAGCGGGCACCCTCGTCGTCCTGGTCCCGCACGGCGCCGCCCTGCTGGTGGTGGCTGCCGCGTTGCGGTCCGGCACCGTGGCCGCCTCCGAGCGGGTGGTGCTGCTGACCACCTCCCGGGCCGGCGTGCCCGAGGCCGCCCGCGACCTGCGCTCCACCCCGGGCTGGGAGCTGCTCACCGCCCAGGTCGACCAGGTGCTGGACTACGACGCCCTCGTCACCCCCTTCCACCCGCTGGCCTGGACACCGGTGACCGAGGACGAGGTGGCCGGCTGGCGCACCCGGCTGGCCGAGCAGCTGGGGGTCGGCGACGCCCCGGTCCGGCTGCTGCTGCACGACCTGCACCTCTCCCCCGCCCGGTCGTTGGCCGTGGCCTTCCCCGACGCCCCGATCGAGGTCTACGTCGACGACCTGGCCGCCTGGGCGCCGACGCCGGTGGTGCTGGAGGACGAGGTCGCCGCCCGGCTGCAGCGGCTGGTGCACCTGGACCTGTGGCCGGGTGTGGCCCCCCGTCTGCTCGCCGAGACCGACCGCACCACCACCGCGCTGGACCCCCGGGAGCTGCGCTCGCTGGCGGCGGCCCTGCCCGCCCCCGAGTCCGACGGCGGGCCCACCACCCGGTTCGCGGTCGTGGTGGAGGAGGACCTGCACGGTTTCGGGCTGGACGAGGACGAGGCCGCCAAGCTGGCCCGCCGCCAGGTGGCCCTGGCCCGGGCCCACGGTGCGGACCGCGTGGTCGTGGTGCACGACCCCGTCCCGGTGCTCGGCTCGGACTCCGACCTGCTGGCCGAGGCCGGCGCGGAGGAGCTCGACGGCGCCGCGCTGGCCCTGGTGACCGTGCTGGCCCTGAGGCCGGTGGTGGTGATCGGCTGCTCCTCGGCGCTGCTCTCGCTGGCCGGGCGGCCCGCGGTGGCCGTCCAGCCCGAGGACGTGCTGCGCCGGCTGCGGCCCTGGGGCCACCCGGCTCGGGTGCCGCTGGTGCTCACCGCGCTGCGCTACGGGCGCTACGCCGACAACGACCCGGCCCAGGCCCGCGCGACCCAGCAGCTGGTCGACGCCCTCAGCCACGCCGTCCAGCCCGTGCTCCACGCCTCGCTGGCCGACCGCTCCCGCGGTCTGCGGATCGAGCACCCCGCCCTGGCCGCCCGGTACTACCACCCGGGCAACCCGCTGGCCTGACGGCAGCCGGGCTCAGTCGAGCGCGGACACCCAGTTGGCCAGCAGGGCCGCCCCGGCCGCCCCGGACTTCTCGGGGTGGAACTGGGTGGCGGACAGGGCGTCCTGCTCGATCCCGGCCACGAAGACGTCGCCCTCGTGCTCGGCGGTGGTGACCAGGGCCCCGCCGGCGCGGAGCTCCTCGACGGTGTGCACCCCGTAGGAGTGCACGAAGTAGAAGCGCTCCTCCGCCAGGCCGGAGAACAGCCGGGAGCCCTCGGCGGACCGGACGGTGTTCCAGCCCATGTGCGGCAACCGGCGGGCCCGGACCTGCTCGACCACCCCGGGCCACTGCGCGCACCCCTCGGTCCGCTCCCCGTGCTCGATGCCGGCGGCGAAGAGGATCTGGGCGCCGACGCAGATGCCCAGCGTGGGACGTCCGCGCTCGCGCCGCTCCCGGACCACCCGGTCCCCGCCGACCGCTCGCAGCCCCTCCATGCAGGCCGCGAAGGCGCCCACCCCGGGCACCACCAGGCCCTGCGCGGACAGCGCCCGCTCGGGGTCGGTGGTCAGCTCGACCCGCGCACCGGTCGCCTCCAGCGCCCGCTCGGCGGAGCGGAGGTTGCCCGAGCCGTAGTCCAGCACCACCACCTCCGGCGCGCTCACAGCGCGCCCTTGGTGCTGGGAACGCCTACGACCCGGGGGTCCGGCTCGAGCGCGGTGCGCAGCGCCCGGGCCAGCGCCTTGAACTGGGCCTCCACGACGTGGTGCGGGTCGCGCCCGGCCAGCAGCGTGAGGTGGACGCAGATGCCGGCGTGGTGGGTGAGGCTCTCCAGGGCGTGCTGGGTCAGCGAGCCGGAGTAGGGCACCCCGCCCCGCCCGCCGCCGATCAGCACGTACTGCTGGCCCTCGGGCTCGCCGCGGTGCACGAAGTAGGGACGCCCGGACAGGTCCACCACGCACTGGGCCAGCGCCTCGTCCAGGGGTACCAGGGCGTCCCCGAAGCGGCGGATCCCGCGCTTGTCCCCCAGGGCCTGCCGCAGCGCGTCACCGATCACGATGGCGGTGTCCTCGACGCTGTGGTGGGCGTCGATCTCGACGTCGCCGGTGGTCCGCACCCGGAGGTCCATCAGGGAGTGCTTGGCCAGGGCGGTGAGCATGTGGTCGAAGAAGGGCACCCCGGTGTCCACGTCGGCCGCACCGGTGCCGTCGAGGTCCAGGCGCACCTGCACCGAGGACTCGCTGGTGCCGCGCTCCAGCTCGGCGACGCGGGAGGTCGGCTGGGTCTCGCTCATCGGGGATCTCCTCGTTCGGGGCCGGTGGGGTGCTCGGTGGTGGGCGGCGTCGTGCGGCTGGCCGGGTCGGGTCGCCAGCCGGGCAGCCCCTGCGTCTCCGCCACCTCCGACAGCGCCGTGCGGAAGGCGGCCATCTCCAGCGGGGTGCCGGCGCTGACCCGGAGCCACCCGGCGGGGCCGGTCTCGCGGATCAGGACACCGCGGGCCAGCAGCCCCTCCCAGACCGCGCGCCGGTCCGGGAGCCCGCCGAAGAGGACGAAGTTGGCGTCGGAGTCGGCCACGGCCAGCCCGCGGGCGCGCAGCCAGTCGACGAGCAGGTCGCGTTCGGTGCGCAGCGCGTCGACCTGGGAGAGGAGCTCGTCGGCGTGGGCCAGCGCCACCCGGGCGACGGCCTGGCTGGTGGCCGAGAGGTGGTACGGGAGGCGGACGATCCGGCAGGCGTCGACCACGGCGGGGGCGGCGGCGAGGTAGCCCAGCCGACCGCCGGCCAGGGCGAAGGCCTTGCTCATGGTGCGGCTGACCACCAGCCGCGGGTGGTGGGCCAGCAGGGTCAGCGCCGACGGCGTCCCGGTGCGGGCGAACTCCTGGTAGGCCTCGTCGACCACCACGACGCCGGAGGTGGCGGCCAGGGCGGCCCGCACGACGTCCAGCCCCGTCGGGGTCCCGGTGGGGTTGTTCGGCGTCGTGATGAGCACCACGTCGGGCTGGTGCTCGGCCACGGCCCGTTCCGTCGTGGCGACGTCGAGGGTGAAGTCGTCGCGGCGCGGGCTGGTGACGTAGCGGGTGTAGGTGTTCCGCGCGTACTCGGGGTACATCGAGTAGGTCGGCGTGAACGACAGCACCGTGCGCCCCGGTCCGCCGAAGGCCTGCAGCAGGTGCGTCATCACCTCGTTGCTGCCGTTGGCGGCCCAGACGTTCTCCGCCCCGAGGTCGTGGCCGAGGTAGCGGGCGAGGTCGGTGCGCAGCGCCCAGGCCTCGCGGTCGGGGTAGCGGTTCAGCCCCGCCCCGGCGCCGGTGACCGCCTCCGCGAGGTCGGCCAGCACGGCCGCGCTCGGCGGGTAGGGGTTCTCGTTGACGTTGAGCCGGTGCGGGACGTCCAGCTGGGGGGCGCCGTAGGGCTCCTCGCCGCGGAGCTCGGGCCGCAGCGGGAGGTCGGCCAGACGCACGGCGGCCCCGGGGACGGTGCTGGTCACGCGCACCCCCTCAGGCGAACCGGGCCGACACGGCGGCCCCGTGGGCGGGCAGGTCCTCGGCGGCGGCCATCACCTCGACGTGGCGGGCGACCAGGCGCAGCGCCTCGCGGTCGTAGCTGATCACGTTGACCTGCTTGAGGAAGGACTGCACGTTGAGCCCGGAGGAGTGGCAGGCGCAGCCCCCGGTGGGCAGCACGTGGGTGGAGCCGGCCACGTAGTCCCCCAGGGAGACCGGGGACCACGGCCCGACGAAGACCGCCCCGGCGTTGCGCACCCGGGCGGCGACCCGCTCGGCGTCGGCGGTGTGGATCTCCAGGTGCTCGGCGGCGTAGGCGTCCACCACGGCGAGCCCCTGCTCCGTGTCGCGCACCAGCAGCGTCGCGGACTGGGGGCCGCCGAGGGCGGTGCGCACCCGGTCGGCGTGGCGGGTGACCTCCACCTGGCGTCCGAGCTCCTCCTCCACCGCCCGGGCCAGCTCCTCGGAGTCGGTGACCAGCACCGCCCCGGCGCTGGGGTCGTGCTCGGCCTGGCTGACCAGGTCCGCGGCCACCAGCCGGGCGTCGGCGGTGGCGTCGGCCAGCACGGCGATCTCGGTCGGGCCGGCCTCGGAGTCGATCCCGATCAGGCCCTTCAGCAGCCGCTTGGCCGCGACCACGTAGATGTTGCCCGGCCCGGTGACCATGTCCACCCGGCGGCACAGGCCCTCGACGCCGTGGGCGAACATGGCCACGGCCTGGGCCCCGCCGACGGCGTAGACCTCCTCCACGCCGAGCAGCGCGCAGACGGCGAGGATGGTCGGGTGCGGCAGACCGCCGAACTCGCGCTGCGGCGGGGAGGAGACCGCGATGGACTCCACCCCGGCCACCTGCGCAGGCACGACGTTCATGATCACCGAGGACGACAGCGGGGCCAGCCCCCCGGGGACGTAGAGACCGACGCGACCCACCGCGATCCGACGCTGGGTGACCAGGGCGCCCGGGGCCAGCTCGACCTCGGTGCGGCTGGCCCCGAGCTCGGCCTCGCTGACCTGGCGGCGACGGGCGACGGCCACCTCGACGGCCACGCGGAGCTCGGGGTCGAGCTCGTCCAGGGCGCGCTGGAGCGCCTCGGCAGGCACCCGCAGCGAGGGCGGACGCACGTGGTCGAAGCGCTCGGAGAGCTCCATCAGCGCCTCCTCACCCCGGGCGGCGACGGCGTCGCAGAGGGGGCGGACCACCTCGACGGCGGCGTCCACGTCCAGCGCCGCACGCGGCAGCACGCCGGAGTAGTCGACGAGGTCGGAGGGCCGGAGGTCCAGGGTGCGCAACACGGTAGGTGAGTCTAGGTGGGCGCCCGGAGCTCAGGCGCGCCGGAGCCGGTCGGTGGGCAGCGCCACCCGGACCGGGGCGCCGATCGGGGCCCCGACCACCTGGGCGAAGTCGGCGTTGGCCAGCACCGCCAGCCCGGGGGTGGCCTCCACCACCACCACCTGCTGCTCGGTCCCGGCCAGCTCGCCCTCGTCGTGGCGGAGCCACCAGCGCTCGGCCAGGTAGGACAAACCCACCTCCTCCAGCACCTGCTCGGCGGCGAAGACCGTCATCGCTTCCCCCAGCGGGGTGCCCAGCAGGGTCATCGGGACCACCTGGTCACCGTCGGCGGGGGCCAGGTAGCCGATCAGCTCGGAGTCCTCGAGGCGGTAGGTGGGCAGCCAGTCGGGAGGGACCATGGCGCCGATCCTGGCCCAGCGGGGCTGCGGGCCGCCACCGGGTTCTGCCGCGGACCTCCCGGCGGCGTGCGGACCGACCTGCTGGGATGGGGTCATGGCGAAGAAGGCCCGTCCCCGCGCCGCCACCCCGGCGCTCGAGGTGCTGTCGGCGGCCGGGGTGCCGCACACGGTGCACGAGTACGCCCACGCCGAGGGCGAGACCCACTTCGGCGAGGAGGTGGTGGCCGCGCTGGGGGTCGACCCGGGGCGGGTGCTCAAGACGGTGGTCACCGACTGCGGCGGGCGGCTGGTGGTGGCCGTGGTGGCGGTCAGCCAGCAGGTCGACCTGAAGGCCCTGGCCACCGCGGTGGGGGCCAAGAAGGCGCAGGTGGCGGACCCGGCGGCGGCGGAGCGGAGCAGCGGCTACGTGGTCGGCGGCATCTCCCCCCTCGGCCAGCGGACCCCGTTGACCACCGTGGTCGACGTCTCCGCCCTCGACCACGAGCGGGTGCTGGTCTCGGCCGGGAGGCGCGGGCTGCAGGTGGAGCTGTCGCCGGAGGACCTCGTCCGGCTCACCGGGGCCGAGGTCGCCCCGGTCGGACGCTGACCCGGAGGGTCAGCGCGGGCGGTCAGCGCGGCGGCGGACCGGAGGACGTGGACTCACCGGGCCCGTCCGGCGGCGGGGCGGCGGGCAGCCCGACCCGGTCCTCGGGCAGCACGCCGGCCACCGACTCGTGCCGGCGCCGGGCCAGCCGGCCACGCGTGAACAACGGGGTCGGCTCCTCGTCGTCGGGGGCCAGGGAGGACCAGAGCAGGATCGGGATGCTGGCGATGAACGGCCACACCACCAGGGCGACGGGGGCACGCAGGGTCAGCTCGATGGGTACCACGTCGCCGGGCTCGGCGTTCGCCAGACGGGCGTCGAAGTCGCCCGGCCCCATGGCCCAGCCGACCACCCAGGTGAGCACGGCGGCCAGCAGCGCCCCCAGCACGGCGGCCAGGACGACCCCCCACCCCACCCGGATCAGCCGCCACCAGGCCAGCAGCCCGATCAGCAGGCCCCCGCCGACGGCGATCACGCAGAACCAGGCGTCGGCGCTGAACTGCTCGGCCAGCCCGCGCTCGCTGGTGGTGGCCCGTCCGTCGACGGCGATCGTGTACCCGGGGAGGTCGGTCACCCGGGCCCAGAGCAGCCCGGCCAGCACGCCGACCACCAGGCAGACGGTGAAGAACACCGTCATCTCGGTCAGCAGGCTGGGGCGCCGCGAGGCACCGCCCTCCCCCGGCTGCCGGGGTCCGCGCTCGTCCGGTCCCGGGGCGGGCTGCTCGCTCAGGCGGTCAGACACGACGGCCCCAGCAGCGCCTTGAGGTCGGCCATCAGCGGCGGTGACGGGGTCACCCGCAGCTGGGAGTCGATCCGCCACACGGTCGTCCGGGTGCCCGAGGACAGCCGCAGCTGGACCTCGGTCATCCCCGGGTGGCTCTGCAGCACACCGCGCAGCTGCTGCACCACCGGCGGGGTGCAGCGGGTGGCCGGGAGCGAGATCACCACCGGTCCGCTCGGTCCCTCGGTGATGTCGGGCATGGTCATCTCGCTGCCCATCATCTCCACCGAGTCGTCGGACTGGCGCACCCGGCCCTTGACCCGGACCACGGTGTCGGTGGCCAGCATCGTGGAGACCAGCTCGTAGGCCTTGGGGAACATCAGCACGTCGATGGAGGCCTCGAGGTCCTCCACGGTGACGATGGCCCAGATGTCGCCCTTCTTGGTGGTCTTGCGCTGGATCTGGGTGATCATGCCGGCGATGGTGGTGATGGTCTCGCGCGGGCCGTCGTCGGCGATCAGGTGCCCGATCGAGATCTCCCGCGACGTCTCCAGGATGTGCTCCAGCCCCTGCAGCGGGTGGTCGGAGACGTAGAGGCCGAGCATCTCGCGCTCGAAGGCGAGCTTGGTGCGCTTGTCCCAGTCCTCGACGTCGGGCACCACCTTGGCCGCCATCGGGCTCTCGTCGCTGAACATGCCGAAGAGGTCGTCCTGGCCGTTGGCCTCGTTGCGCTTGAGGTCGATCACCTCGTCCACGGCGCCGTCGAAGACCTCCATCAGCGCCCGCCGGCTGTGGCCCATCGAGTCGAAGGCCCCGGCCTTGACCAGGGACTCGATCATCCGCTTGTTGCAGACCACCAGCGGTGCGTGGTCGAGGAAGTCGTGGAAGTCACGCGCCTTGCCGTGCTCCTCCCGGGCCTCCACGATGCCCTGGACCACCGCCCCACCCACGTTGCGGATGGCGTTCAGCCCGAAGCGGATGTCGGTGCCCACCGGGGTGAAGTTGGCCGAGGACTCGTTCACGTCGGGAGGCAGCACCTTGATGCCCATCCGCCGGCACTCGCCGAGGTAGATGGCCATCTTGTCCTTGTCGTCCTTGACGCTGGTCAGCACCGCGGCCATGTACTCGGCCGGGTAGTTGGCCTTCAGGTAGGCCGTCCAGTACGAGACCAGCCCGTAGGCCGCGGAGTGGGCCTTGTTGAAGGCGTAGTCGGAGAACGGCACCAGGACGTCCCACAGCGCCTTCACCGAGGCCGGGGAGAACCCGTTGGCCCGCATCCCCTCCTCGAAGCCGACGTACTCGGCGTCGAGGACCTCCCGCTTCTTCTTGCCCATCGCGCGGCGCAGCAGGTCGGCCTTGCCCAGCGTGTAGCCGGCCAGCTTCTGGGCGATCTCCATCACCTGCTCCTGGTACACGATCAACCCGTAGGTCGTGCCCAGGATCGGCTCCAGCGCCTCGGCCAGCTCGGCGTGGGGGTAGCTGATCTCCTGCTGCCCGTTCTTGCGCAGGGCGTAGTTGGTGTGGCTGTTGGCCCCCATCGGACCGGGGCGGTACAGCGCGCCGACGGCGGAGATGTCCTCGAAGTTGTCCGGCTTCATCAGCCGCAGCAGCGATCGCATCGGGCCGCCGTCGAACTGGAACACCCCGAGGGTGTCCCCGCGGCCCAGCAGCGCGTAGGTGGCTGGGTCGTCGAGGTCCTTGCTGAGGGCGTCCAGGTCGATGGTGACCCCGGCGTTGAGCTCGACGTTGCTCACCGCGTCATCGAGGATCGTCAGGTTGCGCAGCCCGAGGAAGTCCATCTTGACCAGCCCCAGCGCCTCGCAGCCGGGGTAGTCGAACTGGGTGATGATCGCGCCGTCGGCCTCGCGCCTCATGATCGGGATGATGTCGATCAGCGGCTCGCTGGACATGATCACCCCGGCCGCGTGCACGCCCCACTGCCGCTTCAGCCCCTCGATCCCGGTGGCCTGGTCCACGACGGTCTTGACCTCGTTGTCGGCCTGGTAGAGCGCGCGGAACTCCCCGCCCTCGGCGTAGCGCTTGTGCTCGGTGTTGAAGATCTCGGTGAGCGGGACGTCCTTGCCCATCACCGCCGGCGGCATGGCCTTGGTGATCCGGTCACCGATGGCGAAGGGGTAGCCCAGCACCCGGGAGGAGTCCTTGACCGCCTGCTTGGCCTTGATGGTGCCGTAGGTGACGATCTGGCTGACCCGGTCGTCGCCGTACTTCTCGGTGACGTAGCGGATCACCTCACCGCGCCGGCGCTCGTCGAAGTCGATGTCGAAGTCGGGCATCGACATGCGCTCGGGGTTGAGGAAGCGCTCGAAGATCAGACCGTGCTGCAACGGGTCGAGGTCGGTGATCCGCATCGCGTAGGCGCACATCGAGCCGGCACCGGAACCACGGCCCGGGCCCACCCGGATGCCGTTCTCCTTGGACCAGCGGATGAAGTCACCGACCACCAGGAAGTACCCCGGGTAGCCCTTGCTGACGATGACGTCGATCTCGTACTCCGCCTGGCGGCGGACCACGTCCAGGATGCCGTCGGGGTAGCGCTCGCGCAGCCCGCGCTCGACCTCCTTGACGAACCAGGAGGTCTCGTCCTCCCCCGGCGGGCAGGGAAACCGCGGCATGAAGCGGCCCTCGCCCTCGGTGAAGGAGATCTGGCAGCGCTCGGCGATCTCCAGGGTGTTGTCGCAGGCCTCGGGGAGCTCGGCGAAGAGGCGGCGCATCTCCGCCGGGGACTTGAGGTAGTAGCCGTCGCCGTCGAACTTGAAGCGGTTCGGGTCGTCCATGGTGGACCCGGACTGGACGCACAGCAGGATCTCGTGGGCGGCGGCGTCGTGCTGGTGCACGTAGTGCAGGTCGTTGGTGGCCACCAGCGGCAGCTGCAGGTCCTTGGCCAGCCGGAGCAGGTCCTGGCGGACGCGGGTCTCGATGCTGAGCCCGTGGTCCATCAGCTCCAGGTAGTAGTTGCCGGCCCCGAAGATGTCACGGAACTCCGCCGCGGACTCCCGGGCCGCCTCGTACTGGCCCAGCCGCAGGTAGGTCTGCACCTCCCCCGACGGGCACCCGGTGGTGGCGATGAGGCCCTTGCCGTAGGTGTTGAGCAGCTCCCGGTCGGCCCGGGGCTTGTAGAAGTACCCCTCCAGCCAGGAGGTGGAGCTGAGCCGGAACAGGTTGTGCATGCCCACGTTGTCCTGGGCCAGCAGCGTCATGTGGGTGTAGGCGCCGGAGCCGGAGACGTCGTCGGAGCGCTGGCTGGGGTTCCCCCACTGGACCCGCTTCCGCTCGGTCCGGTGGGTCTTGGGCGTGACGTAGGCCTCGAGGCCGATGATCGGCTTGACCGAGCTCTTCTTGGAGGCGCGGTAGAACTCGTAGGCCCCGTACAGGTTGCCGTGGTCGGTCATCGCGATGGCCGGCATGCCGTGGCGCTCGGCCTCGGCGAACAGGTCCGGCACGCGCGCGGCGCCGTCCAGCATCGAGAACTCCGAGTGGACGTGCAGGTGGACGAAACCGTCCTTCTCAGACCCTGGCATGAGCGTTCGGCGACCCTTCCTCGACACCCTGCGCCGCACCACCGGGGCTGTTCCCCCGGCGGCTCGACGCGTCCGGGACAGACTAGTACCGGGCTCGGACAGAAGCGCTCACCGCGACCGGCGGTTCGGCCCCGCACGGGCCCCCGCCGACCCCTCGTGCCCACCGCGGGCCCGCAGCGGCGCGGCCCCGCCCTCCCGGCAGCGGGAGGACGGGGCCGTGGTGGGTGAGCGAGGTCACCCGGCGGGTCAGGCGACCAGGTCGTCGATCTGGTTGATGGCGGTGGTGGCGCCCTCCTCCACCCCCATGTCCAGCACCTGCTGCAGCGCCTCGGCCGAGGCGTAGCGGCTGGTGTAGACCGCGCGGGTCCCGCCGTCGTGCTCGGTGAAGGTGTAGGTGTTCTCCGAGACCGGCATCTGGGGGTCGACGGTGAAGGACTCGTCGGCGAACCCGTCGGTGAAGGAGAAGGTCCGCGGCTCGTCCACCTCGGTGACGTCCCAGATGCCGTAGAGCTTCTGCCCCTCCGGGCTGGTCATGTAGTAGTGCATCCGCCCACCCGGCCGCAGCTCCTGCTGCACCACGGTGGCGGGGAACCCGGGCGGGCCGAAGACGCGCTCGAGCTGGCGGGGGTCGGCGTAGACCTGCCAGATGCGCTCCACCGGGACGGCGAAGTCGGCGGTGATGGTGATGGTGCGGGTGTCGAGGTCCTTGGTGATGTCGGTGACGGGCATGTCAGTGCTCCTGCTCCCTGGTCGGGTGGGTGGTGGTGGTGGTGGGGTCGTCGAGGACGAGCTCGTCGATCCGGGCGATGCGACCGCGCCAGACGTCCTCGATCTCGGTCAGCATCGAGGCGACCGACCGGACGGCGGCCAGGTCGCCGCTGGCCAGCTGCTCGCGGCCCTGGCGCCGCTTGGTGATCAGCCCGGCCCTCTGCAGCACGGCGACGTGCTTCTGCACCGCGGCGAAGCTCATCTCGTAGCCCGCCGCCAGCGCGGTGACCGAGTGCTCCCCGGCGAGCACCCGGCGCAGGATGTCGCGCCGGGTCCGGTCGGCGAGGGCGTGGAAGAGGGCGTCCGCCCTGTCCTCGTCCTCCGTGGTCATGGTCCCAACGTACAACTGATCGGTTGTATGTGCAAGACCCTTCCCCGGGCTTGACCTCGAGCGCGCTGGAGCTCCTAGCGTCGGGTGTCCGAGGCCCCCACCGGGTGGCGCACGCTCGGCACCCGAGCCCGAGGACCACCCCATGCCGACGACCGCTCACCGCCCGCTGGACACGCCGTTCGAGGGGCTGCTGGCCACCCCGACCTCCCGGCTCCCCTACCAGGACGACGTGCTGCTCCGCTCCTTCGTGCTCCGGCGCCCGCGGGGCACTCTGGTGGTCTACAACTCCCCCGGGGTGAGCCAGGCGGCCGAGGCGATCCGCGCCCTCGGGACGCCGGCCCGGCTGCTGGTCAACCACGTCCACGAGGGGATGTACGGGCAGCCCGAGCTCGACGTCCCCGTCTGGGTACCGGGGTCGGAACGCGCGGAGCTCGCCCGCTCCCTGGTCGTGGCCGGGACCTTCGACGGCCGTCAGCAGGTCGACGACGACCTCGAGGTGGTCCCCACCCCGGGGCACACCGCGGGGACGACCTGCTACCTGTGGGACGACGGCAGCCACCGCTTCCTCTTCACCGGCGACCTCCTCTGGCTCGAGCACGGTGAGTGGCGCGCCGTGGTGCTGGACCCGGCGCTGCGCGGGGACTACCTGGACAGCCTGGCCCTGGTCCGCGACCTCGACTTCGACGTCCTCGTCCCCTGGGGCGCCACCGCGGGCGGCCCCGTCGTCGCCGCCGTCCCCGACCGCTCCGAGCGGTGGGCGCGGGTGGACGCCGTCATCGCCCGGGTCCGCGACGGCAGCCGGCACTGAGCCCGGTGACCCGGGCCACGGAGCCCCGCCACGGCTCCGCCTCGGAGGGCTGTACGGCGCCCGATCGGCAGGTCTAGAGTCCGAGACGGAGAGCCGGGAAGCCTGGTCGGCCCGCGAGCAGCGGAGCACCCCGGCGACCCGCCGTGGTGCTGTCGTGACCACGAGAGGACCGGCCCATGGCCGCCGCGCCGACCATCGACGTCTCCGGGCTGCGCAAGCACTTCGGACGCCACCACGCACTCGACGGGCTGGACCTCCGGGTCCACCCCGGTGAGGTGCACGGCTTCCTCGGCCCGAACGGGGCCGGGAAGTCCACCACGCTGCGGATCCTGCTGGGCCTGATCCGCGCCAGCGGCGGCCGGGCCAGCGTGCTGGGCCGCGACCCGTGGCGCGACGCCGTCGCCGTCCACCGCGACCTGGCCTACGTCCCCGGCGACGTCGGGCTGTGGCCGAACCTCAGCGGCGGGGAGACGATCGACCTGATGACCCGGCTGCGGGGCGGGGCCGACGCCCGGCTGCGTCGCGAGCTGGTGGCCGACTTCGAGCTGGACACCAGCAAGCTGGCCCGCCAGTACTCCAAGGGGAACCGGCAGAAGGTGGTGCTGGTGGCCGCCTTCGCCCGGCCGGCCCGGCTGTACCTGCTGGACGAGCCGACCAGCGGGCTGGACCCGGTGATGGAGGCGGTCTTCGCCTCCCACGTCGAGCGGGTCCGGGCCGAGGGCTCGGCGGTGCTGCTGTCGAGCCACATCCTCAGCGAGGTCGAGCGGCTGTGCGACCGGGTGACGATCATCCGCGCCGGCCGCACGGTGCAGACGGGCACGCTGGCCGACCTCCGCCTGCTCACCGCCACCACCTTCCGGGTGACGCCCGGGACGGGGGGCAGCGCACCGGCCGACACCGCGGCGCTGCGCGCCCTCGCCGGGGTGTCCGCGCTCCGCGACGGGGACGGGACGCTCGAGTTCGACGTGGAGCCGGACGCCCTGCCCGAGGTCCTGGCCGAGGTGGCCCGGCTGCGGCCCAGCTCGGTGCTGGCCAGCCCGCCCTCGCTGGAGCAGCTCTTCCTGCGCCACTACGGCAGCGACCCCGCCGAGGAGGTGCGGTGATGCGCGCCCTGGTGCGGGCCCAGCTCCGGCGTGACCGCTGGCAGCTGGTGGTCTGGATCGGCGGGATGGCGCTGCTGAGCCTGGCCGCGGCCGCCGCCATCTCCACCGAGTTCGGCGAGGAGTCCCAGCGGGCCGCGGTCGTGGCCGTCGCCGCGGCCAACCCGGCCTTCCTGTTCCTGCGCGGCACACCGGACGGGACCAGCGTGGGGGCGGTCACCTTCTTCCAGCTGTTCTCCTTCCTGGGCGTCCTGGCCGGGCTGATGCAGGTCTTCCTGGTGGTGCGCCACACCCGCGCCGACGAGGAGGCCGGTCGCGCCGAGCTGGTCGGCGCCACGCCCACCGGACGGCTGCTACCGCTGGCCGCCACCCTGGCGACCTCCGCGGTGGCCGGTCTGCTGCTGGGGGCGCTGGCCGCCCTCGCGCTGCTGGTCGCCGGTCTCGACGCCACCGGCGCGGTGCTCACCGGGGCGGCGCTCGGCCTGGTCGGTCTGGTCTTCGCCGGCGTGGCGGCGGTGTGCGCGCAGGTGCTGCCCACCTCACGCGCCGCCAACGGCCTCGCGGGCGGGCTGGTGGGTCTGGCCTACCTGGTCCGGGGCGTCGGGGACGCCCTGGGCTCCCCCAGCGCGGACCTCACCCGGGCGGACCCGGCGTGGCTGTCGTGGCTGTCCCCGATCGGCTGGGGGCAGCGGGTCTCGCCCTTCGGTGAGCAGCGACCGGAGGTCCTGCTGCTGCCGGCGGCGACCTCGGTGCTGCTGGCGGTCCTGGCCCTGCTGCTGCGCCGGGCCCGGGACCTGGGCGGGAGCCTGGTGACCGAGCGCCCCGGTCCGGCCGAGGGCGGGCGCCTGACCGGCTCGGCGGCGGGGCTGGCGCTGCGCCAGCAGCTGCCGAGCGTGGTGGGCTGGTGCCTGGGGGCGGCGGCGCTGGGCAGCCTGGCCGGGCTGCTGTCCCCGGTGGTGGTCGGGGCCGCGGAGTCCAACCAGGCCCTGGGTGAGCTGATCGCCCGGCTGCAGCCCGGTGCGGGCGGGGACGTCCTGGAGGTCTTCACGACGGCCCTGATCGGCATCAGCGGCGTGCTCGCCGCCGCGGCCGGGACCCAGACGGTGATGCGTCTGCGGCCGGAGGAGGCCGAGGGACGGGCGGAGCTGCTGCTCAGCGCGCCGCTGGCCACGCGGAGGTGGCTGGCCACCCAGCTCGCCCTCGGGTTCGTGGTGACCACGGGGGTGGCCGTCGTGGCCGGGCTGGGTGCCGGCCTCGGCTTCCTGGCCACCGGGCTGGGGGCGGGCTGGCTGGGCACCGGGGTGGCGGCTGCGCTGGCCCACGTCCCGGCCGCGCTGGTGGTGGTGGCCGTGGTGGCGCTCGTCCTCGCCGTGCTGCCCCGGCTGACCGTGCCCCTCGGGTGGGGTGCGCTGGTGCTGGCCCTGGCCCTCGGTCAGCTCGGTGAGCTGCTGCGGCTGCCCGGCTGGCTCCAGGACGTCAGCCCGTTCCGCCACTCCTCGGCCCTGCCGCTGGAGACGCTGGACCTGCCGGTCACCCTCGCCGTGCTCGGGGTGGCCGTGGGGCTGGCCGCGGCGGCGGTGGGACTGGTGAGGACGCGTGACCTGGCGACCTGAGGGCTGACGGCAGGAGGAGGCCGCCCTGAGGGCGACCTCCTCCAGCGGGACCGGTCCCGGCTCGTGAGCCGGGCCAGGACCTCAGGCCATCATCTGGCGGACCTGCGGGCCGATCGGGCGGGGCAGCTTGGACTGCCCGCTGAGGAGGGCGTCCACGCCGTTGGCGCAGGAACGGCCCTCGGCGATGGCCCAGACGATCAGCGACTGACCGCGGCCGGCGTCACCGCAGGCGAAGACCCGCGGGACGTTGGTGGCGTAGGACTCGTCGCGGGCGATGTTGCCCCGCTGGTCGAGCTCCACCCCCAGCTGCTCCACCACGGTGCCGGTCTCGGGGCCGGTGAAGCCCATCGCCAGCAGCACCAGGTCGGCCGGGATGTCGCGCTCGGTGCCCTCGACCGGGACGAACCGCCCGTCCTCGAGGCGCACCTCGCTGAGACGCAGCCCGGTGACCCGGCCGTCCTCGCCCACGAACTCGGAGGTGTTGACGGCGTAGACGCGCTCGCCACCCTCCTCGTGGGCGGAGGAGACCTTGTAGGTCATCGGGTAGGTCGGCCAGGGCTGGTGGCCCGGGCGCGCCTCCGGCGGCTGCGGCATGATCTCCAGCTGGGTGACCGTCGCCGCGCCCTGGCGGGTGGACGTCCCCAGGCAGTCCGCGCCGGTGTCGCCGCCGCCGATGATCACCACGTGCTTGCCCTCGGCGGTGATCTGGTCCGGGACCTCCTCGCCGAGGGCGGCCCGGTTGGCCTGGGGCAGGAACTCCATCGCCTGGTGGATGCCGTGCAGCTCGCGACCGGGGATCTGCAGGTCGCGCGCCTTCGTCGAGCCCAGGGCGAGCACGACCGCGTCGTAGCGCTCCGTGAGCTGGTCACCGGTGATGTCGGTGCCGACGTCGACCCCGCAGCGGAAGATGGTGCCCTCGTTCTTCATCTGGCGGATCCGGCGCTCGAGCACCTTCTTCTCCATCTTGAACTCGGGGATGCCGTAGCGCAGCAGACCACCGGGGGCGTCGGCCCGCTCGTAGACCGCCACGGTGTGGCCGGTCCGGGAGAGCTGCTGGGCCGCGGCCAGCCCGGCCGGACCGGAGCCGATCACGGCGACGGTCTTGCCGGTGTGCCAGTCCGGGATCTCGGGCCGGACGCGCTTGTCCTCCCAGCCCTTGTCGATGATCGAGACCTCGACGTTCTTGATGGTGACCGGCTCACGGGAGATGCCGACCACGCAGGCCGTCTCGCACGGGGCCGGGCAGAGCCGTCCGGTGAACTCGGGGAAGTTGTTGGTGGCGTGCAGCCGCTCCAGCGCCTGCTCCCACTCCCCCCGCCAGACGAAGTCGTTCCACTCCGGGATCAGGTTCCCCAGCGGGCACCCGGTGTGGCAGAACGGGATGCCGCAGTCCATGCAGCGTCCGGCCTGGTCGCTGATGATGGGCAGCAGCGCCTTGCCCGGACCGCCGGGGTACACCTCGTTCCAGTCCCGGACCCGCTCCTGCACCGGGCGGCGCGGGGCCACCTCGACGGGGGTGGTCATGAAGCCTCGGGGATCAGCCATGAGCGGCCTCCATCATCTTGCGGGTCGTGGTCTGCTCGTCCAGTCCGTCGGCTTCGGCCGCGATGCGGGCGGCCACCACCTTGGCGTAGTCACGCGGCATCACCTTGGTGAACCGCTCGGCCACCGAGCTGCCCGAGGCGTCGCCCAGCAGCTGGGCGGCGGTCGAGGAGCCGGTCTCGTCGCGGTGGCGCTGCAGCAGCTCCCGCACCAGCGCGACGTCGTCGGCGTCCAGGGGCAGCGGGTCCACCAGCTCGCTGTTCAGCCGGTCGTGGCGCATGTCCAGCACGTAGGCCACGCCCCCGGACATGCCGGCGGCGAAGTTGCGCCCGGTGCTGCCGAGCACCACCGCCACGCCACCGGTCATGTACTCGCAGCCGTGGTCGCCCACGCCCTCGACCACCGCGGTGGCCCCGGAGTTGCGCACGCAGAAGCGCTCCCCCACCTGGCCCCGGATGAAGATCTCACCGGAGGTGGCGCCGTAGCCGATCACGTTGCCGGCCACGATCTGCTCCTCGGCCCCACCGGTCTCGGAGTGGTCCTCCAGGAAGGCCGCACCGGTCTCGGGGGCGATGATGATCCGCCCGCCGGACAGGCCCTTGCCGACGTAGTCGTTGGAGTCGCCGGTGAGGCGCAGGGTGATGCCGCGGGGCAGGAACGCCCCCAGGCTCTGCCCGGCCGACCCGTCGAGCACCAGCTCGATGGTGTCGGGCTCCAGCCCCTTCCCCCCGGTGGCCTTGGTCACCTCGTGGCCGAGCAGGGTGCCGACGGTGCGGTCCACGTTGCGGACGGCGAACTCCCCCCGCAGCGGGGCCGGCAGGTCACCGGTCCGGGCCGCCTCGAGGACGGGGCCGGCGAACTCGATCAGGCGCTGGTCGAGCTTGTGCTCCAGCCCGTGGTCCTGGACGTTGACGCGGTGCAGCGGGGTGCCCTCGGGCAGCGTGGGCTGGTGCAGGATCGGGGAGATGTCCAGGCCGTGGGCCTTCCAGTGCTCCACCGCGCCGGTGCCGTCCAGCGCCTCGACGTGGCCGACGGCCTCCTCGACGCTGCGGAAGCCCAGCGCCGCCAGGTGCTCGCGCACCTCCTCGGCGATGAACTCGAAGAAGTTGACCAGGTACTCGGCCTTGCCGGTGTAGCGGGCACGCAGGTCCGGGTTCTGGGTGGCGACGCCCACCGGGCAGGTGTCGAGGTGGCAGACGCGCATCATCACGCAGCCGCTGACCACCAGCGGGGCGGTGGCGAAGCCGAACTCCTCCGCGCCCAGCAGGGCGGCCACCACGACGTCGCGGCCGGTCTTCAGCTGGCCGTCGCACTGCACGACGATGCGGTCGCGCAGCCCGTTCAGCAGCAGCGTCTGCTGGGCCTCGGCCAGGCCGAGCTCCCAGGGACCACCGGCGTGCTTGAGGGAGGTCAGCGGCGCCGCCCCGGTGCCACCGTCGTGGCCGGAGATCAGCACCACGTCGGCCTTGGCCTTGGCCACACCGGCGGCCACCGTCCCCACCCCGACCTCGGCGACCAGCTTCACGTGCACCCGGGCCACCGGGTTGGCGCACTTGAGGTCGTGGATCAGCTGCTTGAGGTCCTCGATGGAGTAGATGTCGTGGTGCGGCGGCGGGGAGATCAGCCCGACGCCGGGGGTGGAGTGCCGGGTCCGGGCCACCCACGGGTAGACCTTCTGACCGGGCAGCTGACCGCCCTCACCGGGCTTGGCGCCCTGGGCCATCTTGATCTGGATGTCTGAGGCGTTGGTCAGGTAGTCCGAGGTGACGCCGAAGCGGCCCGAGGCGACCTGCTTGATCGCGCTGCGCCGCACCGGGTCGTGCAGCCGGTCGGTGTCCTCCCCGCCCTCACCGGTGTTGGACTTCCCGCCCAGGCGGTTCATCGCGATGGCCAGGGTCTCGTGGGCCTCCTGGGAGATGGAGCCGTAGGACATCGCCCCGGTGGAGAACCTCTTGACGATGGCGCTGACCGGCTCGACCTCCTCGATCGGCACCGGGCTGCGGTCGCTGGCGAAGCGGAGCAGGCTGCGCAGGGTCATCTGCCGGGCGGCGTTGTCGTCGACCCGGGCGGTGTACTGCTTGAAGACGTCGTAGCGCCCGGAGCGGGTGGAGTGCTGCAGCCGGAAGACGCTCTCGGGGTCGAACAGGTGCGGCTCGCCCTCGCGACGCCACTGGTACTCCCCACCGATCTCCAGCTCGCGGTGGGCCAGCGGGATGCCGTCGGCCGGGTAGGCGGTGGCGTGGCGGCGGCGGATCTCCTCCGCCACCTCCTCCAGCCCGACGCCACCCATCTTGGAGGTGGTGCCGGTGAAGTAGCGGTCGACCAGCTGCGCGGACAGGCCGTAGGCCTCGAAGATCTGCGCGCCGGTGTAGGAGGCGACCGTGGAGACGCCCATCTTGCTCATCACCTTCAGCACGCCCTTGCCGAGCGCCTTGGCCACGTTGGCCACGGCCTTCTCGGCCTCGACGGCGACGTAGACCTCGCGGCGGGCCAGGTCCTCGGCGGTCTCGAAGGCCAGGTAGGGGTTGACCGCGGCGGCGCCGTAGCCCAGCAGCAGGGCGACGTGGTGGACCTCGCGGACGTCCCCGGCCTCGACCACCAGACCGACCTTGGTGCGGGTCTTCTCCCGGACCAGGTGGTGGTGCACCGCGGCGGTGAGCAGCAGCGACGGGATCGGGGCCAGCTCGGCGTTGGAGTGGCGGTCGGAGAGCAGGATGATCCGCGCCCCGGCCGCGATCGCCCGGCTGGCCTCGGCGCACGCCTCGGCGATGGCCTGCTCCAGCGCCGCCCCGCCGCCGCCGACCGGGTACAGCCCGCGCACCACGGAGGTGGCGAAGCCCGGCAGGTCGTCGGAGCGGTGGACGTGCAGGATCTTCGCCAGCTGGTCGTTGTCCAGCACCGGGAAGGGCACCACGAGCTGGCGGCAGGAGGCGGGCTCGGGGGCGAGCAGGTTGCGCTCGGGACCCAGGGTGCCGGCCAGGGAGGTGACCAGCTCCTCGCGGATGGCGTCCAGCGGGGGGTTGGTGACCTGGGCGAAGAGCTGGCTGAAGTAGTCGAAGATCAGCCGCGGACGCTGGGACAGCACGGCCAGCGGGGTGTCGGTGCCCATCGAGCCGATCGGCTCCGCACCCATCGAGGCCATCGGCGAGATCAGCAGCCGGAGGTCCTCCTCGGTGTAGCCGAAGACCTGCTGGCGGCGGGTGACCGAGGCGTGGCTGTGCACGGTGTGCTCGCGGGTGGGCAGGTCGTTGAGGCTGACCCGGCCCTTGAGCCACTCCCCGTAGGGCTCGGCGGTGGCGAGCTCGGTCTTGATCTCCTCGTCACCGATGATGCGGTGCTGCTCGAGGTCGACCAGGAACATCCGGCCCGGCTTGAGCCGCCCCTTGGCCGTCACCGAGGAGGCCGGGATGTCCAGCACCCCGGTCTCGGAGGCGAGCACCACCAGGCCGTCGTCGGTCACCCAGTAGCGGCCCGGGCGCAGGCCGTTGCGGTCCAGCCAGGCACCGATCCGGGTGCCGTCGGTGAAGCAGATGGCCGCCGGGCCGTCCCAGGGCTCCATCAGGGAGGAGTGGAAGGCGTAGAAGTCCTTCAGCTCCTGGTTCATCTCGGTGCTGTTCTCCCAGGCCTCCGGGACCATCATCAGCACCGCGTGCGGGAGGGAGCGTCCGCCCAGGTGCAGGAGCTCGAGCACCTCGTCGAAGGAGGCCGAGTCCGAGGCGGAGTCGCTGCAGATCGGGTAGAGCCGGGACAGGTCACCGGGGATCAGGTCCGAGGCCAGCAGCTCCTCCCGGGCCCGCATCCAGTTGCGGTTGCCGCGGACGGTGTTGATCTCGCCGTTGTGGGCGATCAGCCGGTAGGGGTGGGCCAGCTCCCAGGCGGGGAAGGTGTTGGTGGAGAAGCGGGAGTGCACCAGGGCCAGCGGGGAGGCCAGCCGCTCGTCGTGCAGCTCGGGGAAGACCTCCTCGAGCTGGTCGGTGGTGAGCATCCCCTTGTAGACCAGGGTGCGGCAGGACAGCGACGCGAAGTACACCCCGACCTGGTTCTGGGCCCGGCGGCGCAGGCAGAAGGCCATCCGCTCCAGGGCCATCCCCTCCGAGCCGTCGGCGGCCGCGACCACCAGGTGCTCGAAGTGGGGCATGTTCGCGGTGGAGACGGGGCTGAGCGTGCTGGCGTCGGCCGGCACCTCTCGCCAGCCGAGGACGGTCAGGCCCTCGTCGTCGGCCAGCGCCTCGACCGCGCGGCGGGCCCGGCTGCGGGCGTCCTGCTCGCGCGGGAGGTAGGCCATGCCGACGGCGTAACGGCCCTGGGCGGGGAGCTCGAAGTCGCAGACCCCGCGCAGGAAGGCGTCGGGGACGACCACCAGGATGCCCGCGCCGTCGCCGGCGGCGGTGTCGGCACCCGTGGCGCCGCGGTGGTCGAGGTTGCGCAGGGCCTCCAGGCCCTTCTCGACGATGTCGTGGCTGGGCTCGCCGCTCAGCTGGGCGACGAAGGCCACGCCGCAGGCGTCGTGCTCCTGGGAGGGGTCGTAGAGACCCTGGGCCGCGGGCCGCTGCTCACGGAAGGCGGCCGGGTCGTGGTCGGCCGTGGTGGACCCGGGCGCGGTCGGGGAGGCGTGCTCGCCTCGGACCTGGTGCGTCATGTCGTCTCCCATCACTGTGTGGTCGTGCCGCCGACGGCGGGTGACCGTGTCCGGCGAGCCGGTCCCCCGGTCCCGCCTCGTCCTGCGGCCCGACCGTGGTCGGGCAGGTCTGCGCGTCCCCGGGCGGCGTCGGAGCCTAACGGGAACGATCCCACATCATGAGCACGCTGGCTCACATCCTGGACGCCGAAGAGGCGTTGGGCTCCCTCGCGGGGAGCGGGCGCGAGTGGTGAGACGCGGTCAGCGTCGGCGACGATCGGTCGCCCGGACGCGGACGGGAACGCGGCGGTCGGGGACGGTGGTGGACACCACTGTGAGAAAAACCACAGCGGCGGCCAGACCGGTGACCAGGACGGTTCCTGCACCTGCGCCGGCGACGATGGCGGCGACCGTCAGGACGGCGGTGAGGAACAGCACGACGTGCAGGGTGTTGCGGCTCATGAGCACCTCCAGCCGGTGACGATGCGACGAGTATAGGCGGGCAGGACCTCAGTCTCGACCGGTCGCCCCGTCGTGGTCGGCCTCGCGCGGCGGGCTCTGCGGGTCGGCTTCGTCGGCGGCTCCCGAGCCGTCCTCAGCACCGTCGGTCGCGGGGGTGGACGGCGAGCCGGCGGCCGCCTGCGGCTCGAGGGCGCGGGCCGCCACCCGCTCGTCCCCTTCCTCCTCCGGCGCCGGGGCGCCGGGCTCCACCGAGGTCTCCAGACCCGGCCGGAACCGGAGCAGCCAGACGAACCAGACCAGACCGGCGAGCAGGATGGCCAGCGTGGTCCAGTTGTTCAGCCGGACCCCGCCGAAGACGTTGGCCGGGTCGATCCGCAGCGCCTCGATCCAGAACCGGCCCAGCGCGTAGAGCACCACGTAGAGGGCGAAGGTCTTGCCGCGGCCGAGGGAGAAGCGCCGCCCGGCCCAGATCAGCAGCAGGCAGACCCCGACGTTCCAGAGCAGCTCGTAGAGGAAGGTGGGGTGGAAGGTGGCGAACTGCTCGTAGCCGTCGGGGCGGTTGACGGCGTCGATCTCCAGTCCCCAGGGCAGCGTGGTGGGGCGGCCGAAGAGCTCCTGGTTGAAGTAGTTCCCGATCCGCCCCACGGCCTGGGCCAGGACCAGGCCCGGGGCCAGGGCGTCGGCGATGGCCATGAAGCTCGCCCCACGACGGCGGGCGACCAGCCAGATGCCCAGCGCGCCGGCAGCGACCGCGCCGTAGATGCCCAGCCCGCCCTCCCAGATGTAGAGGGCCCGCACCGGGTCCCGCCCGGGACCGAAGTAGAGCTGGGCGTCGGTGATCACGTGGTAGATGCGGGCGCCGACGATGCCCAGCGGCACCGCGACCAGGACCGCGGTCTCCAGGGTCTCCGCGCGCCCGCCGCGGCCGGCCCAGCGGCGTGAGCCCATCACCCAGGCCAGCACGATCCCGATGATGATGCAGATGGCGTAGGCGCGGACGGGGAAGCCCAGGACCTCCCAGACCCCCTGGGACGGGCTGGGGATGAAGAGCTCGGTCACGGTGTCTCCTGGAGCGTCGCGGCCAGGTCGGCCGGGGTGGTCTGGGCCAGCGGGAGGGGTGCGCCGTCGAGCAGCACCGTGGGGGTGGCGTCGACCCCGGCCGCCTGGGCGGCCTGGTCGACCGAGTCGAGGTAGGGCTGGTGCCGGGAGTCGTCCAGGCAGCCGGCGAGGTCGGAGCCGGGGGCGACCCGCTCGGCCAGGGCGACCAGCTGCTCGTCGTCCCAGTCCGTGCGGAAGCTGGCGAAGAGGGCGTCGTGGTACGCCGGTCCGAACCCGCCCTCCGCTGCGCAGGCGAAGGCGTTCGCCGCACGCACCGAGGACGGCGGCGCGACGAAGGTCACCGGCATCAGCTCCACCCGCACCTGGCCCTGCTCGGCAGCGCGCTCCAGCACGTCGCCGTAGTCGGTGGCGAAGTCGCGGCAGTGCGAGCAGGAGAAGTCGGCCCAGACCGTCAGCACGTGGGTCGCACCGGCGTCCCCGGCCAGCACCACCGGGCGGCCGGTGACCGGCGGCTGCGCGGAGCGCTGCGGGGCGGCGACGGTGGTCGGGGCGACCAGGGGTGCCGAGCCCGTCGAGGAGCCGGAGAGCCGCGGGCCCACGACGATGCCGAGCACCACCACCAGCACCGCGACACCGACCAGGACCAGCAGCACCCGGGTACGACGCCGCCGGGCGGCGGCGGCCTGCGCCGCGGCCTGGGCGCGCAGCCGGGCGTTGCGCGCCGACTCACCCCCGCCGCGTGACGAGGGCCGGTTCCGGCCGGAGGACCGTGCACTCACTTCTGCTCCTTGATGAAGGTCTCGAGGTCGCGGCCGAGGTCCGCCACGCCGGTGCCCTCGACCCACACCAGCCGCGCGGTGTCGTCGCGGTCGACGCCGACCAGCTGGGCGCCGTGGGCCACCTGGTACCCGCCGTCGGGCAGGGCCCGGCGACCGCCGACCTCGACACCGACCGCGCCGGCCAGGTCGCGCACCTCGTCCAGCCCGCCGCGCAGCCCGATCCAGGAACCGTCCCACCGGTCCAGCCAGGTGCGCAACGCCTCCGGGCTGTCCCGGTCCGGGTCGACGCTGACCACGACCACCTGGACCTTGCCCGCGAGGTGGTCCGGCAGGGAATCCAGGGCGCTGTGCAGGGTGTCGAGCACGGCCGTGCAGGACTCCGGGCAGTGGGTGTAGCCGAAGAACATCACGGTGACCGGGCGCGACGGCGAGGTCTGGACGTCGAAGTGCCCGCCCGATGTGTCCGACAGGGTCACGTCGGGGACCGGGTACCCCTCGCTGAGCCAGCTCCCGGTGTAGCGGTCGGGGTCAGCCGGGGCCGACTCGCGCTCCGGACCGGTGACGCAGCCGGCGGTGGTCAGGGTCAGACCCACCAGGAGCACCCAGGCGGCGAGCACCTGCAGCGGTGCACCGGCCCCGAGCTGCGGGCGCGTCCGGACCATCAGCCGCGGGCGGGGGGACGGCCGCGGCGGACGCCGGCGGCCAGGTCGTCGACCACCGCCCCCAGCCCGCCCAGGTCCTCCGGACGCCCGTCGTCCTCGGCCTGCAGCAGCGTCCGGACCAGGGCCGAGCCGACGATCACGGCGTCGGCGAACCCGGCGGTCTCGGCCGCCTGGTCCCCGTCGGAGACGCCGAGACCGAGCCCCACCATCATCTCGGGGTCCTGCGCGCGGATCCGGGCCACCAGCTCCGGACCGGCGGTGGAGGTCTGGGTGCGGGTGCCGGTGACGCCCATCACCGAGGTGGCGTAGACCCACCCACGGCAGGCGGCCAGGGTGCTGGCCAGCCGGGCCTGGGTGGTGGACGGGGACACCAGGAACACCCGGTCCAGGCCGTGGACGTCGGAGCCCTCCAGCCAGGGACCGGCCTCGTCCGGCGTCAGGTCCGGCGTGATCAGCCCGGCCCCGCCGGCGGCGGCCAGGTCGCGGCAGAAGGCGTCCACGCCGTACTGCTCGACCAGGTTCCAGTAGATCATCACCAGCGCCGGGGTGCCGGTGGCGGCGACGGCCTCGACGGCGGTGAAGACGTCGCGGGTGCGGACCCCCCGGGCCAGCGCCCGGGTGGTGGCCTGCTGGATCGTCACCCCGTCCATCACCGGGTCGCTGTAGGGCATCCCGATCTCGACCAGGTCGACCCCGGGCCGCTCGCCGTCGCCGGTGAGGCGGACCATCGCCTGCACCGAGGTGGCGACGTCGGGGTGGCCGACCGGCAGGTAGCCGACCAGCGCCGCCCGGCCCTCGTCGCGGCAGCCCGCCAGCACCCGCCCGGAGACGCCGTGGCGGTCCAGCCCCGCGGTGGGGGCGCTCACAGCGGCCCGCCCGCGGTGGCGTCGACCGACCCGTCCAGCCCGAACCAGCTGATCGCGGTGCGGACGTCCTTGTCGCCGCGCCCGGACAGGCAGACCAGGAACAGCGGGTGCTCGTCGGGACGCTCCTCAGCCCACTCCCGGCCCAGGGTCAGCACCCCGGCCAGGGCGTGCGCGGACTCGATCGCCGGCAGGATCCCCTCGGTGCGGGTGAGCAGGCGCAGGGCCTCCATCGCCTCGGTGTCGGTGACCGCGCGGTAGCTGGCCCGGCCGGCGTCGGCCAACCAGGCGTGCTCGGGCCCGACGCCCGGGTAGTCCAGACCGGCGGAGATGGAGTGGGACTCGGTGGTCTGGCCGTCGTCGTCCATCAGCACGTAGGTCCGGGTGCCGTGCAGCACCCCGACGCGGCCACCGCTGATGGCGGCGGCGTGGCGGGCGGTGTCGACGCCGTCGCCCCCGGCCTCGAAGCCGAACAGCTGGACGCCGGTGTCGGGGAGGAAGTCGGCGAAGGTGCCCATGGCGTTCGAGCCGCCACCGACGCAGGCGGCCACCACGTCGGGCAGCCGGCCCCAGCGCTCCAGCACCTGGGCCCGGGCCTCGGTGGAGATGATCCGCTGGAACTCCCGCACCAGCCAGGGGAAGGGGTGCGGTCCGGCGACGGTGCCGATCAGGTAGTGGGTGGTGTCGACCGAGGCGACCCAGTCCCGCATCGCCTCGTTCATCGCGTCCTTGAGGGTCCGGCTGCCGGCCTCGACGGCCACCACCTCCGCACCGAGGAGCTGCATCCGGGCCACGTTGAGGGCCTGCCGGTCGGTGTCGACCTTGCCCATGTAGA
Source organism: Auraticoccus monumenti (assembly GCF_900101785.1). Classification (GTDB taxonomy): domain Bacteria; phylum Actinomycetota; class Actinomycetes; order Propionibacteriales; family Propionibacteriaceae; genus Auraticoccus; species Auraticoccus monumenti. The sequence continues at coordinate 3,048,198 of NZ_LT629688.1, read as the reverse complement.
CGGTGCACTCCATCCCGAACAGGGCCGCGGCGGTGGCGGTGGCCACCCCGTGCTGCCCGGCCCCGGTCTCGGCGATCAGGCGCTTCTTGCCCATCCGCTCGGCCAGCAGGGCCTGCCCGAGGACGTTGTTGATCTTGTGCGAGCCGGTGTGGTTGAGGTCCTCGCGCTTGACCAGCACGGTGGCGTTGCCGGCGTGGGCGGAGAAGCGGGTCAGCTCGGTGATCGGCGTGGGACGCCCGGTGTAGTTGCGACGCAGGCCGTCCAGACGGGTGGCGAAGGCCGGGTCGGCGCTGGCCTCGTTGAAGGCCCGCTCCAGCTGGTCCAGCGCGGCGTGCAGCGCCTCCGGCACGAACTTGCCGCCGAAGCGGTCGAAGTGCCCGGTCGGGTCGGGCAGGGTCCGCGCAGTCACGCTGTCTCCGTTCCTGGGTGCTCGGGGCCGGTGCCGGACGGCGGTGGCCCCGCGTGCCGCTCCACCTTAGGCGACCGCACCCACACCCGGCTCCCGGCGCGACGGCCCGGACGCCGGCTCAGGCGCGGTGCTGCAGGGCGGGGTGCGCCCCGGCCGAGACCAGGTCGGCCACGGCGGCCCGCGGCTCGCGACCGGTCACCAGCGCCTCGCCGACCAGCACCACGTCGGCCCCGGCCTCGGCCAGGTCGAAGACGTCGCGCGGCCCACGGACGCCGGACTCCGCGATCCGCACGACGCCGGTGGGGATCAGCGGGGCGAGCCGGGCGAAGGTGGTCGGGTCGACCTCGAGGGTCTGCAGGTTGCGGGCGTTGACCCCGATCACCTTGGCGCCGGCGTCGACGGCCCGGCGCACCTCGTCTCCGGTGTGGGCCTCGACCAGGGCGGTCAGGCCGATCGACTCGGCGCGCTCGATCAGGGAGACCAGCTCGTCGTCGGTCAGCGCGGCCACGATCAGCAGCGCCAGGTCCGCACCCGCGGCGCGGGCCTCGAAGAGCTGGTAGGCGCTGACGATGAAGTCCTTGCGCAGCAGGGGGACGTCGACGGCGCGGCGGACCTGCTCCAGGTCCTCCAGCGAGCCGCCGAAGCGCCGGCGCTCGGTGAGCACCGAGATGGCGGCCGCACCGCCCTGCTCGTAGTCACGGGCCAGCGCGGCCGGGTCGCCGATCTCGGCCAGCGCACCCTTGCTCGGGCTGCGGCGCTTGACCTCGGCGATCACCGAGACCCCGGGGGCGCGGAAGGCCGGCAGCGGGTCCTGGGCGCAGGGCATCTGCCGCACCCGCTGCTTGAGCTCGTCCAGCCCGACGCGACCCACCCGCTCGGCCATGTCCTCGCGGACACCCTCGACGATCTCGTCCAGCACTCCCATGGTGGGGCCTCTCAGCTCAGTCGTTGCCCAGACCGATGGCGCGGAGCACCAGGGTCGCGATGAAGCCCAGCAGGACCAGCGCGGCACCGACGCCCACCACCACCCAGTGCGGCGTGATGTCCTCACCGGGCCCGACCAGGAAGCCGATCGTGCCGACGAAGAAGCCCACCAGGCTGATCAGCACGCCGGCCCACGCAGCCGGGGACCGTCCGTGGTGGTACTTCGGGTGGCTGTGCACGGAGCGCTCTGCCGCCTCGGTCATGGTCTCCCCTCGGTTCGCTCGTCCGGGCCGGGCTCACCCGGCTCGTCGGAGCCCATTGTGTCCCCCTCGGGCGGCCGCCGGGAAATCGGGTCCTGCGGCGGACGGGCCACCTCGTCGTCGGCGGACCCGTCCGGGGCCGCCGGCCCGACGGTCGGGTCCTCGCCGCGGTCCAGGGCCCGCCAGGCGTCGGCGGGGTCGTCGCTGCGGACGGGGGGATCACCGACCTCGTAGCGGGACGCGCGGCTGGGCCAGCGCGGGGCCCGGCGCACCACCACCACCGCGGCCACGACGAGCAGGGCCCCGGCCAGGGCGAAGACCCGCGGCCAGCTGGTCACCGAGGTCTGCCAGTCCTCGGCCAGGGACACCGCACTCAGGGCGGCCTCCACCTGCGTCGGCGACGGCGCGGGTGGGCGCAGGCCGAGCAGCACCGCACCGAGCCCGACCAGCACGAGCAGCACCCCGACCAGCTGACGGCCGCGCGCCCGCAGGGTCAGCGCCAGCAGCAGACCGAGCGGGGGCACCACGGCGAGCGCCTGGCTCAGCCCGCCGGTGACGTCGGTGCCCGACAGCGAGGTGGCGGCCCCGGACGCGGTCACCGCGACCCAGGCCTGGGACGCCGACACCAGCAGCAGCCCGGAGGCCACCAGGATCCCCAGCCAGCTGAGGGCGCGCTCGCGGCCAGGGGTCACCGGGCGTCGTCCCGCCCCCGGGCCGGGGCGTCGGGGCGCGGCGCGAGCGGGGTCATCCGCTCGGCGCGGGCGATGGCGCGCAGCACGGCGGCGGCCTTGTTGCGCGACTCGGCGTCCTCGGTGGCGGCCACCGAGTCGGCCACGATCCCGCCACCGGCCTGGACGTGGGCCACCCCGTCGCGCAGCACGGCGGTGCGGATGGCGATGGCCACGTCGGCGTTGCCGGCCAGGTCGAAGTAGCCGACCACCCCGCCGTAGAGGCCGCGGCGGGAGACCTCGAGCTCGTCGATGATCTCCATCGCGCGGACCTTGGGGGCCCCGGAGAGGGTGCCGGCGGGGAAGCAGGCCATCACGGTGTCCAGGGCGCTGCGACCCGGCTGCACCCGGCCGCTGACCGAGGACTCCAGGTGCATGATGTGGCTGTAGCGGCGCACCTGCATGAACTCGGTCACCGACACGGTGCCCGGCTGGCAGACCCGGCCCAGGTCGTTGCGCGCCAGGTCGACCAGCATCAGGTGCTCGGCCCGCTCCTTGGGGTCCTCGAGCAGCTCGGCCTCGAGCCGGAGGTCCTCGGCGGGGTCGGCGCCGCGCGGGCGGGAGCCGGCGATCGGGTGGGTGGTGGCCTGGCCGTCGGTGATGGTGACCAGTGCCTCGGGGCTGGAGCCGATCACGTCGAAGCCGTCCAGGCGGACCAGGTAGAGGTAGGGGCTGGGGTTGCTGAGCCGGAGCACCCGGTAGACGTCGAGGGCATCGGCCCCGGTGGTGACGTCGAAGCGCTGGCTGACCACCACCTGGAAGGCCTCGCCGGCGCGGATCTCCTCCACCGCCGCCTCCACCGCGGCCGCGTACTCCTCGGTGGTGCGCTGGTTGTGCACCCGCAGCTCGGACTCCCCGCCCGGGACCGCGACCAGCGACGGGGACGGCTCGGCCAGCCGGGCCGCCATCGCCTCGATCCGCGCCACCGCGTCGGCGTGGGCCTCGTCGACCCGCTCGTCGGTGTCGTCGACGTTGACCGCGTTGGCGATCAGCCACACCTCACCGGTCTGGTGGTCCAGCACGGCCAGGTCGGAGATCAGCATCATCTGCAGCTCGGGCAGACCGAGGTCGTCGACGTTGCCGTCGGGCAGCACCTCGATCCTGCGCACGGTGTCGTAGCCGAGGTAGCCGACCATCCCCGAGGCCAGCGGCGGCAGCCCCTCCTGGGCCGGGCCCTGCAGCAGCTCCAGGGTGCGTCCGAGGGCGTTCAGCGGGTCGCCGTCGGTGGGCAGGCCGACCGGGGGGCGCCCTCTCCAGACCGCCGCGCCGTCCTGCTCGGTCAGCGTGGCCGAGGAGCGGACCCCGATGAAGGACCAGCGCGACCAGACCCCGTGCTCGACCGACTCCAGCAGGTAGCTCCCCGGTCCCCCGGCCAGCTTGGCGTACAGCCCCACCGGGGTCTCGGCGTCGGCGGCCAGCCGGGTGTGCACGCTGATCACCCGGGTCCGCGGGGCCAGCTCGCGGAACCGCTCGAGGCTGGGGGTGATCTCCACCGTCGTCGCTCCTCCTGCTGGCCGGGCGGGGTCCTGCACCCCGCCGCCGACGAGGGCCCAGCCTAGTGGTGCCGGGGCGGCCCGGGGCCTCACCCGGGCGTCTCCGGTGCCCGGGTAGGTTGCCCGCATGACCTCGGCCGCGGTGCACGCCATCGGGACGGCGCTCCCCCCGAACGTGCTGGAGCAGCCCGTCGCACGCGACCTGCTGGCCGCCCAGCCCGGGCTCAGCCGGCTGGGGGTCAGGCGGCTCCGTGCGGCCTTCGACGCCTCGTCCATCGACACCCGCCACACCGTCCTGGACGAGCTGGTGGACCCCGCCGACGGCTCCCCCTTCGTCGGCCCCGACGGTTTGCTGGTCCACCCCTCCACCGGTGTCCGCAACGCCCGCTACGTCCGCCACGTCCCCGAGCTGGTTCTGCAGGCCGCCCGCCGGGCGCTGGCCGGGGCGCCGGAGCTCACGGCCGGCGACGTCACCCACGTCATCACCGCCTCCTGCACCGGCTTCTTCGCCCCCGGCCCGGACCACGTCCTGGTCCGTGAGCTCGGGCTCTCCCCCGCCACCGAGCGGATGCACCTGGGCTTCATGGGCTGCTACGCCGCCTTCCCCGCACTGCGCGCCGCCCGCACCATCTGCACCGCCGACCCGGACGCGGTGGTGCTGGTGGTGTGCGTGGAGCTGTGCACGCTGCACGTCCACAGCGGCGACGACCTGGACACCGTCGTGGCGTCCTCGGTCTTCGCCGACGGGGCGGCAGCCGCCCTGGTCACCGCCCGACCACCGGCACCCGGACGCACCGTGCTCGGGCTGGACGGCTTCGCCTCGGCGGTGGTGGACGACGGCCGGGAGGAGATGGCCTGGACGATCGGGGACCTGGGCTTCGACATGGTGCTGACCGCGGCGGTGCCGAAGGTGCTGGAGCGCGAGGTGGCCCGGGCGCTGGAGCCGCTGCGCGCCGACGACCCCGCGCTGGCCGGGCGGCCCTGGCGCGAGGTCGACGGCTGGGCGGTGCACCCGGGTGGGCGGAGCGTGCTGGACCGGGTCCAGGTCGCCCTCGGGCTGGACGAGGAGCAGCTGGCGCCGTCGCGGGAGGTGCTGCGGCGTCACGGCAACATGTCCAGCGCGACCGTGCTGTTCATCCTGGCCGACCTGCTGGCCGACCCCGACGGGCCCGGCCGGGTCTGCGCGGTCGCCTTCGGCCCGGGGCTGACGGTGGAGTCCGCGCTGCTCTCCCGGGTCGGTCCGTGAGCGCGGCGACCGGCCGGGCGCCGGACCTGCGGGAGCTGATGGACGACCCGGACGTCGACCTGGACCGGCTGGAGCGCACCTATGCCCACTTCCGCGTGGTGAACGCCGTGCTGGCGGGCTGGCGCTCGCTGTACCGCCGCGAGATCCGGCCCCTGCTGGACCGGCACCGCACCACCACCCTTCTCGACGTCGGCTCCGGCGGCGGGGACGTGACCCGGCGGCTGGCCGGCTGGGCGCGGGCGGACGGGCTGTCGCTGCAGGTGACCGGCGTCGACCCCGACCCCCGGGCCCACGACTGGGCGGAGCGCGCCGGGGAGGAGCCCGGCGTCTCGTTCGAGCAGACCGACACCACCGCCCTGGTCCGGCACGGGCGCCGTTTCGACGTCGTGGTCAGCAACCACCTGCTGCACCACCTCCGCGACGAGGAGGTGCTGGCTCTGCTGGCCGACAGCACCCGGCTGGCCGGCTCGCTGGTGCTGCACAACGACCTGGAGCGCAGCACCCCGGCCCGGCTGGCCTGGGGGGTGCTGGCCCTGCCCGCGGCCCGGCGCTCGCTGCTGCGCCACGACGGGATGGTCTCGATCCGCCGCAGCTTCACCCGCGAGGAGCTGGACGCCCTGGTGCCCGACGGCTGGAGCGTGCAGCGCCGGGTGCCGTCGCGGCTGGTGCTGCGGCACGGAGCCGGGGAGGACGTCCGTGCACGCTGAGGCCAGCAGCCGCGCTACCGCCCCCGACCGCACCCTCGCCGCGGTCGGTGCCCGCGACCTCGCCGCCCGGCGGCTCACCCTGGTGGCCGCCGCCTCCTACACCGCGAGCGTCCTGCTCGGGGTCGGGCTGGCCCTGCGGCTGGGCGGGGGCCGGCACCGCTGGGTCCACCACGCGGCCTACATCACCACGGTGACCACGACCACGATGGCCGCGACCGGACCGCTCTGGTCGCGCTCCCGCGCCGGCGGGGTGCTGCTGGGTGCGCTCCCGGCGCTGGCCGCCCTGTCGCGGGTGCCCACCCGCTCCCGACGTCACCCGGTGGTCGCGCTCAGCGTGCTGCCCTGCTACCTGGCCGCGGTGCTGCTGGCCCGCCGCCCCGTCCGACCCGAGAACCTGGAGGAGAGAGCGTGGAGCTGATCGAGGCGATCCGCCGGCGCCGGACCACCAACGGCGGCTTCCGCCCCGACCCGGTCCGCGAGGAGCACCAGCGGCTGCTGGTCGAGATGGCCGGACGGGCGCCCTCGCAGCTGAACAGCCAGCCCTGGCGCTTCCTGGTCACCGAGCGGCGGGAGACCATCGAGCAGGTGGCCTCCATCAGCGGGGCGAGCATGACCGAGGCGATGTCCAACGGCACCTTCTTCCAGCGCTACCGGCGCTACTTCCGCTTCTCCGCCGAGGAGATGGCCACCCGGCGCGACGGGATGCTGTTCGACAAGCTGCCGGCACCGCTGCGGCCGTTCACCAAGCAGGTGTTCACGCCCTCGGGGCAGAAGCTGATGAACAGGCTCCGGGTGCCCAACACCCTCGGGGAGGAGAACCGGAAGCTGGTGGCGTCCTCCCCCATGCTCCTGGCGGTGATGCTGGACCGCGCCGAGTACCGCACCGGCGAGCTGTCCTCGTTCTACTCCGTGTTCAGCATGGGGGCGGCGATGGAGAACCTGTGGCTGACCACGGTCGAGCTCGGGCTGGGCATCCAGTTCGTCTCGTTCCCGATGGAGGTCCCGGGTCAGTGGGAGCGGCTGGCCGCGCTGTTCCAGGTGCCCGAGGAGCTGGAGCTGATGGCGGTCTACCGGATCGGCTACGTGCCCGAGGAGCAGCGTCGGCCCAAGATCGACTGGTCCAGCCACGAGCGCAAGCAGCCCTCGCAGTACGTCTTCCGCGACACCTGCGAGACCCCGCAGCAGGGCTGGGACACCGAGGTCTGAGCCGCCCGGGACGGCTCGGGCACGGGTCGGCTCAGGTGCGGTCGGCCAGCAGCCGGTGGCTGTCGAAGCAGGACGGCCGCCCGGTGTGGCAGGCCGGGCCGATCTGGTCCACCGTGAGCAGCAGCGCGTCCCCGTCGCAGTCCAGCTCGACCGAGCGGACGTGCTGGGTGTGTCCGCTGGTGGCGCCCTTGACCCAGTACTCCTCACGGCTGCGCGACCAGTACGTGCCCTGCCGGGAGGTCAGCGTCCGCCGCAGCGCCTCGTCGTCCATCCAGGCCAGCATCAGCACCCGCCCGCTGTCGGCGTCCTGCACCACCGCCGGTACGAGGCCGTCCTCGTTGCGGCGCAGCAGGGCGGCCAGGTCCTCGTCCAGGACGGGCTCCTCGGCCGGGAGGTCGGGGGTCTGCTCGGGGTCGGTGCTCACCGCCACATTGTGCTCGCCCCACCGCCTCGTTCCCAGTCGGCGTCCGCGCGGGCCTAGAGTGCGAGGGTGAATCTCGCTCAGTCGGAACGTGCTGGCCTCTGCGACCTGCTGGACGCGGTCGGACCCGACGCGCCCACGCTCTGCGGGGACTGGACCAGCCACGACCTGGCCGCGCACCTGTGGGTGCGGGAGACCGACCCGCTCGGGGCTCCCGGCATCGTGGCCAAGCCGCTGGCCGGGCTGACCGAGAAGCGGATGAACGAGACCAAGGAGCGCTGGCCCTTCGCCGAGCTGGTGGACAAGATCCGCCGCGGGCCGAGCCGGTTCTCCGTCTTCGCCCTCCCCGGGGTGGACGAGCCGGCCAACGCCACCGAGTTCTACATCCACCACGAGGACGTCCGCCGCGCCGGGGAGGCCCCCCTGGGTCCCCGCGACCTGGACGCCGAGACCGAGGACTGGGTCTGGCGCCGGCTCAAGCTGCTCGGACGGGCCTTCTTCCGCCGTGCACCGGTCGGGGTGGTGCTGGAGCGGCCCGAGGGCCCGGGTGAGCCGCTGCGGGTGGCTGCGGGTGAGCAGACCGTGACCCTGGTCGGACGTCCCACCGAGCTGCTGCTCTACGCCTACGGCCGCGGCCGGGTCGCCGACGTGACCACCATCGGCGACGACGAGGCCGTGGAGAAGCTGCGGGGCTCGGACTTCAGCCTCTGAGCGCTGCCCGCCACCGCCTCCCGACCCCTCCGCAGACGCGCGGCGACTCGCCCCGGTGCGTCGCCTCATCCCTGCCCCACACGACCACTCGCGGCGACTCGCCGCGCCGGCTGGGCGGGCGGGGTCAGACTTCGCGGACGTTCGGGGAGTTGCGGAGGCGGATGCCGGAGAAACCCAACCCTGAGGGCACCACCTCGGCCCACCAGCTGAACAGGTCCGTGACCACCCGCAGCTGGATGCCGGCCCGCTCGTGCTGCTCGACCAGGTCGGTGACCGGCAGCGGTGGGCGCAGGGGCCGCACCAGCTGCTCGCTGACGTAGGCGTGCGGCGGGTCGCCGAAGGGGCGGAACTGCTCGGCCGCGAAGGGGTAGGCGTGCACGGTCGTGGTCGTCAGTGCCCGCAGCCACGGGTACTCGATGCCGTGGACGCGCTGCACGCCCCCGCCCAGCAGCCGGTCCCCGACCTCCGGCCCGCTGCCCGGGGTCCGCCAGGCCATGGCCCGCGGGCACTGCCGCGGGAACCAGTAGTCCGGGCAGCGGTCGCCGTCCACGGCCCAGACGAAGGCCTCCGGCTGCCGGGCGGTGGCGGCGACGTGCGGGACGAACTCGGTGATGCCCGGGTCCTCGCTGAAGTGCCAGACCTCGCCGGCCGGCGCCCGGGCCACCCCGGCGGCGGGCGCCGCCCCGCTCATCTCAGGAGAGCCGCTCGAGGACGAGCTCGCGGACCCGGGCGGCGTCGGCCTTGCCCCGCATCTCCTTCATCACCGCACCGATCAGCGCACCGGCCGCCTGCACCTTGCCGGCGCGGATCTTCTCGGCCACGTCCGGGTTCGCGGCGATCGCCGCGTCCACCGCCGCACCGAGGGCGCCGTCGTCGGAGACCACGGCCAGCCCGCGGGAGGCCACCACCTGCTCGGGCTCGCCCTCACCGGCCAGCACCCCCTCGATGACCTGCCGGGCCAGCTTGTCGTTGACCGTCCCGGCCTCGACCAGCTGCTGCACCCCGGCCACCTGGGCGGGGCTGATGGCCAGCTCGTGCAGCTCCACACCGGTCTCGTTGGCCCGGCGGGCCAGCTCACCGGCCCACCACTTGCGGGCGGCCTGGGGGGCGCAGCCGGCGGCGACGGTCTGCTCGATCAGGTCCAGCGCGCCGGAGCTGACCACGTCGCGCATCTCGAGGTCCGAGAACCCCCAGTCCGCCAGCAGCCGGCGACGGCGCTCGGCCGGCGGCTCGGGCAGGGTCGCCCGCAGCTCCTCCACCCAGGCCGGGTCCGGGGCCACCGGCACCAGGTCCGGCTCGGGGAAGTAGCGGTAGTCCTCCGCGGTCTCCTTGCTCCGACCCGGGGACGTGGTGCCGGAGTCCTCCTGCCAGTGCCGGGTCTCCTGGGTGACCCGGCCGCCCTCGCGCAGCAGCGCGGCCTGGCGGGTGATCTCGTAGCGGACCGCCCGCTCGACGCTGCGCAGCGAGTTGACGTTCTTGGTCTCGGTCCGGGTGCCCAGCGGGGCCGACGGGTCCGGGCGCAGCGAGAGGTTGGCGTCGCAGCGCAGGGCGCCCTGCTCCATCTTGGCCTCCGACACGCCGAGCCCGCGGAGCAGGTCGCGCAGGTGCTGGACGTAGGCCCTGGCCACCTGCGGTGCCCGCTCCCCGGCGCCCTCGATGGGCTTGGTGACGATCTCGATCAGCGGCACGCCGGAGCGGTTGTAGTCCAGCAGGGAGTGGCTGGCGCCGTGGATGCGTCCGGTGGCGCCACCCACGTGCAGCGACTTGCCGGTGTCCTCCTCCATGTGGGCGCGCTCGATCTCGACCCGGAACGGCTCGCCGTCGACGTCGACCTCCAGCCAGCCCTCGAAGGCGATGGGCTCGTCGTACTGGGAGATCTGGTAGTTCTTCGGCTGGTCGGGGTAGAAGTAGTTCTTCCGTGCGAACCGGCACCAGCTCGCGATCGAGCAGTTCAGCGCCAGCCCGATGCGGATCGCGGACTCGATCGCGGTCGCGTTGACCACCGGCAGCGAGCCCGGCAGCCCCAGGCAGACCGGGCAGGTCTGGGTGTTGGGCGGGGCGCCGAAGGCGGTCGAGCAGCCGCAGAACATCTTGGACGCGGTGCCCAGCTCGACGTGGACCTCCAGGCCCATCACCGGGTCGTAGCTGGCGATCGCGTCCTCGTAGGACAGCACCGTGTCCGTCATGCCGGGACCTCCTGGAGTGCGTCGATGCGGTCGAGCAGCGGTCCGCCCCACCGCTCGGTCAGGGCCCGCTCGAGGGCGGCCCCGACCAGGTACAGCCGGTCGTCGGCCATCGGCGGGGCCATCACCTGCAGGCCCACCGGCAGCCCGTCCTCGGGGGACAGCCCGACCGGGAAGGAGGCCGAGGCGTTGCCGGCCAGGTTGCTGGGGATGGTGCACAGGTCGGCGGCGTACATGGCCAGCGGGTCGTCCACCCGCTCCCCCAGCGGCCACGCCGTGGTCGGCGTGGTCGGGGAGACCAGCACGTCGACGGTCTCGAAGGCGGCCTGGAAGTCGCGCACGATCAGCGTGCGGACCTTCTGCGCGGAGCCGTAGTAGGCGTCGTAGTAGCCGCTGGAGAGGGCGTAGGTGCCGATGATGATGCGTCGCTTCACCTCGTCGCCGAACCCGGCCTCGCGGGTCAGGTTCATCACCTCCTCCGCGCTGTGGCTGCCGTCGTCGCCGACGCGGAGCCCGAAGCGCATGGCGTCGAACTTGGCCAGGTTCGAGGAGGCCTCGCTGGGCAGGATCAGGTAGTAGGCGGCCAGCGCCTGCTCGAAGCTCGGGCAGGAGACCTCGACGACCTCCGCGCCCAGAGAGGACAGCAGCTCGACGGCCTCGGTGAAGCGCTGGGTGACGCCGGGCTGGTAGCCCTCCCCGCCCAGCTCGCGGACGACGCCGACCCGCAGCCCGCGGACGTCGCCGGAGCGCGCCGCGGCGACCACGTCGGGGACGGGGGCGTCGATCGAGGTGCTGTCACGGGGGTCGTGGCCGCCGATCACCTGGTGCAGCAGGGCCGCGTCCAGGACCGTGCGGGCGCAGGGCCCGGGCTGGTCCAGGCTGGAGGCCAGCGCCACCAGCCCGTAGCGGGAGGTTCCGCCGTAGGTGGGCTTGACCCCGACGGTGCCGGTGACCGCGGCCGGCTGGCGGATCGAGCCGCCGGTGTCGGTGCCGATGGTCAGCGGCGCCTCGAAGGCGGCCAGCGCGGCGGACGAGCCGCCGCCGGAGCCGCCGGGGATGCGGCTGGTGTCCCAGGGGTTGCGGGTGGGGCCGTAGGCGCTGTTCTCCGTCGAGGAGCCCATCGCGAACTCGTCCATGTTGGTCTTGCCCAGCACCACCAGACCGGCCTGCAGCAGCCGGGTGGTGACGGTGGCGTCGTAGGGCGGGTACCAGCCCTGCAGGATGCGCGAGCCGCAGGTGGTCGGCGCGCCCTGCATGGTGAGGACGTCCTTCAGCCCGAGCGGGACGCCGGCCAGCGGGCCGACGGGCTCGCCGGCGGCGACCTTGGCGTCGACCGCGCGGGCCGCCTCCAGGGCGCGCTCGCCGTCGACGTGGAGGAAGGCGTGCACCTCGGTGTCCACCGCCGCGATGCGGTCCAGGTGGGCGCGGGTCACCTCCTCGCTGCTGAAGGTGCCGGCGGCGATCCCGGCGGCCAGGTCGGCGGCGGTGCTGGTCAGGTGCGGGCTCGTGCTCATCAGGCCTCCTCGCCCAGGATCTGGGGGACGCGGAAGCGCGACTCCTCCGCGGCGGGCGCCCCTGCCAGGGCGGCCTCGACCGGCAGCGACGGCTGGACCATGTCGGGGCGGAAGACGTTGGTCAGCGGCAGCGCGTGCGAGGTGGGCGGGACGTCGGCGTCCCGCACCTGCTGCACCGAGGCGACCGCCTCCAGGATGCCCTCGAGCTGGGGCGCGAGGTGCTCCAGCTCCGCGGGGGTGAGGTCGATCCGGGCCAGCCGTGCCAGCTTGGCCACGTCGTCGGGTGTCAGCGCCACCGGGTGCTCCTGTTCGCTGTCGTCGTCGTGCGTCGCGCTCCTGCGCCGATCCATCCTAGGGGTTCCCGGTCGCCACCGGTCCGGCTGCGGAACGGGGGCGCTCCGGTGGAGGGGTTACACCTCCGTAGCAAAGATGGGTGAGAATGACGTCGTGTTCCTGATGCGCGTGTCCCTCCCCGACCGGCCCGGTTCCCTGGGCGCGGTGGCCAGCGCCGTCGGCACCGTGGGCGCCGACATCCGCTCGGTGGAGATCGTGGGCAAGCAGGACGGCCAGGCGGTCGACGACTTCATGCTCAACCTGCCCAACGGCGCCATGCCGGACAACCTGGTCAGCGCCTGCACCGCCATCGAGGGCGTCCGGGTGCTGTGGTTCTCCCGCTACCCCGAGGGCGGCGGGCTGGAGTCCGACATCGAGGCGCTGGAGCGGATGCAGCAGAGCCCCGAGCGCGCGGCGGACATCCTGACCGAGTCCGCGCCGCTGGTCTTCCACTGCCACTGGGCCCTGCTGATCGACGCCCACGCCAAGCAGGTCCTGCTCGGCACCGAGCTGGCCCCGGACCTGACCACCGACGCGGTGGCTCAGCTGGAGCCGGTCGACCTGACCCACAGCGTCGAGCTGGCCGAGAACTGGGTGGAGTCCTGGGGCGAGACGACCGCGGCGATCGCCCCGGTCGGGGCGGACCGCACGCTGGTGATCGGACGGCAGGGCGGGCCGGCGTTCATGGCCTCGGAGCTGGCGCGGCTCAAGCACCTCTGCGCGATGGCCGTCGGCTGAGGACGGGCCGCCTCACTGGGTGGTGAGCTGGGTGACCAGGAACCAGAACACGCCCGCCACCACCAGCAGCGCCACCACGAACAGCAGCACCACCAGCCAGCGCTGACGCTTCTTCGCCCGCGTCCCCGGGACCAGCTCCGGGCCCGACCCGCCCATGTTGGGGCGCACCTGGACCGGGGTGCTCCCGTGCAGGTTGAGGTCGGAGAAGATCTTCTTGGCCACGCCTGGAGCGTAGTCGAGAGCACGTCAGGGGGCCGCCGGTGCGTGGCTGCCGGGTTCTGTCGGACCCGATCGGCAGAATGAGCCCGTGACCGAGCCCCGAGACGACGCCGCACCGGCCGAGAGCGGCGACCCGCAGCAGCGGGTGGCCGAGCTGGCCGCCCAGCTGGAGGAGGCCCGGCTGGCCTACTACGACCGCGACGAGCCGGTCATGGCCGACGCCGAGTACGACCGGCTGGAGCGGGAGCTGCGGGCGCTGGAGGAGGCCCACCCCGAGCTGCGCTCGCCGGACTCCCCCACCGCCACCGTCGGCGGCGTCGTCGGGACGGCGTTCAGCCCGGTGCAGCACCTGCAGCGGATGATGAGCCTGGACAACGCCTTCACCACCGAGGAGCTCGGCGAGTGGGACGACCGGGTCCGCCGCGAGCTGGGCGAGGTGCCCTTCCACTACCTGACCGAGCTGAAGATCGACGGTCTGGCGATCGACCTGGTCTACGAGCACGGCGAGCTGGTCCGTGCGGCCACCCGCGGCGACGGCCGGGTGGGTGAGGACATCACCGCCAACGCCCGCACCATCGACTCCATCCCGCACCGGCTCGACACCGACGACCCGCCCGCCCTGGTCGAGGTGCGCGGCGAGGTGTTCTTCCCGGTGGCGGAGTTCGAGCTGCTGAACGAGGCCCAGGCCGCCGCCGGCAAGGCGCCCTACGCGAACCCGCGCAACACCGCCGCCGGGTCGCTGCGCCAGAAGGACCCCACCGTGACGGCCTCGCGCAACCTGGCCATGTACGTCCACGGGGTCGGCGCCCGCGAGGGGGTGTCGGTGCGCAGCCAGTCCGAGGTGTACGCGCTGCTGGCCGGCTGGGGGCTGCCCACCAGCCCCTACACCGAGGTGCTGGACGACCTGGGCGCCGTGCGCGCCTTCATCGAGCGCTACCGCGCGGACCGGCACAGCGTGGAGCACGAGATCGACGGCATCGTGATCAAGGTCGACGAGCTGTCCGCCCAGGGCCGGCTCGGCTCCACCAGCCGGGCCCCGCGGTGGGCGATCGCCTTCAAGTACCCGCCGGAGGAGGTCACCACGAAGCTCCTCGACATCTCGGTCAACGTCGGGCGGACGGGCCGGGTGACGCCGTTCGCGGTGATGGAGCCGGTCACCGTGGCCGGGTCCACGGTCGAGATGGCCACCCTGCACAACGGCTTCGAGGTCAAGCGCAAGGACGTCCGGATCGGGGACACCGTCGTCCTGCGCAAGGCCGGCGACGTGATCCCCGAGGTGCTCGGCCCGGTGCTCGCGCTGCGCGGCCCGGACGTGCGCGAGTTCGTGATGCCGACCCACTGCCCGGCCTGCGGCACCCCGGTCGGGCCGGTGCGCGAGGGCGACAAGGACTGGCGCTGCCCCAACGCCCAGCACTGCCCGGCCCAGCTCCGCGAGCGGGTCTTCGCGCTGGCCGGGCGCGGTGGCTTCGACATCGAGGCCCTCGGCTGGGAGGCCTCGATCGCGCTGGTGGACCCCGAGCACGGACGTCCCGAGGACGCCACCAACGAGCCGCAGCAGCCGGTGCTCACCTCCGAGGCCGGGCTCTTCGACCTGACGGTGGAGCAGCTGGCCGACGTCCGGGTCTGGCGGCGCCGCAAGAAGGCCGGGGTCGAGCAGCCGCCGGCCCTGGAGCCGTTCTTCTCCACCACCGGCACCGCCAAGCAGCCTCCGGTGCCCCGGGCCACCACGGTCACCCTCTTCGCCGAGCTGGAGAAGGCCCGCAGCCAGCCGCTGTGGCGGGTGCTGGTGGCGTTGTCGATCCGCCACGTCGGTCCGACCGCGGCCCGCGCGCTGGCCCAGGCGTTCGGCTCGATGGAGCGGATCCGCGCTGCCGGGGTCGAGGAGCTGGCGGCCACCGAGGGCGTGGGCCGCATCATCGCGGAGTCGGTGGTGGAGTGGTTCTCCGTCGACTGGCACCGCGAGATCGTCGAGCGCTGGGCCGCGGCCGGGGTGCGGATGGCCGATGAGGTGGACGAGTCCGTCCCCCGGACGCTGGAGGGGCTGACGGTCGTGGTCACCGGCTCGCTGGAGGGGTTCACCCGCGACGAGATCAAGGAGGCCATCCTGGCTCGCGGGGGGAAGGCGTCGGGCTCGGTGTCGAAGAAGACCGACTACGTGGTGGTGGGCGAGAACGCCGGCACCAAGGAGGCGAAGGCACGTGAGCTGGAGCGCCCGATCCTGGACGAGGCGCAGTTCGTGACGCTGCTGGAGCAGGGTCCGGAGGGTCTGTCGTGACGGTGCCGGGAGGGGCCGAGCGGCCGGTGGTGGCCGCCGCCGCACCGCGTCAGGGGCGGGTCTTCGACGCGGTCGGGGCCGGGCTCTACGCCTCCGTCGCCGCGCTGGGCATCGGGGCGGTGTTCACCGGCCTCGGTACGGCGACCTGGCTGTCCATCGTCGTCTTCGCCGTCAGCCTGGCCGTGGTGCACCTGAGCACCAACCGCCCGCAGGTGCCGGGGGCCGCGGCCGCGCCGACCCCCTGGCGCAGTGCCGACGGCCGCGACCTGGCGGTGCTGCTCTGCGTGGTCGGGGTGGTGGCCCTGCTGGCCCGCGCCGGCGGCGACCTCAGCCAGTCCTCGGCCGGGTTCCTGGCCTGGCTGCTGGGGCTGGCCGCGCTGGTGCTGGTGCGGCTGGGTCGGGTGGGCATGGTCCAGCTGCTGACCCGTGGGCGGGCCGAGACCTGCCTGGGACTGCTGGAGGAGGAGCTGCGGCTGATCGAGGACGAGGTGGTCCGGGCCGGCGGGCTCGGGCCGGAGCTGCGCCCGCAGGAGCACCTGGTCCGCCAGGCCCGCGACCTGCTGGTGCAGGAGCTCCGGCTGCTCGAGGCGCGTCAGGTCCCGGTGGCCGACGTCGAGCGGGCCCGGGTCCAGGGGGTGGAGGTGCTGCGGCGGATGCCCCCGCGCGCCGGGCGCTCGGGGGTGGAGGTCAGCGGCCGAGCTCCTCGGTGACGATGTCGGCGGCCCGCAGCAGCGAGCGCAGCACCTGGGTCGCGGGGCCGGGGGTCCACCCGGCCAGCCCGCAGGCCGGGGTGAGGAGCACCCGTCCGGCGACGGCGGGGCCGAGCTCGAGGGGGCGCAGCAGGGCCAGCGCCCGTCGGGACAGCTCGTCGGGGCCGAGTGCCGCGTCGGCCACGGCGGTGGGCTGGACACCGAGGCCGAGTGCCGCGCGGCCACCGTCCAGGGTCTCCCCGAGCAGGTCGAGATCGGCCCGGCCGAGACGCTCGGCGTCCAGCAGCACGGTGCCGAACCCGGCGCCGAGCACCAGCGGCAGGTCCAGCCCGGCAGCGCAGCAGTGCAGCCGGACGTCCACCGCACCGGCGGCCCGCACCGCCTCCACCAGCCGGGACAGCGTCTCGCTGGCCTCCGGCCGCCCGACGCTGCGGTGGCGGGAGAACCCGCTCGCGGTCCGGATCCCGCCGGCCAGCACGGTGGGCAGCAGCGGCTCGTCCAGCTGGACGGCCAGGGCCAGCCCGGGCAGCCGGCGTCGGAGGTCGGACACCAGCGCGGACAGCCCCTCGGTGAGGCTCTCGGCCAGCTCGCGACGGGCGCCGTGGTCGGCGAGGACCCGGTCCCCTCGCGGGCGCTCGACCGAGGCGGCCAGCGTCCACGGCCCGGCCACGGTCAGGGTGAACGGGCCCGAGTAGCCCTGGGCCTCCTCCTCCAGCAGGTCCAGGTCCTGACGCAGCAGCGAGCGGGCACGGCGGGCGTCCACCCCGAGGGCGTCGGTCAGCCGCCACCCGGCCGGCTGCAGGTCCAGGCTGAGCCCGGACAGCACCGCGCCGGTGCGCCCGACCAGCTGGGCGGTGACGCCACGAGCCGGGAGCTCCGGCAGGTACGGCTCCCCCGGACTGCCCTGCTCCCCCAGCTCACCGAGGGTGAGTCGGATCGCCCCGGCGGCGTCGGTGCCCGGCCAGGACCCCACCCCGGTGACGCGGACGCCCTCCCCGGTGCTCACCGGGCGCCCACCGGCGAGCGCGAGCCGTCCGCCACGGGTGCGTCCACGGCGCTGCCCGGGTGGGCACGGTCGGCCACGGCCCGGTCGATCGTGGCGCTGCCCACGACGCGGGTCCCCGCGTAGAGCACCACAGCCTGACCCGGCGCCACCCCGGTGGCGGGACGGTGCAGCCGGACCTGCCAGCGGTCCCCCTCGGCACGGACGTCGGCGGGCACCGGCTCACCGTGCGCGCGGAGCTGGACCTCACCGCTCCAGGGCCCCGGCCCGGGGTCCTGGGTCCAGGTGGGACGGACGGCCTCGATGCGGTCGACCTGCAACGCCTCGCGCGGACCGACCACCACCGTGGCGTCCACCGGTGAGATGTCCAGCACGAAGCGCGGTCGCCCGTCCTCGGCCGGCACCCCCAGCCGCAGACCCCGGCGCTGCCCGACGGTGAAGGAGTGGGTGCCCTCGTGCTCGCCGACCCGGGTGCCGTCCTGGTCGACGATCGGTCCGGGGCGGCGACCCAGCCGCGAGGCCAGGAAGCCGGCGGTGTCGCCGTCGGCGATGAAGCAGATGTCGTGGCTGTCGGGCTTGTCGGCCACTAGCAGCCCGCGGGCGGCGGCCTCGGCGCGCACCTCCGGCTTGGGCGTCTCGCCCAGGGGGAAGGCCGAGCGCGCCAGCTGCTCCGGCCCCAGCACCCCCAGCACGTAGGACTGGTCCTTGGCGGCGTCCACGGCTCGGTGCAGCTCCACGCCGCCGGGACCCTCCACCAGCCGTGCGTAGTGGCCGGTGACCACCCGGTCGAAGCCGAGCGCCACCCCGCGCTCCAGCACCGCGGAGAACTTGATCTTCTCGTTGCAGCGCAGGCAGGGGTTGGGCGTGCGGCCGGCGGCGTACTCGGCGACGAAGTCCTCGACCACGTCCTCGGCGAAGCGCTCCGACAGGTCCCAGACGTAGAACGGGATGCCCAGCACGTCCGCGGCCCGGCGGGCGTCGTGGGCGTCCTCGCGGGAGCAGCAGCCCCGCGACCCGGAGCGGAACGACTGCGGGTTGCGCGAGAGGGCCAGGTGCACGCCGGTCACCTCGTGCCCCGCGTCGACCATGCGCGCCGCCGCGACGGCGGAGTCGACGCCACCGGACATCGCTGCAAGGACCTTCATGCCCCCGAGGCTACCGGCCGGGGCCGGGAGGGGCTGACGCGTCACCGTCGGCCCCGTCCTGGCCCCGACCACGGGTCCCGCTCGGTGTCGTGGCACCAGGCCCGGACCACCCGTGTGCATGCCTGCGGGGCTTCCGTGGCCACCTCCACCCGCCGCCCGGACGCCGGACCTGGCGTGCCCGAGGACGGCAGCGTGCAGGAGGGCGGAAGGCAGGGGCCGGCCACTGCGCACCGGCCCCCGTCCGCCCCGCCGGCCTACTCGACGGCGAGCGCCGCCTCCGCCGGTCGGCCACGCGTGGCGCGCCAGGCCGGCAGGAGCATGGCCGCCAGGGTCAGCACGACGGTCCACGCGGCGATCGTCACGAACACCCACGGCGGTCCGGCGGGCAGCACGGAGTCGAGCCGCTTGAGGCTCACCGGCACCAGGATCACCAGCGCGGCGGCCGTCCCCAGGGCGATGCCGCTGACGGACACGATCGCGCCCTCCAGGCCGACCATCCGCAGCACCTGGACCCGGGTCGAGCCGGCCAGGCGCTGCAGCCCGAACTCCCGCCGGCGCGCCGTCGTGCTCGAGGCCAGGGTGTTGACCACCGTGATCGCCGCGTACCCCGCGATCATCAGCACCATGATGTAGATGGCGAAGGTGGCGGTCCGCTTCTGCTCGTCGTACTCGGCGAACAGGACGTCACGACCCTCCACGGTCAGTCCCTCCTCGGTCGCGGTCATCGCTCCCAGGTTCGTCACCAGCTGCTCCGGGTCCGTGCCGGCCTCCGCCGTGACGACGATGCGCGTCGAGACGCCGGCGGTGGTGCGGGCGGCGAGCGTGTCGGCGGGGAGCAGCAGCGTGTCGTAGTCCTCCTGCGCGGAGAACTGCGCGGCCACCCGTAGGTCGAGCGTGGTGCCGTCGCCCATCCGCACGGTGAGGAGGTCACCGACACCGACGCCCAGCCGCGAGGCGTGCTGGTCGCCGAGCGCCACCGTGTCGCCGTGGAGCGCGCTGAGGCTGCCTGCCGTCACGTCCACGGGCGTGGTGGCCTCGGCACCCTCGGCGGTGACGCCCTGCAGCGTCCAGCCCTCGTTCGCCGGCGAGCTGTCCGCCGGGGCCTCGATGAACCCGAGGCTGCTGACGTAGGCCGACGCGCCGGCCACACCGGGCACGGTGCTGACGGCCTGGACCAGACCCGGGTCGACTCCTCCGGGGACGCTGACCACGGCGTCGGCCACCAGGTTGTCGGTGAAGGCCCGTCGGTCGGCCACGTCGTTGGTCGTCTGCAGGTACAGCATCCCGGTCGACACGGCGGTCAGCAGGATCACCGGCGCCAGGACCGCCGCCATCCTCCCGCCACGGCCCCGTGCGTTGAGCACCGCGAGCTCCCCGGTCACCCCGCCCAGGGCCCGCACCGGCCACTGCACCGCGAAGGTGGTGATCTTCATCAGCACCGGTGCCAGCAGGGAGAACCCGATGGCCAGGAGGATGACGGCCGGCGCACCGGTGGCCGGCGTGAGCGGTCCGCTCACCACGACGGTGGTCACCACGGTCAGGGCGAACCCGGCGGCGAGGACGATCCCGGCCAGGAGCAGGCGTCCACGCCCGATCAGCCTGCCGTCCACGGAGGCCTCCGTCAGCGCCTGCGCGGGCTTGATCCGCGAGGCCCTCCGGCCGGCTCCGAGGGCGCCGGCCAGGGCCGCCGCGATCGCCACCGCCATCGCGGCCACGACCGGGACCCAGCCCTGCCGGAAGGCGAGACCCTCGGCGGCGATGCCCTGCTCCGCCAGCCGGGCGAACACGAACCGGCTCACGAGCTGGCCGGGGACCACCGCGGCGGCGGTGGCGACCAGGGAGAGCAGCAGCGTCTCCCTCAGGACCAGCCGGCGGATCTGGCGAGGGGTCGCCCCCACCGCCCTCAGCAGACCCAGGTCCTGCTGGCGCTGGGTGATGGAGAGGGCGAGCATGGAGGCCACGCCGAAGACCGACACCAGGACGGCGAAGGCGGTGAAGACCCCGGCCAGGGCCATCACGGTCACGCCGCTGGCCTGGGCGCCCCGCAGCTCGGCCTGCCCGCGCTCGTCACCGACCAGCGTGATGGTGCCGGGGTCCAGCTCGGCGTCGATCCGCTGCTGGAGCTCCTCGACGTCCACGCCGGGCTCCGCTACCACCCCGACCGCGTCGATCCTGCCCAGCGGTGGCACCCCCTCGAAGACGAAGGTCCGGGTCTGCTGGACGCCCGGGAGCGTCGCGATCGTGTCGGCCAGGGCCGCGTCGATGCGGACCCGTTCGGGCAGCACCGGGGGCTCGTCGGGGTCGCCACCGGAGTCGTGGTACCGCTGGTCACCGGCCACGACGACGTCGGCGGAGGCGGTCTGCACCGGGGGGACGGCGGTGCGGACACCGGTCTCGATCAGCCCACCGGTGGCCATCATGATGATGGCTGCGCAGAACATCGCCAGGAACGCCGCCGCGAACATCCCGGTGCGGTACCGCAGGGTGCGGAGAGCGAGCTGCACCATCAGCGCTGCCCCCCTCGGACGGCCCCGGCACGCGCCAGGTCGTCCTCGTCGGCGAAGGCACCCAGACGCGTCATCCGCTCGGCCACGGACTCTGCGGTCGGCGAGTGCAGCTCACCGGCCAGACGCCCGTCGGCCAGGAAGAGGACCCGGTCGGCGTAGGACGCGGCGACCGGGTCGTGGGTCACCATGACGATCGTCTGGCCGGTCGACCTCGCCGAGCCCGACAGCAGCGTGAGGACGTCCCGGGCGCTCCGCGTGTCCAGCGACCCGGTCGGCTCGTCGGCGAAGATGACGGCGGGGTCGGTGATCAGCGCCCGGGCGATGGCCACCCGCTGCTGCTGCCCGCCGGACAGCTCGGCCGGACGGTGGTTGCTGCGCTGACCCAGGCCGACCTGCTCGAGGACCTGCGACACCCGGCCCCGGGCCGGCTTGCGTCCGCCGAGACGCAGGGGCAGCGTCACGTTCTGCCGCACGGTCAGGACCGGCAGCAGGTTGAAGGACTGGAAGACGAACCCGATGCGCTCCCGCCGCAGCATCGTCAGCTCGGTCTCGTCCATCGTGCTGATCTCGTGGCCGTCCAGCAGCACCGACCCCGACGTCGGCTGGTCCAGCCCCGCCGCGCACTGCAGCAAGGTGCTCTTGCCGGAGCCGGACGGGCCCATGATCGCCGTGAACGTCCCCCGTCCGAACGCGGTCGTCACCTCCTCCAGCGCCACCACCTGGTTGGCGCGCCTGCCGTAGACCTTGCTGACGTCGGTCAGCCGGACTGCATCGGTGTTCCCGATCTCCATCGACGTTCTTCCCTGCCGTTGTGCCGTCCCACCGGGTGCGGGACGATCCAGCTACCACTGTGTCGGCGGGGGCGCGGTCGCACATCGTCTGCCGGAACCGTCCCCGACTGGTGCAGATCGACCAGCCCGGCAGCCTCCTGGTGCAGACGCACCACGTCTCGCGCACCGGAGGCCGCCGGTCCCTCTCGTAGCCTGAGCACGTGCTGCGCTGGCGGACGGGGACGACGGAGGACGACGCGGGACCGTCCTGGCCGGGCAGCAGCCAGCCCGTGACCAGGCGGTGGCTGCTCGAGGCGACCGTGGTCGCCGTGGCCTTCGTGCTCTGCCTGCTCGGTGGCCTGCTGCACGCCGACGACACCCTGGCGGCGCCTCCGGTGCAGACCTACCTGCTGGCCGCCGTGGGCTCGGCGGTCCTGCCGGCCCGGCGCCGTGCCCCCGTGGCGACGGTGGTGGCGACCACCCTCTGCGGCATGCTCGCCGCCCCGCTGGGACTGCTGGTCACCCCCCTCCTGGTCGCCCCGGCCGCGATCAGCGCCTACTCGCTCGCCGTTCGCACCGGAGGGCGGGCAGCAGCCGCGGTGCTGCTCCCCTCGGCGGCCCTGCTGGTGGCCGTCACACCCTTCTTCGAGGCCGACTTCTCCTGGGAGGACACCGGTCGGCTGCTGACCGTGGCGGCGTCGCCGCTGGTGGCCGCCGTGTTCGGACGCTCCGCGCGCCACCGACGCGCCTACCTCGCGGCGGTCGCCGAGCGCGCACGCAGGGCGGAGGAGAGCAGGGAGAGCGAGGCGCGGCAGCGGGTGGTGGAGGAGCGGCTCCGGATCGCCCGCGAGCTGCACGACCTGGTCGCCCACCAGATCACCCTCGCCAACGCGCAGGCCGTCGTCGCCGCCCACCTCCTCGACACCCGCCCGGAGCAGACCCGCACCAGCCTGGACGAGCTGGTGCGGACCACCCGCCAGGCCCTCGACGAGCTCCGGGGCGCCGTCGGCCTGCTGCGTCAACCCGACGACGCCGCCACCTCCACCGAGCCGGCTCCGGGGCTCTCGCAGGTCCCCGCGCTGCTGGAGACGTTCCGCCGTTCGGGTCTGGACGTCACGATCAGCGAGAGCGGGACGGCGTCGCCCCTCCCGCCGGCCACCGACCTCACCGCCTACCGGGTCATCCAGGAGGCCCTGACCAACGTGACCAGGCACGCCGGCGGCAGCAGCGCGCGCGTCCACCTCACCTGGGTCCGTGACCAGGTCGCCATCACCGTCACCGACACCGGGGACGCCTCGCGCCCGCGGTCCGGGTCCCCGCCCGGCTACGGTCTGGTCGGCATGCGTGAACGGGTCACGGCCGTCAGCGGCACCCTCAGCGCGGGCCACCGGCCCGAGGGCGGCTTCCTCGTCTCCGTCCACCTGCCCCTGCCCCCCACCGCCGTCCCGACGGCTGCGGCCTCCGACGGCCCGACCGACAGCGAGAACCGATGACCGAGGACGCGACCGACCACCGACAGGGCGCTGACGCAGGAGGGGGGCGCGTCTTGCGGGTGCTGCTCGCCGACGACCAGGCGCTGCTGCGTGGGGCCTTCCGCACCCTGCTGGAGAGCGCCGAGGACATCACGGTGGTCGGGGAGGCCGGCGACGGCCGCGAGGCGGTGCGGCTGACCCGCGAGCTGCACCCGGACGTGGTGCTGATGGACGTCCGGATGCCGGGCGTGGACGGCCTCGCCGCGACGGCGGAGATCTGCGCCGACCCGCAGCTGGGAGCCAGCCGCGTCCTGGTCCTCACCACCTACGAGACCGACGAGTACATCGCCCGGGCGCTGCGTGCGGGGGCCAGCGGTTTCATCGGCAAGGGCATCGACGCCCACGACCTGCTCGACGCGGTACGCACGATCGCCGACGGCGACACCCTCCTCTCCCCCGCGGCGACCCGGTCCCTGGTCGCCCGTCTCCTCGCCGCACCGGTCGGTCACGAGACACCTCACCCCCGACAGGTGGCGACGCTCACCCCGCGCGAGCGGGAGATGGTCGCCCTGGTGGCCACCGGGCTGTCCAACGTGGAGATCGCCGACCGGTTGTACCTCAGCCCCTTCACCGTCCGCGCCCACGTGCAGCGCGCGATGACGAAGCTGGAGGCCCGTGACCGGGCGCAGCTCGTCGTCATCGCCTACCAGACCGGCCTGGCCCGCGTCAGCGCCGAGCACGACACCGACGGCTTCTGACCGACCGGGCCCGGGCGGCGGCCGGCGCTCACCCGTGCACGGCCCGGGCGCGGGCCACGGCGTCGGGGAGGGCGGTCAGCAGCGCGTCCACGTCGGACCCGCTGCTGGTGGCCCCGAAGGAGAAGCGGACCGCGGCGGAGGCCGCCGCCTCGTCCAGCCCGGTGGCCAGCAGCACCGGGCTGGGGCCGACCACCCCGGCCGAGCAGGCCGAGCCCGTGGAGCAGTCCACCCCGGCGGCGTCCAGCAGCATCAGCAGGTCGTCGGCCCGGAGGCCGTCGAAGCCGAGCATGACGATCGCCGGGCTGGTCCGGGGGCCGCCGTGGACGTGCACCCCGCCCAGCCCGGAGGCAGCCAGGCCGTCCAGCAGTCGGGTCCGCAGACCGGTCAGCGCCGCGGTCCGCCGCACCCGTGCGGCCACCACGTCGGCGCAGGCCGCGGCGAGGGCCGCCGCCAGCGCCACCGGCACGGTGCCCGAGCGCAGGTCGCGCTCCTGCCCGCCACCCCAGGCCACCGGTTGCAGCCCCACCTCACGACGCACCAGCAGCGCACCGATGCCGACCGGCGCGCCCAGCTTGTGGCCCGAGACGCTCAGCAGGTCCAGGCCGGAGGCGGCGAAGCCCACGTCCTCCACACCCACCGCCTGGACGGCGTCGCTGTGGCTCCAGGCGCCCACCCGCCGCGCCGCCTCGACCAGCCGGTCGACGGGTTGCACGGTCCCGGTCTCGTTGTTGACCCACATCACCGAGGCCACCGCGACGCGCTGGTCCAACCCGGCCCAGGCCTCCTCGCGCACGGTCGCGTCCGCCCCGACCGCGAGCTCGACCACCGCGGCGCCCTCGGCCCGCAGCGCCGCCGCGGTCTCCAGGACCGCCGGGTGCTCGACCGCCGACACCGCCACCGCGTCCCGACCACCGGCACGACGCGCCAGCCAGGAGCCGCGCAGGGCCAGGTTGTCGGCCTCGGTCCCCCCGGAGGTCAGCACCACCTCGGTGGGGTGCGCGCCGAGGGAGGCGGCCAGGGACTCCCGGGACTCCTCCAGCACCCGGCGCGCCACCCGCCCGGAGGCGTGCAGCGAAGAGGGGTTGCCGGTGAGCTCCAGCGCGTCCAGCAGCGCCGCCCGGGCCGCCGGCGACACCGCGGTCCCGGCGGCGTGGTCCAGGTGCACCCGTCCGATCACCCGGCCATCCTGCCCCGCCGGGTGCGGGTCCCGCTCAGCCGCGGGCCGCGCGGACCTGCTCGGCGACCGCCGGCAGCACCGTGTGCAGGTCGCCCACGACGCCGAGGTCGGCCATCTCGAAGATCGGCGCCTCGGGGTCCTTGTTCACCGCCACCACCGCGCGGGAGGTCTGCATCCCGGCCCGGTGCTGGATCGCCCCGGAGATGCCCGCGGCCACGTAGAGCTGGGGTGAGACGGTCTTCCCGGTCTGGCCCACCTGGTAGGCGTGGGGGTACCAGCCGGAGTCCACCGCCGCCCGGGAGGCGCCGACGGCCGCACCGAGGGCGTCGGCCAGGGCCTCGACCGGGGCGAAGTCCCCGCCGGTCCCGCGCCCGCCGGAGACCACCACCGCGGCCTCGGTCAGCTCCGGACGTCCGGTGGCCGCCTTCGGCTCGCTGGCCACCACCCGGGCGGTCCGGGCCGCCTCGGAGACGCTGACCGCGGCCTGCTCCACCGCGGCGGAGACCGGTGCCTGCTCCGGCGCCACCGAGTTCGGCTTGACCGTGACCACGCCCAGCCCCGAGCCGAGACCGGCGCGCACGCTGAAGCCCCCGGCGAAGACCGACTGGGTGCTGGTCAGGGCGCCGTCCACCACGGCGAGGTCGACGGCGTCGGTGATCAGGGCGGCGTCGCGGCGCACGGTCAGCCGCCCGGCCACCTCCTTGTTCTCCGGGGTGGAGACCAGCAGCACGGCCAGCGGCTGCTCGGTGCCGACCAGCTGGTCCAGCACGTCGGCCTTGGGGGCGACCAGGAACTCCGCCACCGCCGGGTCCGGCACCGACAGCACCCGGGCGACGCCGTGGCGCCCCAGCGCCTCCACCGCCGCGGCCGGGGCCTCGCCCCAGACCACGGCGACGGGCTCGCCGAGGCGGCGGGCCAGGGTGACCAGCTCCAGGGTGGGCTTGCTGACGCCCTGCTCGGTGACCTCGGCCACCACGATCACGTTCGACATCAGGTTCTCCTCGGTCTCAGACGTAGCTGCCGGTGGTCAGGAACTGGGTCAGCGCCGCGGCCCCCGAGCCGTCGCTGTCCTCCACCACGCGGCCGGCCTCCCTGGGCGGACGCGGGCTGGTCTCCAGCACGCGGGTGCGGGCGGCGCCCAGGCCGACGGCGGAGGCGTCCAGCCCCAGGTCCTCCAGGAACCACTCGTCCACCGGCTTCTTCTTGGCCGCCATGATGTTCTTCAGCCCCGGGTAGCGCGGTTCGCCGGACTGGTCGGTGACGCTCAGCACCGCGGGCAGGTCGGCCACCACGGTCTGGCTGTCGGTGTCGGAGTCGCGGACCACGGTCAGGGTGCGGCCCGACAGCTCCACCCGGGAGGCCAGGGTCAGCCCGGGCCAGCCGAGCCGCTCGGCCAGCATGGCCGGCACGACCCCCATCGCGCCGTCGGTGGAGGCCATCCCGCAGACCACCAGGTCCGGCTCCAGCCGGCGGACCGCCGCGGCCAGCACGGCGCTGGTGGCCAGCGCGTCGGACCCGTGCAGCGCCTCGTCGAGCACGTGCACCCCCGAGGAGGCGCCGAGCTGCAGCGCCTTCTTGATCGCGTCCGCCGCGTCCTCGGGGCCCATCGTCAGGGCGACGACCTCGACGTCGTCCCCGGCCTCGGCCAGCTGCAGGGACTGCTCCACGGCGTACTCGTCCAGCTCGCTCAGCAGGCCGTCGCCGGCCTCCCGGTCCACCGTGCCGTCGTCGGCGAACTCGCGGTCGCCGGTGGCGTCGGGGACGTACTTGACCAGGGTCACGATGCGCATCGTCATCCACTCCGTCGAGGTCGTGCGGACCGGCGGCGGGTGACCACCGGTGTCGTCGCAGCCCTATATTACCCACGGGTAACCACGGCGCGGGCCGACGCCCCGGCTACTGTGTCGCCGAACCGGGTGGGTCTCGAGGACAGGACGGCGATGGTCAGCAGTGCGGGCGGGAGCGGTGCGGCAGCGACCCCGACCTGGGGCCGTCGGGTGCTGATCACCCTCGTCGCGGTGCTGGTCTCCTCCCTGCTCGGGGTGGGCGGCGGGATCGCCCTGGTCGCGGGGCGCGGCGGTGGCGGCGGCGGGTCCCCCACGCCGGTGCCGACGCCGAGCACCCCCTCGACCCCCACCTCCACCGCGTCGGCGGCCGTCCGCGGCTACCTGGACGCCGTGGCCCGCGGCGACGCCGTCGCGGCCCTCTCCCACGCCGCCACCCAGCCCGCCGACACCTCCCTGCTCACCGACCAGGTGCTCTCCGTCTCCCGCGCGATGGCCCCGATCACCGACGTCAGCGTCCCCGAGGTGGTCGACGCCGGCTCGGTGGAGGCCAGCTACCGCGTCGGCTCCGAGCGGGTCACCGAGACCTTCTCCGTCACCGAGGTCGACGGCGGCTTCCGGCTCTCGGAGGTGGTCAGCGAGCTCGACGTCTCCAGCCTGCGCTCGGACCGGCTGGCGCTGCGCGTCGGTGGGGCCGACGTCACCGGGGACCGGCTGACCCTGTTCCCGGGCAGCTACCCGGTGGAGACCGGCAACCCCCGCCTCTCCTACGGCGACGGCGCGCTGCTGGTGCCCGTCCCGGGACGGGTGCTGAGCAGCTCCGAGCTGGCCCCGACGCTGACCGAGGAGGGCGCGGACGCCTTCGCGACGCTGGTCGAGGACGCCCTCGACGAGTGCCTGACCGAGACGGGCCCGGCCCCGTCGGGGTGCCCGTTCGAGGCCGGCGTCAACAGCAGCCACGAGGTGGAGGGCGAGGGCCGCTGGTCGGCCGAGGACGACCCGATGGACTCCTTCGACCCCCGGTTGGACGGCACCGACCCCACCCGCGCCACCTCCTACCTGACCGCGGGGCTGGTCTACCGCTACAGCTACACCTCCGAGTACGAGGAGGGCGAGCAGGAGGGTGAGGTGTCGGTGCTGCTGAGCACCAACGCCGAGGTCGACCTCGGCGCCGACCCGCTGCGGGTGACCTTCGGCTGACGGCTCAGGGGCCGACGTCCTCCCCGGCCACCAGCCGGCGCACCCGCTCGGCCGCCTGCTCCCCGAGCGCGTCGACGTAGGCCCGACCCTCCGCGCCCTCGGCCCAGCGCCGGTCGCGGTCGGCCACCACCCGGCCCGGTACCCCGGCCACCACCGAGCGCGGCGGGTAGGCACCGCGGACCACCGCGTGCGCGGCCACCACCGAGCCGTCGCCCAGGTCGGTGCCGCGCACCACCGTCACCCCGGTCCCGAGCCAGCAGTCCGCGCCGATCCGCACCGGTGAGCGCACCAGCCCCTGGTCCTTGATCCGGCGGTGCGGGTCGGTGGTGTCGTGGTCGAAGTCGCAGACGTAGACGCGGTCGCCGATGATCGTGGCCTCACCGATCCGGACGTCGAGGTGGGCGTTGACGGTGAGGTCGTAGCCGAGCACGCACTTGGGCCCGACCACCACCGTCCCCTGGTGGGCGCGGATCTTGACCCGGTCGTTGAGGTGGGTCCAGGCGCCGATCCGCAGCCGACCGACCCCACGGGCCACCTCCAGGCGGACGCCGCGGCCGATGAACACGAAGCCCTCGAACTCGACGTCGGGCCAGCGCCAGCGAGCGAGCCGCCAGCGGACCCAGGCCCGGAGGTTGACCGGGCGCAGCCAGCCCCGGCGCAGCAGCCAGCCCAGGGGAGGCCGGTGCGGGTGGCGGGTCGGCGGACCCGCCGGCGGGTCGGGGATCACCGGTGCGTGAAGGCCGTGACCGACACGTTGTAGTACCAGCCGGGCGGGACCACGGCCGACAGCCGGCGGTCCACCCGGTCCAGGGTGAGCCAGGACCGGTAGGCGAACATCCGCCAGCGGAACCCGAGCCGCTCCTCGGTCAGGGCCGCCTCGACCGTGCGCACCGGCCAGCCGAACCAGGCGGCGGTCAGCTCGTCGGTGTGGGTGCGCACCCCGACCAGGCCGGCGGCGCGGACCGTCGCGGCGAGCTCGTCGGGGTCGAAGGTGTGCAGGTCGACCACCGCCTCCAGGGCAGCAGCCCGGCTGGACTCGTCCAGCTCGGCCTCCGGACGCGCCCAGGAGCGCAGCGGCCGCAGCCGGGTCAGCGCCCGGGTCGCGGACCAGGTCAGCGACGACAGCCGGCGCGCCACCCGGTGCCCGACCCGGGTGGGCTCACCGCAGATGACCACCCGCCCACCCGGTCTGAGCACCCGCGCGATCTCGGCGAAGGCCGACGCCACGTCGGGGAGGTGGTGGATGACGGCGTGCCCCACCACGAGGTCGAAGGAGTCGTCGGGGAAGGGCAGCCGCTCGGCGTCCACCACCTGCCCCTCCACGTCCAGGCCGAGGCGGCCGGCGTTGGCCAGGGCCACCTCGACCATCCCGGCGGAGATGTCGGTCACCGTGCCGTGCTCGATCAGCCCGGCCAGCATCAGGTTGAGGGTGAAGAAGCCGGTGCCGGCCCCGATCTCCAGGCTCCGCCCGTAGGGGCGCGGGGGCACGCCGGCGACGGCGGTGAAGCGGTCGCGGGCGTAGTCGGTGCAGCGCTGGTCGAAGGAGATCGACCACTTCTCGTCGTAGCTCCCGGACTCCCAGTCGTGGTAGAGCACCTGGGCCAGCTTGGTGTCCTGCCAGGCGGCCTCGACCTGCTCGGCGGTGGCGGGCTCGCGCCCGGGCTCAGCGGCCACGGAACACCGCCTTCCCCGGCCCCTCGGCCACGAAGGAGGCCATCCCGGTGCGTCGGTCCTCGGTGGCGAAGAGCGCGGCGAACTGCTGGCGCTCCAGCTCCAGCCCCAGCGGCAGGGACATCTCGCTGCCGTGGTCGATCGCCTCCTTGGCCGCCCGCAGGGCCAGCCGGGGACCACCGACGAACTGCCGGGCCCAGTCCTGGGCCGTCTGCTGGACCTCCGCGGCGGGCACCACCTGGTCCACCAGACCCATCTCCAGGGCCTCCCGGGCACCGACGCTCCGCCCGGTGAGCACCAGCTCCTTGGCCCGGCTCACCCCGACCAGCCGGCTCAGGCGCTGGGTCCCGCCGGCGCCGGGGATGACCCCGAGCAGGATCTCGGGCTGGCCCAGCACCGCGTCCTCGGCCACGATCCGGCGGTCCGCGCAGAGCGCGAACTCGCAGCCCCCGCCGAGGGCGTAGCCGTTGACCGCGGCGACCACCGGCTGGGGCAGCGCGGCCAGCATGGCGACGGTGCTCTGCAGCCGGGCGGACCAGACCACGGCCTCCGCGTGCTCCAGGTCGACCATCTGCTTGATGTCGGCCCCGGCGGCGAAGACCCGCTCACCACCGGTCAGGACCACCGCGGCGACGTCGGCGACGGCCAGGGCGTCGGCGGCTCGGCGCAGACCCTCCACCATCTCGGCGTCGATCGCGTTCACCTTCGGGCGGTCCAGCCTCAGCGTGGCCACCTGGTCGACGACCTCGACGCGCACCGACCGGGTGCCGCAGTCGATCACGGACGACTTCGTATCCATGCCCGGCACTGTAGTGCCGCGCGGGGGGTCCTGGTCGGGCATGATGTGCAGCCCCAGCACCGTCGCAGAGAGCCCGGTGGCCGCGAGCAGGAGTGACGAAGCCGATGGACGCCCGACCGAGCGCCGTGAGCGAAGCCTGGCCGGGTGACCTGCCGGGACCGGCGGCGCTGGGGGCCACCGTCGTGGCGGAGGGGACGCGCTTCGGCCTCTGGTCCCCCGGGGCCACCCGGGTCGAGCTGGTGCTCGTCGCCGAGGACTCCCGGACCGCGACCGCGTCGGTGGACCTCGCCCCGGCCGGTGACGGCAGCTGGCAGACCACCGTGGCCGGGGTCGGCCCCGGGCAGCGCTACGGCTACCGGGTGCACGGGACCTGGGCGCCGGAGCGGGGGCTGCGCGCCAACCCCGCGAAGCTGCTGGTGGACCCGTGGGCCCGGGCCGTCACCGGTGACGTCGACCTGCACGGACCGGTCCGCGACCACGTCCCCGGCCGCACGTCCCTCCGCGACGAGCGCGACTCGCTGGGCTCGGTGCCGCTGTCGGTGGTGGTCGCCCCGGTCCCCCGCCCCGAGCCGCTGGCCGGCCCGAGGTCGGAGGACCTGGTGGTCTACGAGACCCACGTCCGCGGCGCCACCCGGCTGCACCCCGACGTCCCCGAGGCGCTCCGCGGCACCTACGCCGGGATGGGCCACCCGGCGGTGGTGCAGCACCTGCAGCGGCTCGGGGTGACGGCGGTGGAGCTGCTGCCCGTGCACCACTTCGTCTCCGAGCCCCACCTGGTCGAGCGCGGGCTGGTCAACTACTGGGGCTACAACACCCTGGGCTTCTTCGCCCCGCACGCCGGCTACTCCTCCCGGGGCAGCACCGGCGGGCAGGTGCAGGACTTCGCCGACATGGTCACCGCGCTGCACCGGGCCGGCATCGAGGTGCTGCTCGACGTGGTCCTCAACCACACCTGCGAGGGCGACCAGACCGGTCCGACGCTGTGCTTCCGCGGGATGGCCGGCTCCGGGTGGTACCGCCTGGACGCCACCGGCGCCCAGGTCGACACCACCGGCTGCGGCAACTCCGTCGACACCTCCTCCCCCGGCGTGCTGGCCTTCCTGCTGGACTGCCTGCGGTACTGGGTGGAGGAGCTGGGGGTGGACGGCTTCCGCTTCGACCTCGCCAGCACCCTCCTCCGCGACGAGCAGCACCGCGTCGACCTGGCCCACCCGTTCCTGGCCGCCGTCCGCGCCGACCCGGTGCTGAGCGGCGTGCGGCTGGTCAGCGAGTCCTGGGACGTCGGTCACGACGGCTACGAGGTGGGCTCCTTCGGCACGCCGTGGCTGGAGTGGAACGACCGCTACCGCGGGCTGGTCCGCGACTTCTGGCGGGGGCGGGCCGACGGCGTCCGCGAGCTGGCCACCCGGCTGCGCGGGTCGGCGGACCTCTTCGACCCGGCCGGCCGCCCGGTGGCCAGCACCGTCAACTTCGTCACCGCGCACGACGGCTTCACCCTGCGCGACCTGGTCAGCTACGAGCACAAGCACAACGCCGCCAACGGCGAGCACAACCGCGACGGCAGCGACGACAACCGCTCGGTCAACCACGGCGTGGAGGGCGAGACCGAGGACCCGGCGGTGCAGGCGGCCCGGCGTCGTCACGTCCGCCACCTGCTGGCCACCCTGCTGCTGTCGGCCGGCACCCCGATGATCACCGCCGGGGACGAGCTGGGACGCACCCAGGGCGGCAACAACAACGCCTACTGCCACGACAGCGAGGTCTCCTGGACCGACTGGTCCGACCCCTGGGAGGACGTGCTGGAGACCGCCGCGAGGCTGCTGCGGCTCCGCCGTGAGCACCCGCTGCTCCGCCCGACCGCCCGGCCGCACGGCGACCCGGTCCTGGACGACGTCGGCCGGCCGGCCGGGCGCCCGGACCTCGCCTGGCTCCGTGGCGGGCCGGACCCCGCGCACCCGGCCGGGGTCGCGGTGATGGACCACCACGCCTGGCACGAGCACCACCGCCGGCTGCTGGGGATGTACCTGTCGGGGGTGGACGAGGCGTTGCTGGTCTGGTTCTCCGCCGACGAGTCACCGGCCGAGGTCACCCTGCCCGGCGGGGCCTGGGGCACCGGCTGGGAGGTGCTGCTGGACACCACCGCCGGGGCCCGCGCGGGCGCGTCCTCGCTGCACCTGCCACGCTCGGGGGTCGTCGTGCTCCGCGGCTCGGTCTGAGCGCGACCGGCGCCGGGACGGACCCGGAGCCGGCTGAGCCGCGACGGACCCGCCGGGGTCAGCTGAGCCCGTCGCGCTGCATCGGGTTGACCGCCAGCTCGGCCATCACCGCCCACGCGGTGGCGCCGGTGTGCTGGTTGGGGAAGTAGCCGAAGCCGAAACCGCTGTCCAGCGGGCTGCTGGCCGCGACCAGGCCGCGGGGCTCGATCACGGCACCCCCGACCCGCTGACCACCGCCGAGCTGGGCCTGCGCCCGGCGCAGCTCACGGACCAGCCGGGCAGCCACCGCGGCGTCACGCGGGAACCTCCGGTCGCGCAGCGCGACGACCTGCTGGGCGGTGCCCTCGAGCCAGACGGCGTCCGGGTTCACCTGCGCGCCGTTGTACACGGCGGTGGACGTCAGGCTCGCGCTGGAGAAGGTCACGCCGCTGATCGACACCCCGTCGGGCAGCTGCGAGCCCGGGGAGTCCGCCGTGTCGGTCACGGCGAGGGCGTCCCCGGCCCAGTCCAGCGCCGAGGCGAAGCGGCGGTCGCGCAGGGCCAGCCACCCCCAGGTCTGGGGGTCCAGCGGCAGCGGGGAGCGGTTGATGCTGTCCCCGTCGTTCGAGCCGGTGTAGAAGAAGCCGCCGTCCGGCTCCCACATCGACTCCACCAGGCCCCGGGCCCGCTGCGCGGCGGCGACCCACCGCGAGCGCCCCGCAGGGTCGGCGGCGGCCAGCTGGGTGAAGAGGGCGACGCAGTCGATGTTGTGCTCGGTGGAGACGTTGGGGACGGTCCGGTCGGCCGCGTCCACGCCGAACCGGAAACCCCCGAGGGACCCCGGGTTGACGGCCCGCTCGAGGATCCACTCCGCGATCCGGACCGCCCCGGCGAGGTGGTCGGCCCGGCCGAGGACCCGGTGCAGCTGCAGCAGCGCGATGCCGGGCCAGGCCATGTCGCCCACCGCCGTGCCGAGGAACCCGAACTGGTATCCGACGTTGGCGCGCCCGTCGGCCCGACGCAGACCGTCGGGCTGGGGGGTGCCGTCGTAGAACACGTAGGGACCGACGTTGTAGGCCTGTCGCAGCCGCCCGTCGTCGAAGTCGGGGTCGTTCTCCTGGGCGAAGCGCAGCCCGTCACCGATCGTGGCGGCGGTCTCGTCGTCACCGGCGGCGAGCAGCGCGCAGACCGACAGGGCGCAGTCGTAGACGAAGGCGGTGGAGAACAGGCCGGACTCGTCGGCGTAGGACTGCGGGAGCCTCGGGGACCCGGCCGGGAGGGGGTAGGCCGTCGTCATGGTCTGCAGGAAGCCGACGCCGTCGCGGACCAGGCCACGGCGTGGCTGCGACGACGCCGGCAGCAGCTGCGCCGGGCCGGCGAGGAGGGCGGCGGCACCGCCGGCGGCGAGCAGGGCGCGACGGGTCACTGCGGTGTGGGAGCCGTCGTAGGAAGAGGTGGTCATCTGCGCACTATGACACCCACCACCGACAGCAGCCGGGACGGGTCAGCCGGGCAGCGCGGCCAGACCCAGCTCGGCGGCGACGGCCAGCCGGTCGTGCCGCGGCACCACCCGGACGGTGTAGCCGCGGGCACCGGTGCGGACGGCCTGCAGCTCCACCTGGTAGCGCCAGGTGCCGTCGCCGGCGTCGGAGACCGAGCTGAAGGGCGAGCTGGCCACGCCGTGGAGCTCGTCGTCGCCGTGCAGGTCGCCGGTGATCAGCTGGACCTCGACGTCGTCGGGGCCCAGGTCGCCCAGCTGCACCAGGGCCACGAAGGCCAGCGTGCTGCCGACCTGCACGCTCTCCCCGGTCAGGCTCTCCGCGTGCAGCACCTTCACCTGCGGCCACGCCCCACGGACCCCGCGCTTCCAGGTCGCCAGCTCCACCGAGGCGTCGCCCGCGCCCAGGGAGCGCGCGGAGGCCGCCGCCGGGTCGTAGAGCTCGGTGACGTAGTCGCGCACCATCCGCGAGGCCAGCACCTTGGGCCCGAGCACCGAGATGGTGTCGCGGATCAGCCGCACCCAGCCCTGCGGGACCCCGGAGACGTCGCGGTCGTAGAAGCGGGGGACGATCTGGTTCTCGATGATCGAGTAGAGCGTCTCGGCCTCGATCGCGTCGCGCTGGTCGGGGTCGGTGACGTCCTCGGCGGACGGGATGTCCCAGCCGCAGCGCGGGTCGGACCACTCGTCCCACCACCCGTCGCGGATCGACAGGTTGGCCGCCCCGTTCAGCGCGGCCTTCATGCCCGAGGTGCCGCAGGCCTCGAAGGGACGCAGCGGGTTGTTCATCCACACGTCGCAGCCCGGGTAGAGCGGGCGGGCCATGGCGATGTCGTAGTCGGGCAGGAAGACCAGCCGCTCCCGGACGTCCTCGCGGTCGGCGAAGCGCACCATCTGCTGGATCAGCGCCTTGCCGGTGTCGTCGGCCGGGTGGGCCTTGCCGGCCACCACGATCTGGATCGGGGTGGTCGGGTGGTTGAGCAGGCGGATCAGCCGCTCGGGGTCGCGCAGCATCAGCGTCAGCCGCTTGTAGGAGGCCCCGCGCCGGGCGAAGCCCAGGGTGAGCACCCCGGGGTCGAGGGCCCTGGAGATCCAGTCGGTGTGGCCGGCCATCCCGCGCTGGGTGGCGCTGACGGCCAGCCGCTCGCGGGCCATGGTGACCAGGTCCGCCCTCATCCGTCGCTTCATCGACCAGATGGTGTCGGCCTCGACCCTCTCCAGGGCGTCCCAGTCGTAGCCGTCGACCCCCATCTCCTCCTCACCGGCCGGCAGCTCCAGCAGCCGCAGCAGCGCCGGGTGCACCCAGGTCAGGTGGTGCACGCCGTTGGTGATGGAGCCGATCGGGACCTCGGCGTCGTCGAAGCCCGGCCACAGCGGCGAGAACATCTCCCGCGACACCTCGCCGTGCAGCTCGGAGACGCCGTTGGCGCGCTGGCCGAGCCGGAAGCCCATCACGGCCATGTTGAACCGCGAGGGGTCGCCACCGGCGTAGTCCTCCGCCCCCAGCGCCAGGACGCGCTCCAGCGGCAGCGGCGCGAAGTCGGCGAACTGGTGCTGGACCATCGCCGTGTCGAAGCGGTCGATGCCCGCCGGCACGGGGGTGTGGGTGGTGAAGACGTTGCCCGCCCGGGTCAGCTCCACGGCGGTGTCGAAGTCGCGCCCGGCCGCCATCTGCTCCCGGATCCGCTCCAGCCCGAGGAAGCCGGCGTGGCCCTCGTTGCAGTGGTAGACCTCGGGCTCGGCCTGCCCGCTGATCCGGCACCAGGCACGCAGGGCGCGGACACCGCCGATGCCGAGCAGCACCTCCTGGGCGAGCCGGTGGTCCGCCCCGCCGCCGTAGAGCCGGTCGGTCACGGCACGGTCGGCCTCGGCGTTGACCTCGAGGTCGGAGTCCATCATCAGCAGCGGGATCCGTCCGACCTGGGCGACCCAGATCTGGGCGTGCAGGGTGCGCCCGTGCAGCGGCACCTCGATGGTGACCGGGACCCCGTCCTCGGTCAGGAGGGTCAGCGGCATCGCGTTGGGGTCCAGCAGCGGGTAGCGCTCCTGCTGCCACCCCTCGGCGTTGAGGGACTGCCGGAAGTAGCCGTGGCGGTAGAGCAGCCCGACCCCGATGATCGGCACCCCGAGGTCGCTGGCGGCCTTGAGGTGGTCACCGGCGAGGATCCCGAGCCCGCCGGAGTACTGCGGGAGCACCTCCGAGACGCCGAACTCGGCGGAGAAGTAGCCGATCGCCGACGGCGCGTCCGGGTTCTCCGCGGCGTGCCGCTGGAACCACAGGTCGGCGGAGAGGTACTCGTTCAGGTCGGCCTCGCGCTGGGCCACCGCCCGGACGAAGCGACGGTCCTCGGCCAGCACCTGCAGCCGGGCCGGGTCGACCTGGGCCAGCAGACCCAGCGGGTCGCGGCCGGTGGACTCCCACAGCTGCGGGTCCACGGCCCGGAACAGCTCCTGGGTCTCGGCGTGCCAGGCCCACCGGAGGTTCCTGGCCAGCTGCCCCAGCGGGCGCAGGGCCCCGGACAGGACGGGGTGGACGTTGATTCGTCGGAGTGCGCGCACCCCGGGAGGCTACTGCCCGGACTGGATCGTGTCAGCAAGGTCGAGCAACGGTCACCGTGGTGTCGCCGTGGTGTCGTCGACCCGTCCGCCCCCGTGCCGGGAGGCGGCCCACCGCGCCACGGTGTCCGTCCCTCCCGCTACGTTGGGTTCGTGAGCACCACGCCCAGCGCCCAGCCCACCCCGCCCGCCGCGCGCGCCTCCGACCGCGTCCCCGCGGCCCCGGCCGCCCCCGCGGCCCAGCCCCCGCGCCCCTCCCTGGGGGTGCCCGTCGGCCGCATCCCCGTCGTCCAGGTGAGCCCCGTCGTCGAGGGGGGCGCCTACCCGGCCAAGGCCTCGGTCGGCGAGCGGCTCCCGATCCGCGCCAAGGTCTTCCGCGAGGGCCACGACGCCGTCAACGCCTCGGTGGTCCTGACCGACCCCGAGGGCGTCGAGCGCCGGGTCGCCATGACCGCGCTCCTGCCCGCGGGTCTGGACGACTGGGAGGCCTCCGTGGTCCTGGACCAGGAGGGTCCCTGGACCTTCCGGGTCGAGGGCTGGTCCGACCCCTGGGAGACCTGGGTGCACCACGCGGAGGCCAAGCTCCCGCTGGGCATCGACGTCGCCCTGGTCTGCCTGGAGGGCCAGCAGGTCGTCTCCGCCGCCGCGGAGGCCGCCGCCGCGAGCGGACACAACGGCGATGCCGCGCTGCTCCGCGGAACCGCGACGGCCCTCACCCCCGACAGCCCGCCCGAGGAGCTGATGGAGATCGGGCTCAGCCGCAGCGTCCGCCGGGCGATGGCCCAGCACGGGCCGCGCGAGCTGGTCTCCCCCACCCCGGACTACCCGCTGTTCTGCGACCGCCAGCGGGCCCTGTTCTCCTCCTGGTACGAGTTCTTCCCCCGCTCCCAGGGCGCCTACTGGGACGACGAGACCCAGCGCTGGGTGTCAGGCACCTTCGACTCCTCCCACGAGCGGCTCGAGGCCGCGGCGGCGATGGGCTTCGACATCGTCTACCTGCCACCGATCCACCCGATCGGCCGCAACTTCCGGAAGGGCCCGAACAACACCCTGACCCCCGGCCCGGACGACCCCGGGTCGCCGTGGGCGATCGGTGCCGCCGAGGGCGGGCACGACGCCATCCACCCCGACCTGGGTGACTTCGAGTCCTTCGACCGCTTCGTCGCGAAGGCCACCGAGCTGGGTCTCCAGGTGGCCCTGGACCTGGCGCTGCAGGCCTCGCCGGACCACCCCTGGGTGCGGGACCACCCCGAGTGGTTCTCGCTGCGCCCCGACGGCACCATCGCCTACGCGGAGAACCCGCCCAAGAAGTACCAGGACATCTACCCGGTCAACTTCGACCGGGACCCCGAGGGCATCTACGCCGAGGTGCTGCGCCTGGTCCGGTTCTGGATGGAGCGCGGCATCCGCGTCTTCCGGGTCGACAACCCCCACACCAAGCCGGTCAGCTTCTGGGCCTGGCTGCTGGCCGAGGTCCGTCGCACCGACCCCGACGTGATCTTCCTGGCCGAGGCCTTCACCAAGCCCGAGATGATGCGCACCCTGGGCAAGGTGGGCTACCAGCAGTCCTACACCTACTTCACCTGGCGCAACGAGAAGTGGGAGCTGGAGGAGTACCTGACCGAGGTCAGCCGCGAGACCGCGCACGTCATGCGGCCCAACTTCTTCGTCAACACCCCCGACATCAACCCGACCTTCCTGCAGAGCGGCCAACCCAGCGCCTTCACGATCCGCGCCGTGCTGGCCGCGACGATGTCGCCCACCTGGGGCGTCTACTCCGGCTTCGAGCTCTGCGAGCACGTCCCGCTGCGGGTGGGCGGTGAGGAGTACATGGACTCGGAGAAGTTCCAGTACCGCCCCCGCGACTACGACGCCCCGGGCAACCTCAACCTGCTGCTGGGGCGGCTCAACGCCATCCGCCGGGAGCACCCGGCCCTGCAGCAGCTGCGCGACACCCACCTGCACCACGCCCCGCACGCGGAGGTGCTCGCCTTCTCCAAGAGCGCCGGGGACGACCACGTGCTGGTGGTCTGCAGCCTCAACCAGCACGAGGTCCGCGAGAGCGAGGTGTACCTCGACCTGGCCGCCATGGGGCTCCCCGAGGACGCCGTGCTGGAGGTCCGCGACGAGCTGACCGGGCAGGTCTTCACCTGGGGGGCGCGCAACTTCGTCTCCCTCAGCCCCGCCTCGCCGGCCCACCTGCTCAGCGTGCGCTCGGTGAACGGGCGGCCGCTGCACCGGGCCCCCGGGACCGACGCGGGGACGCCGTGAGCGCGGACCTGCTGGACCACATCAGCCGGGCCCGCTGGTTCGGCGGGAAGGGTCGCGGGGCCGAGCTCCGCCGGGTCGACCCGCTGCCGTGGCTCACCCCGCCGGGGAGCTGGCCGGCGGTGCGCGCCGAGATCGCCGAGGTCGGCTACGACGACGACACCGTGGAGCAGTACCAGCTGCTGCTGTCCTACCGCCCCCTCGGCGACGGCTCGGCCGAGACGTCCCGGCTGGGTGAGGACGACCTCCCCCAGCTCGGTCGGGTGCACCGCCACGACGCCACCCGAGACCCCGAGGCCATGGCCGCGGTGCTCCGTGCGGTCGTCGAGGAGCGCGAGGTGTCCGCCGACGGCGCGGTCGTCCGCTGCCGCACGGTCGCCCCGCACCCGCTCGACGCCGCCCTGGCTCCGCGCCTGTTCGGCGGGGAGCAGTCCAACTCCTCGGTGATGTACGGCGAGGTGGCCATGCTCAAGGCGTTCCGCCGGCTGGAGCCGGGGCGCAACCTCGACATCGAGGTGCACCGGGCGCTGGCCGGGGACCCCCGGGCCCGGGCGGCGCGGCTGCACGGCTGGATCGAGGCGGAGTGGACCACCGGGTCCCGCCGTCACGACGCGGACCTGGCCATGGTCGTGGAGCAGCTGCACGACGCCCGCGACGGCTGGGACCTGGCGCTGGCCTCCTGCAGCGAGGACACCGACTTCACCGCCGAGGCCACCGCCCTGGGCGTCGCCCTGCGGGGCGTGCACGAGGCCCTGGCCGAGCACTTCCCCACCGGTGAGCTGGCCGGGGACGCACTGGCCCAGACGATGGCCAGGCGGCTGCACACCGCCCAGCGCGAGGCCCCCGAGCTCGCCGCGATGTCCGGTGAGCTCCGGTCGGTCTTCGACCGGGTCCGCCCCCTCGCACCCGCCACCCAGCGGGTGCACGGGGACTTCCACCTGGGGCAGACGCTG
Organism: Auraticoccus monumenti; assembly: GCF_900101785.1. Classification (GTDB taxonomy): domain Bacteria; phylum Actinomycetota; class Actinomycetes; order Propionibacteriales; family Propionibacteriaceae; genus Auraticoccus; species Auraticoccus monumenti. Next base: position 3,008,365 of record NZ_LT629688.1, on the reverse strand, counting down.
CTGACCAGCGACGGCTGGAAGATCATCGACTTCGAGGGCGAGCCGATGAAGACGATGGACGAGCGCCGGGAGCCGGACTCGCCCTGGCGCGACGTCGCCGGGCTGCTGCGCTCCTTCGACTACGCCGCGGGCAGCGCCGCCGCAGCCGCCGCGGCCTCGGCCGAGCTGGCCGGGGACGCGGCCGCGGCCGCGCGCTCCGCGCACGCCTGGGCCGCGGCCTGCACCGGGGCCTTCCTGGCCGGCTACACCGGTGGCACGGCCCTGGCCGGTGGGGAGACCTCGCTGCTGGCCGCCTACGTGGCCGACAAGGCGGTCTACGAGGTGGTCTACGAGGTCCGCAACCGCCCGGCCTGGGTAGGCATCCCGTTGCGGGCGCTGGAGCGCCTCGTCGACACCGACGAGGAGCGCGGCGACACCGCCCCCGAGCACCACGCACCCGAGAACCGAGAGGACCGTTGATGGCATTCGACCGCGAGGGAGGCCTGCGCGGCTGGGACTTCGAGGGGTTCCACGCCGGCCACGACACCGAGTCCTGGCGCCGGCTGGGCGCGCACGTGCTCACCGTGGCCGATGACGAGCGCGGCTCCGTCGACGGCACCCGCTTCTCGGTCTGGGCGCCCAACGCCCAGCGCGTGCAGCTGATCGGCGACTTCAACCACTACGTGCCCGGCGAGCACGAGATGCAGCTGGTCCCGGGCTCGGGGGTCTGGGCGCTGTTCGTCGAGGGTGTCGGCGCCGGCGCGGTCTACAAGTACCGCGTCCAGGGGGCCGACGGGGTCTGGCGCGACAAGGCCGACCCGATGGCCCGCCAGGCCGAGGGCCTGCCCTCGACCGGCTCGATCGTGCACCAGAGCGGCTACCAGTGGCAGGACGCGGAGTGGCTGGAGCGCCGGGCCGCCGCCCGGCCGCACGCCGAGCCGATGAGCGTCTACGAGGTGCACCTGCCGTCCTGGCGGCCCGGGCTGACCTACTCCGAGATGGCCGACCAGCTGGTGGAGTACGTCACCTGGCAGGGGTTCACCCACGTGGAGCTGATCGGCGTGGCCCACCACCCGTTCCTCGGCTCCTGGGGCTACCAGGTGACGGGGTACTTCGCGCCGTTCGCCTCGCTGGGTTCACCGGACGACCTGCGCTACCTGATCGACCGGCTGCACCAGGCCGGCGTCGGCGTGATCATGGACTGGGTGCCGGGGCACTTCGCCAGCGACCCGTGGGCGCTGGCCAACTTCGACGGCACCTCGATCTACGAGCACCCCGACCCGCGGCTGGGCCAGCACCTGGACTGGGGCACCTACATCTTCGACTTCGGGCGCAGCGAGGTGAAGTCGTTCCTGGTCTCCAGCGCGCTGTTCTGGGTCGACCAGTTCCACATCGACGGACTGCGCGTGGACGCCGTCGCCTCGATGCTCTACCTGGACTACTCCCGCGAAGAGGGCCAGTGGGTCCCCAACCGCTACGGCGGCCGGGAGAACCTGGAGGCCGTCGAGCTGCTCAAGACGGTCAACGCCCACCTGTACCAGCGGGTGCCCGGGGTGATCACCGTGGCCGAGGAGTCGACCTCCTGGCCCGGGGTGACCCGGCCGGTGCACGAGGGCGGGCTGGGCTTCGGCTTCAAGTGGAACATGGGCTGGATGAACGACTCCCTGCGCTACATCTCCCGGGAGCCGGTGCACCGCCAGTACCACCACAGCGAGATCACCTTCGGGCTGGTCTACGCCTTCTCGGAGAACTTCGTGCTGCCGATCAGCCACGACGAGGTCGTGCACGGCAAGGGCTCCATGCTGGGCAAGGTCCCCGAGGACGACTGGCGCAAGTTCGCCACCCTGCGCGCCTTGTACGCCCTGCAGTGGTGCCACCCCGGCAAGCAGCTGCTGTTCATGGGCACCGAGTTCGGCCAGCGGTCGGAGTTCAGCGAGGACCGCGGTCCGGACTGGATGGCCACCAGCCACTGGGGCCACCGGGGTCTGCAGCGGCTGGTCAAGGACCTCAACGACACCTACCGGGCCCACCCGCCGCTGTGGGAGCTGGACAACGACCACCGCGGCTTCCAGTGGATCGAGGCCGACGACGCCGGCGGCAACGTCTTCTCCTTCCTGCGCTACGACGAGCACGGCGGGGCGATGGCCTGTGTGGTCAACTTCGCCACCGAGCCCCGGCGTGACTACCGGATCGGGCTGCCCCGGGACGGGCGGTGGCGCGAGGTGCTCAACACCGACGCCGAGATCTACGACGGGACCGGCGCCTACGGCAACCTGGGCGCGGTCACCGCGGTCGAGGTCGGCTCCCACGGGTTGCCGGCCAGCGCCGCGGTCACCGTGCCACCGCTGGGGGCCGTCTGGCTGGTGCACGACCCGGAGCTGAGCGCCGGGGAGGCTGCGGACCAGGCCGTCGAGACGGCTCCGGAGCAGGCCTCGGACGTGCCCGCGCTCGAGGCACCGGCTCCGACGGAGTCCGAGACGCCGACGGAGGCTCCCGCCGCTCCGGGGACCGCCCCGACCGCGAGTGCCGGCACGGCACCCGCGCGCCGGGCGGCCGAGGCCGGCCCTGGTGACCGGGGCCGCAAGGGCGGCAAGGCCGGGAAGGGCGGGAAGGCCGCCCGCCGGTCCTCGGGGACCGGCAGCAGGTGAGCGTCCCCGACGACGCAGGGTCGACCCGGCTGACCATCCGGGTCGACCAGAACGACGGCGTCGGGACGCTCAGCTGGGCGGTCACCACCAGTGCTGAGGCCCTCGCCCAGGCGTTGAGCGCGGTGGGCGACGAGTCGATCCTCGGCAACGAGCTGCGTCGCCTCGAGGTCTCGCTCCCGGTCTCGGACCGGGTCGGTCGGCGTGCCCTGCACCGGGCCGGGTTCCGCCAGGAGGGGGTGCGCCGGCTGGCCCTGCGCACCGGGCCGGACGGCTTCGAGGACGTCGTCCTCTACGCCCGGCTGGCCAGCGACGTGGTGCACGGCCCCGAGGGCTTCTCCGGGGTGATGACCACGGTGCTGCCCCGCACCCGGGTGATCGCCCACGTCCTGTTCCGGGACGAGGAGGGCGCCTACCTCTTCTGCCGCACCACCTTCAAGGAGGACTGGGAGCTGCCCGGCGGGGTGGTCGAGCCGCACGAGTCCCCACGGGCCGGTGCGGTACGTGAGGTCCGTGAGGAGCTCGGCATCGACGTCGAGCTGGGCCCCGTGCTCGCGGTGGACTGGCTGCCGCCCTACCTGGGCTGGGACGACGCGGTCGAGCTGATCTTCGACGGCGGGGTCCTCACCCCCGAGCAGGTGGCCTCGTTCGTGCTCGAGCCCCACGAGATCGCCGCCGTGCACTGGGTGACGCCGGAGACGGCCTACCCGCAGCTGCGCCCCGGGGCCGCGCGCCGGCTGCAGCACCTGCTCGCCCACCCGGGCGGCACCGCCTACCTGGAGGACGGCTCCCCCGCCTGACCGCACGGGCGGGGAGGACGGGAGGATGGGGCCATGACCCTGCAGCAGCTCCTCGACTTCGTCCGCACCCTCGACGGCGCCCTGATCTGGTCGCCGGAGGAGGGCAGCGACACCCCGCCGATCGCCTGGGGGGACCACTTCTTCTACCACGCCCCCGACGGCCAGGTACCGCCCAACGTTCAGCCCTACGGCACGGTCGTGACCAAGAACTACCCCGACGACACCGCCTCCGACCTCGACGGTGAGGGCCGGTGGCGGGTCAACGTCCACGTCGGACGTGACCGCTTCGAGGAGCTGACCGGCGGCGAGGGCCCCCAGGACCTGGGGACCTCCGACTTCTCGGTCGTCGACACCGTGCTGCCGCACCCGGTCTACCGGGCCCTGGGCTGGGTCTGCGTGGTCAACCCCGGCGAGCGCACCTCCGACGTCGTGGTGAGCATGCTGCGCGACGCCCACGGCGACGCGGTGGCGCGGGCCGAGCGCCGCGGTGAGGTGACCAGCCAGGACGACACCCCGACGGGCTGAGCCGAGCCCCACCGTCGAGCCGCGTCGCGTTGGCTCCCGGGCTCCTGATCAGGACCGGGTCGTCGCCAGCCCGGCGGTCTGGACCTGCCTGCGTCGCTGGGGCCGAGGGTCTGGCAGGAGCCAGCAGCCGCTCGCGGGCTGTCTTCCAGCTCCTCCTTGGGCCCTTGAGCGGACGTCGTCACCGGTAACCCGGTCCTCGCGCTTCCTGGTTAGCCGCCGGCGACGGAGATCGGCCGCTCAGGCCAGGTGCTGGCCTTCTCCCTCCTGCGAACGAGAGGTCGGCGGGCCACGCTGCCTCCCGTCGACCGCGGCCGCGTCATGTCCGTCCGCGCCCGCTCGGCACCGCCACAGCCGCAGGCCGCTCCTCCGGCGGCGTGGGGTCGTCGTCCGCGGGACTCCGCCCCCTCACCTCGCCATGGGTTCGCGTTCACCCGGTCCCAGCAGGCTCGTCGAGCCACACCCGACGACCGAGGAGACCGATGTCTGCGCCCACTTCCCCACGGCTGAGCCGCCGCCGCCTGCTCCAGGTCGGCGGCGTTAGCGCCGCCACCATCGCCCTGGGGATCAGCGCCCCCGAGCAGGCCGGCGCCGACCCCGTCGGGCGCGACGAGCTCTTCGGGCTGGGGGTCGCCAGCGGGGCCCCGCGCCCGGACGGGATGGTGCTGTGGACCCGGCTGGCCCCCGAGCCGGTGGCCCCCGACGGACACGGCGGGATGCCGCTCCGCCCGGTCCCGGTCCGGTGGGACGTGGCCACCGACGACCGCTTCCGCGACGTCGTCGCCCAGGGTCACGCCCTGGCCCAGCCCGAGCTGGCCCACGCGGTGCACCCCCGTGTCACCGGGCTGGAGCCCGGGACCGAGTACTTCTACCGCTTCCGCGTCGGCCGCGGCCGCAGCCCCGTCGGACGCTTCCGGACGCTGCCGGCGCCCGGGGAGACGCCGGAGCGCTTCTCCTTCGGCGTCACCTCCTGCCAGGCCTGGTACCACGGCCACTTCACCGCCCACCGCCACCTGGCCCAGGAGCCCGACCTGGACCTGGCCGTCTTCGTCGGCGACTACATCTACGAGTACGGCATCACCGCCAGCAACCTGTGGCGCGATGGCGCGTCGGTCGGGCAGGCCTCGACGGTGGAGGTGGAGACCCTGGAGCAGTACCGGGTGCGCTACGGGCTGTTCAAGAGCGACCCCCACCTGCAGCGGCTGCACGCCCGGGTACCGGCGGTCCTCACCTGGGACGACCACGAGGTGCAGAACAACTACGTCGGGGCCTCCTCGGCCTACGGCCTGCCCGACGACCTGTTCGCCCACCGGGTCGCCGTTGCGTACCGGGCCTTCTACGAGAACCTGCCGATGGACGTCGACGCGATGCCCGAGGGCCCGGTCGGCGATGTCACCACCGGGCTCGACGTGGGCCGCCTGGCCCGCTTCTCGATGCTCGACACCCGCCAGTTCCGCGACCCGGCGGCGACCACGCCCGCAGAGCGGCTCGACCCCGGCCGCAGCATGCTGGGGAAGGAGCAGGAGCACTGGGTGACCGAGCGGCTCGAGGGCTCGCCGGCCACCTGGAACCTGCTGGCCTCGGGGGTCGTCGTCTCACCGATCAGCGACGACCGCAGCGACCAGTGGGACGGCTACCCGGCCGCCCGGCAGCGTCTGCTCACCTCCATGGGGCGCAGCCGCAACGGCGTCGTGCTCACCGGTGACATCCACAAGCACGTGGCCTCCGAGCTGCGCGTCGACCCCACCGACCCGTCCGCGGGCAATGCCGGGGTCGAGCTGATCTGCACCTCGGTGGCCTCCGACGGCGACGGCGCACCGACCGACGGCTTCACCGCGGACTGGGTGCGTCACGACTACGTCAAGCTCTACGACGGTCGGCGCGGCTACGTCCACGTCACCCTCACCCCGGAGCAGATGGAGTCGACCTTCGTGGTCGTGCCCTGGGTCGAGGCCGACGACACCGCACCGCGGCAGGTCGTCGCCCGCTTCACCACCCCCGCCGGCCAGCCCCGTCTCGACCGGGCCTGAAGGAGAACGTCATGAGCCGTCCCCCCGCCGTCACCGGCCTGCGCGCCGAGAGCGCCATCACCCGCAGCACCATCAGCTGGACCTCGCTCGGCTTCGACCCGCTGATCGACCACTACCGGGTCCACGCCGTCCGCGGTCGGCAGACCTCCTTCGAGCCGAGCGAGACCAATCTGGTCGCCAAGAGCGTGTACCCGCGCCTCGTCCACGCCGGTCTTGACCCGCTGGGCGAGACCTGGAGCTACCGCGTCGTCGCCCGCGACGACGCCGGCCGGCTGGGACGTCCCAGTGCGGTCATCACCGCGACGTCCACCCCCTCGGTGGTCGGCACCGGCACGCCGGTGGCCACGATCGGCGAGTTCGACGGCAGGACGCTGGAGCACCGCTTCGCCCCCGGTGGGTACGCGCAGATCCCGACCACCTACCCGGACGCCACCTTCGACTACGTCCAGGGTCGCGACACCCCGGGCACGGCCTGGCCCTACCTGCTGCCCGGTCCCGGTGACGCCTGGGCCGGCCGCAAGGTCTACCGGGCGCGCTGGTCCTTCGACCTGCCCGGTGCCCCGGCCGCCGATCACGACCTGGCCATCTGGCTGGTCGACACCACCAGGCTGGGCGGCACGCTGGAGGTGCTGGTCAACGACCGCGAGCTCGCCAGGATCGTCCTGCCCCAGGGCGGGACGAGGGGCTCGCGGGAGGGCGACGCCACCGTCCCCGGCTCGACGCTGGTCCGCTCCTACTTCGAGCCCGAGATGCCGGCCGGGATGCTGCAGCCGGGCACCAACCGGATCGAGCTCGTGCTGGCCAGCGGTGGCTGGGTGGCCTGGGACGCCGTCGGGCTCTTCGCCCGCGACTGACCGGGAGGCCCGGGGACCTCTTCGTCCTCGGGCCGAGGACCCCGGCCGGCTCCCCATGCCGCTCGGGCGGCTCGGGGCCGCGCCGGACCGCGCTGACGTCCACGTCGTCACCGCGTGCTGACGGTGGCCGTCGCCCGCGTGCGGTGCTCAGATCAGGCCGGTGCTCAGAACAGTGCGGTGCTCAGAACAGTGCGGTGCTCAGAACAGCGCGGTGCTCAGAACAGCGCGGTGGTCAGCGCCCGCCGGGCCTTGAGCACCCGCGGGTCGCTGGAGCCGATCGTCTCGAAGAGGGCCAGCAGCCGCTTGCGCGCGGCCTCCCGCTCCTCCCCCGGGTGGTCGCGGACGAAGGTGATCAGCCGCTCGAAGGCCAGCTCCGGGACCCCGGTCACCACCTCGACGTCGGCGGCCGCGGTGACCGCGTCCAGGTCGTCGGGAGCGGCGTCCGCGGCGGCCAGCACGGCCTGCGGGTCGACGCCGGTGGTGCGGGCCAGCAGCCCGGCCTGGGCCTTGCCGGCAGCGGCCTCGGCGTCCTTGGGGTCGGCAGCCAGCAACGCGTCGAACTCGGCCTCCGCGGCAGCGAAGTCACCGCGCTCGAGGGCGGCGTCGGCGGCGGCGAAGCGGGGGTCCGGCTCGTCCTCGGCGACCTCGCCCGCACCGGCTGCGGCGGCCACCGGCTCGGCGGTGCCGACCACGCCGTTGGCCACCGCGGCCTGGAGCAGCTGGTCGAGGTAGGCCTGGATCTGCTGCTTGGGCAGGACGCCCTGGAACAGCGGGACCGGCTGCCCCATCAGCACCCCGAGGACCATCGGCACCTGCTGGACCCCGAGCGCCTGGGCGATCTGGGTCTCCACGTCGACGTCGACACGGCCGAGCAGGAACTTCCCGCCGGCGGCCTGGGCCAGCTCGGCCAGGTCGCGGCTCAGCTCGGCGGCCCCCTGCGCCCGCGGGGAGTGGATCTCCAGCACCACCGGGTGCTGCTGGCTCCGACCCACCAGGTCGTTGAAGGTCGCCGCGGTGACGTCGAGCACCCACGAGCGCCCGCCGGCGGCCGGCTGCCCCTGGGAGGCGCGGTTGGCGAGGGAGGAGAGGTCGACGGCACCGGGCCGGCTGAAGCTGGAGGAGGTCATCAGGTGCATCCTTCGTGACGTGCTGAGCGACCGTCGAGCGGTCCGTCCAGCAGCCGAGACTACTGGGCCCCGGGCACCCCACGCACCGTCCCGCCCGGGTCCTGCCCGCCGACAACCCGGTGGCCGACGCCGAACCCGGGCGGCACGATGGCCGGGTGCGCGCCTCCGCCGACCCCCGGCACCCCGGGCCGTCGCTGCCCGCCACCTACCTGCGCGGTCGGCGGACCGGCTGGGCGGCCGCGCCGCCGGAGGTGCAGGTCTTCGTGCAGGGGCAGCTCGGTCAGGACGTCCTCCGGTGCGAGGACCGGGTCGGCGGCATGTCCACGGGGGTGGCGGCCGTCGTGCACGGCAGTACCAGGAGCCTCTTCGTCAAGGCGATCGCGCACGACGACAACCCCGTCGGGCACGAGCTGTACCGACGTGAGGCTGCGGTCGCGGCCCGGCTCCCGGCGCTGCCCCACGTGCCGGCCTTCGTGGCGGAGGCCGACGTGCCCACGCGGGGCGGTCGGTGGGCGGTGATCGTCCAGGAGGCCGTCGACGGCGACCCGGTCAGGCACCCGTGGTCCCGGGCCGACGTGGTGGACGTGCTCGACGCCTGGCAGGGCGTGGCCCCGGTCCTGCACACGACGAGCTGGGACGTCTCGGCCGAGGTCGGCGCCTTCCTGCGCGGCTGGCGGGCCGTGCACGACGACCCGGACGACCTGTGGTCGGAGCTGTTGCGCCCCTGGCGGACGCGGCTCGAGGAGATGGACGCCCACGTCGACGGTTCCGCCCTCCACCCGCCGGTGCTGGGTCACCTGGACCTGCGTGCCGACAACGTGCTGCGTGACGACCGGGGCGGGGTGTGGTTCCTGGACTGGGCCCATCCTGGTTCCACGGCCCCCTGGACCGACCCCGCCGTGCTGCTCGCCGACGTCGTCGCCTCCGGTGGGGACCGGCTGGACGGTGGGGAGGTGGACGTGAGCGGGTTGTGGCGCACGCACCCCGTGGCCGGCGGCGTCGACGTCGAGCTGATGCGGGCCGTGGTGGTCGGCCTGGCCGCGGCGCTGCACCAGCGCTCACGCCAGCCCGACCTACCCGGGCTACCGCACCGTCGGAGCTGGACCCGCGCCATGGCGGCGGGCCTGCGACCCTTCCTGCTGCGGCACCGCTGAGGCGACCGGGGTGGTGGACGTCGGAGGGGGTGGGCCAGGATGGGGCCCATGGCACACGCGCGCGCCGGGCAGCCCGCCCGCCCCGAGGACCTGATCGACGTCGACCAGGTGGTGGGGGCCTACTACGACCGCACCCCCGACCCCTCCGACCCCGACCAGCGGGTGGTCTTCGGCACCTCCGGGCACCGCGGCTCCTCGCTGGACACCGCCTTCAACGAGGCCCACATCGCCGCCACCACCCAGGCGATCGTGGAGTACCGGGCCAGCCAGGGCACCACCGGTCCGCTCTACCTGGGCAAGGACACCCACGCGCTCTCCGGGCCCGCCTGGCGCACCGCGATCGAGGTGCTGCACGCCCACGGCGTCCCGGTGCTGGCCGAGCGCGACGACGAGTACACCCCGACCCCGGCGGTCTCGCGGGCCATCGTGGTGCACAACGCCGGGCGCACCGCCGACCTGGCCGACGGCATCGTCGTGACCCCGTCGCACAACCCGCCCCGCGACGGCGGCTTCAAGTACAACCCGCCGCACGGCGGCCCCGCGGGCTCCGACGCGACCAAGGTCATCGCCGACCGGGCCAACGAGCTGCTCGCCGACCCCTCGGTGGTGCTGCGCACGCCCTACGAGCGGGCCGGGACCGAGATCGGGCGCTTCGACTACCGCACCGCCTACTGCACCGACCTGGCCAGCGCCCTGGACCTCGACGCGATCCGCGCCGCCGGGGTGCGGATCGGCGCGGACCCGATGGGCGGGGCCAGCGTGCAGTACTGGGAGTGGATCGCGGAGAACCTGGGACTGGACCTGACCGTGGTCAACCCCGAGGTCGACCCGCGCTGGGCCTTCATGACCCTGGACACCGACGGCAAGATCCGGATGGACTGCTCCTCCCCGGACGCGATGGCCTCCCTGATCGGCAACCGTGACCGCTTCGACGTGGCCACCGGCAACGACGCCGACGCCGACCGGCACGGCATCGTCACCCCCGACGCGGGCCTGATGAACCCCAACGCCTACCTGGCCGTCGCCATCTCCTACCTCTTCGCCCACCGCGACGGCTGGCCGGCCGGCGCGGGTATCGGCAAGACGCTGGTCTCCTCCTCGCTGATCGACAAGGTCGCCGCCGAGCTGGGACGTCCGATGGTGGAGGTCCCGGTCGGGTTCAAGTGGTTCGTCCCCGGTCTGCAGGACGGCTCGATCGGGTTCGGCGGGGAGGAGTCGGCCGGTGCGTCGTTCCTGGCCCGCGACGGCAGCACCTGGACCACGGACAAGGACGGCATCCTGCTGACCCTGCTGGCGAGCGAGATCCTCGCGGTGACCGGACGCTCCCCGAGCCAGCTCTACGCCAAGATCGAGGAGCGGCACGGCGCCTCCAGCTACGCCCGCACCGACGCCCCCGCCACCCGCGAGCAGAAGGCCCGCCTGTCCGGGCTGGACGCCTCCGCGATCACCGCCGACACCCTGGCCGGGGACCCCATCACCGCGGTGCTGACCACCGCCCCGGGCAACGACGCGCCGATCGGCGGGCTCAAGGTGGTCAGCGAGCACGCCTGGTTCGCCGCCCGCCCCTCCGGCACCGAGGACGTCTACAAGATCTACGCCGAGTCACTGCGCGACGCCGACCACCTGGCCCGGGTCCAGGCGGAGGCCAAGGAGGTCGTGGACGCCGTCCTCGGCTGACCTCGTCCGCGGCGGCCCGATCACCTCAAGGAGGACCCGTGTCCCACCTCAGCGCCACGACGATCACGGCGGAGCTCGAGCGCGTCACCGAGCACTGGACGCCGAGGGTCATCGGTCAGGTGAACAACCAGTACGTCAAGGTGGCCAAGCTGCTCGGCGAGCTGGTGTGGCACGCCCACGAGGAGGAGGACGAGATGTTCCTCGTCGTCTCCGGCGATCTGCGGATCCAGCTCGAGGGGGACCGGGAGGTGCGGCTCGGCCCGGGTGAGTTCTTCGTCGTGCCCCGCGGGGTCCGGCACAACCCGGTGGCTGAGGAGGAGGTCGAGATCGTCCTCATCGAGACCGTCACCACCGCGCACACCGGGGACGTGGTCGTCGACGGCACGGTGCCGCTCGCCCGCCAGGTCGACTCGTTCTCCTCCAGCGCGTGACAGGCCCCTCAGTCGCGTGAGCGTGCGCCGGGGTGGCCGACCTCGCCATCCCCTGCGTGCGGGCCGCCACGACGTCCGCAGGGGGCACCCGTCGCTGGCTCAGGGACCTCGTACCCGCTGAGCCCTCCGCGGACTCAGGAGCGCCCCAGGACGGACAGGTAGTGCCACGCGGCGACGTGCTGCAGCCGTCGGCCGACCGGGCCGCCGAGGCGGGTGTACCACGTGCCGCCACGCGACAGCGCCGAGACGACGCCCACCACCCGGTCTCCGCGTCGCTCCAGCCAGAACGCCTCCTCACCGACCTCCGGGTGCCCGGGGAGCGTGCCGTAGGCGAAGCCCACCAGGTCGGGCCCGGTCCGCACCGCCAGCACCCGGACCGGCGCTCGCACCGGCCCGATCCCCAGCACCGCGACCGTGCCCGGCTGCAGCGGGGACGTCTCGGCCCGCACCCCGATCCGGCTGCCCAGCTGCAGCTGCCAGGTGAGCAGCGCCCGCCCGGCGGCCTCCCACCGGTCGGCCGGCACCTCTCGGGTGTGGTGCAGCCGGTGCCAGCCCCGTCCCGGGGAGGGCACGCCGGTGCCGTCGGGGTCGAGCAGCGCCCCGGGCTCCCACGCCCCGGCGTAGCTGAGCGGGGCGGCCCGCCAGCGCTCGACCTCCGCAGCAGGCATCGGCTCCGCGACCCGGGTCCTGCCCCGCGCGTCGCTCACGCCGACCTCCGCCCGACCGGGTCCGCACCGTGCAGCCGGGACAGCAGCTCGGCCAGCCCGGTGCGGGTCGCCGCCACGGCCAGCCGGTCCCCGGCGGACAGGGGCGTGTCGTCCGGTCGCCAGGACCAGACGCCGCCGGGGCGCTGCACGGCCAGCAGCCGCACCAGGCCGGGACGCTCGACGACCGACGGCGGCAGCGTCCCGCCGAGCTCGTCGGTGATCGTCAGCTCGGTGAAGATCAGCACCCGCCTCCCCACCGGGAAGATCGTCTCCGAGTGCCGGCCCAGGGTGGCGGCGGCGAAGGCCGGGGCGGCCAGCACCGAGACGCTGCGGGTCGGACCGAGGTCCATGGTCCGCTCCACCCGGGCGGCCAGGGCGTGGTCGAAGAGCCGGGTGACCACCCGGACCCGGGGGTTGACCTCCTTGGCCACCAGCGCGATCTCCAGGTTGGCCGCGTCGTCGTCGGTCAGGGCGAGCACCACGTCGGCCCGGTCGATCCCGGCCACCTCGAGCGCGGCGGTGTCGGTGCCCTCGGCGATCACCACCGGCACCTTCAGCTGCCGGGCCCGTCGCACCCCGAGGCCGTCCTCGTCGCGCTCGACCGCCACCACCGCCACCCGCCGCTCGTGCAGCCGGAGCATCACCGAGGTGCCGATCCGGCCCAGCCCGCAGACCACCACGTGGTGGCGGGGCTTGCCCCGCACGCCACCGGTGAGCGCGGCCAGCCGGCTGGTGACGAGCAGGTCCACCACCACCGCGGTGATGCCGGCGGACAGGGTCAGGCCGAACAGCTGGATCACCACGGCCCCGAAGCGCGCCACCAGCGGCAGCGCCTCCACCTCGACGTCCACCCCGGTCTGGGTGGAGGTGGTCAGCGCGAGGTAGAGCGCCTGCCACCAGCCGACCCCGTTGAGCCGGAAGTACGCCGCCGAGGCGGCGATCAGCGCGACGAGCCCGAGCAGCACCCACCGCAGCCGCCGGTCGAAGGTGCGTCGCAGCGCCCCGGGCAGCCCGGTGGTCCGCACCGATCCGCCGGCGCGCCCGATGATCTCGGTGCCGAGGACCAGGTCCCCGTCGACGGGGAGCAGCGCGTCGGTGCCCACCCGGGTGGTGTCGCCGAGCACGGCCAGCAGCTCACCTCCCACGCGGTCCCGGGCCCCGGCGACCACCGGGCGCCCGGCCAGCTCGAAGGTCTCCACCTCCGAGCTCTCCAGCGCCGCGGCCACGATCGAGGGCGCGGCGATCTCCGCGGCGGAGAGGACCACGCACTCCCCCAGCAGCGGTTCCAGCCGGCGGGCCAGGTCGGGGTTGGCCATCTCCAGCACCAGCCGGACCCCGGGGCACATCTCCTCCACCATCAGCGCGACCCGGATGACGTTGACGTCGTCGGCGCCCAGCACCACCACGCAGCGGGCCCGGGGGGCACCGGCCTCGCGCAGCTCCGCCTCCCCGACCCGGCGGACCGGCAGCACCCGGGCGCCCGCCTCGGCCAGCTCGTCGTCGTGGTCGTCGTCGCCGACGCGGGTCAGCGCCACCACCCGCTCACCGGACTTCTGCAGCTCCTCGGCGAGCCGGACCGCGGTGGAGGTGGCGCCCACGACGACCACGTGGTCCTCGTGACGGTCCGGGGTCATGGGGCGGAGCCTACGGTCCCACCGGCCGAGCGACGCACCTCGCCGCGGGCCGGACCAGAGCCGGCGCCCCCGGGGCCGCCGGTGGCGGTGCGGGGAGCCCCGTCCGGGCCGTCAGAACCGGGCGGGCTCGGTGTAGGTGCCCCACTCCTCGCGGAGCAGGTCGCAGATCTCACCCAGGGTCGCCTCGGCCCGGACGGCGGCCAGCATCGGCTCGATCGTCGACCCGGTGCCGCGGGCCACCCGACGCAGCTCGGCCAGCGTGCGGGCGACCTCGGCGTCGTCGCGGGAGGCCCGCCGCTCGGCCAGCACCCGTCGCTGCTCGGCCTCCACCTCGTGGCTGACCCGGAGGATCTCCAGCTCGCCGGTGACGGTGCCGGTGTGGCAGTTGACCCCGACCACCCGCTTGTCCCCCTTCTCCACCGCCACCTGGTGGCGGAAGGCGGACTCGGCGATCTCCCCGGTGAACCAGCCGTCCTCGATGCCGCGCAGCAGCCCCGAGGTGATCGGGCCGATCGGGTGCGCCGAGCGCCGCTCCCCCATCGCCTCGATCCGGGCGAACACCGCCTCCGCCTCGGCCTCGAGCCGGTCGGTGAGCTCCTCGACGTACCAGGAGCCGCCGAGCGGGTCGGCCACGTTGAGCACCCCGGTCTCCTCGGCCAGCACCTGCTGGGTGCGCAGGGCGATCTCCGCGGACCGCTCGGTGGGCAGCGCCAGGGTCTCGTCCAGGGCGTTGGTGTGCAGCGAGTTCGTCCCGCCCAGCACGGCCGCCATCGCCTCCACCGCGGTGCGGACCACGTTGTTGTACGGCTGCTGGGCGGTCAGCGAGACCCCCGCGGTCTGGGTGTGGAACCGCAGCCACTGGGCCCGCGGCGTGGTGGCCCCGAAGCGGTCGCGCATCCACCGCGCCCAGATCCGCCGGGCGGCACGGAACTTGGCGATCTCCTCGAAGAAGTCCAGGTGGGCGTCGAAGAAGAAGCTCAGGCCGGGGGCGAAGACGTCCACGTCCAGCCCGCGGGAGAGGCCGAGCTCGACGTAGCCGAACCCGTCGGCCAGGGTGAAGGCCAGCTCCTGCGCCGCCGTCGCCCCGGCCTCGCGGATGTGGTAGCCGGAGACGCTGAGCGGCTTGTAGCGCGGCATGGTGGCCGTGGTGTGCTCCATCAGGTCACCGATCAGCCGCAGGTGCGGCTCGGGGTCGAAGATCCACTCCTTCTGGGCGATGTACTCCTTGTAGATGTCGGTCTGCAGGGTGCCGTCGAGCCGCGCCGGGTCGACGCCCTGGCGCTCGGCGGCCACCACGTACATGCAGAACACCGGCACCGCCGGGCCGGAGATGGTCATCGACGTGGTCACGGCACCGAGGTCGATCCGGTCGAAGAGCACCTCCATGTCGGCCGCGGAGTCCACCGCCACCCCGCAGTGGCCGACCTCGCCGAGGCAGCGGGGGTCGTCGGAGTCGCGGCCCATCAGGGTGGGCATGTCGAAGGCCACGCTGAGCCCACCGCCCCCGCCGTCCAGGATCATCCGGTAGCGCTCGTTGGTCTGCCGGGCGCTGCCGAACCCGGCGAACTGCCGGATGGTCCAGGGGCGACCGCGGTAGCCGGTGGCGTGCAGCCCGCGCGTGAAGGGGAACTCACCGGGCCAGCCGATCCGGTCCACCCGCGGGTCGGCGGCCTCGTCCGGTGGTCCGTAGACGGGGTCGACCTGGGCCCCGGACAGCGTCGTGAAGTCGGCCTCGCGCACCTGACCGCGCCGCTCCGCCTCCCGGTAGGCCCGCTCCCACCGCGCCCGTCCCGCTCCTGCCGCCATCACGACCTCCTCGTCGTCCCCTCCGATACTAGGACGTCCTAGTAGCTGCTCCCAGGGGTGCGTGACCTGCGGGTGGCCGGACGTTCACCTGGCGTCCACCTGCACGTCCTACAGTCGCCGCCCGTGACCACTGTCGCCATCATCCCGGCCCGGGGCGGCTCCCAGGGCGTCCCCGGCAAGAACCTCCGACTGATCGGCGGCATCCCGCTGATCGCCCGGGCGGTGCACGCCAGCCGCGCCGCGCACCGGGTCGACCTCGTGGTGGTCACCACCGACGACGCCCAGATCGCCGCCGCCGCCCGCTCCGCCGGGGCGGAGGTGATCGACCGCCCGGCCGCCCTGGCCGACCACACCGCCTCCTCGGAGTCCGCGCTGCTGCACGCCCTGGACGAGCTGGAGCGACGTGGCGTCGCGGCGGACGTGATGGTCTTCGTCCAGTGCACCAGCCCCTTCATCCGCGGGGAGGACATCGACGCCGGCATCGCCCAGGTGACCGAGGGCGGGGCCGACACCACCTTCTCCGCGGTGGAGAGCTACGAGTTCCTCTGGCGCGACGCCGACGCGGACCTCGAGCCGGGCCGGGGCCCGGTGGTGGGCCAGAACCACGACGCCGCCGTCCGCCCCCGACGCCAGGACCGCCGCCCGGACTTCCGTGAGACCGGGGCCTTCTACGTGATGCGCACCGACGGCTTCCGGGCCCACCGGCACCGCTTCTTCGGCCGCACCCAGGTGGTCCCGGTCTCCGAGCTGGCCAGCCTGGAGATCGACACCGCCGAGGAGCTGGCGGTGGCCGACGCCTTCGCCCACGTCCTGGACCGCGGGCTGGAGGACGACCCGACGGTGCCCGGGCAGATCGACGTGGACGCCGTGATCACCGACTTCGACGGCGTGCACACCCCCGACACCGCCTACGTCGACCAGGACGGCCGCGAGACGGTCCGGGTCAGCCGCGCCGACGGCCTGGGGGTGTCCTTCCTGCGCCAGGCCGGGGTCCCCTTCCTGATCCTCTCCCGGGAGCGGAACCCCGTGGTGACGGCCCGGGCGGCCAAGATGGGGGTCGACGTGCTGCAGGGGGTGGACGACAAGACCACCGCGATCCGTGCGTGGCTCGACGAGCGCGGTCTGGACCCCACCCGGACCGCCTACGTGGGCAACGACGTGAACGACCTCGGCCCGCTCTCGGTGGTCGGCTGGCCGGTCGCGGTGCGGGACTCCCACCCGCTGGTGCTGCAGGTGGCACGGGTCGTGCTGAGCCGGCCCGCCGGCGGCGGTGCGGTGCGCGAGCTCGCCGAGCGGGTGCTGGCCGCGCGTGCGGGCTCGGCCGAGCTCATCTCCGCCGTAGCCGGTGGAGCAGTGGGTTGGCGGCACTCCACACCCACGCTGGCAGCAGCACGCGAGCCTGCCGGCGCAGCACCCGACGCGGACGCGCCGCCGGCCTGAGCGCCACGGGCCCCAGCCCTCCGGTCACGCGGCGGCGCTCCACCAGCTCCTCCAGCCGCACCCGCCAGCCGTCCTCGGCCGCGGGGTGGAAGTAGTTGTCGTGCAGCCAGGACGGCTCGGGCTCGCTCCAGCGGTCGGCGACCACGTCCTCCAGCCCGTGCAGCAGACCCGACCCGGTGAAGACCAGGTTGATCATCTCCGCCGAGACCCCGAAGTCGTC
Organism: Auraticoccus monumenti; assembly: GCF_900101785.1. Taxonomy (GTDB): domain Bacteria; phylum Actinomycetota; class Actinomycetes; order Propionibacteriales; family Propionibacteriaceae; genus Auraticoccus; species Auraticoccus monumenti. The sequence goes on along the minus strand of NZ_LT629688.1, from coordinate 2,991,339 downwards.
CAGGACGGTGGTGGGCACCCCGGCGTGCAGCGCCTCGAGCGCGGCGGTGGAGGAGACGGTGACGAACCCGTGCGCCTCGTCCAGCGCCTCGGCCATCGAGCCGGCCCGGAAGGTGACGCGGTCGGTCGGCCAGCCGTGCCGGGCGGCCACCCCGGGCCACAGCTCGGCGTAGGACCACTCCTCGTGGTGGGTCTGCTGCTCCCCCGCCAGCGCCCGCACCTTGACCACCGGGCGCAGCGGTGCCGGGACCGCGGCCAGCCGGGTCAGCAGGTGCTCGCGCTCCTCCCGGGTGGTCGGCACCTTGGCCTGGGCGGCGAAGACGACGTCGGTGCCGCCGGGCTCGGCCCGGGTGCGGCGGCGCAGGAAGGGCAGGGTGGCCAGCACGAACTCGGTCCGCACCCCGATCTCCTGGGCCACCAGCCGGTGCTCGCGGCACTCCCGGTGGCTGTGCAGGACGAAGAGGTCGCACCCGTCGCGCCGCCGGATGCCCCGGCGCCGCGGCGGGTGGCTGATCCCCGGCAGCCCCGTCACCAGCACCGGGCGGCGGCGACCGCGCAGCAACGGGTAGTCCATCAGGGCCCGGACCACCGGGCCGGTGGCGGCCAGCAGCACGGCGTCCGGACGCAGCCGCGCCAGCAGGGTCAGCGTGCGGGTGAAGGACACCGGGGCGATCGGGCGTCCCGCAGCGGCCAGCACCTGGGCCGGCGAGGGGGTGATCGGGGAGGCGACCAGCAGCACCCGGACCTGCCAGCCCTCACCGAGCTGGGCCACCAGGGCGGCCGACCACTTGAGGTAGGAGTCGCTGTCGGCGACCACCACCAGCCGGCGCGGACGTCCACCCGGGGTGGCCGGAGGGCCCGCGGGCGCGGTGCCGGGACCGTCGGCCGACGGCGTGTCGATCAGGGCCATCAGAAGTCCCCGGCCGCCGCCCGCGGACCCCGGAGCAGGCTGGAGAGCGCGTCGCACTCGGTCTCGCTGAGCGAGGTCAGGCCGAACCCGGCGGCGGTGATCAGGTCGGTGGCCTGCTGCAGCACCCGGCGCCCGGACTCGGTGATCGCCGCCAGCACCGCCCGCCCGTCGTCGGGGTGCGGGCGACGCTCGATCAGCCCCGCGGCGTCCAGACGCTGCGCCAGGGACGTGACGGAGGTGGCGTGCACCTGCAACCGCTCCCCGATCTTGCCGAGCGGGAGGTAGCCGCGCCGGCTGAACGACAGCAGCACCAGCACCTCGTAGCGGGCGAAGGTCAGACCCAGCGGGCGGAGCAGCTCGTCGAGCTCGCTCAGCACCAGCTGGTGCACCCGCATCAGCGAGGTCACCGCGCGCATCCGCGCCACCTCGGGGTGGCGCTGGGACCACTGGTCGGCCGCCCGCTCGATCGGGTCGAAGGGGAGGCGGTGCCGTTCAGCCATCAGGTTCCGTCCGCTCCCTGCTCGGGGTCCGGTCGACCCGCACCCTGCTCCCGCGGCCCGCGGACCCCGGGGGCCGCGACCGCCGCGCCGTCGTCGCCCGAGACTGCCATGCTCCGACGCACCCCGGAGCGCTGGATCACCCGTTGGATCGTCAGGTCGCGCTCGTCCGGACGCCCCACCCAGCGGATGTCGCGCAGGCCCTGGTCCTGGGCTGCGGACTCGAAGACGAAGTGGCCGTAGCCGAAGACCCGTCCCGCCAGCGGCTTGTGCACCGCGATGTCGAGGATCCGTTGGATCGGCATGGTGGCCAGGTGCTGGCTGAAGATCCCGGTGACCCGGAACACCCGCATGTTGGTGATGACGAAGCGGTCCATGTGCGCGGACTGGATCTGGTACAGGCACACCACCGCGCCGGCCAGCCCGAGCACCAGCAGCAGCCACCAGGCGGCCCCGACGAAGGGCATCGCGGCCAGCACCAGGGTGCAGGCCACCAGCCCGCTCACCCAGCCTCCCACCGCCACCCAGTGCTTGCGCACCTCGTCGATGACCACCTCGCCCTCGTCGGCGATCAGGTGCCGGTCGACCTGCGGGTCGACCAGCCCCGACAGCACGGACCCCATCGCCCCGCCCGCCGACCTGGCCTCAGGCCGCCAGCTCGTCGAAGAAGGTGGCGATGGAGCCGAAGGCGCCGACGAAACCGCGCACCGCGGCGGCGGCGTCCTCGGGACGGGTGAACAGGTAGAAGAGCGCGAAGGCCACCACCAGGATCACGACGATCTTCTTGACCCAGCTCATCGAAGTCCTCCGGGGAAGTAGGAAGGGGGAGGTCGCACACATCATGCCCGCTCCGGGACCCGTCCGGGCGCAGGCGGGCCGATCCCGGCGCGCCGGGGACGCTCAGCGGCCGGCCAGCAGGTCCGCCGCGGCCTGGTAGGGGTCCTGCTCCCCCTCGCTGACCGCGGCGGCCAGCTCGTCCAGCCGGGGACCGGCCGAGCGGCGGAAGTCGGCGCGGACCCGGGCCAGGGCCAGCGCCTCGATCTCCTCCCGCGCCCGCCGCCGGCGGCGCCGGGCCCACCCGCCGCCGGCCCGCTGGCTCTCGGCGTGGGCGGTCACCGCCTCCAGCAGCTCCTCGATCCCCTCCCCCCGGGAGGCGACGGTCCGGACCACCGGCGGGCGCCAGGCGTCCGGTGCCGCGGGGGCGCCCATCGACAGCATCGTCCGCAGGTCGCGGACCACCGCCTGGACGCCGTCCCGGTCGGCCTTGTTGACCACGAAGACGTCGCCCACCTCGAGGATCCCGGCCTTGGCCACCTGGATCGCGTCGCCGGTCCCCGGGGCGAGCAGCACGCAGGTGGTGTCGGCACAGGCGCTCACCTCGACCTCGGACTGGCCGACCCCCACCGTCTCCACCAGCACCACGTCGCAGCCGGCCGCGTCCAGCACCCGCAGCGCCGCCGGGGCCGCGGCCGACAGCCCGCCGAGGTGGCCCCGGGTGGCCATCGACCGGATGAACACGCCACGGTCCAGGGCGTGGTCCTGCATCCGCACCCGGTCCCCCAGCAGCGCACCGCCGGTGAAGGGCGAGGAGGGGTCGATGGCCAGCACGCCCACCACCTGCCCCCGCGCCCGGAGGGCCTGCACCAGCGCCGTGGTGGTGGTGGACTTGCCGACGCCGGGTGAGCCCGTCAGGCCGACCACGTGCGCCCGCCCGCTGGTGGGGGCCAGCTCGGCCATCAGCGCCGGCAGCTGCGGCGCGCCGTCCTCGACCAGGCTGATCAGCCGGCCGACGGCGCGCGGGCGCCCCGCCCTGGCCTGCTCGACCAGGGCCCGCAGCGACCCGAGGTCGTCGGCGTCGGTGCGCGGGGGGCCACCGGAGGTGGGCGGGGCGGCCACCGCTCAGCCGAGCGCGCGGAGCACCAGGGCGTCGCCCTGGCCACCGCCGCCGCAGAGGGCCGCCACCCCGTGGCCACGGCCCCGCCGGGCCAGCTCGAGGGCCAGGTGCAGGACCAGCCGTGCGCCGGAGGCGCCGATCGGGTGGCCGAGGGCGATCGCCCCGCCGTGCACGTTGACCCGCTGCTCCACCTGCTCCTCGTCCAGGCCGAGGTCGCGCGCGCTGGCCAGACCCACCGCGGCGAACGCCTCGTTGATCTCGATCAGGTCCAGGTCCTCCACACCGATCCCGGCCCGCTCGCACGCCCGGCGGGTGGCGGCGGCGGGCTGCAGCTGCAGGCTCGAGTCCGGCCCGGCCACCTGCCCGTAGCCGAGCACCTCCACCAGCGGCCTCGCCCCGAGCCGCTCGGCCGCCTCCTGGCTCATCACCACGCAGGCCGCGGCTCCGTCGGAGATGGGGCTGGAGGAGGCGGCGGTGATCGTCCCGTCGACGGCGAAGGCCGGACGCAGGCCGGCCAGGGACTCCGCCGTGGCCGAGCCGCGCACCCCCTCGTCGGCGTCGACCAGCACCGGCTCACCACGACGCTGCGGGACGCTGACCGCCACCAGCTCCTCGGCCAGCACACCGGAGGCCTGCGCGGCGGCGGCCAGGCGGTGCGAGCGGGCCGCGAAGGCGTCCTGGTCCTCGCGGCTGACGTGCAGTGCGCCGGTGTTGCGGCTCTCGGTGAGGGCTCCCATGGCCTGGTCGGTCCACACGTCCCAGAGCCCGTCGTGGGCCATGTGGTCGCGCAGGGTGACGTCGCCGTAGCGGTGCCCGGTCCGCGAGCCCGGGAGCAGGTGGGGGGCCTGGCTCATCGACTCCATGCCGCCGGCCACCACCACGTCGCACTCCCCGGCCCGGATCATCTGGTCGGCCAGGGCCACCGCGGCCAGACCGGAGAGGCACACCTTGTTGATGGTGAGAGCGGGGACGTCCATCGCGATCCCGCCCTTCACCGCGGCCTGGCGGGCGGGCAGCTGACCGGTCCCGGCCTGCAGCACCTGCCCCATCACGACCTGGTCGACCTGACCGGCGTCGACGCCCGAGCGCTCCAGCGCCGCGGCGATCGCCAGCCCGCCGAGGTCGGTGGCGGAGTGGGCGGAGAGGGCTCCCAGCAGCTTGCCGAAGGGCGTCCGCGCCCCTCCCACGACGACCGACCCCATCAGCTGACCCTCCCGTTCGGCGACCCGCAGCCACGTCGGTGCGGACCCGTCCAGCCTAGTGCTCGACTCCCCCGGCCCGGCGGGAGCAGCCCTAGGCTTCGGACCATGAGCAGCACCGACGACCCGGACGGGGGCCGCGCCCTGCCCGGGGACCTCTTCGAGGGGGTGGACCACATCGGCTACGCCGTCCCCGACCTGGAGGAGGCGCTCGCCCTGCACACCGGCCGGCTCGGGTGGCGGCTGGAGCACCGCGAGCACAACGAGGAGCAGGGGGTGGAGGAGGCGATGCTGACCACCGGCGACGGCCTGGGCGCGCGGGTGCAGCTGCTGGCCCCTACCCGGTCGGACTCCCCGATCGCCCGCCACCTGGAGCGTCGCGGCCCCGGCGTGCAGCAGGTGGCCTACCGGGTCCGCGACCTCGAGCAGGTCAGCGCGGAGCTGCGTCGACGCGGGTTCCGCCTGCTGCAGCCGGAGGCCCGTCGGGGCACCGCCGGGTCGCTGATCAGCTTCCTGCACCCCTCCGACACCGGCGGCGTGCTGGTGGAGCTGGTGCAGCCGGCGGCGACCGGTGGGACCCACCGCGACGTCACCGTCCTCGACTAGCCTGTCGGGCAGACGACTTCGGGAGGACCACCAATGGCCGGGAACGACGACAGCTCAGGGCTCGACATCTTCTTCGACCAGACCGCGGAGACGGGGTTCCGCCAGACCCGTCTGGGCGGGTACGACCGCCGCGACGTCGACGCCTACGTCCGCGAGGCCGAGCAGCGGCTGCGCAGCCAGCAGCAGCGGATCCAGCGCCTGGAGCAGCAGCTGGCCGAGACCCAGCAGGCCGAGCCCACCGTGCAGCTGCCGGCCGCCCCGCGCGACCCCGACGAGGGCCTGGACGTGGGCAGCCGCACCACGGCGATCCTGCAGCTGGCCCGCGACCAGGGCCGCCAGGTGGTCGACGCCGCCCAGCGGGAGTCCGAGCGGATCGTGGCGGCCGGCCGGGTCCAGGCCCAGGAGATCATCGACTCCGCCATGCGCGAGGCCGAGGACATCCGGCTCACCACCCAGGAGCACGCCGACGACCAGCGGGCCCGGCTGGAGCGCGAGACCGGGGACGTGGTCGCCCGCACCAACGCCGAGGCCGAGATCCTGCTGGACCGGGCCCGCCAGCAGGCCGCCGTGGTCGAGCACGAGGCGGTCAGCCTCGCCGCACGCACCCGCGAGGACGCCCAGCGCGAGGCCGACGTGGTCCGCCAGCAGGCGATGACCCAGGCCGCGCAGTGGCGGCTGGAGGCCGAGACCGTCCGCTCGGAGGTGCTGACCGCCCTGCAGGCCGAGCACCGGGAGGCCACCGACGCGCTGGCCGCCACGCTGGCCGAGCACACGGCCCAGCGCCAGCAGGCCAACGAGGAGCTGGCTGCCGTGGTGGCGGAGGCGACGCGGATCCGCAACGAGGCCGTGGTCGAGGCCGACGCCGCCCGGACCCGGGTGCTGCGCGAGACCGAGAACCAGATCGCGGTGGCCCGGGCCCAGGCCAAGGTCAGCCTCGAGCGGGCCACCCAGCGCCACGACGACCGGATCGAGGCGCTCAAGCGCGAGATCGCCTCCCTGCAGCAGCGGCGCCAGGGCATCGTGGCCCAGCTGTCGCACCTGTCGGCCCTGGTCACGGCGACGGCGGGCGAGTTCAGCGACGACGCCATGGACCCCCTGGACTCCAGCCTGGACGACCCCGACGACGACCCCCGGCCCGCCGTGGCCGCGGGCGAGGGCGAGGACGCCGGATCGGACCGTCCTGCCGACGCGCCGGGCGGCGACGGCGGTGCTGCGGCCACGCTGGTCGACGTCGAGGTGCCCGGGACGGGGTCGGACGACACCACGACCGTGCTGCCGCGGGCGGGCGCCGGCGGGCAGCACGGCGGCGGTCAGGGCGGGACCGAGGACGGCGGCGAGAGCGAGGCCGCGAGCGGGGAGCAGCAGACGTCCGGCCCGCCGCGGCGCTGACCGGCCGGGCGCTGGGTCGGCACTACGGTGAGGCCACCACCGTGGAAGGATCCCAGCCATGACCGAGGCCAGCCCTGACGAGCCCGGGCGCCCTCCGACGGAGGTCCGTCCGGCCCCGGTCGTCTCGTCGGGGCAGCGCGTGCACATCGCCTCCCCGTACCGCTTCGGCTTCTTCGGCTGCCTCGGGGTGCTGACCGCCTACCTGCTCTTCCAGGCCGCGCTGGAGGTCAGCACGATCCTGCTGACGGTCGTGGTGGCGCTGCTGGTGGCCGTCGGGCTCAACCCGGTGGTGGAGGTGATGACCCGGCGCGGTCTGCCCCGGGTGCTCGCGGTGCTGGGCGTGTTCCTGGCCCTGGCGGCCTTCCTCACCCTGGTGGTGCTGGCCGTCCTCCCGGTCTTCACCCAGCAGATCAACCTGCTGCTGGAGACGGCGCCGGAGTCGCTGGTGCGGATGCGGGACAACCCGGTCTTCGCCGACCTCGACGCGCGCTACCAGATCGTCACCCGGGTGACCGACTTCATCACCTCCGGGGACCTGATCCAGGCGCTGTTCGGGGGGCTGCTGGGAGCCGGGCGCTTCATCGCCAACGTGCTGGTGGCCGGCATCGTCACCCTGGTCCTGACGCTGTACTTCATGAGCTCGCTGCCGGCGATCAAGCAGGTCATCTACCGTCTCTCCCCGGCCAGCCAGCGGCCCCGGGTGCGCTACCTGGCCGACCAGATCTTCGGCAAGGTGGGCTCCTACCTGACCGGCATGTTCGTGGTGGTCACCTGCGCCGGGGTGCTCTCCTTCGTCTTCCTGAGCATCATCGGGATGGGTGAGTACGCCCTGGCCGTGGCCGCCGTCGTCTCCATCCTGAGCTTCATCCCGCTGGTCGGCTCGACGCTGAGCATGGTGCTGGTCACCGCGGTCTGCCTCAGCAGCTCGGTGCCGCAGGGGGTGGCCGGACTGGTCTACTACCTGGTCTACCAGCAGTTCGAGGCCTACGTGATCTACCCGCGGGTGATGGCGCGCTCGGTGCAGGTCCCCGGACCGGTCACCGTGATCGCCGCCCTGGCCTTCGGCACCCTGCTGGGCATCGTGGGCGCCCTGATCGCGGTGCCCACCGCGGCCGCCCTGCTGATCCTCTACCGCGAGGTGCTCATCCCGAGGCTGGACCGCAGCTGACGACGTCGGCCGCCGGCCCCGTGGCGGCCTCCGTCACCGGTCCGACGTCCTCGACCGGGGCCGTGCTGGTGCGAGGGGTCGTCGGGGTGCGGGCGAGCGCTCAGCGGGAGGGCTCGCTGCGCTCCTCGGCGTAGTCGGCCAGCGCCGCCCGCGCCTCCTGGACCGGGTCGTCGGCCCGGTCCAGCTCCTGGTCCGCCCGGGCCGTGCCCTCCACGAAGGCCGAGATGTAGCCGTCGCGCGCGGCCTCGACCGCGGCGGGGTCCTCCTCGACGGCGTCGGCCCACTCCGCCAGGTACGGCCGCGCCTCGGCGAGGATCGCGTCCAGGGTCGGGTCTCCGGTCTCGCCGAGGGCGTCCAGGTCCTCCCCGCAGCCGCGGAGCACCGTCGTGCTGGACTGCTCGCGCGGGGTGTGCACCGGCAGCGCGTGGGGGTTGCAGGTCTCCAGCACCGGGGCCGCCTCCGTGGTGGCCTCCAGGAAGGTGGCCTGGCTCCCCCGGTACTGCTCCACCTCCCGGGTCCAGGTGGTGTGCAGCGCCTCGAAGGCGGGGTCCTGCCGGGCCGGTGAGGCCGCCAGGTCGGCCACGGACCGGTCCAGCTGGGCCAGGTGGTCCGCGCCGTTGACCACCTCCGTGCCGTCACCGATGGGCAGCGCGGTCAGGTAGGAGGAGGTGGCCCGGTCGACGCGGGTGAGGGCGCCGTCGGCGTCCAGGGTGGCGCCCCAGGCGTCGTGGTACTGCCCCGGTGAGACGCCGACCTCGTTCGGGATCCGCATCCGCTCCCGGCGCGAGGGTCCGTCGACGAGGACCGCGACGTTGACCAGCACCAGGGAGAGCACCAGCAGCCCACCCAGGACCGAGACCAGCACCAGCGGCCACCGGCGCCCGCGATCCGGCACGGGGCCGCCGGTGCCCGGACCGCGCCCGCCCGGCTGCCCCGGTCGCCCCTGGGGCGGCGGACCGGGCGGCTGATGACGCCCGGAGGGGTGCGGCTGGCCCGCGCCGTGCGGCGGACCACCGGCCGGTGGCCCGGGCCACGGCGCGTGCGCCTGCGGCTGCGGCTGGCCGGGCTGCTGCCAGGGGGTCGGCGCCGGTGGCTGTCCGGGGTGCTGGGGCCGGCCGGGGTGCTGGGGCTGGCCGGGGTGCTGGGGCCGGCCCGGGTGCGGAGGGGGCTGCGACACGGTCACTCAGCTCCCCGCCGGCAGTGCCGAGCGGCGGTCGCAGTGGCTGACGAGGTCGTCGCCCTCACCGTCGACCGCCTCGTCCATCCGGTTGGTCGTCCTGATGCCCAGGTCCACGGTCCCGCCGAAGGCCGCCAGGTAGGAGCTGGACCCCGCGGCAGCGGCCTCGACGTCACCGGCGGCCAGGGCGCGGGCCCAGTAGTCGAGGTAGGGCACCCCCGCGGCGGCGACGTCGGCCACCGGGGACGATCCGCCACCCACCTCCTCCAGGGTGTCCCGGCAGTCCTGCACCGTCTCCTGGGTGGCCGGGTCCCCCGGGTCGAGCGCGGCGAGCGCGGTGGGGTGGCAGGCGCCGGCCTCGTGCAGCGCGGCGGCGTCGGCCAGCAGGGCGTCCAGGTCCTCCCGGTAGGCCCGCTGGACCTCGTCGTAGCCGCTCTTGAGGGCCGCGACCTCGGGGGCTGCGAGGGCGGGCAGGTTCTCGGTGCTGGCCGCGGCCTGGTCGAGGGCGGCGAGCAGCTCCGGGCCCCCCTCGATCTCGGCGTCACCGGCCAGCAGGGCCAGGTAGTAGGTCCGGACGGCCTCGGCGACGGCGTCGCGGGGCCGGCTGGCGTCGGCGACCGCCCGCGAGGTGGCCGCGTAGCCGTCCTTGGTGACCCCGTGCTCGTCGGGCACCGAGCGGAGCTCCTCCAGCGAGGGCTCGAACAGCTGGGACTCGTTGGCCCGGACGTTCACCGCGGTCAGCCCCAGCAGCACCAGGACGGCGGCGCCGAGGGCGAGGGAGACCCGCAGCAGGGTGCGGCGGCCCGGGGGCGCCGCTGCTCCCGACCCGGCCCGGAGGCCGGTCGCGGGTCCAGCCATCACGTCCTCCGTGCTCTGCCGGCTGCTCGGTCGAGCGGCACCCTACCAGCGGCCGGGGCCCTCCCCCGGGGTCGGCGCGAGGCCTCAGAAGAGCCGCTCGTCGGCGTTGTCCAGGCCGCGCAGGGCGTCGTAGTCCACGGTCACGCAGACGATCCCCCGGTCGGTGGCCAGCACCCGTGCCTGAGGCTTGATCTGCTGAGCGGCGAAGACGCCCTTGACCTCACCGAGCAGCGGGTCGCGGCGCATCAGCTCCAGGTAGCGGGTGAGCTGCTCGACGCCGTCGATCTCGCCGCGCCGCTTGACCTCCACGGCCAGGTGGGCGCCGTCGGCGGTGCGGCACAGCAGGTCGACCGGGCCGATGGCGGTCATGTACTCCCGCCGGACCAGCCGGACACCCGTCCCGAAGGTCTCGGGGTTCTCGGCCAGCAGCTCCTGCAGGTGCGCCTCCACCCCGTCCTTCTGCAGCCCGGGGTCGACACCGAGGTCGTGGCTGGAGTCGTGCAGCACCTCCGCGATCGAGATCTGCAGGGTGTCGCCGTCCTTGCCCACCACCTGCCACACCTGGGTCAGGCGGTCGTCGAGCTCGCTGATGACCGCCTGCTCGTCGGGGGCGGGGTCGCGCACCGTCAGCGTGCACGGCGGGCTCATCCAGTTCAGCGGCTTGTAGGCTCGGTCGTCGGCGTGGATGCTGACCGAGGAGTCGGACTTGACCATGATCAGCCGGGTCGCCATCGGCAGGTGGGCGGTCAGGCGTCCGGCGTAGTCGACCTGGCAACGGGCTACGAGCAGTCTCACAGCGGGGCAATCTACGCGAAGGTCGGTGCCGGGGGGTGTGCCAGACTCGATCCGTGCCTCGTCCCCGCTCCCGCCACCCGCGCCCCGGGCGGTGCTGAGGTGCCCAACCGACGCCGGGCCAGCAAGCACAGCCGCCCGCACCGACCCCTGTCGGAGGCGCTGGGCGCCGAGCGGGCCGAGACCTCCGACGGCAGCTGGGTGGTCCGCTCCGTCCCGGGCGGGTCGGGCGCCAAGACCTACACGTGCCCCGCCTGCCACCGCCCGATCCTCCCCGGGACCCCGCACGTGGTGGCCTGGCCGACGTCGGGGGCCTACGGCGTCGACGTCGGTGTGGGTGCGCGACGGCACTGGCACAGCGGCTGCTGGCGGCGCTGAGCCCCCGAGCCGCTCAGAGCACCAGCTCGTGCACCAGCTCCGGACCGTCCTCCTCGTCCACCTGATCACCGACGTGGACGAACCCGGCCCGGGTGACCAGGGCGAGCGAGGCGGTGTTGCCCGGCGCCACGCTGGCCCGGACGACGACCACCCCGGGCTCGGCCCGGGCCCGCTCCACCAGCGCCGCGAGCACGGCCGTGCCGTAGCCCTGCCGGCGCCGGGCCGGGTCGATGGCGTAGCCGACCTCGACCATCCCGCGCCCGTCGGGTGGGCCGTGGAAGCCGGCCCGGCCGACCGGGACCAGCTCGTCGGCGTCCAGCACCACGCCCGTGACCCAGCGCGCCGACCCGGGGTCGGTGGCCACCTGCTCGGCGCGCATCCGCCAGATCGGGACGCAGACCGGGTCGACCAACCACGGTGAGAGGGGCGTCCCGGTGCCGGCCCGGGCCGCGGTCAGGTCGGCCAGGGCCAGCGCCCGCAGCACGGCGGGCTCGAGGTGCTCGATCCGGACCCGCCGGGTCGTGCGGGGACGGCCGGGTGCGGCGGGCTCGGGGGACACGTCCCGAGCCTAGGTCCGCGGCTGACAGACTGGACGCCGACCGACCACCCCACGAGGACCGATGCCTGAGCTGCACACCACCACCCTGGGTACCGACGGACCGCTCGTCGCCTTCTGCCACGGCCTGTTCGGCCAGGGACGCAACTGGACCCAGGTCGCCAAGGCACTGGCCGGCGAGAACCGGGTGCTGATGGTCGACCTGCCCAACCACGGGCGCTCGGCCTGGACCGACCGGGTCGACCACCTCGACATGGCGGACCGGGTGGCCACCCTGTTCTCCGCCGACGACCCCGTCACGCTGGTCGGGCACTCGATGGGGGGCAAGGTGGCGATGGCCCTGGCGCTGCGGCACCCGGAGCTGGTCGAGCGGCTCGCCGTGGTCGACGTGGCGCCGGTGACCTACCCCCGGATGAGCACCTTCGCCGGGTACGTGGCGGCCATGCGCTCGGTCGACCTGGCGTCGACGGGGAGCCGCGCGGAGGCCGAGGAGGGGCTGCGCGCCGGCGTCCCGGACCCGGTGGTCCGCGGCTTCCTGCTGCAGAACCTGCGCCGGTCCGAGGACCCGTCGGGCGGCGCGGGCTGGCGCTGGCAGATGAACCTGCAGGCGCTCGGGGACCAGCTGGAGGCGATCGGGGCGTGGCCGGAGCAGGAGCTGGCCGGGGTCGAGCCCTACGCCGGCCCGACGGTCTGGATCGGCGGGCAGGACTCGGACTACATCACCGCCGAGCACGAGGCCGCCATGCGCCGGTGGTTCCCGCGGACCCGTCGGGTCTCGGTCAAGGGCGCCGGGCACTGGGTGCACTCCGAGCAGCCCGAGGCGTTCCTGTCGGTGCTGTGGGTGTTCCTGCGGGGTTGAGGGTCACTTCGCCTGGCCGTAGTGCTCGACCACGGCCACGCTGAGCGGGAACTCCACCGGCGTGGAGCCGAACATCAGCCCGGACGCCTGGGCGGCGGCGTCGGTGACGGCGGCCACCACCGCGTCGGCCAGCGGTTCGGGGGTGTGCACCATCACCTCGTCGTGGAGGAAGTAGGCCAGCCGCGGGACCCCACCCCGGTCCTCGGCCATCCGGGTCAGCGCCTGCCGCAGACCGGCCAGCCAGCACAGCGCCCACTCCGCGGCGCTGCCCTGGACCACGAAGTTGCGGGTGAAGCGGCCCCAGTCCCGGCTCATCCGCCGGGCGTCGCGGCGCTCCCCCTCGGCGAGGTCCTCCGCACCGACCTCCCCGCCGAGGGCCGTCCAGGAGGCGCTGCCCGAGGGCTGCGGGGAGGTGCGGCCCAGCCAGGTGGTGACGCGCCCGCCCTGCTCGCCGGTGCGGGCGGCCTGCTCGACCAGCCCGGTGGCCCGCGGGTAGCGGCGCACGAGCTGGGGCATCAGCCGTCCGGACTCCCCCGAGGTGGCTCCGTAGAGGGCGCCGAGCATGGCCACCTTGGCCAGGTCGCGGGTGGCGACCACGCCGTCGGCGACCAGGCCGGCGTAGAGGTCGCTGCCGCTGCTGGCTCGGGCGAGCTGGTCGTCGGCGGACATGGCGGCGAGGATCCGTGGCTCCAGCTGGGCGGCGTCGGCCACGACGAGCCGGTACCCGGGGTCGGCGACCACGGCGGAGCGGATCTGGCGCGGTAGCTGCAACGCACCCCCGCCGTTGGTGGCCCACCGCCCGGTGACCACGCCGGCGACCACGTAGTCGGGGTGGAAGCGGCCGTCGGTGACCCAGGTGTCGAGCCAGTGCCAGCCGTTGGCGGTGAGCAGCCGGGAGAGCTTCTTGTACTCCAGCAGCGGCTCGACGACCGGGTGCTCGCAGGCCTCCAGCTCCCACTGCCGGGTGCTCTGCACCGGGAGCCCGGCCGAGCGCAGGGCCTGCAGCAGCTCGGGCTGGGAGTCGGGGTTGAGCCGGGGCGATCGCAGCTCGGCGCGGACCCGGACCGCGAGCGCCTCGAGCTTGGAGGGACGTCCGCCGAAGACGTTGCGCTCTCCCAGCAGCTCGCGCAGCTGGGCCTCGTGCACGCCGCGGTCCCAGGGCATGCCGTCGTGCTTGAGCTCCGCGGCGACCAGCGCCCCGGCGGACTCCGCCGACAGCAGCAGCCGCAGCCGGTGCGCGTGCTCGGCCGTGACGAGACAGGCGCGCTGACGGGCGAGCTCGGCCACCACCTCGTCCAGGTCCGGACCCTCGGTGACCCCGGGCAGGTCGAGCAGCGTCGGCTCCCCCTCGTCGGCCGGGGTGGGCAGCCGCTGCCAGACCGGGTGCGGCTCGAGCGGTGGGTGGCAGCGGTCGCTGGCGGCGAGCACCGCCCGGCAGAGCCGCAGGTCCAGGCAGCGCTGGACCCGCACGCCGGCGCGCAGCAGGTGCGGCGCCACCGCCCGGGTGTCGGCCCAGACCCAGCGCGGCCGCTGCTCCTCGAGCTCGACCAGCCGCGCCGGCCACCCGGGGCGGCCGGGAACCAGCCGCTCGGACGCGACGGGACGGCCGTCGGCGTCCAGCACCGACAGCACCAGCCCGGTGTCGTCCCAGGCGACGGCGATGTCCACGACCGTCACGCTACGGGGCGGCACCGACAGGCCCGGAGCCTCCGGTACGTCGCGGTCAGCCGGGGCCGCTCAGCGCGAGACGCCACCGAGGCCGGTCGAGCCGGGGCGCGGAGGGATCAGCCGACGGTGACGTCGGTGATCTCCGAGGGGTTGTTCGGACGACCGGTGCCGTCGGGGTAGCTGCCGTCCTGGCCCTCGGCCGACATCCGGGCCACCACCGCGCGGGAGGCCTCGTCCATCTGGCCGACCACGGTGTACTCCGGCGGGAGCGCGGAGTCGTCGTAGACCAGGAAGAACTGCCCACCGGTCGAGCTCGGCTCCTGCGTCTTGGCCATGGCCACGGTGCCGGCGTCGTAGGTCTCCTGGCCGGTGACCTCCTCGGCGTAGCGGTACCCGGGTCCGCCGGTCCCGTCGCCGGTCGGGTCGCCGCACTGGAGCATCAGCAGCTGCCCGGAGTCGCTCAGCCGGTGGCAGGAGGTGCCGTCGTAGTAGTCCTGGGCAGCCAGGGACTCGAAGGAGTGCACGGCGCAGGGGGCGTTGGCGCGGTCCATGGTGATGCTGACCGGTCCCTCGGTCATCTGCAGGGTGATGGTCACCTCGCCGCTGGTCTCGATGTCCTCCGTCGCCGGCGGGTCCACCGGCTTGGCCGGCTCACCGGTGGGCAGGTACTCGCACAGCGGTGCCGGTCCGCCGGCGGCGGTCGGGGTCGGCCCCGGTGTCGAGGCGGCACCGCCCGGGGTCGTCGGGTTGGTGCTCGTGGGGGGCGAGCAGGCCGGCAGCACGACGAGGGTGGCCACCGCGGCGAGGGGGAGGATTCGCTTCAGCACGGCCCCACCCTGCCACAGGCCGCCACACCGGCCGGGGACCGACGGGACCCCGTCAGTCCTGCGGCGCGGCGGTCGCCCGGTCCGAGCCGGGCACCCACAGCACCTCGCCGTCGGGCCCGTTGACCCGGCGGGTGAGCACGAACAGCAGGTCCGACAGCCGGTTCAGGTAGGTCAGCGCCACCGGGTTCACCCCGCCCGGGGAGCCGTCGTCGGTGGGCTCGGTGCCGTGGGCGGCCGCCGCCTCCCAGGCCCGTCGCTCGGCGCGCCGGACGACCGTCCGGGCGACGTGCAGGTGGGCCGCCGCCGGGGACCCACCAGGCAGCACGAAGGAGCGCAGCGTCGGCAGAACCTCCCCCAGCTCGTCGCACCAGTGCTCCAGCCGGTCCACGCACGCCTGGACGACCCGCAGCGGGGGGTGCGCCGGCGCCGCGACCAGCGGCGTGGACAGGTCGGCGCCGAGGTCGAACAGCTCGTTCTGCAGGAAGGCCAGCACCCGCTCCACGTCGTCGGGCAGGCCACCGGTGGCCAGGACCACGCCGATGACGGAGTTGGCCTCGTCCACGTCGCCGTAGGCGTCGACGCGGGGGTCGGTCTTCGACGTCTCCGACATGTCGGACAGCCGTGTCCGCCCGCCGTCGCCGGTGCGGGTGTAGACCTTCGAGATGACCACCATGACCCCCACCCTAGGACGCGGGACCCTCCGCCCCGGGCCAGGACGCCCACGGGCAGCCGTGGCTGTCAGACGGGGTAGCAGGTCTCCGGGGGTGCGGCCTCCAGCCAGGAGAGGAACCCCGTCACCGAGCCCCCCTCCATCGCCAGCTCGATCTGCTGGCCGTCGGCGTCGGTCAGCACCACGACCCGCTGGTTGCCGTACAGCGCCGAGACCTCGGCGTCGTCGGGGGCCCGGGTCTCCAGCACCGTGGTCCCGCGGCGGGTGATCTCCAGCCGGGGCCGGAAGGCCAGGGAGAACACCCGGAACCACTCCAGCCGGTCGCCGCTGTAACGAGCGACCCCGAGCGCCCAACCGGCGCCCGGGGTCCCTGCTCGTGTGCCTCTGGTGCTCAGCCGCAGCGCGCACTCGAACATGCTGCCGCGGCGGGCCAGCCAGCGTCGGCGGAGGGCGAAGAGCACGAGCGGCAGGACCGCCAGGGCCAGGACGACGAGGACGCCCTCGACGACCCCCAGCCACTCCATGGACGAACCCTACCCGCGTGCGGCCGACCGACCGACCGTCAGCGAGCCCGCTCGGCGGCGGCCACCTGGGCGCGCGCCCTGGCGATGGCCGCCTCCAGCTCGACGTCCGGCTCGTGGTCGTCGACGCGACCGAGCAGCTCGTCCAGCTGGGTGCGGGCCCGGCCGGCGTCGATCTCGCCACCCATGGCGGCGTACTCGCTCAGGATCGAGACCCGGCCCTGGGCGACGGAGACGAAACCGCCGTCCACGGCCACCACCTCGCGCTGGCCGTCGGTGGTGAGGATCTCCACCCCCGACGGGACGAGCACACCGAGCACCGGCGAGTGGCCGGGCAGGATGCCGATGTCGCCCTCGGTGGTGCGCGCCGTGACCGATCGCGCCTCACCGGACCAGACCGAGCGGTCGGCAGAGACCACCTCGACGCGCAGCACGCCCTGGGTCTGCTCGGCCATGCTCAGCCTTCCTTCTGGATGCGGTCCCAGTTCTCCATGACCATGTCCATGCCACCGACGTTGAAGAAGGCCTGCTCGGCGATGTGGTCCACGTCACCGTTGGTGATCATCTTGAACGACTCGATGGTGTCCTTCAGCGGGACGCTCGAGCCCTCGATCTGGGTGAACTTCTCGGCCATGTAGGTGTTCTGGCTGAGGAACTGCTGGATCCGGCGGGCCCGGTTGACGACGATCTTGTCCTCCTCGGAAAGCTCGTCGACACCGAGGATGGCGATGATGTCCTGCAGCTCCTTGTTGCGCTGCAGGATCTGCTTCACCCGGACGGCCACGTCGTAGTGCTCCTGGCCGATGTACTGCGGGTCCAGGATCCGGCTGGTCGAGGACAGCGGGTCCACGGCCGGGTAGAGACCACGCGAGGCGATCTCGCGCGAGAGCTCGGTGGTGGCGTCCAGGTGGGCGAAGGTGGTCGCCGGGGCCGGGTCGGTGTAGTCGTCGGCCGGGACGTAGATCGCCTGCATCGAGGTGATCGAGTGACCACGGGTCGAGGTGATCCGCTCCTGGAGCTGACCCATCTCGTCGGCCAGGTTGGGCTGGTAGCCCACCGCGGACGGCATCCGGCCGAGGAGGGTGGAGACCTCCGAGCCGGCCTGGGTGAACCGGAAGATGTTGTCGATGAAGAGCAGCACGTCCTGGCTCATCACGTCGCGGAAGTACTCCGCCATGGTCAGCGCCGAGAGGGCGACGCGCAGCCGGGTGCCCGGCGGCTCGTCCATCTGGCCGAAGACGAGGGCGGTGTCCTTGAGGACGCCAGCCTCCTCCATCTCGTTGATCAGGTCGTTGCCCTCGCGGGTGCGCTCGCCCACGCCGGCGAACACCGAGGTGCCACCGAAGTTGTGGGCGATGCGGTAGATCATCTCCTGGATGAGCACCGTCTTGCCCACCCCGGCGCCGCCGAACAGGCCGATCTTGCCGCCCTGGACGTAGGGGGTCAGCAGGTCCAGCACCTTGATGCCGGTCTCCAGCATCTCGGTCTTGCTCTCCAGCTGGTCGAACTTGGGGGCGCCGCGGTGGATCGGCCAGCGCTCCTCGATGGTGATGCTCGACGGGTCGACGTTGAGCACCTCACCGGTCACGTTCCAGACGTGGCCCTTGGTGACCTCACCCACGGGCACCGAGATCGGCTGGCCCGTGTCGCGCACGGCGGTGCCGCGCTGCAGCCCGTCGGTCGGCTTCAGCGAGATGGCGCGGACCATGTTGTCGCCCACGTGCAGGGCGACCTCCAGGGTCTGGGTGCGCTTCTCCCCCATCACCTCCAGGTCCACCAGCAGAGCGTTCAGCAGGTCCGGCATCTGGTCGGCGGGGAACTCCACGTCGACCACGGGTCCGATGACGCGGGCGACCCGACCGACGCCGGTCCCCCCGTCTCCGTGGCCCGTCTGGGTGTCGTTGACAGTCGCAGTCATTGTCTTCTCACTCGCTCTCGGAAGCGTCGGCCAGCGCAGCTGCGCCACCGACGATCTCGCTGATTTCCTGGGTGATCTCCGCCTGGCGCGCCTGGTTGGCCTCACGCGTCAGCCGCTCGATCAGCTGTTCGGCATTGTCCGTCGCGGACTTCATCGCCCGCTGCCGGCTGGCCAGCTCGGAGGCCGCGGACTGCAGCAGGCAGTACTGGATCCGGCTGGCCACGTAGAGCGGCAGCAGCTCGTCCAGCACCGTGGCGGGATCGGGCTCGAACTCGTACAGCGGGTACACCTCGCTGCTCTCCGTCGAGCCCTCCTCGCCCTCCACCACCTCCAGGGGGAGGAGCCGGATCACCTCCGGCCGCTGGGTCAGCATCGAGACGAACCGGGTGAAGACGATGTGGATCTCGTCCACCCCGCCCTCCTCGGTCGGCGTCAGGAAGGCCTCGATCAGCGTGTCGGCGATCTCACGGGCCTCGGCGTAGCTCGGGGAGTCGGAGAACCCCGCCCACGCCCCGGCGACCTCACGACGGCGGAAGCCGTAGAAGGCGGCCGCCTTGCGCCCGACCAGGTAGGGAGCGACCTCCAGGCCGTTCTCCCGCAGCCGCTCGCCCAGCCCCTCGCCCTGCTTGATCACCGAGGAGGAGTAGGCACCGGCCAGACCGCGGTCGGACGTGATCAGCACCATGGCCGCCCGACGCGGGTTCTCCTGCTCGGTGGTCAGCGGGTGGTCGACCTCAGAGTAGGTCGCCACCGCCGACACCGCGCGGGTCAGCTCTCGGGCGTACGGCGCAGCTGCCGTGGCCTTCTGCTGGGCCTTGATGATCCGCGACGCGGCGATGAGCTCCACCGCACGGGTGATCTTCTTGGTGGTGGTGACGGAGTTCCGGCGTTGCCGGAGCTCGCGCAGGCTGGCTGGCATCCCCGATCAGCCCCGCTTGCCCTTGACGATCTGCGCCTGCTCGATGTCCTCTTCCTCGATCGCCTCGGACTGCTCGTTGCCCACCAGGAGCTTGCCGTCGGAGGTCTGGAAGCCCTGCTTGAAGCGGGCGATCTCCTGGGTCAGCGCAGCGGCGGTGTCGTCGTCGAACTTCTGCGTCTCGCGGATGGTCTGCAGCACCGGCGAGTTGTGGCGCAGGTGCTCCAGCAGCTCGTTCTCGAAGCGCAGCACGTCGTCGACCGGGACGTCGTCGAACAGACCGGTGGTGCCGGCCCAGACGCTGACGACCTGGTCCTCCACCGGGTAGGGCGCGTAGTTGCCCTGACGCAGCAGCTCGGTCAGCCGTGCACCGCGCTCCAGCTGGCGCCGGGAGGTGGCGTCCAGGTCGGAGGCGAACATGGCGAAGGCCTGCATGTCGCGGTACTGGGCCAGGTTCAGCTTCAGCGAGCCCGCGACACCCTTCATCGCCTTGATCTGCGCCGCGCCACCGACCCGGGAGACCGAGACGCCGACGTCCACGGCGGGACGCTGGTTGGCGTTGAACAGGTCCGACTGCAGGAAGATCTGGCCGTCGGTGATCGAGATGACGTTGGTGGGGATGTAGGCCGACACGTCGTTGGCCTTCGTCTCGATGATCGGCAGACCGGTCATCGAGCCACCGCCGAGCTCGTTGGAGAGCTTGGCGCAACGCTCCAGCAGCCGGGAGTGGAGGTAGAAGACGTCGCCGGGGTAGGCCTCACGGCCCGGGGGACGACGCAGCAGCAGCGACATGGCGCGGTAGGCCTCGGCCTGCTTGGTCAGGTCGTCGAAGACGATCAGGACGTGCTTGCCGTCGTACATCCAGTGCTGGCCGATGGCCGAGCCGGTGTAGGGCGCGATGTACTTGAAGCCGGCCGGGTCCGAGGCGGGGGCGTGCACGATGGTCGTGTACTCCAGCGCGCCGGCCGCCTCGAGGGCACCGCGGAGCTCGGCCACGGTCGAGCCCTTCTGGCCGATCGCCACGTAGACGCAGCGGACCTGCTTGCTCGGGTCGCCGGACTCCCAGTTGGCCTTCTGGTTGATGATCGTGTCGATCGCGATCGCGGTCTTGCCGGTCTTGCGGTCACCGATGATCAGCTGGCGCTGGCCGCGGCCGATCGGGATCATCGCGTCGATGGCCTTCAGACCGGTCTGCATCGGCTCACGGACCTCCTGGCGGTCCATCACGCCGGCGGCCTGGAGCTCGAGCGGACGACGGCTGTCCAGCGGGGTGATCTCGCCCAGGCCGTCGATCGGGTTGCCCATGGCGTCGACCACGCGGCCGAGGTAGCCGTCACCGACGGAGACCGAGAGCACCTCACCGGTGCGGCGGACCGCGGAGCCCTCCTCGATGCCCTCGGAGTTCCCGAGCACCACGACGCCGATCTCGCGGACGTCGAGGTTCAGGGCGATGCCGAGGACGCCGTTCTCGAACTCGAGCAGCTCGTTGGCCATGGCCGAGGGCAGGCCCTCGACCCGGGCGATGCCGTCACCGGAGGTGATGACGGTGCCGACCTCCTCGCGGGAGGATGCGTCGGGCGTGTAGTCCTGGACGAACCGGTCCAGTGCGTCCCGGATCTCGTCGGGCCGGATAGTGAGTTCCGCCATCAGTCAGTCCCTAGCTCTCGTGTCGTGCGTGTGTGTTCTGGTGCTGCCGGCGATCACTGCAGCTTGCGACGGGCGTCCTCGAGGCGCGCGGCCACGGTGCCCTCGATGAGCTCGTCCCCGAGCTCGACCCGGATACCACCCAGGACCTCAGGATCCACCACGACGTGCATCGCCACGTCACGGCCCGCCTGGCGCGACAACGCGGCCCGCAGCCGGGCGGCCTGGTCGTCGTCCAGCGGACGGGCCACCCGCACGGTGGCCACCGACCGCTGCCGGGTCTGGGCGGCGAGCTCGAGGTAGCTGTCCAGGGTGCGGTCGAAGTTGTGCTCCCGACCCTTGACCGCCCGCACCGCGAGTGCCGCGGTGGCCGGACGGACCTTGCCCACGAGCAACCTCGCCACGAGCTCCTGGCGCCCCTGCAGCGACCGCGAGCGGTCGGAGACGGCGTGGCGGAGCTCCTGGTCGGAGGCGACCAGGCGACCGAAGCGGAAGAGCTCGTCCTCGATCTCGTCGAGCTCACCCCCGCCGGCGGACCCGCGCAGCTCGGCCCGCACGCCCTGGCGCTCCAGCGCCGCGACGAAGGTCGAGCCGGACGCCCAGCGGTGCTCGGTGGCCGCACGGACCACGGCGAGCGCCGCCTCGCTGACCCGGCCGTGCAGCAGGTTGGTGGCCAGCTGCTGACGGAAGCGGACGGCCCGCCCCGGGTCGGTGAGCGCCCGCCGGACGGCCGGCTGGGACTCCAGCAGGTCGACCACGGCGAACAGGTCGGAGGCGACGGCCACGTCGTGCTGGCCGTCGAGCACGCCGTCCAGCACGGACAGCCGGGTGTCCTCGGCGCGGGTGGTCTGGCTCATGCCGTACCGCTCCCCGCCGTCGTCTGCTGGGCAGCCGGCTGGGACTCGAGGTCGACCAGGAAGCGCTCGACGGTGCGACGAGCACGCTCGTCGTCGTCCAGCGACTCACCCACGATGCGACCGGCGAGGGTGGTGGCCAGGCCACCGACCTCGCTGCGCAGCTGGGCGACCACCTGGGTGCGCTCGGCCTCGATCGCGGTGTGGGCCTGGGACCGGATCCGCGCGGACTCGGCCTGGGCCTCCTCGCGCATCTCGGCCAGGATCTGCGCGCCCTGGTTCTTGGCGTCCTCGCGGATGCGGGCGGCCTCGGCGCGGGCGTCGGCGAGCTGGGCCTTGTACTCGACCAGGGCGGCCTCGGCCTCGCGCTGGGCGGCCTCGGCCTTCTCCATGCCACCCTCGATGGAGGCGCGGCGCTCCTCGTACATCTTCTCGAACGCGGGAACCACCTTCGCCCGCATCACCAGGTAGATCACGACCATGAGCAGGATGCCCATGACGATCTCGGACAGGTAGTGCGGGAGGAGCGGCCCGAAGTCGATCCCTGTGCTGGTCTCCAGGACGGGCATGATCAGGAGCTCAGAGCGGGAGGACGAAGGAGAAGGCCAGCGCCAGGATGGCCAGCGCCTCGACCACGGCGAACCCGATCCACGCGGTGCCCATCATGGCGCCACGGGCCTCGGGCTGACGGGCGGTGCCCTGGATGACCGAGGCGAAGATCATGCCCACGCCGATGCCCGAACCGATGACGGCCAGGCCGTAGCCGATCAGGTTGATGGAGCCGGAGATTTCCATTTGGGGAGTTCCTTTCGGAGGTTCTCTTGAGTGAGAGGTCTGTGGACGGTCGGGGTCAGTGGTCCTCAGCGAGCGACGAAGCCACGTACTGAGCGGTCAGGACGGTGAAGATGTAGGCCTGCAGCGAGCTCACCAGCAGCTCCAGGGCGAAGATCGCGAAGCTGAAGACGAGCGAGGCGCCACCGGCCAGCCGGTTGACGATCCCCTCGGACTCGAAGAGCAGGTAGGCACCACCGGTCACGAAGACCAGCACCACCAGGTGACCGGCGAGGAGGTTGCCGAAGAGTCGCAGGCCCAGCGTGAGCGGGCGGATGACGAAGTTCGACAGGAACTCGATCGGGATGATGACGATCCACAGCGCCGGCGGCACGCCCTCGGGGAGCAGCATGTTCTTGAAGTACTTCATCCCGTGCCGGGCGACGCCGGCCACGTTGTAGATGATGTACGTCAGGGCCACCAGGCCCCAGGCGTAGCCGATGTTGGAGAACGTGGGGAACATCAGCAGCGGGAACAGCCCCATCAGGTTGTTCACCCAGATGAAGGAGAACAGCCCCAGCAGGTACGGCAGGTAGCGACGGAAGTCGTGCGCCCCCAGGGCGTCCAGCGCCACCCCGTTGCGGATGAAGTTGTAGAAGTACTCGTTCATGAACTGCCGCTTGCTCGGCACCGTCCGCAGCTTGCGGGAGGCCAGCAGCCACAGCACGATCACGATCACGGCGGCCAGCACGGCCTGGACGAAGGGCTTGTTGACCCAGTCCGGTCCGCCGAAGCCACCGACGAAGTCGAAGTCCTCCAGGCTCGGGGTGTGCCAGCCACCCTCCTCGCCACCGGTGTCCATCGGGACCGGCAGCCTCATGGGGACCGGCAGGCTCAGGACACCCACGGGGACTCCTCTCTGCGTGCGCCGCTCACGTAGCGACTCCGTAGCGCTTGACGATCATGTAGACGGAGAGCACGATGCCGAGCACCGCGCCGACCGGGAGCAGGAACTGCGTGCCCAGGAAGTGGTCTCCCACCCACCCGAGCCCTCCGTAGACGACCGGTCCGGCGAGGACGTAGGAGAGGACACGCATGCCCTCCCGCTCGCCCGCCGCACTGGCCTTCCGGGTCTCTTCCGAACTGCGCCGAAGACTATCAGCCGGCACGCCGCCGGTCATGCCCGCGACCCCGGCGCCGGTGTGATCTCCGACGCACTGTCGTAGACGCCGCGAGCGGGCGCGTCGGGCTCGTCGTAGACCGGGATCCGGAGACGGGAGTAGGTGCGCACGAGGGCCACCATCCAGCCCACCACGGCGGCCGCGGCGACCATCGAGAGGGCCATCGGGTTCACCCGGGCCTGCGACTCCGGCGGCAGGTTGACCCAGCCCACCACGGCCAGCCCGAGGAGGGCGGTGCGGAGGGCGTAGGACAGCAGCGAGGCCCGCATCAGGGTGCGCGGGTCCGAGCCGGCGAAGCGGATCTGGGTGGCCTGGCCGACCGCGTGGAAGAAGACCACCAGGGCCAGCCCGAAGAGCCCGGAGACCAGCGCGCGGGCGCCGTCGGCCACGGCGAAGCCGATCAGCACGGGGAGGGCCAGGACGTGCGCGCCCACCATCCCGCCGACCAGCAGGCGCCGGGCCCGGTCCGCGAGCACGACAGCCTGAGCGGCGCTGGCGGGCGTTGGCCCGCTGGCGTCGTTGCTCCTGCTGGTCATCGTGGTCGAGATCCTGTCGTCGGCCTAGGTGATCACCCCCGCCGGGGGCTTGTGAAAACTAGCACAATCGGCTCCGGGCCAGCGAACCCGCGGGCCCCCGCGCGACCCCTCCGGGCTCAGGCCACCGGGGTCGCCGGCGTGCTCCGGTCGCGTCCTCCCGGAGGGGGGACGACGGTCAGCACGGCCGCGGCCAGGGCCACCGCGACCACCCCGGCCACCACCCACGGGTTGCGGGTCAGACCGATGCCGATCAACCCGAAGGAGATCAGCCAGGACCAGAGGTAGAGCAGCGCCACGGCCCCGCGGTGGGAGTGCCCGCGCCGCAGCAGCTGGTGGTGCAGGTGCTGCTTGTCCGGCACGAACCACCAGCGCCCGGCCATGGTGCGCCGGGTCCAGGCCAGCACCACGTCCAGCAGCGGCAGCGCCAGGATGGCCACCGGGAGCACCAGGGGGAGGTAGGCCGGCAGCACCGCCCCTCCCCCCGACGCCGACTGCAGCTGGGTGAAGTCGAACTGGCCGGTGAGGCTGATGGTCGCGCTGGCCAGCAGCAGCCCCAGCAGCATCGAGCCGGAGTCACCCATGAACATCTGGGCGGGGAACCAGTTGTGCGGCAGGAACCCCAGGCAGACCCCCGCGA
Organism: Auraticoccus monumenti; assembly: GCF_900101785.1. Taxonomy (GTDB): domain Bacteria; phylum Actinomycetota; class Actinomycetes; order Propionibacteriales; family Propionibacteriaceae; genus Auraticoccus; species Auraticoccus monumenti. Next base: position 2,966,914 of record NZ_LT629688.1, on the reverse strand, counting down.
TGGCCACCGCGATCAGCCCGGACGTGGTGGCGCGCACCAGGTCCTGGTCGCGGGTCAGGACGTAGCAGTAGGTGAAGAAGGCCAGCGCCCCGATGGCCACGACGCCCGTGGCCAGACCGTCCAGCCCGTCGACGAAGTTCACCGCGTTGGTGCACAGCACGATGAAGAACACCGTGATGGCGATGGAGGTGATGTCGTCCAGGGAGATGATGCGGTCCGGCAGCGGGATCCACATCATCCGGACGCCGTTGATCACCACGATCCCCGCCGCCAGCACCTGCCCGGCCAGCTTGACCAGGGCCGACATGTCGAACACGTCGTCGAGCACCCCGACCAGGCAGATGACCAGGGCGGCGAGCAGCACGTACCCGGCGTCGTGGCTGACCAGCGGCTGGCTGCCCAGGAACGGCAGCCGGGAGGCGACCAGGAAGGCCGCGGCCACCCCGGCCAGCATGGCCACCCCGCCGAAGTACGGGATCGGCACCACGTGCACGTCGCGGTCCCGCACCCCGGCCACCGCCCCCAGCCGCAGGGCGAGCCGCCGGCAGAGCCCGCTCAGCAGGTACGTGGTGCCCGCGGCGACCAGCAGCACCAGGAGGTACTCACGCATCGGGTGCGCGGCCCCGGTGCTCCGTGCCCGCCTCGTCCCGCCCGTCCTCGTCGCCGGTCGCCTCCGGGGCGTCGACCCGCACCGGCGCGACCACCTCGGTCTCCTGCGAGCCGTGCTCCACCTCCACCGAGTCCCCGTCCGGACCGGTGGTGACCACGACCGACTCCGCGGGCACGGGGGCGGGTCCTGCTGCCTCGGTCCCGGCCTCGGGGGTGTCGGTCGGCGCCGCGCCGGAGGTGATCACCTCGGTGCCCGCACCGGTGGTCAGCGTGCGGGTGCCCTCGCCGGTCACCACCTCCGACCCGGAGCCGGCGGTGACCACCTGGGTCCCCTCCCCCGTGGTGGCGACCTCGGTGCCGTCGGACGGCACGACCTCGGTCGCGGCGCCGGCGTCCGGCTCCTCCGTGGCGGTCATGGCTCGCGCGGCCACGCGGCTGCCGTCCGCACCCGTCGTCCCCGCCGACCCGGCGTCGTCCGTCGGCTCGGCGTCGTCCGTCGGCCCGCCGTCGTCCGTCGCCATCCCGGTCGTCCCCTCCGGCGGCAGCGGGTCGTCCGGACCTCCGGTCGCCGCCACGTCGCCGGCCTCCGCACCGGTGGTGCCCGTCTGCGCCTGATCGGTCCCGGATCCCTCGGGCGAGGAGTCCTCGGGGGAGGAGTCCCCGGTGGACGCTGCGGCCGCTGCGGCGGCCTGCCGCTGGGCGGCCACCGTGTCGCTGACCAGGAGCCCGGGCAGGGTCTCCTGCAGGACCTCCAGGCTCAGCACGCCCTCACGGACCAGCACCCCCTCGTCGGACTGGGTGAAGTCCACGATGCTGGAGGCGACCGGACCCGGGGTGGGGCCGGCGTCGAGGTAGACCCGGACCCGGCCACCCAGCTGCTCCACCGCGCTGTCCACGTCGGTGGCGGCCGGCTGGCCGGAGCGGTTGGCGCTGCTCACGGCCAGCGGGCCGGTGCGGCGCAGCAGGGTGCGGGCGACGTCGTGGTCGGGGACCCGCAGCGCGATGGTGCCCTCGGTGTCTCCCAGGTCCATCTGCAGGCTGCGCTGGGCCTTGCAGATCACGGTCAGCGGGCCCGGCCAGTGCCGGGCCACCAGCTGGTCGGCCTGGGTGGGGACGTCGGTGGCCAGCGCCTTGAGGACGCGCGGGTCGGCGATCAGCACCGGGGGCGGCATGTCGCGACCACGGCCCTTGGCGTCGAGCAGCCGCTGGACGGCCTCGGCGGAGAAGGCGTCGGCCCCGATGCCGTAGACGGTGTCGGTGGGCAGGACCACGCACTCGCCGCGGTTGACGGCCTCCCGGGCGGCCGCGGCCCCGCGGGGCAGCTCGTCCCCGGTGCAGTCGAACCGCTCGTAGGTCTGGTCGTCCACCACGTCCGCACTTCCCTGCTCGCTCACGCCAGGCATCCTGCCAGAACGACCCCACCCGGGCCGTCCCCGACGTGAGGGGGTATCCACCTCGCACGGCAGGGCGCCGGACCGACATGATGGGGGCATGGTCGCCGCGAGCCCAGAGGTCGTCACCAGCACCGCCGAGCTGGAGGAGCTGATCGGGCTGCCGCTCCCCCGCACCCGGGACAAGGTCCGGCCACGGCTGACCAGCCTCGACGTCGAGTGGCTGGCCGCCTCCCCGTTCTGCGTGCTGGCCACGTCCGACGCCGAGGGGCGCTGCGACACCAGCCCCAAGGGCGACCCGGCGGGCTCCCTGGTGCACGTCCTGGACGACCGGCACCTGGCCATCGCCGAGCGTCCGGGCAACCGCCGCGTGGACGGCTACCGCAACGTGCTGCAGAACCCCCACGTGGGTCTGCTCTTCGTGGTCCCGGGTCGTGGGGACACGCTCCGGGTGAACGGGCGGGCGCGGCTGCTCCGCGACGCGGAGTGGTTCGACCAGCTGGAGGTGCGCGGCAGCCGGCCGGTGCTGGCCCTGGAGGTCGAGATCGAGGAGGTGTTCTCCCACTGCGCCAAGGCCTTCCTGCGCTCGCGGCTGTGGGAACCGGACTCCTGGCAGCCCGACGCCCTCCCCTCCCGCGCCCGGATCGCCCAGGCGCTGGAGCGTCCTGAGGACGACCTGGCCGAGCTCGAGCGCTACTACGGACCCTCCTACGCCGAGAGGCTGTACTGATGACCTGGACCAGCTCCGACCTGACCACCCCGCCCCTGCTCCCGCTGGGGCTGGAGGTCCTGGACGACCGGTTCGCCGACGTCCGTGGCGACCGGCACGTGCAGCGGCTCTTCGACGGCGGCCGCTGGCTGGAGGGACCGGTGCACGTGCCGGCCTGGCGCTGCGTGCTGTTCAGCGACATCCCCAACGACCGGGTGCTGCGCCTGGACGAGACCACCGGCCGGGTGGACGTCTGGCTGCAGCCCGCCGGGTTCCACAACGGGCACAGCCTGGACCGGGCCGGTCGGGTGCTGAGCTGCGAGCAGGGCACCCGCGGGGTCACCCGCGTCGAGCACGACGGCCGCCGCACGGTGCTGGCCGACCGCTGGCAGGGCGGGAGGTTGAACAGCCCCAACGACGTGGTGGAGGCCTCCGACGGATCGGTCTGGTTCACCGACCCCAGCTACGGCATCGACGACGGCTACGAGGGACACCCCGGCGAGCGCGAGGTCGACGGCTGCCACGTCTACCGCGTCTCCCCCGACGGCACCCTGGACGTGGTCGCACAGGACTTCGACCGGCCCAACGGGCTGGCCTTCTCCGCCGACGAGTCGGTGCTCTACGTCACCGACACCGGTCGCGGCCACGTCCGGGCCCTCGACGTCGACGGCAGCTCCCTCCGCGACCGGGGGGTGCTGGCCGAGTGCACCTCCGGCGGCTTCGACGGGCTGCGGCTGGACTCCCGCGGACGGCTCTGGCTGGCCGCCGGTGACGGGCTGCACTGCCTGGCCCCGGACGGGACGCTGCTGGGGAAGCTGCTGCTCCCCGAGACGACGGCGAACCTCACCTTCGGCGGTGCCCGCGGGAACGTCCTCTACGTCACCGCGACCACCTCGCTCTACGCGGTGATGCTCAACGTGACCGGGGTCCGCCGCCCCTGATCCAGCCCGGTCACCGGCCGTCCCGGGCGGGCACGTCCGGACCCCGGCTCAGTGCCGGACGGCGGTGACGAAGCGGGGACGGTCGTTGAGGTCGCGGTGGTCGCGGACGTCGGACCACCGCCCGTGGTCGAGGAACAGCTGCACCACCGAGTGCTCCTGCACCTCCGCGTGCTCGGCGGCCAGCCGGCCACCGCTGCGGAGCAGCCGGGCGGCCACGTCGGCCAGCACCCGCATCGCGTCCAGCCCGTCGGCCCCGGAGAACAGCGCCAGGTGCGGGTCGTGGTCGCGGACGTCGGCGGCGACGGACTCCCAGGCCTCCAGCGGGATGTAGGGCGGGTTGCAGACCACGACGTCCACCTGCCCGTCCAGCTCGGGGAGGGCGTCGGCCATGTCGCCGGCGTGCAGCTCGACCCCGGTCCCGGCCAGGTTGCGCCCGGCCCAGACCAGCGCGTCCTCGGACAGCTCCACCGCGTGCACCCGGGCCCCTGGCACCTCGTCGGCCAGGGCACGGGCGATGGCCCCGGAGCCGCTGCACAGGTCCACCACCAGCGGTGACGGGCCGAGGCCGGCCAGCTGCTCGACCACCCAGCCCACCATCACCTCGGTCTCGGGCCGGGGCACGAAGGCGCCGGGACCGACCTCCAGGCGGACGTGGCGGAACCACGCCTCCCCGGTCAGGTGCTGCACCGGCGCCCCGGCGGCCCGGCGAGCGAGCAGCTCCAGGAAGCCCTCGTGCTGGGCCCGGTCCATCGCCGCGGCGGTGAACAGGCCGGTCGGGTCGACACCGAGCAGGTGGCAGGCCAGGATCCGGGCCTCCGCCTCGGGGGCCGGGACGTCGGCCCGGCGCAGCAGCTCCGCGCCCTCGCGCAGCTGCCGCTGCAGCGCCGCGCCGCTCACCGGCCGGCCTGCTCGAGCCGCTCGGCCACCTCCACCGCCTGCAGCGCGTCGACCACGGGCTGCAGCGCACCGCCGAGGACGTGGTCGAGGTCGTGGGACTTGAAGCCGATCCGGTGGTCGGCGAAGCGGTTCTCGGGGTAGTTGTAGGTGCGGACCCGCTCGGCGCGGTCGACCGTGCGCACCTGGGAGCGTCGCGCCGCCGAGGCTGCGGCCACGGCCTGCTCCTCGGCCAGCGCGGCCAGCCGGCTCCGCAGCATCCGCATCGCCTGCTCGCGGTTCTGCAGCTGGGACCGCTCGTTCTGGCAGGAGACCACCAGCCCGGTCGGCAGGTGCGTGATCCGGACCGCGGAGTCGGTGGTGTTGACCCCCTGGCCGCCGGGACCTGAGGAGCGGAAGACGTCGATGCGCAGGTCGTCCTCGGAGAGCTCGACCTCGGTCTCCTCCACCTCCGGCATCACCAGCACGCCGGCGGCCGAGGTGTGCACGCGACCCTGGGACTCCGTCACCGGCACCCGCTGCACCCGGTGCACCCCGGCCTCGAACTTCAGCCGGGCGTAGGGCATCGACTCCGGCACGCCGGGGGAGGTGGCCTTGACCGCCACGGTGACCGACTTGTACCCGCCGAGGTCGGTCTGCTGGGCGTCCAGCACCTCGATTTTCCAGCCGGAGGCCTCGGCGTAGCGGGTGTACATCCGCAGCAGGTCCCCGGCGAAGAGGGCCGACTCCTCACCGCCCTCACCGGACTTGATCTCCAGGATGACGTCGCTCGGGTCGTTGGGGTCGCGCGGGGCCAGCAGCCGGGTCAGCTCGTCGGTGAGCTCGACCCGGCGACGCTCCAGCTGCTCGGCCTCGAGCGCGAAGGACTCGTCCTCGGGCGCCAGCTCGCGGGCGGCGCGCAGGTCGGCGGTCACCACGTCCAGCCGCTCCAGCGCCTTCACCGTCGGGGTCAGCTCGGCGTAGCGGCGCCCGATCCGACGCACCCGTGCCGGGTCGGCGTGCACCTCGGGGTCGGAGAGCTGGCGCTCCAGCTCGGCGAGCTCGGCGCGCAGCGCGGGGGCGGCGGCGTCGAAGGCCTCGCTCATCGGTTCTCCCTCACTCCGGCGGTGTCGGCACCGCCGCGGTCACGACCCCGGACACGACGCAGCGGCGCCGGGGAGGCTGGCGGACCAGCCCCCCGACGCCGCTGGGACGCTCGAGGCGTCAGGACTTCTTGGCGTAGCGCTTCTCGAAGCGGGCCACGCGACCGCCGGTGTCGAGGATCTTCTGCTTGCCGGTGTAGAACGGGTGGCAGGCGGAGCAGACCTCGACGCGGAGGCTGCCGCGGTCGCTCGTGCTGCGCGTGGTGAACGTGTTCCCGCAGGTGCAGCTCACCTGGGTCTCCACGTAGTTCGGGTGGACGTTGGCCTTCATGGGATCTCCTCGTCGGTACGGCGCCGGGTCGCCCTGCGACACAGGACGTGAACCGGCACCAGCGGATCATTGTGCCTCAGCGTCCCGGGGCGGGCAACTATTCCGCCCCGGGCGCCGGGCCTCACTCGTCGCCGGGACGAGCCGGGGTGGTCTTGCTGATCACCATCAGGAACTCGGTGTTGGTCTGCGTCTTGCGCATCCGGTTCAGCAGCATCTCCAGCGCCTGCTGCCCGTCCAGGCCCGAGAGCACCCGACGCAGCTTCCAGACGATCTGCAGCTCCTCGCGGCTCATCAGCAGCTCCTCGCGGCGGGTGCTGGAGGCGTCGACGTCCACGGCCGGGTAAATCCGCTTGTCGGCGAACTCACGGCGCAGCCGGAGCTCCATGTTGCCGGTGCCCTTGAACTCCTCGAAGATCACCTCGTCCATCTTCGAGCCGGTCTCGATCAGCGCCGTGGCGAGGATGGTCAGCGAGCCGCCGTCCTCGATGTTGCGCGCCGCGCCGAAGAACCGCTTGGGCGGGAACAGCGCCGCGGAGTCCACACCACCGGAGAGGATGCGGCCGCTGGCCGGGGCGGCCAGGTTGTAGGCCCGACCCAGCCGGGTGATGCCATCCAGCAGCACCACCACGTCGTGACCCAGCTCGACCAGGCGCTTGGCCCGCTCGATGGCCAGCTCGGCGACGATGGTGTGGTCGCTGGCGGGACGGTCGAAGGTGGAGGCGATGACCTCACCGTTGACCGTGCGCTGGAAGTCGGTGACCTCCTCGGGACGCTCGTCGACCAGCACCACCATCAGGTGCATCTCGGGGTTGTTGGTGGTGATCGCGTTGGCGATGGACTGCATCACCAGGGTCTTGCCCGCCTTGGGCGGGGAGACGATCAGACCACGCTGGCCCTTGCCGATCGGGGCCACCAGGTCGATGATCCGGTTGGTCATGTTGGTGGCCGTGGTCTCCAGCCGCAGGCGCTCCTGCGGGTAGAGCGGGGTCAGCTTGCCGAACTCGGGCCGGTTCAGGGCCTGCTCGGGGGAGGCGCCGTTGACGGTGTCCAGCCGGACCAGGGGGTTGTACTTCTCCTTGCGGTCCCCCTCCTTGCCGCCGGCCTTGATCGCGCCGGTGACCACGTCGCCCTTGCGCAGTCCGTGCTTGCGCAGCATCGACATGGGCACGTAGGCGTCGCTGGGACCGGGGAGGTAGCCGGTGCGGCGGACGAAGCCGTAGCTGTCCAGCACGTCGAGGATGCCGCTGACGTCGACCAGGACGTCGTCCTCGGTGATGACGGGCTCGGCCTCGAAGCGCTCGCCGCCCCCGCCGCCGCGGGTCTGGCGCCGGCCCTGGCGCTCACCGCGCTCACCGCGCTCGCTGCGCTCACCGCGGTTGCGCCGCCGACGGCCGCGACGGCCCCCGCCGTCGTCGTCGTAGTCCGCGCCCTGGCTGGACTGCTGACCGCCGCCGTTCTGGCCGCCACCGTTCTGGCCGCCGCCGTTCTGGTTGCCGCGGCGGTCCTGCTGGTCGCCCTGGCGCGCGCCCTGACGGTCCTCGCTCTGGCGTCCGCCCTGACGGTCCTCGTTCTGGCGTCCGCCCTGGCGGTCGTCGTTCTGGCGCCCGGCCTGGCGGTCGTCGCGCTGGCGGTCCTCGCGGCGACCGCCGCGCTCGCCCTGGTCGTCGGAGCGGTCCTGGGAGCCGCCGCCCTGCCGGTCCTCCTCACGCTGGGGCTGGCGCTCGCGAGCCTGCTGGTCACCCTCGCCGCGGGCCGGGCTCTCCTCGCCACGGGTGGTGACGCCGAAGTCACGCTCCAGGCTGGAGGCCACCTCGGCCACCAGGGAGCTGTCGCCCGCGCTGCCGCGCCGACGGCCGCGCCGGCTGCTGCCCTCACGGGCGGTGCCGGTGGCCGGCAGCTCGGCCTGACCCGCCCCGTCCTCGCGGGCCGGCGCCTGCTCGCTGCGTCGCGTCGGGGCCTCGGCGGCACCGTTCGCGGGGCCGCCGTCGGTGGTGCTGGTGGTGGACCTGCCGTCGGCGGCGGTCTGGGTGCCGGCCGGAGCGGCTCCGTCGCCCGCCCCGGCGGTCCGGTCGCTGCGGTCCTGGCGCGGACGGGAGGCGGCCGGGGCCGCGCTGCCGCCGCCGGACTGGCGGTCCTTGATCGCCTCGATCAGCGCGCCCTTGCGCATCGCTCCGGCGCCCTTGAGGCCCATCGTGGAAGCGAGCTGCTTGAGCTCGGGCAGGAGCATGGCCTCGAGCCCGCTGCCGCGGGTGCGGCGGCCGCCGGCCGAGGGGGCCTGGGCGGCGTCGGGGGCCGAGTCGGTGGTGTTGGTCACGCGTGTCCTTTCGACGCGGGGGTCCCTGACCCTGTGGGCCGGTGACATGGATCCCCCGGTGCCCGCATGGGCATCGTTGAGTTCTGATTGAACCGGTGGAGCTGAGGAGCCGTTCACGTCCCACAGCGGCCCGCGCGACGCCTGTGCGTCGGCGAAGGGGGGTGTGGTGACGCCTGAGACGGCGTCGCACCTCGTGTCAGGTGCCGCCCGACCGTCGTGCGGGGCACGTTTCGGACCGGACGCCTGCCACGGTACCACTGCCGGGCCAGCGAGGGGGCACCTGCCGCACCGTCCGCCCCCGCGTGTCCAGCTGCGGCTGCACGACTGCCGCTGCCGCGGACCGCCGAGGCCCCGCCCCCGTCCCGGCCGCCGACGTCGTGGCCACCGGGGCGTGGCGCGCGGGGCGGGCTACGTCAGCCCGAGACCGACAGCACGCGCGCCCCGACCCCGGGACGCAGCACGTGCACCCCGCAGCCCGCCGCCGCACCGGCGCCCGACCCGGCCAGCCAGGCGCGGACGTCCTCGACCCGGTCCTCGGCCACCAGCACCAGCACCGTCGGGCCGGCACCGGAGACCAGGGCGGCGAACCCGGCGGCGCGCAGCGCCCGGCGCAGCCCGTCCGCCGCCGGCATCAGCGGGGCGCGCTGGTCCTGGTGCAGCCAGTCCCGGGTGGCCGGGACCAGCACGTCGAGGTCGCCGGCCAGCGCGTGCACCAGCAGCGCGGCGCGGCCGGCGCCGGCGGCGGCGTCGCGGTGCGGCACCTGGGCCGGGAGCACCCCGCGGGCGTGCTCGGTCAGCACCGACACCTCCGGCACCAGCGCCACCGCCCGCAGCGCCGGGTGCAACCGCCCGGGACGGACCGAGGCGCCCGCACCGTCGCCGTCGGACCAGGTCAGCACCAGCCCGCCGAAGATGGCCGCGGCGACGTTGTCGGCGTGGCCCTCCAGCGCGTGGGCCCGCTGCAGCAGCCACTGCCGGTCCACCGGCTCCCGCGGGTGGGCCAGCGTCCAGCCGGCCAGCAGCCCGGCCACCAGCGCCGCCGAGGAGGAACCCAGCCCACGCCCGTGCGGGATGGTGTTGTGCGACCGCAGCCGCACCCCCGGCAGCGAGAGACCGAGCTCGGTCAGCGCCCCCTCCAGGGTCGCCAGCACCAGGTGGCTGCGGTCACGGGGCACGGTGCCAGCGCCCTCCCCGGTGACCAGCACCTCGCACCCGGCCTCCAGCACGGTGACCTCCACCTCGTCCACCCAGTCCAGGGCGAGGCCGAGGCTGTCGAAGCCCGGGCCGAGGTTGGCGCTGCTCGCCGGCACCGCCACCGTGACCGAGCGGCCGACGGGGACGGCGGGAGTCACCGGGTCAGCCCGCAGACCTCGGCCACCTGGTGCACGTCGGCCTCGACCGTGGTGGCCCCGACGGTGTGCCGGCTCAGCGCGGTGTCGATGTCCTTGAGCCCGTTGCCGGTGACCGTGATCACCACCTGCAGCCCGCGGTCGACCTCACCGGCGGCGTGCAGGGCCATCAGCCCGGCCACCCCCGAGGCCGAGGCGGGCTCGACGAAGATGCCCTCGCGGGAGGCGAGGAAGGCCTGGGCGTCGAGGATCTGGTCGTCGGTGACGGACTCGAACCGGCCACCGGACTCCTCCCGGGCCGCCAGGGCCTGCTCGGCGGAGGCCGGGTTGCCGATCCGGATCGCGGTGGCCACCGTCTCGGGGTCCAGCACCGGGTGGCCGAGGACCAGCGGGGCCGCGCCGGCGGCCTGGAAGCCCCACATCCGCGGGCTCCGGGTGCTGATCCCCTGCTCGGCGTACTGCCGGTAGCCGCGCCAGTAGGCGGTCACGTTCCCGGCGTTCCCGACCGGGAGCAGGTGCAGGTCCGGGGCGTCGCCCAGGACGTCCACCACCTCGAAGGCGGCGGTCTTCTGGCCCTCGATGCGGTCCGGGTTCACCGAGTTCACCAGCGCCACCGGGTAGGCCTCGGCCAGCTTGCGGGCCACGGTCAGGCAGTCGTCGAAGTTGCCGTCCACCTGGACGATCTCGGCCCCGTGCACGATGGCCTGGGCCAGCTTGCCCCGGGCGATCCGACCGGCCGGCAGCAGCACCACCGGACGCATCCCGGCCCGGCAGGCGTAGGCGGCGGCCGAGGCCGAGGTGTTGCCGGTGGACGCGCAGACCACCGCCTTGGCGCCCTCCGCAGCGGCCCGGCTCACCGCCACCGTCATGCCACGGTCCTTGAAGGACCCGGTCGGGTTGGCGCCCTCGACCTTGATCCACACCTCGCCGTCGATCAGCTCCGAGAGCACCGGGGCGTGCACCAGCGGCGTCGACCCCTCCCCCAGGCTGACCACCGGGTCGCCCTCGGCGACGGGCAGCCACTCGCGGTAGCGCTCGATCAGGCCGGCGGTGGCCACCGGTCGGCGCACCTCACCGGGCTGGCTGGTGGGCTGGACCACGTCAGGCTCCTTCCACGCGCATCACGCTGATGACCTCGTGCACCTCCGGCAGCGACCGCAGCTGCTCCACGGTGGCGGAGAGGGCGGCGTCGCGGGCGGCGTGGGTGACGATCACCAGCCGCGCGCTGCCGCCGGTGGGCTCCTCGGCCTCCGCGGTGGTGACCGCGGCGCCGGCGCCGGTGCCCTCCTGGCGGACCGTCTGCAGCGACACCCCGTGCTCGGCGAAGCAGTGCGCCACCGAGGCGAGCACGCCGGTCACGTCGGCCACGGACAGGCTGACGTGGTAGCTGGTCACCACGTCACCGATCGGGGCCACCTGGCGCGCGGCGTAGCTGGACTCGCCGGGCCCGGAGGCGCCGCGGACCCGGTTGCGGGCCACCGTGACCAGGTCGCCCATCACCGCCGAGGCGGTCGGGCCGCCACCGGCGCCGGGGCCGTAGAACATCAGCCGTCCGGCCGAGCGGGACTCCACGAAGACGGCGTTATAGGCCCCGCCGACCGCGGCCAGCGGGTGCGTGCCCGGGATCATCGCCGGGTGCACGCGGACCGAGACCCGCGGCTCGGGGTCGTCGGTCAGGGTGCAGATGGCCACCAGCTTGATCACCGAGCCCATCGCGGTCGCGGTCGCCACGTCGGCGCGGGTGACGTCGGTGATGCCCTCGCGGTGGACGTCCTCGGCCCGGACCCGGGTGTGGAAGGCCAGGCTGGCCAGGATCGCCGCCTTGGCGGCGGCGTCGAAGCCCTCCACGTCGGCGGTCGGGTCGGCCTCGGCGTAGCCCAGCTCCTGGGCCATGGCCAGCGCCTCGGAGAACCCGGCGCCCTCGTTGTGCATCCGGTCCAGGATGAAGTTGGTGGTGCCGTTGACGATGCCCATCACGGTGGTGATCTCGTCACCGACCAGGGACTCCCGCAGCGGTCGGATGATCGGGATGGCCCCGGCCACCGAGGCCTCGAAGTAGAGGTCGGTGCCGGCCTCCTCGGCGGCGGCGAAGAGCGTCGCGCCGTCCTCGGCCAGCAGCGCCTTGTTGGCCGTCACCACCGCGGCCCCGCGGCCGAGCGCGGCCAGGATCAGCGCGCGCGCCGGCTCCAGCCCGCCGATCACCTCGACCACCAGGTCGACGTCGGGGCGCAGCACCAGCCCCATCGCGTCGGTGGTCAGCAGGGCGGGGTCGATGCCGGGACGCTCGCGGTTGAGCCGGCGCACGGCGATCCCGGCCAGCTCCACCGGGCGGCCGATGCGGGCCTCGAGGTCGGAGGCCGAGGTCGTCAGCAGCCGGGCCACCTCGCTGCCGACGGTGCCGCAGCCGAGCAGCGCCACCCGCAGCGGTGCCGGGGAGTCGGGGCGGTCGGTCATCGGCGTTCCTCGTTCTGCTGCGGGCTGGTCCGGCCGGAGGCCGGGTCGGTGGGTGGTCGTGCTCGACACGGCAGATCATGTCGCCTGGGGCGGTCCTGCTCGGAAGATCTTCACCATGTGGGCACGCCGGCGCGGCTGGCGGCCCGTGCGCCGCCCCGCTCCGGCGACGACCGGGGACGGCTCAGCCGACGTCGAGGGCCAGCAGGTCGTCCAGGGTCTCCCGGCGGACCAGGGTCTGCAGCCGGCCGTCGCGGACGCCCACCACGGGCGGCCGCGGGACGTGGTTGTAGTTGCTGGCCATGGAGCGGCTGTAGGCCCCCGAGGCCGGCACCGCGACCAGGTCGCCGGGGGCGACGTCACCGGGGAGGAACTCGTCGCGGACCAGGATGTCCCCGCCCTCGCAGTGCTTGCCGACCACCCGGGACAGCCGGGGCTCGGCCGCCGAGGCGCGGTTGGCCACGGTGGCGGAGTACTCCGCGGCGTAGAGCGCCGGGCGGATGTTGTCGCTCATGCCGCCGTCCACGGCGACGTAGAGACGCTCCGCGCCACCGTCCAGCCGGACCCCCTTGACCGTCCCCACCTCGTAGACCGCCATCGTGGACGGCCCGGAGATGGCCCGGCCCGGCTCGATCGAGAGGTCCGGGACGGTGAGGCCGAGCGCCCGGCACTCGTGCTCGACGATGGAGCGCAGCGAGCCGGCCAGCTCCGCCGGCGTCGAGGGGGAGTCCACCGTGGTGTAGGCGATGCCGAAGCCGCCGCCGAGGTCCATCTCCGGCAGCTCCACCCCGGTGGCGTCGCGGACGGCGGCGTGCAGGGTGAGGATCCGCCGCGCGGCCATCTCGAAGCCCTGCGTGTCGAAGATCTGGGAGCCGATGTGGGAGTGGATGCCCAGCAGGTGCAGCCCCTCGGCGCGGTGGCAGCGCAGCAGCGCCTCCAGCGCCTGGCCGCTGGCGATGGAGAAGCCGAACTTCTGGTCCTCGTGCGCGGTGGCGATGTACTCGTGGGTGTGGGCCTCGATGCCGGTGGTCACCCGCACCATCACCCGGGCCACGACGCCGCGCTCGCGGGTCAGCTCCTCCAGCCGGGCGATCTCGTCGGTGGAGTCCACGATGATCCGCCCGACCCCGGCGTCCAGCGCGGCCTCCAGCTCGGCCAGGGACTTGTTGTTGCCGTGCAGCCCGATCAGCCGCGGCTCGACCCCGGCCCGCAGCGCGACCGCCAGCTCACCACCGGTGCAGACGTCCACCCCGAGCCCCTCCTCGGCCACCCAGCGGGCCACCGCGGTGCAGAGGAACGACTTGCCGGCGTAGTAGATGCGCCACCCGTCGAAGGCCTCGGCGAAGGCGCGGGCCCGCTCGCGCAGGTCGACCTCGTCGACCAGGTAGACCGGCGTCCCCACCCGGGCGACGGCCTCGGTGACCGACATCCCCCCGACCTGGAGGACCCCGTCCGCGCCGCGGGAGGCGGTGCTGCTCCACAGCCGCGGCACCAGGGCGTTGACGTCGGCGGGCAGCCGCAGCCAGTGCGGCGCCCCGGCGGCGGCGTCGGCGTGGATCGACCCGGCCACGTGCATGTGCGTCATGGTCGACAACTGTGACGCACCGGGCCAAGCACCACCGGCCCGACCGCTCCCTGGACGTCCCGGCCGCCGCGCGGGTCGAGGCCGGGCACGGAGCCTGCTAGTCTCTTCCCCGGTCATGCGCCAGCCCCCGTAGCTCAGGGGATAGAGCACCGCCCTCCGGAGGCGGGAGCGAAGGTTCGAATCCTTCCGGGGGCGCATCTCCACCGTCCCGCCGGCCCCCTGGGGCCCGCGGGACCGGCGCACCGGGTGCGCCACCGCCCCGACCCTGAGGACGTGATGACGCTCACCCGGTCCACCGTTCCGCTGCCCGGTTGGGGCGTGCTGAGCGCCTGGGTGGCCACCCGTGCGCTGATGCTGCTGGCCTGGGCGCTGTTCGAGGGCGAGGCCACCGGGGACGTCCTGTACTACCACCGCCGCATCGGCGGGCTGGCCGAGGCCGGCCTGGCCGGCACCCTGATCGAGTACCCGACCCCGGTGGTGTGGGTCCTCTCGCTCCCCTGGGGCCTCGGCGCCGGCACCCAGGCGGGCTACCTCGCGGTCTTCGTCGCGATGATGCTCGCCCTGGACGCGTGGCTCACCGTGCTGCTGCACCGCTCCGGCACCTCCCCCGCGGCCGTGCTCTTCTGGGTGGCCTTCGTGCCGGTGCTGGGCCCGCTGACCGTGCTGCGCTTCGACATGGTCCCGGCCGTGCTGGCCGGGGTGGCGCTGCTGTGGGCCGCCCGGCGTCCCGCGGTGGCCGGCGGGTTGGTGGCCCTGGGTGCGGCGATCAAGCTGTGGCCGGCCCTGCTGCTCCCGGCGCTGCTGGGAGACCGCACGCGCCGTGGGCGGACGACGGTGGGGTTCCTGGTGGTCGGGGTCGGGCTGGCCCTGGTCAGCCTGCTGGCCGGCGGCTGGACCCGGCTGCTCTCCCCGCTCACCTGGCAGTCCGGCCGGGGCCTGCAGATCGAGTCCGTCTGGGCCACGCCGGTGATGGTCTGGCACGCCCTGGCACCGGAGCTGCACTCGGTGGGCATGTCGCGCTACCAGGCCTTCGAGGTCTTCGGCCCCGGCGTGGGCCTGTGGACCACGGTGGCCAGCGTCTCCACCGTGCTCGGGCTGGTGGTGGTCGCCGTGCTGGCGGTCCGCGCCTGGCGCAGCGGGGGCACCGAGCCGCTGCAGGCCGCCGCGGTGATGGCGGCCGTCGTCGCGGTCACCATCCTCACCAACAAGACCCTCAGCCCCCAGTACGTGCTGTGGCTCGGCGGGCCGGTGGCGGTGCTGGTGCTCCGGCTCGGCGCCTCGACCGTGCCGGCTCCGGTGCGGCGCGCCGTGGGCGTCCTCGCGCTGGCCACGCTGGTGCTGGCCGCGCTGACCCACCTGATCTACCCGGTGGCCTACGGCCCGCTGGTCTACGACCCCTCCAGCCCGCTGCACCCCTGGGCGGTGGCGCTGCTGGCGGTGCGCAACCTGCTGGTGCTGGCCCTCACCGCCGGCGCCGTGGCGCTGGCCTGGCGGCTCACCGGGCGCGTGCAGCCGGCGGTCCGGCCGACGGTCGACGCGACCGCCTGAGGGCCGCGCCCGGCCCGGTTCCCGGCCTCGTCGCGACACGGACCACTCGGGCACTGGTATGACTCCGCGGACGGGGTACAGGTTGGGTAGCATCGACGGGTGCCCTGACAGGCACCGCACCGCAACCGCTCAGACCGGAAGAAGGCGATCGTGGCCACCGCGCCCGGACCCACTGACTCAACCTCCACCGACACCGCAGACGACTTCGGCGCCAACGACTGGCTGCTGGAGATGATGTACGAGCAGTGGAGCGAGGACCCCAGCTCCGTCGACGCGAGCTGGCAGGCGTACTTCGCCGAGCACGGCGACCCGTCCGGCAACGGCGGGGCACCCGCCCCGACCCGGGCCGCCTCGGCCCCCGCGCCCGCCGCGTCGCGCCCCGCGACCGAGCCCGCGCAGGCCCCCGCCCCGGAGCGAGCGCCCGCCGCCGAGCCGGCCCGCGGGTCCCAGGCCCCCGCGTCCAACGGCAGGCCCGCCTCCGACGCCGAGCCCGCCGCCGGAGCCAGGTCCGCCGCCGCGAAGCCCGCCGCCGACGCCCAGCCCGCCGGCGCCACCCAGGCCCGCAAGGCGACCGTCGAGAAGCCCAACCAGGTCAAGGACACCCGACCGGCCCGGGCCGGCAGCCACGGCGGCGTCCCCGCCGACCCGCCGAACCCGATGGTCCGCCCGGACGCCACGCAGCGCGAGCCGCGGCGCACCCAGCTCCGGGGCGCCCCGATGCGCACCGCCAAGAACATGGAGGCCTCGCTCACGGTCCCCACCGCCACCAGCGTGCGGTCGGTGCCGATGAAGCTGGTGATCGACCAGCGCGTCGTCATCAACAACCACCTGCGCCGGGCCCGCGGTGGCAAGGTCTCCTTCACCCACGTGCTCGGCTACGCCCTGGTCAAGGCGCTGCGCGGCGTGCCGGCGATGAACAGCTCCTACGACGTGGTCGACGGCAAGCCGACCCTGGTGGAGCCGGAGCAGATCAACCTCGGCCTGGCCATCGACCTGCCCGGCAAGAACGGCACCCGCCAGCTGCTGGTGCCGAGCATCAAGGGCTGCGAGGACCTCAACTTCGCCCAGTTCTGGGCCGCCTACGAGTCCCTGGTGCAGAAGGCACGGGCCGGCAAGCTGGAGGTCTCGGACTTCGCCGGGACCACCATCACCCTGACCAACCCGGGCACCATCGGCACCAACCACTCGGTGCCACGGCTGATGCAGAACCAGGGCGCCATCATCGGCGTCGGCTCCATCGCCTACCCCCCGGAGTTCGAGGGTGCGGACCCCGAGCGGCTCAACGACCTCGGTGTCTCCAAGGTGCTGACCCTCACCTCCACCTACGACCACCGCATCATCCAGGGCGCCCAGAGCGGTGAGTTCCTGGCCCGGATGCACCAGCTGCTGCTGGGTGCCGACGACTTCTACGACGACATCTTCGCCTCGCTGCGCATCCCCTACGCCCCGATCCGCTGGGCGACCGACATGTCCAGCCACCACGAGGACCAGGTCTCCAAGCAGGCCAAGATCTTCGAGATGATCCAGGCCTACCGGTCCTCGGGTCACCTGATGGCCGACACCGACCCGTTGGAGTACCGCCAGCGCCACCACACCGACCTGGATGTGCAGACCCACGACCTGACGCTGTGGGACCTGGACCGGGAGTTCGCCACCGGCTCCTTCGGCGGGGCCAAGCCGATGATGAAGATGCGCGAGATCCTCGGGGTGCTGCGCGACTCCTACTGCCGCACCACCGGCATCGAGTACATGCACATCTACGACCCGCGCCAGCGGGACTGGATCCAGAAGCGCGTCGAGCGCCCGCACGTCGACCTCCCCCGCGAGGAGCACCTGCGGATCCTGGACAAGCTCAACGAGGCCGAGATCTTCGAGACCTTCCTGCAGACGAAGTTCGTCGGCCAGAAGCGCTTCAGCCTCGAGGGCGGCGAGTCCACCATCGTGGTGCTGGACGAGCTCTGCGAGCAGGCGGCCAGCGCCGGGCTGGACGAGGTCTGCATCGGCATGCCGCACCGCGGCCGGCTCAACCTGCTGGCCAACATCGTCGGCAAGTCCTACGCCCAGATCTTCCGCGAGTTCGACGGCAACATCGACCCGCGCACGGTCCAGGGCTCCGGTGACGTCAAGTACCACCTCGGGGCCGAGGGCCAGTTCTCGGCCATGAACGGCGGCACCATCAAGACCTCGGTGGCGGCCAACCCGTCGCACCTCGAGGCCGTCAACCCCGTGCTGGAGGGGATCGCCCGAGCCAAGCAGGACGTCCTGGACCGCGGCGCGGAGTTCCCGGTGCTGCCGGTGCTGATGCACGGCGACGCCGCCTTCGCCGGCCAGGGCGTGGTGCTGGAGACGCTGCAGATGAGCCAGCTCCGGGGCTACCGCACCGGCGGCACCATCCACGTCATCGTGAACAACCAGGTCGGGTTCACCACCTCCCCGACCGAGTCCCGCTCCTCGGTGTACGCCACCGACGTGGCCAAGACGGTCGGCGCGCCGATCTTCCACGTCAACGGCGACGACCCGGAGGCCTGCGTCCGGGTGGCCCGGCTGGCCTTCGAGTTCCGCACCGAGTTCAACAAGGACGTCGTCATCGACGTCATCTGCTACCGCCGCCGCGGGCACAACGAGGGCGACGACCCGAGCTTCACCCAGCCGCTGATGTACCAGCTGATCGAGCAGAAGCGGTCGGTGCGCAAGCTCTACACCGAGGCCCTGATCGGACGGGGCACCATCTCGGTGGAGGACGGCGAGGAGGTCTTCAAGCGCTTCCAGCAGCGGCTGGAGAGCGTCTTCACCGAGGTCCGCGAGGACGCCGGCGCCGAGGACCCCTCCTACCGCCGGGTGCCGCAGTACCCGCGCAAGGCCGAGGGTCCCGGGACCACCGCGATCACGCCGGAGACGCTCAAGCAGGTGGCCGACGCCTACACCAACGTCCCCGACGGGTTCACCGTGCACCCCAAGGTGCTGCCCCAGCTGCAGCGCCGCGCCGGGGCGATCACCTCCGGCCCGGTGGACTGGGCGACGGCGGAGATCATCGCCTTCGGGTCCCTGCTGCTGGAGGGGCGCGACGTCCGCCTCAGCGGTCAGGACAGCCGCCGCGGCACGTTCAGCCAGCGCTTCGCCGCGGTGGTGGACCGCGGCACCGGTGAGTCCTGGGTGCCGCTGCGCAACATGGAGGACGAGCAGGGCCGCTTCTTCATCTTCGACTCCCTGCTCAGCGAGTACGCCGCCCTCGGCTTCGAGTACGGCTACTCGGTGGCCCGCCCCGAGGCGCTGGTGCTGTGGGAGGCCCAGTTCGGCGACTTCGTCAACGGCGCCCAGACCATCACCGACGAGTTCATCGCCGCCGGCGAGGCCAAGTGGACCCAGAAGTCCGGCGTGGTGCTGCTGCTCCCGCACGGCTACGAGGGTCAGGGGCCCGACCACTCCTCGGCGCGGCTGGAGCGCTGGCTGCAGCTGGGGGCGGAGGACAACATCACGGTGGCGGCCCCGTCGACCCCGGCGAGCTACTTCCACCTGCTGCGGACCCAGGCGCTGAGCAAGAAGCACCGCCCGCTGGTGGTGATGACGCCGAAGTCGATGCTGCGCAACAAGTTCGCCACCTCCGACCCCTCCGACTTCACCGAGGGCTCCTGGCGCCCGGTGCTCGGCGACCCCACGGTCACCGACCCGTCCGCGGTCACCCAGGTGGTGCTGTGCTCGGGCAAGGTGCGCTGGGACCTGATCAACCAGCGGGCCAAGAACGGCACCGAGGGCTCGGTGGCCATCATCGCGGTCGAGCAGCTCTACCCGCTGCCGGCCGAGGCCATCGCCGAGGAGCTGGCCCGCTACAGCCACGTCGAGGACATCCGCTGGGTGCAGGAGGAGCCGGAGAACCAGGGCGCCTGGAGCTTCATCTCCTACCACCTGGTCGACGCGGTGGCCGAGCACCTCGACGGGCGCCGGATCACCCTGCGGCCCTTCACCCGGAAGGCCTCCGCGGCCCCGTCGGTGGGTCTGGCCAAGGTGCACGAGTCCGAGCAGCGTTCGCTGATCGCCGCCGCCCTCGCCCAGGACTGAGGGCGGCGCCCGTGACGACGACGTCCACCACCGCGCTGACGGTGGAGGAGGTGACCCGCCAGCACACCGAGCTGACCGGCCACGCCCCCGACGGGGTGTGGGCGGCACCGGGGCGGGTCAACCTGATCGGTGAGCACACCGACTACAACGACGGCTTCGTGATGCCGTTCGCGCTCCCCCAGCGGGCCCTGCTGGGGGCGCGACGGCGTGACGACGAGCAGTGGTTGATCGCCTCCCTGGACCTGGACGAGTCCAGCCTCCTCGGCGTGGAGGACCTGGTCCCGGGCAGCCCGGGCTGGGTGTCCTACCTGGCCGGGGTGGTCTGGGCGCTGCGCGAGGCCGGCCACGCGGTGGGCGGGGCGGACCTGGTGCTGCACTCCGACGTCCCCCTCGGTGCGGGGCTGTCCTCCTCGGCGGCCCTGGAGTGCGTGACGGTGGCGGCGCTGGTCGACCTGTTCGACCTCGACATCGCCCCGCTGGAGCGGGCCAAGCTGGCCCGCCGGGCCGAGAACGCCTACGTCGGCGCCCCGACCGGGCTGCTCGACCAGGCCGCCTCCACCCTCTGCCGCGAGGGCGAGGCGCTGTTCATGGACTGCCGCAGCGGGGAGGTGGAGCAGGTCCCCTTCGCCCCCGGCGAGGAGGGGCTGGAGGTGCTGGTGCTCGACACCAAGGTGCCGCACTCCCACGTCGACGGCGAGTACGGCGAGCGCCGCGCGAGCTGCGAGGAGGCGGCCCGGCTGATCGGCGTCCCCGCGCTACGGGACGTCACCGACCTGGAGGACGCCCTCGGCCGGCTCCCCGAGGACCGGCTCCGCCGCCGGGTCCGGCACGTGGTGACCGAGAACGCCCGGGTCCTGCAGGCCGTCGAGGTGCTGCGCGCCGGCCGGATCCGCGACCTGGCACCGCTGCTGGACGACTCCCACACCTCCATGCGCGACGACTACGAGATCACCGTGCCCGCGGTCGACCTCGCGGTGGAGACCGCACGGGCCGCCGGGGCGCTGGGCGCCCGGATGACCGGTGGCGGGTTCGGCGGGTGCATCATCGCCCTCGTCCCCGCCGGGAGCGCGGACGAGGTGGGCGCCGCGGTGTCCACGGCCCTGACCGGGGCTGGGCACCACGAGCCCCGCTGGTTCACCGCCTCTCCCTCGGCCGGGGCCCGGCGCATCGCCTGAGGGTCGCGGGGTCGGCTGGCACGTCGGGGCGCAGGTGACGACCGGGTATCGATCTGGTCGCGATCCCGCGCCCCGGGGCGCGCCGGTGACGCGGAGGTGTCAGGATGGCGAAGCCCCACCGCAGAGCGAACCAGGAGACCTCCCGTGAAGTCACGCCACACCATCGCCGTCGCCGCCCTGAGCGCCCTCGTGCTCGGTCTGGGGGCGTGCGGCTCGGAGTCGCTGACCACCGAACCCGCCCCCGGTGGCGGCGGCGAGCCGGCCCCCGAGGTGACCGTGGACGAGGCGCTCAAGGCCCGGCTGCCGCAGAGCATCCAGGACTCCGGCGTGATCCGCGTCGGCACCGACGCCAGCTACGCCCCCAACGAGTTCCTCGACGCCGACGGCGAGACCGTGATCGGGATGGACGTCGACCTCTTCGACGCGGTGACCGCCAAGCTCGGCGTGACCGCGGAGTACCAGCCCTCCAGCTTCGACACCATCATCACCGGGGTCCAGGGCGGCAAGTACGACGTGGGCGTGTCCTCCTTCACCATCAACGAGGAGCGGACCCAGCAGGTCAACATGGTGAGCTACTTCGAGGCCGGCACCCAGTGGGCCGCGGCCGCCGGCAACCCCGAGGGCGTCGACCCGGAGGACCCCTGCGGGCTGGTGATCGCCGTGCAGACCGGCACCGTGCAGCAGGAGGAGGACCTCCCCGTCCGCCAGGAGGAGTGCGGCGACGAGCCGATGGAGATCCTGCCCTTCGACGGCCAGGACCAGGCCACCAACGCGCTGGTGAGCGGCCGGGCCGACGCCATGCTGGCCGACTCCCCCGTGGTCGCCTACGCCGTCCAGCAGACCGGGGGCCAGCTGGAGACCGTCGGTGAGATCTACGACGCGGCTCCCTACGGCTACGTGGTGCCCACCGAGCAGCGCGAGCTCGCCGAGGTGCTGGCCGAGGCGCTGACTGCGGTCGAGGAGGAGGGCGCCTACACCGCCGCGCTGGAGAAGTGGAACGTCGAGGACGGCGCCATCGACGACTTCACCGTCCAGCCCTGAGCGTGGCCGCGTCCAGGAGCGACGGCCCCGGGGCCGGTGAGGAGCGTCCCGGGCTGATCGACGCGGTGCCGGTGCGCCACCCGTGGCGCTGGGTGGCCATCGCGGTGATCGCGGTGCTGGCGGCCATGCTGGTCAACCTGCTGGTCCGCAACCCCGCCTGGAACTGGCCCTTCGTGCTGCAGGCCATGAACCAGACGCCGGTGCTGCGCGGGCTCTTCCTCGGCACCATCCTCTGCACCGTGCTGGGCATGACCTTCGGGGTGGCCGGCGGCGTGCTGCTGGCCATCATGCGGCTCTCGGACAACCCCGTGCTGCGGGGCGTGGCCTGGGTCTACATCTGGTTCTTCCGGGCCATCCCGCGCTACGTGCTGCTGGTCAGCCTGGGTGCGATCGGGGTCCTCTTCCCGACCGGCATCGCCCTCGGCGTCCCCTTCGACTGGGTGATCATCGACGTCCTGGGGCTGCAGGGTGACTGGCGCTTCCTCACCCTCGACGCCAACCAGCTCTTCACCGGTCTGTTCGGCGCCGTGCTCGGTCTGGCGGCATCGGAGGCCGCCTACATGGCCGAGATCGCCCGCTCGGGCATCCTCAGCGTCGACCGCGGCCAGCACGAGGCGGCGCAGGCCCTCGGCATGTCGTCCAGGCTCAGCATGCGCCGCATCGTGCTGCCCCAGGCGATGCGGGTGATCCTGCCGCCCACCGGCAACGAGACGGTGGCCATGCTCAAGGACACCTCGCTGCTGACCGGCATCCCGCTGACCATCGAGATGTTCTTCCAGCTGCAGGCGATCGGCTCGCGGACCTACCAGACCTTCCCGGTGCTGGTCGCCGCCACCCTGTACTACCTGATCATCACCAGCGTGCTGATGGTCGGCCAGGCCTGGCTGGAGCGGCGCTTCGGCCGGGGCGTGCAGCCCGGGTCGGGACGGCTGCGCACCATCGCCGCGCCGACCGCGGGCACGGGAGGTCAGGGATGAGCGCCGGGGCCGCAGAGAAGAGGACACCCCTGGTCCGGTCGGTGAACGCGATCAAGTCCTTCGGGGACACGCGGGTGCTGGACGGCATCGACCTGGAGGTGCACCCCGGCGAGGTGGTGTGCCTGCTGGGCCCCTCGGGCTCGGGCAAGACGACCTTCCTCCGGCTGATCAACCAGATGGAGACGCTCACCGGCGGACGGATCTGGGTGGGGGACGAGCTGGTCGGCATCGTGGAGCGGAAGGGGCGTCTGCACCGGCGCACCGACGCCGACATCGCCCGGCAGCGCGCCCGGATCGGGATGGTGTTCCAGCGGTTCAACCTCTTCCCGCACATGACCGCGCTGGACAACGTCGCCGAGGCCCCGGTGCAGGTCAAGAGGATCCCCCGGGCCCGGGCCCGGGAGTCCGCCCTGGAGCTGCTGGCCATGGTCGGGCTGGCCGAGCGCGCCGACTTCTACCCCAGCCAGCTCTCCGGTGGGCAGCAGCAGCGGGTGGCCATCGCCCGTGCCCTGGCGATGGAGCCCGAGCTGATGCTCTTCGACGAGCCGACGTCCGCGCTCGACCCCGAGCTGGTCGGTGAGGTGCTCGAGGTGATGCGCACCCTGGCCGCGGAGGGGATGACGATGATCGTGGTCACCCACGAGATCGGCTTCGCCCGCCAGGTGGCGGACCGGGTGGTGTTCATGGACGGCGGCGTCGTGGTCGAGGAGGGCACCCCGGACCAGGTGCTGCGCCACCCCCGGCACGAGCGGACCCGCGCCTTCCTGGACCGCGTGCGCCGGGAGGAGCAGGCGCTCGAGGAGCGGATCAGCGAGGACCTCGAGGGGCTGGCCGGCGAGGACTGAGCGCGTGGTCGCCGGTGAGAGCAGATCCCTCTGGGCGACGGTGTGGCGGCGAGCCCGGGTCAGTGCTGGCCCTCCGGGCCGTTCAGCCCGCCGCCCCCGGTCAGGGCCGCGGTGGCTCGGGGCACCAGCAGGCAGACCAGCGAGAGCAGGGACAGCCCGCCGACCAGCAGGGCCACCCAGGTGGTCGACCCGCCGAGGAAGCCGTAGGCGATCGGCAGGTGCAGCAGGTGCACCGCCACCGCGGGGCCACGGCTCCAGCGGCGCGCACGACGAAGCCCCTGGGCGACGAGCAGCAGGAAGGCGCCGTAGGCCAGGAACACCACCGCGGTGGTGACGCCGACGACCCACCGGCTGGCCTGGGTGCTGAACGCCTCCACCACCCCCAGACCGAGGGCCACCAGACCCAGCAGGGCCGTCACCACGGCGACCAGGAACAGGATGGGAGGTGTCGTGGTTGCACGTGGCGAAGGCACCACGGCATGCTACGCCGTCCGTCCGCAGGAAGTTCGCAGCGGACGAGTGTGATGCACCCGACGTGGGTACACCCTTGTGTGTCGCCGTCTTGGTTGCCACAGTTGACGCGCGAACCAGTAACACGTCTGACACAAGGGTGTGCCGAGCACCGTGGAAGCAGCAGTTCGTACACAGTAGATGAAGGAGTTCGCATGGATTGGCGCCACCAGGCCGCCTGTCTGGACGAGGATCCGGAGCTGTTCTTCCCCATCGGGAACACCGGCCCCGCCCTCTTGCAGATCGAGGAGGCCAAGCAGGTCTGCCGTCGTTGTGACGTGCGCGAGGCCTGCCTCCAGTGGGCGATCGAGGCCGGTCAGGACCACGGCGTGTGGGGCGGGATGAGCGAGGACGAGCGTCGGGCGCTGAAGCGTCGGGCCGCACGTTCCAGGCTGCGCACCGCCTGAGCACGGTCTCGGGACACAGACGGCGCCGGGTCACGAGCCCGGCGCTTTTTGTGTGCCCGCGTGCGGTCCCGAACCGGCAGCACCCGCCGGTCGGACCCCGCGCCGGTCACCGGCCCGACCCGGGGTTCAGCCGAGCGAGCTGTTGCTCGGCGGGTCGTCCAGGGGCAGCAGCACCCGGGCCGTGGAGCCCCGCCCCGCGGGGTTCGGGCCGAGGGTGAACTCCCCGCCCAGGTCCCGGACCAGGGTCGAGACGATGCTCAGCCCGAGGCTCTTGCTGCTGGCGAGCTCGAAGCCCTCCGGCAGACCCACGCCCGCGTCGCTGACCAGCAGCTCCAGGCTGTGGTCGACCCGGCGGGGCTCGACCACCACCTGACCCGAGGTGCTGTCCAGACCGTGCTCCACGGCGTTCTGGCAGAGCTCGGTCATCACCAGCGAGAGGCTGGTGGCGACGGCGGCCGGGATCATGCCGAAGCTCCCGACCCGGCTGGCCTGGACCTGGCCGTGCGTGGCCGCCACGTCGCCGACGATGCGCAGCACCCGGTCCGCCACGTCGTCGAAGTCCACGTCGTCGTCGTAGCTCTGGCTGAGGGTCTCGTGCACCGAGGCGATCGCCGCCACCCGCGACATCGCCTCGGCCAGGGCCTCCTTGGCCTCCACCGAGGGGATCCGGCGGGCCTGCATCCGCAGCAGCGCCGCCACGGTCTGCAGGTTGTTCTTCACCCGGTGGTGGATCTCGCGGATGGTCGCGTCCTTGCCGACCAGCCGCCGCTCCCGCTCGCGGAGCTCGGTGACGTCGCGGCACAGCACCAGCAGTCCGTCCGGCTCGCCGTGGGAGACCAGCGGCAGGATCCGGGCCCGCAGGTCGGAGCCGCCGGCGTGCAGGTCGAACTCGGCGGCCTCGATGCCGTCGAGGGCGGTGCTGACCGACGTCCCGGAGCCACCCTCCCGGGTGACCAGCTGGTCGGTGAAGGCGAAGAAGTCCTCGTCGACCAGATCGCCGCTGAACCCCATCCGCCGGTAGATGCTGACCGCGTTGGGGCTGGCGTAGGTGACGTCCCCGTCGGCGCTGACCCGGATCAGCCCGTCCCCCACCCGGGGACTGGCGGTGGGGTCGCTGGCCACCCCGGCCATCGGGAAGGTCCCGAGCTGGACCATGTCGCAGAGCACGTCGGCGATCTCGAGGTAGGCCTCCTCCAGCGCGCTGGTGGACCGCACCCCGAGCTGGTTGGTGGAGCGCTCCAGCACCGCGATGGTCTCGCCGTCGTGCACCACCGGGATGGCCACCACGTCCACCGGGACGCCGGCCTGCAGCTTGTTGTCGCTGGTCCGCGTCATCACCCCCGACATGTAGGCCTCGCTGACCAGGTTCTCCGGGGTGTAGGCGATCAGGTCCCCCACCAGGTCGTCCAGCAGGCAGGTCGGTCCGGTCACCGGACGCACCTGGGCGGCGGCCCACATCATGTTCGGGTCCCGGTCCGGCACCCAGAGCACCAGGTCGGCGAAGGAGAGGTCGGCGATCAGGTGCCACTCCTGGGTGAGGCGGCGCAGCCAGTCGGTCTGCTCCGGCAGCAGGGCCGTGTGCTCACCGAAGATCTCACCCATCGTGGCCATGGGGAGAACCCTAGTGACTCCGCGAGCGGTCCCCGACCAGCGTCCGGGCCGGTCCGTTTCTCCTGCGGGCGCGGCTCTGGCAGAATGTCTCCTCGTGCCCTCAGGGGCACACCCACGACGAACCGTCACCCAGGTGGCGGTCCCGCACCGAGGAGGCACCAGATGGGCAAGACCGGCCGTAAGCGCCGCGCCCGCAGGAAGAAGGGCGCGAACCACGGCAAGCGCCCCAACTCCTGAGGACGTGCAGACAGCAGAAGGGCCCCTCCACCGACGTGGAGGGGCCCTTCTGGCGTCCTGGGACTGCTGGGCCGGGAGGACCCCCGACCGGGGGTCAGGCCCCGCGGCCCTCGGTCTCCTCACCCAGCACCTGCAGCACCTTGCGGCGCAGCGCGTCCGGGGCCTGCTCCCCGGAGCAGCAACGGTGCACCAGCTGCTTGACCGCCTCGGCGACGTCGAACTGGTCCAGGCAGGGCTCGCAGTCCGACAGGTGCCGACGGATGGTGTCCGCCGACGCCCCGTCGATCTCGTGGTCGATGAAGACGTGCACCCGCTGCAGCACCTCGGCGCAGTGGACCTCGCCGTCGGCACCGACCAGCGCGCTGAACGTGTGCTCCTCGTGCACGTGCCCGCTCACCGTCGCTCACCCCCGGCGTCGGCCATCCCCAGCTCGCGGGCGTGGTCGGCCAGCAGGCCGCGCAGCTGCTTGCGGGCGCGGTTCAGACGGCTCATCACCGTCCCGATCGGGGTGTCCATGATCTCGGCGATCTCCTTGTAGGCGAAGCCCTCGACGTCGGCCAGGTAGACCGCCATCCGGAAGTCCGGCGACAGCTGCTGCAGGGCCCCCTTCACCGTGGAGTCCGGCAGCCGGTCGATCGCCTCGGCCTCGGCCGACCGCAGTCCCGCGGAGGTGTGCTCCGCCGCGCGGGCCAGCTGCCAGTCCTGCACCTCGCCGGAGTCCGACGTCTGCGGCTGGCGCTGCTTCTTGCGGTAGCTGTTGATGTAGGTGTTGGTGAGGATCCGGTACAGCCAGGCCTTGAGGTTCGTGCCCGGCGTGTACTGGTGGAAGGACGCCCACGCCTTGGCGTAGGTCTCCTGCACCACGTCCTCGGCGTCCGCGGCGTTGCGAGCCATCCGCAGCGCGGCGCCGTAGAGCTGGTCGAGGTACTGCAGCGCGTCGGACTCGAACCGGGCGCGTCGCTCCGCGTCGGTCTCGGTGGCGAGGTCGACCTCGCCGGAGTCCTTCGGTGTCTCAGGGAGTGTCATCAGGTACGACAGTACCGGCGACGGGGAAGCCGTGCTCTGCGGCCGACCCGTCCGGTGCTGCGTCCGCTCAGGGGCTGTCACCATCACGGTGGCAGAACGCCGTCGCGGCTCGCGCCTATTCCCCGGCCCGTCGCGCCGGGCGCTCCCCGCCCCGGTGAGAGGATGTCCGCGACCGGCGGAGACGAGGAGACGATGGACGCACCCACGGTGACCGTGCTGAACGGGCCGAACCTCAACCTGCTGGGCACCCGCGAGCCCGCCGTCTACGGCACCGCGACCCTGGAGGACCTGCGCGACCTCTGCGCCCGGACCTGCGAGGAGCTGGGCCTGGTGCTCGACTTCGCCCAGACCAACGGCGAGGGCGAGCTGGTCGAGCTGGTGCAGCGGGCCCGGGGCCGCTCGACCGGGCTGGTGATCAACGCCGCCGGCTACACCCACACCTCGGTCGCCCTGCGCGACGCGGTGGTGGCCAGCGAGCTGCCGACCATCGAGGTGCACCTGTCCAACGTGCACGCCCGGGAGGAGTTCCGGCGCCACTCCTTCCTCTCCGACGTGGTGTCGGGGGTCATCGTGGGGTGCGGCGCCCAGGGCTACCGCTTCGCCCTGGAGCGGATCGCCGAGCTGACCCGGCCGAGCCGCTCGGCGTAGCCGACCCGGAGCCGACGCCGGTCCTGCGGCTCGCGCGGCACCCGGCACCACGAGGGCCCGCCCGGCCCACCCTGCGGTGGGACCGTTGTGAGGACGTCGATCAGCACGTCGTCCGGGGCCCGTGAGGACGGCGTGCCGCCGTATGGGGGCCTCCGTCCCGAGCAGCACGACCCGGACCGCCGGGCACCGGGCCCGTCAGGACGACGTGCCGCTGTCCGGAGTCCCCCCGTCCCGAGGATCACGATCCGGACTGCTGGGCACCGGGCCCGGCCTCACCGGGCCCCGACGGCCGCCAGCACGGCGCTGAGCGCCGCCGCCTCGACCAGCCCGCGCCAGGTCGGGCCGTCGATCCCCGCCCGGGCGGCGGGACGCAGGTCGTGCCCGGCGTCGGGCACCTCACGCACCTCCACCACGTCTCCGGACAGGGACGGCGGCCCGGACGCCGCCACCTCGCCCAGGGCCGCCCGGAGCTCGTCGGCCCCGCCGAAGGTGTCCCGGCTGCCCTGCAGCACCACCCGGGGGACGTCGGGGGCGAGCAGCTCGGGCAACCGGGACGTGGTCCGTCCGGGCGGGTGCAGCGGGAACGACAGGCACAGCACCGCCGCGGCCCCGAGCGCGCCGGCCGTCCGGCACGCCACCCGGGCGCCGGCGCTCCTCCCGCCGACCACCAGGGGGACGTCGGCGACCACCGTCCGGACGACGTCGACCGACTCCAGCCACGCCTCGTCCAGCCGCGGCGGGGCCACCGCCACCTTGCGTCCTGCGGTGCGCCAGGGCTGCTCGAACCGCGCCACGGCGACCCCGTGCGGGGGCAGCCAGCGGGCCAGCCCCGCCAGGTCCCGCGCCTCGATGCCACCGCCCGCGCCGTGGCCCAGCAGCAGCAGCGCCGAGACGTCCCCCTCGGGGCGGTCGAGCACCCACCGTCCCGGGCCCTGCGCCGTCGTGACCGCGAGCTCCTCGCTCACAGCAGCGGCTCCTGCGTCTCGCCGTCCCCATCGGCCCCGCCGGTCGGCCCGGCGGCCGCGCCGCCCGAGGGGTCGGCCGCCTGCTGCGCGGGGGCCTCGTCCAGCGCGGTGAGCAGCTCGGGGCCGTCGTTGCGGACGTTGCTGACCAGGGGCAGCACCGCGTAGGCCTCCAGCAGCTCGGGCTCGGTCACGCTGAGCAGCTCCAGCGCCTGCTGCGGGTCGGTCAGCGCCGGGTCCAGCCACGCCTGCCGCGCGGCCTCGGCCACCACCATCGGCATCCGGTCGTGGATGTGGCCCACCGCGTCGGTGGCGGTGGTGGTGATCACCGAGCAGGAGACCACCCACGGGTCCTCGTCCCCGGTGGCGGCGGGGTTGCGCCAGAACTCGTAGATCCCGGCCATCGAGAGCCGGCGGCCGTCCGCGCGGTGGATGAAGAAGGGCTGCTTGCGGGGCTTGCCGCCGCTCGCGGCCTCCGAGGCGTACCACTCGTAGTAGCCGTCGGCCGGGAGCAGGCAGCGGCGGGCGGCGAAGGCCTTGCGGAAGGCGGGCTTCTCCGCCACCGTCTCCACCCGGGCGTTGATCATCCGCGCACCTGAGGCCAGGTCCTTGGACCAGCTGGGCACCAGACCCCAGCGCAGCTGCGCCAGCCGGCGTCGGACGTCCCCGCTCTGCTTGTCGGCGCGCTCCAGCACCGCGGGCACCGCGACCGTGGGGGCCACGTTCCAGCTCGGGCCGGCCCACTCGCCGGTCACCTCGTCGACCTCGTACTCCTCGACGAGCTCGTCGGGGTTGGCTGTGGCCGCATACCGTCCGCACATGGGGCCACGCTAGACCCGGCCACCGACACCCCGATGTGGCTGCCGTGGCGCCGAGCCGGTAGAAAGGGGTCATGAGTCTGCCTCGCTTCGTCGCCCGGTCCATGCTCGCCAGCCTGTTCGTCGGCAAGGGCGCCAAGGCGCTGCGCTCCCCCGGTGAGCTCGTGCCCGTCGCCCAGCCGGTCACCGACCGGCTCGTGCCCCTGGTCAGGAAGTACGCACCGACCTCGGTGAGCTCCTACGTCCCCACCGACACCACCACGCTGGTGCGTCTGGGCGGTCTCGGTCAGATCCTCGGCGGTCTGGCCCTGGCCAAGGGCGCCCTGCGCCGTCCGGCCGCCCTGCTGCTGAGCCTGTCGATGCTGCCGCAGCTGCTGGCCACCTTCCCGTTCGGCCGCAACAAGGCGACCGACGACGACGGCGCCCAGCGTCGCGACTTCGCCAACAACATCGCCCTCCTCGGTGGCGTGCTGCTGGCCGCCCAGGACACCGAGGGCAAGCCCAGCCTGGCCTGGCGGGCCAGCGCGGGCAGCGAGCGCGTCGCCGCGAGGACCCGCAAGGCGGGACGGAAGCTGGCCAAGCAGGCGGCCCGGGCCAAGAAGGACGCCCAGCGGGCGGCCAAGAGGGTCGAGAAGAAGTTCGACTGAAGCACGACCGGAGCATGGTGGACGACGCAGCAGCAGACGCACTGGACGACGACGGACGTCCCCTGGTCCCGCGACCCCGCAGGGCCGCCTCGGACGGTGAGTGGTTCGCACCGCGGGCCGAGGAGAGGGTCCACGCGGTGGTGGACGTGCCGGGCTCGAAGTCGGAGACGAACCGCGCGCTGCTCCTGGCCGCGATCGCGGACGCCCCCTCCACCATCACCGGGGGGCTGGACGCCCGCGACACCCGGCTGATGCGCGACGCCCTGCGCACCCTGGGCGTCGTGGTCGAGGACTCCGGGCCGGTGTGGACCGTCACCCCGGCTCCGGAGGGTCACGTGATGAGCGGGACCATCGACTGCGGCCTGGCCGGCACGGTGATGCGCTTCGTGCCCCCGCTGGCCGCCGCCACCGCCGGACGCGTCCGGGTCGACGGCGACGAGCAGGCCTACGTCCGGCCGATGCTGCCGCTGCTGGACGCCCTGCGTGACATCGGGGCCGACCTCGACGAGGACGCCGCCTCGCTCCCCTTCGAGCTCCGGGGACGTCCCGACCTCCCCGGCGGCCCGGTGCGGGTGGACGCCTCGAGCTCGAGCCAGTACGTCTCGGCCCTGCTGCTGGCCGGTCCGCGGATGCGTCGCGGGATCGACGTGCGCCACGTCGGGGCCACCCTCCCGTCCCTGCCCCACATCGCCATGACCGTGGCCATGCTGCGGGCCCGCGGCGTCGAGGTGGACGACTCCGAGCCGAACCGCTGGGTGGTCTCCCCCGGGCCGGTGACCGCGGTCGACGTCACGATCGAGCCCGACCTCTCCAACGCCGCCCCGTTCCTGGCTGCGGCGGCGATCACCGGCGGCCAGGTCACCGTGCCGCGCTGGCCCGCCCGCACGGACCAGCCCGGCAGCCTGCTGCCCGGCCTGCTCCGCGACCTCGGTGCTGAGGTCGAGCTCGACGAGCGGGGGCTGACCGTGCGCGGCACCGGCCACCTGCACGCCGTCGACGTCGACCTGTCCGACGCCAGCGAGCTGACCCCGGTGGTCGCCGCGGTCTGCGCGCTGGCTCCGCAGACCAGCCACCTGCGCGGCGTCGGCCACATCCGCGGCCACGAGACCGACCGGCTCGCCGCCCTCGAGCGCGAGCTCAACGACATGGGGTCGTCGGTGAAGCAGACGGCCGACGGGCTGACCATCCACCCGCGGCTGCTGCACGGGAGCCTCTTCCACACCTACGCCGACCACCGGATGGCCCACGCCGGCGCGCTGCTCGGGCTGATCGTCGACGACGTCACGCTGGACGACATCAGCTGCACCGCCAAGACCATGCCGCAGTTCCCCGAGCTGTGGCTGGACATGCTCCGGCAGAGCGACGAGTGGCTCGCGGCCCAGGGAGCCCCGCTGGGCGAGAGCGACCCCGAGCCCGGCTCGTGAGGAGCCGCGGGGGTCTGTACTCCGACGACCACGCCGGCTTCGACCGTCCACGCCGTCACACCCGACCTCGCACCAAGGACCGTCCGGACTACTCCGAGGCGGCGGTGGCCCGGGTGATCACGGTTGATCGCGGGCGCTACCGGCTCCAGCTCGACGGCCGGATGGTGTCGGCCACCAAGGCCCGGGCCCTGGGCCGCGCCGGGGTCATCGTCGGTGACCGGGTGCGGGTGGTCGGTGACACCAGCGGCGAGGAGGGCACCCTCGCCCGCGTCGTGGGCGTCGAGGAGCGCGAGACCGTGCTGCGCCGCACGGCCGACGACGACGACCCCTTCGAGCGTCCGATCGTGGCCAACGCCGACCAGCTCGCCATCATCACCGCCCTCGCCGACCCGCCCCCACGGGCGGGCATGATCGACCGGATCCTGGTGGCCGGGTGGGTCGCCGGTCTGGACCCGCTGCTGGTGCTCACCAAGGCCGACCTGGCCCCGGCGGACGAGATCCTGGCCGCCTACGAGCCGCTCGACGTCCCGGTGCTCACGACGCAGCCCGGGGCCGAGCTCGGCGAGCTGCGCGAGCGGCTGGACGGACGCACCACGGTCTTCGTCGGGCACTCAGGGGTGGGCAAGTCGACGCTGGTGAACGCGCTGATCCCGGGGCTGGACCGCGCGGTCGGCGTGGTGAACGAGACGACCGGCCGGGGACGGCACACCTCGACCTCAGCCATCGCCCTGGCCCTGCCCGACGACGCCGGCTGGGTGATCGACACCCCGGGCGTGCGCTCCTTCGGGCTCAGCCACGTCACCCCGGCCGGCGTCGTGGCCGCCTTCCCCGACCTGGCCGCCAGCACCGTCGACTGCCCGCGGGGGTGCCACCACGACTCCGCGGCGGCGGGCTGCGGGCTCGACGCTGCGGTGGCCGCCGGACGTCTGCCCCCGGCGCGGGTGCAGAGCTTCCGCCGGATCCTGGATGCCCGGATGATCGCGGAGCGAGAGGCCCACCGGGGCCTGGAGTGAGCCGACCACCCGGCGTGGACGAGACGGCGACCACACGCGTGCGGTGAGACGGCTCCGCGCCGTCCGGTGAGCGCTGCGCACGGGACCCGATAGCCTCACGGCCATGGTCCCGTCCCCGTCGCAGAACCTCACCGACGACCTCCGCCTCGCCCACCTGATGGCCGACAACGCCGACTCGATCACCACCACCCGGTTCCGGGCCCGCGACCTGCAGGTGACGGCCAAGCCCGACATGACCGAGGTGACCGACGCCGACGTGGCCGTCGAGGAGGTCATCCGCCGCACGCTCTCCACGGCACGCCCGCGCGACGCCGTGCACGGCGAGGAGGGCCAGGACACCGGTTGGGGCCCACGGCGCTGGGTGATCGACCCCATCGACGGCACCCGGAACTTCGTCCGCGGGGTGCCGGTGTGGGCCACCCTCATCTCGCTGATGATCGACGACGAGGTCGCGCTCGGGGTGGTCAGCGCGCCGATGCTGAACCGGCGGTGGTGGGCCAGCAAGGGCAACGGCGCCTACGCCGGCAAGACCCTGATGTCGGCCTCGCGGATCGGGGTCTCGCAGGTCTCCCAGGTCCGGGACGCCTCGATGTCCTACAGCTCGGTCGACGGCTGGATCAGCTCCGGCCACGGCCAGGCCTTCGTCGACCTGATGCGCGACTGCTGGCGGACCCGGGCCTACGGCGACTTCTGGAGCTACATGCTGCTGGCCGAGGGCGCGGTCGACATCGCCTGCGAGCCGGAGCTGGCGCTGCACGACATGGCGGCCCTCGCGGTGGTCGTCGAGGAGGCGGGGGGCCGGTTCACCAACGTGGCCGGGGACCCGGGTCCGGTGGGTCCTGGCGCGCTGGCCACCAACGGCGCCCTGCACGAGGAGGTCGTCCAGCGGCTGAACGGGGCCGTGGACCCGGATGCGGAGCCCTCGGTGGAGCTGCCGACGGGGCCGTGAGGTCGGCGGGGTAGCCCGCTGGTGCGGGATGACCCGCTGGTGCAGGGGCCGGCCGTCGTCGGTGCACCCGACCGTGGTGGCCGGGATCTCGGTACCGGATCGTCTGGGTATGGCGGTCCTGAACGGGTCGTGTGCAGGCGAGTCGCCCTGAGATGTCGTGTCGGTCGCCCCTGAGGTGACATCGTGCGGCGACTCGCCACCGTGTCGTAGAACCCAACCGTGGTGCAGGGGGGCCGTCGCGACCTTTCCGCCGAGGGCTGGGCGGCGTCGTGCCGGCGAGTCGCCCAGAGGGGTCGCCTCGGTCCCCGCTGAGGCGACGTCTCGCGGCGACTCGCCACCATGTCGAGGCCTGGGGCGGTGGTGTGGGGGCGGTGGTGTGGGCGCGGTGGGCGACTCACCCGCCGAGTCTGGGAGGCGTCGAGATGGCCACTTGCCCCGAGGTGTGGCCTCCGTCCCCGCCGTGGCGACGTCTCGGGGCGACTCGCCACTCCGTCGGGGACCGGGCTGGTGGTGGTAGCCGTCGTCAGGGCGAGACCCCGGGGTGGAAGGCACCAGTCGTCGTCGCTGACACGGGTGGTCGGTCCGGTGGGTCACCCGGGCGTCCTCGACCAGCACGCGGCAGAGCGTCGGGGACAACGGCGCCTCGCGAGCCGGGTCCCTCCACCGCACATCGTCGGTGGCGACCCGGTGAACCGGGTCGCGCTCGACCTCTCCGATGGCCGACAGCTCACCCTGGCCGCGCTCCTGGCGGTCGATCGCCACCACGATCCCACCACCCAGGACCCGCCAGCGGAGGCAGCTAGCTGGACCGGGGCCCGCAGTCAGTCCTCCCCGGCCCTCCAGTGGAGCGAGGTGCCGGTGCCCGCGATGCCGGAGTAGCACACGCGTGCTGCGCTTCTCGGTGTGACGCCGTGGCACCACGGGGGAACCGGGAGGCGACGCGGTCCTCTGCACCTCGACTCCGATGACAACCCGTTCCCGGAACGACGCGGCAGTTGTGCACACGGTTCCTTGTATTCGTATCCGTGTTCGATGACGATGGCATCATGTCAGACGGGGCACCCGACGCAGCACCCTCGCCGGTGAGGGCTGCCGGCGTGCTCTCTGCCGCACTGGAGGACCTCCTCGAATCCGTGACCACGCCCGCCGACGTCGACCTGGTCGAGGACGACGACCTGCTGGAGCTGCTGCGCGAGACGGAACGCCTGCGGAACCGGCTCTCCGTGGTCGAGTCCGTTCTCGTGCGGTCCGCTGGATCCCGCGCGCTCCCCGAGCGGCACGGTCAGCCCCGGACCGGGACCTGGCTGGCACAGCTGCTGCGGATCACCCCGGCCGAGGCGGGTCGCCGGGTGCGTGCCGGTCCTCGCTGCCGCGCGGGTCACCGGCGAGGTGTCCCCCGAGCACACGAGCATCGTGCTCGGCACCCTGGAGGCCTTGGACCGGCGGCTCGGTGATCCTGAGCCGATGGCCAGAGCCGAGGCCGACCTCACCCGCTACGCCACGATGTTCGACCCTGCCGGGCTGCGTCGCATCGCCGAGCGCCTGGTCGAGATCTACGACCCCGACGGTGCCGAGCCCGACGACGAGGCTGCTCAGCGTCGACGCTTCTTCCGGATGCGCCAGCGCACCGACAGCACCTGGACGGGTGAGTTCCAGCTCACCGCCGAGGTCGGGGCGCAGCTCCAGACGGTGCTGCGCAGCCTCAGCTCGAACCGCTCCTGCACGCTGGAGACGCGCGACGGCCAGCAGGACGCCGCGGCGAACCCGGTCGGTCCCGCCGCCGGCTGCGCCGACGACCGCGGCGGCGCAGAGCGCCTGGACGAGCCGCACGACTCCTCCCGAGCCGCCACCGACGACGCCGACCTCACCCCTCCCCCCGCCGTCCCGGCCGAGGGCCCCGCACCCGAGCGGATCGCAGTGCCCGACACGCGCAGCCACGGACAACGGACCCACGACGCCCTGGCTGACGTCTGCAGCCTGCTGCTGCGCTCGGGCGAGCTGCCGGCAGCCGGAGGCGTCCCCGCCACCGTCATCGTCACCGTCCGAGAGGACCAGCTCGAGCGCGGAACCGGTCTGGCCCGGTTGGCGGGCGGAGGTTCCCTCCCGATCAGGGCCCTGCCGCACCTGGCCGACCAGTGCGACGTCTGGACGGTGCTGACCGGCCGGGACGGCGCCCCGCTACGGCTGGGCCGCACCCGGCGGCTGGCCTCACCGGCCCAGACGGTCGCGCTGATCGCCCGCGACGGCGGCTGCTCGTTCCCCGGCTGCTCCCAGCCACCGCAGTGGTGCGAGCGCCACCACGTGGTCGAGTGGGCGCGCGGCGGCGCCACCGATCTCGACAACCTGACGCTCCTGTGCCGCTACCACCACCGGCACCACCTCGAACGCGGGTGGCGGGTGTCGATCAACGCCGACGGCCTGCCGGAGTGGATCCCACCCGTGTGGATCGACCCGCAGCAGCGGCCCCGTCACAACGACCGCATCCTGCTCGAGCACCGTGTGATGCCTCCTCTGCCCCTGGCCGCGGTCGGTGGTCCAGCCCGGGCACCGAGGTCGTGGACCGGACCTCCCTCCCTGCAGCACCCGTGGCAGCGTGCCGCTGGTGGGGCCAGGGCCCTGTCCCGGCGTCTGGAGCCGGTGGACGGCTCGGCCCGAGCCGGTGCGGCCGCTCCGACGACTCAGGAGGTCGGCCCGGAGGAGCGCCGGAGGGTGGGCACCACGACGAGCTCGTGGCTGCACTGTGACTGGGGCACGGCGGAGGACCTGCTCGGCTGGTTGGAGCACCTCGCGCCAGGCGACGTCGGCAGACGGGGCGACCTGGGACCGGACGAGGTGGTTGACGCCGACGACGGCGAGGACCCTTTCGAGGACGAGGACTTCGTCGCCTTCCTCGACGACTTCATGCGCCGGACCGCGGCCTGACCGGGAGATGTCTCGTCGACCATGCCCTGACGACGGCCAGCGACCCTGTGGACGACTGCGAGCGGTTCTGGGGGACGAAGGTGAACGGTCCTGGCACGCAGGGGTTGTCCCGCACACCCTTGTCGCCGACGCTCTGCTCTCCAGGACCTCCTCGCTCCACGACGGCCGCACCCGACCTGGACGCTTCCGACGTACGCCAGCGCTCGGCGTGGCGGACGCACCCTCTCCCTCGACGTGATGGAGATCGCGGTCGATGGTCCGCGAATCACGTCGCGACCGGCGCACCAGCATCGGCCAGCACCTGCTGCCCGCGTGCCCGGCGGGTGCTGGTCGAGCGCCGAGGCCGTCGGAGCCGACTCAGCCGATGGTGCTGAGCCGGACCGTCTCGGGCAGGGCGAGGAGCTCGTCGATCACCGGCTGGGTCAGCGGGCCGGCGAGGTCGGTGACGACGTAGCCCAGCTCGCCGCGGGTGGCCAGCTGCTGTCGCTCGATGTTGACCCCGTGCGTGCCGAACACCGTGTTGAGCCGAGCGAGCACGCCGGGGACGTTGCGGTGCAGGTGCAGGATGCGCGCCTTCACCACCGTGGAGTCCACCTGGACCCCCGGCAGGTTCACGCTCATCACGGTCGCACCGCTGCCCGCGTAGTCGCGGAGCTTGCCGGCCACGAACCGGCCGATGTCCTCCTGCGCCTCCTCGGTCGATCCGCCGACGTGGGGGGTCAGGATGACGTTGGGGAGCCCCTGCAGGCTGGACACGAACGGGTCCCCCGCCGACTTGGGCTCATCGGGGAACACGTCCACCGCGGCACCGGCGATGTGGCCGCTCAGCAGCCGGTCACGCAGCGCCTCGTGGTCGACGACGATCCCCCGGCACAGGTTGAGGAAGATGCTCCGGGGCTTCATCTGGTCGAACTGCTCGGCCCCGAAGAACCCGGTGTTGCTGCTGCGGCCGTCCACGTGGAGGGAGACGGTCTCGACCTTGCCGAGGAGCTCCTCGAGGGTGTCGCAGCGGCGTGCGTTGCCCAGCGCCAGCTTGTCGACGACGTCGTAGAAGTACACCTGCATGCCGAGCGCCTCGGCCACGATGGAGAGCTGGCTGCCGATGTTGCCGTAGCCGACGATGCCCAGGGTCCGTCCCCGCACCTCGTGGGAGCCCTTGGCCGACTTGTCCCACACCCCCGCGTGCAGGGCGGCGTTCTTGTCGGTGAGGTGCCGCGCCATGGCGATGATCTCGGCGACGGCGAGCTCGACCACGCTGCGGGTGTTGGAGAACGGCGCGTTGAAGACCGCGGTGCCGGCCATGCTGGCCGCCTCGAGGTCGATCTGGTTGGTGCCGATGCAGAAGGCACCGACCGCGGTCAGGTTGGTCTCGGCGAAGAGCCGCTCCGAGAGGTGCGTCTTGGAGCGGATCCCGAGCAGGTCGACGCCCTGCAGAGCCTCGATCAGCTCGTCCTCGTCCATCGCCCCCTTGCGGTGGTCGACCTCGATGGAGCGTTCCCGCAGCAGTCGGGTGGCCTCGGGGTGGATGTTCTCCAGGAGCAGCGCCTTCACGCCGTCGAGTGTAGGAAGGCCCCGGCCCTGGCCTCGCCTTCGTCCACCCGCTGGTCCCCCGGCCGCGGCGAACCTCCCGTGCGCTGCGGGGTAACCGGCGTCCAGCGATTGATCCTGTGACCCGGGGACGCCCGCGCCCGCCCGCCAGCGACCACTGACCGGTCCCACCTGCCAGCCTCCCTCTCGAGCATCTGCAGGTCGGCCCGCGGCCATCTGCGGGGAGCCTGCCCGGCGGCCCTGCCGCGCGTCGGCCCGGACGCGCCAGCCCGCGGGTCCGCACCGTCACCGGTGCCGCCGGGGCTCAGCCAGGTGGATCCGCCCGCTCACGGTGCCAGACGCGTCCCCATGTCCTCGACCGTCAGCGCCCGGGAGGCCCCGAGGCGCCCGGCGGAGGTCCCGGGGTGGACCCGCCACACGCCACTGCTGCTGCGGCTCACCAGGTCGACGTAGCCGTCACCGGTGACGTCACCCGGACCCTGCAGCGTCTTGCCCGACCAGCCCGTCCCCAGCCCCCGCGCCGGTCCGACGCCGGTGCCGGTGCTGGTGTGCAGCGACAGGTTGTCCCCGCGGCGGGCCACCACGTCCGGCCGTCCGTCGCGGTCGAGGTCGCCCACGCCGTGGAGGGCCGCCACCGACCCCCACCCCGGGGCCAGCATCACGCTGTCCCGCCGCGCACCGGTGCCGTTCCCCCGGATCAGCCACAGGTTCCCGGCGTCGCTGATCCCGATCAGGTCCGGCGTGCCGTCACCGTCCCAGTCCCCCGCGCCGGTCAGCAGCCGCAGCCGGTGGGTGCCGCCGACGTCCACCGGCCGACCCACCTTGCCGGCACCGTCGCCGGGCAGCAGCAGGAGCCTCTCGCCGGTGTGCGCCATCAGGTCCTGGTGCGCGTCACCGTCCCAGTCCCCCACCGCGACCACCTCCCGGTAGCTGCCGTAACCGCTCTGGCGCGTCCGCGGCGCCCCCACCGCGGTCGCCGAGGTGACGGGGTTGACCAGCAGCGTCCCGGCACCGTCGCGGCTGACCAGGGTCACCCGGTCGGTGGTGAGGCGCTGCGGCTTGGTGGACCACTTCCCCGCCCGGTCGACCACGGTGAAGTAGCTGGAGCGCAGCCCGAAGCGCGACCGGAAGGTGGTCCCGCTGACCTTGACCGTGCTCTTCGTCCCGACCACGGCCAGCTCCAGCACCCGTCCGCCCCACCGGCCCTGGCCGTCGCGGCGCAGGACCTGCAGCTGGCGGACGGTGCCGGCGGCCGGCCACTGGGCGGCGACCGCGGCCGCCGTGATCGTGGAGCCCCACGCCTGCGAGCTCACCACCCCGTCGTAGGGGTCCTTGCGGGCCGCCAGGTAGGGGAAGTCGCCGGCCGCGCTCTGGCCGCCGTTCGAGGCCGAGAACTGGGTCAGCGCCGGCTCGCCCCGGTGCAGCAGCACCTGGCCGGCGGTCGCCGACACCGCGGCGTCGCCCCCGCTGGTCTCGTGCACGGTGCGACGTCCACCGCTGGTGGTGGCCAGCCCGGAGTAGGCCTGGCAGGCGGTGGTGTCGCAGACGTCGTAGCCGCCCGTCGCGGCCGCGCGGAGCCGCACGGCGTAGGTGCGGGCGGCCACCGCCTGCGCCCGGACGGCCTCCGCCGCCCACGAGGTCGGCATCTCCGCCGGCACCACGCTGCGGAGGTAGGCCTCCAGCGGCAGGCTGTTGACCGTCCGCGCTGAGCTCCCAGAGCCGACCAGCCCGACGCGTCCCCGGTACTCGGTGACGGCCCCGCTGGGCAGCACCACCGCCACCACGTCGGCGTCGGTGTCGAAGACCCACGGCCGGGTGGCCACCAGGCCCGAGCCGCGGGTCTTCCAGGACCCGCCGGCCGCACGGTGCTCCAGCACGTAGCTGCTCCCCGGGCGGCGCACCCGCCACTCGGCGTAGCCGCTGCCGGTCGGGAGGGTGACGTACTTCTTCGCACCGGCCTCGTAGAGCCGGAGCCCGGCGGCGGCGCGGACGGTGAGAGCGGCGTCGGTGTCCTTGCTGAGCCACACGTCGAGGGACGACGCCGACTGCTTGGTCACCGTGGTGCCCGGGTAGTAGAAGCCGATGATCTCCCGCCAGGTCAGACCCTCGCGGGCAGCGCCGTAGGCACCCCACTGCGACATCCCCCAGCCGTGCCCGAAGCCTGCCCCCTCCAGCCGGAAGCCCCCGGAGGTCGGCGTCACCGGTGCGTCGGCCCGGGCGGGAGGCGACGTCGGGACGAGGACGGCCAGCGCCAGCGCGAGGACGAGGAGCGCGCCGGCGAGGCGACGCAGCGGGGATGGGGACACGAGAGGGCTCCTGCGCAGGTCAGCGGATCCCCCGATCACGACCCGCGTATCGTCCCCGGCCGCCGCCGGTGGGGCAAGCACCTCAGGTACAGGTCGAGGGTCCGTGGGGCACCGGCACCCGGGTCATCGGCCCCGGACGGTTCATGCACCCCGTCGGCCACCGGCCA
Organism: Auraticoccus monumenti; assembly: GCF_900101785.1. GTDB lineage: Bacteria > Actinomycetota > Actinomycetes > Propionibacteriales > Propionibacteriaceae > Auraticoccus > Auraticoccus monumenti. The sequence goes on along the minus strand of NZ_LT629688.1, from coordinate 2,926,421 downwards.
CCCCGCGTCCGCCGGCTCCGGCCGACCCGCAGAGGCCGGGTCCGGCGGCCAAGGTCCCGGCTGACGGAGTGGCGGCCGACGACCGGCGAGGCTGGGTCCGGCGGCCGCCCGACGGCATGATGGCCGCATGAGGCAACCACCCCTGCTGCGGATGACCTTGCGGGCCTTCGACGCCAGCGAGCGCACCGCGCGCCGGGGAACGGCCTCGGTGCAGCGGCGGCTCCGGCGGCTGCGCTTCCGCTCGTTCATGATCACCCAGTGCGCCGTCACCGCGGGGCTGGCCTTCCTGGTGGCCCGGCACCTGCTCGGACACCCGCAGCCGATCTTCGCCCCGGTCGCCGCCATCGTCTGCCTCGGCTTCTCCTTCGGGCAGCGGTTCAGCCGGGCGGTGGAGATGGCGGTCGGGGTCGCGGTGGGGGTCCTGGTCGGTGACCTCTTCGTCAGCTTCTTCGGCTCCGGGCCGGTGCAGGTCGTGGTGGTCGCCGGGGTCGCGATGTCGATCGCCACCCTGCTCGGCGCCCGGAACCTGATGATCATCCAGGCCGGGGTGCAGTCCACCATCGTGGTGACCCTGCTCCCGGCCGCCGACCAGGGGGTCTCGCGGTGGCTGGACGCCGTGGTGGGCTGCGTCCTCGCGGTGGTGGTCACCACGATCGCCCCGTCCGCGCCGCTGATCCGGCCCCGGGTGCTGGTGGCCGAGGCGCTGCAGGAGGTGGGTCGCACCCTCCAGGCCGCCCGCACCGCACTGGCCAGCGGCGACCCCGCCCTGGCCGAGGAGGCGCTGGAGCGCGCCCGCCGCAGCGAGACCCAGCTGTCGGCCATCGAGGAGGCCAACCGGGAGGGCATGGCGGTGGTCCGCTCCTCCCCCTTCGTGCGGCGCCAGCGACCCCAGATGCAGAGCATCGCCGCCCTCTACGAGCCGCTGGACCGGCTGATGCGCAACCTGCGGGTGCTGACCCGCCGCACCGCCGTCGCCGCCTTCCACGACGAGCGGCCGCCGGAGGACTACCTGGTCCTGCTCGACGAGCTGGTGGACGTGCTGGGCTACATGGCCGGCGAGCTCTACGAGGCCCGCCTCCCGACGGCCGCCCAGAAGCGGCTGGTGCGTCTCGGCCAGCACACCGCCCGCTCCGACCTGGACGCCAGCCTGTCCAACATCGTGGTGCTGGCCCAGATCCGGTCCATGACGGTGGACCTGCTGCAGCTCTGCGGACTCAGCTACGTCGACGCCCGCGACCTCATCCCCGAGCTCACCTAGACCGGCGCAACGGGGTGCCTCCGGGCGCCTTCGGCTCCGGCTGACCCTGCTCCCAGGCGTCACCCCACCCCGGCACCTGCCTCGCTCCGCCGTCGCCATCACTCCCAGGCGTCGCGGCGGAGCGTGGTGACCGCCAGCGGGTCGTTGCCCAGCTGGGCCGTGAGCACGCCGGTCCCGCGCGGGGTGGCGGTGGCCACCAGCTCCCCCTCCGCCACCCACCGCCCCCAGGCCCGCTGGTAGGCCTCGGCCTGTCCCACGTTGCGCCCCAGCACCGCCGGCACGGCGTGCCACACCTCCAGCACCGGCAGCGGACGACCCCGGGCCACCCGGACCTCCTCCCGCCACCCCTCGACCCCGTCCAGGCCCACCGACCTCCGGCTGATCAGGTAGCGGGACTCCAGCACCGGGCCCACCGCCTCCTCCAGCGCGTCGGCGAAGCGGCGGGACGCCTCGCCGTCCACCCCCTCCAGCAGGCAGCGGTGGCTCCCGTCGGCCTCCACCACCACCCGCACCGCCTCCGCGCCCACCGGCACCAGCTCGCAGTCGTGCAGCGCGTCGGCCACGGCGGAGGCGATCTGCTGCAGGCTGGGCGGGTGGCGGACGGCGGCCACCAGCTCCCGCCCTCGACGCGCCTGCCCGCGAACCTGCAGCACGAGCCCCAGCGCGAGCAGGGCCAGACCGGCGGCCAGCAGCGCGGGATGGGCACCCAGCACGGGGAGCGCAGCCAGGACGACCCCCAGACCCGCGAGCAGCCAGCCCGAGACCTGCCCGCCGGCCCCGCCACCGCCGCGCACCACCAGCCGACCGGCCGGCTCGACCACCACCGGGACCGGCTCCGTGGACGTCCCCAGCGGACGGGCGTCCGGGACGACCCGGACGGTGTGCACCAGCTCGTCGCGGTAGGGGCGACCGACCTGCCAGCGCGCGGCCACCTCGGCCCGCTCCTGGCTGCGGCGCACCATGGACGCGTTGAGCGCGTCGAGCCGCTCGGCGTCCGGGGGCGCCCACGGGGAGAACGAGGGGTCGAGGTGGGCCACCCCGTCCACCACCTGACCGGCGGCGTCCACGCCCCAGAACCCGGTGTGCTTGCGGACCAGCCGCTGCCAGTCCGCGTGGCCCTGCGGGTGGCCCGGGGCCAGCGCGACGACCGACCAGGTGATGGCCACCTTGTCCGGCCAGGCGGGATCGGTACGCAGCGCCCGGCCGCGCGTCTGCACCACCGCGGTGCTGGTGGTCGCCGTGGTCAGGTCCACCAGACCGCTCACCCCGCGGGCGTCCCACCCCTCACCCAGCAGCCCGCGGGTGCCGACCAGCACCTGGCAGCCGCCGTCCTCGAACAGCTCGGTGACCTCGCGCACCCACCGGCGGCTGTCCCAACCGCCCTCCAGCACCGCCGCCGGCCCCTCCTCCCGGACCACCAGGGTGAGGTCGGGGGTGCGACGGCGTACCTGCTCGGCCAGCAGGCGCAGGGTGCTGGGGTCGCCGGCCACCGTGCGGCCGGTGACCAGCAGCGGGGCGAGGGCCGCGGTGCCCGGGTCGGCCAGCAGCGCCTCGAGCACCGCCCAGGCGGACCCGGCGCGGGCGTCGAGGACGTCGGCCAGCACGCTGGGCACGGTGGCGCTGGCCCGCTCGTGGTCGCACAGCACCAGCATCCGCAGCCGGTCGCCCAACGTGTCGCGCTCGGAGGCCACCACCTGCACCGTGGCGGCGGCCTTGGCCTCGGTCCGGGCCAGCACGCGGTCCACCGGCGGACGTCCCCGGCGGATCCCGTGCCGGGTCAGGGCGTACCCGACCCCGGGCAGCGCCGCCCGCAGCCGGACCAGCACCGCCTCGTCGGCCCCGTCCCCGGTCCGGCGCAGGTGCCGCTGGACCCAGTCCTCGACCAGCAGCAGCCAGTCCTCCGCCGTCGGCGGCACCCGGTCGGCCTCGCCGGGGCGGGCCCCCGGCGGTCGGGCCAGCAGCCCCGCGGAGTGCACCCGCAGGGCGGCACGGCACAGCTCCGGCTCCGCCCCCGAGAGGGCGTTCCAGGTGGTGGCGGTGCCGGCGGCGTGGCAGAACCGCAGGTCCAGCCAGCTGAGGAACCCGATCGTCCCGGAGGTGGGGTCGGTCAGGAAGGCGAGCAGCTCGGCGAAGCGCTCGCCGTCCGCGGCCAGCCACTCCAGCTCGGTCGGCGTCGGGGTGACCAGCCAGGCCAGCTCCGCGAAGGGGGCCAGCTGGCCCTCGCGCACCAGCGCCGGGATCGACGCCTGGTGCACCACCGGCCCGAACAGCGTCTCGACCAGGGCGGACTCGCTGCTGGTCAGGACGCCCGGCGGGGTCGCGGTCAGGCCCAGCACCCGGGCGTCCGGGAGCCCGGCCAGCAGCTCCTCCAGCAACCGGCCCCAGACCTGCAGCAGGTGGTGGCACTCGTCCAGCACCAGCAGCAGCGGACCCGCCGCCTGCAGCCGTCGGACCAGCTCGCGGCCGTTGTCGTGCAGCCGCTCCACCAGCGTCGCGGAGCCGTCGTCGTCGGACTCCGCGTCGGGGTCGAAGACGGCCAGGGACTGGTAGGTCAGCGCGGTCACCCCGGCCTCCAGCGAGCGGGAGCCCGAGAGCGTGGCACCCAGCGCGCCGGCGTCCACCAGCCGCTGCGCCTCGTCCAGCCACTGCCCCTGGATGGCGGTGTTCGGCGACAGCACCACCACGCGCCGGACCGGGTCCACCGGGTCGGCCAAGCGCTCCGCAGCCACCCACAGCCCGACCAGCGTCTTGCCGGCGCCGGGGGGCAGCACCACCCAGGCGCGCCGGCCGCCGCGGTCCCAGACGTCCTGCACCGCGGACAGGGCCTGGCGCTGGTGCGGTCGCGGGGTGGGTGCGTCGCCGTCCATCACCCTCCCTCCCCCGGTCACGGGCCGGGGACACGCTAGCGCCCCTGTCCGACCGCCCCCGGGATGCTGCTGCTGTGCCTGGCGGTGCTGGTCTGGTGCTTCCTGCTCTGACACCCACCGCGGCCGGCTGCTCCGGCACCCGACCGGCGTGCCGGCGCCGCCGCTGGGGTAGGAAGGGACCATGAGCAGCAACCCGCACCCCGGACCCGGTGACCTCCGCGTGGGCACCGTCGTGGTCAACGTGGCCGACATGGAGCGCGCGGTCGCCTTCTGGTGCGCCGCCCTGGGCTACCGCGTCCGCGACGACGAGATCGACCCGGAGTTCACCATGCTGCTGCCCGACGACCCGCGGCGGCTGCCGCTGTCGTTGCAGCTCAGCCCCGGACGTCCGAGCGAGCCGGTCCGTGTCCACCTCGACCTGTACACCGCCGAGCAGGAGAGCCAGGTCGAGCGGCTCGTCGGTCTCGGAGCCACCCGCGTGGACGACTGGGACTACCCCGACGACCCCGACTTCGTGGTGCTGCGCGACCCCGACGGCAACGAGTTCTGCGTCATCGACCAGCCCGACCTCCCGGTCCACACCCCGGCCCCGGCACCGTCCGAGGAGGACGACGCCTGACCCTGTCGCGGAGCCGCGCGTCCCGCTAGCCTCTTCCCCAGCGTCGCGTGCTGGTGACGGACCACGTCAGGCATGGAGGCGCCGGACCAGGGAGGCGTCATGACGACCATCCCCCCGTCCGTCCGCCGTGCCTGACGGCGACGGACGACTGGTGGCGTGGGCCGCCGAGCTCCGCCGGGTGCACCTGCAGCTGCGCCGGGCGCTGGAGGTCGCCCGGGAGGCCGCCGACGCACCGGAGGCCGCCGAGCGCGGACGCGACCTGCTGCTGTTCTGCCACGGCTTCTGCACCGCGCTGTCCCGGCACCACCGGGGTGAGGACACGTTCCTCTTCCCGGCCGTGGCGGCCAGCCACCCCGAGCTCGCGGACACCCTGCGCGCCCTGCAGCAGGACCACTCGATGATCGAGCACCTGCTCGGTGGGCTCCAGCAGGCCCTCGACGGCGGCCTCGGACCGGCCGAGCTCGGGCGCCACCTGGACGGCATCGAGGCGGTGATGGAGTCCCACTTCCGCTACGAGGAGCGCCAGCTGCTGCGGGTGCTGGAGACCCTGGAGCTCGACGCCGCTCCCGGTGCCGTGCTCGGCCCGCTGGCCTGAGCCCGGTCGACCGACCTGCTCCCCGGGTGGGGTGCCGGCCGTGACAGGCTGGTGGCCATGGCGAACCGTCTGGCCGGCAGCTCCTCCCCCTACCTGCTCCAGCACGTCGACAACCCGGTGGACTGGTGGCCGTGGGGCGAGGATGCCTTCGCCGAGGCCCGGCGTCGCGACGTGCCGCTGTTCCTCTCCATCGGCTACGCCGCCTGCCACTGGTGCCACGTGATGGCCCACGAGTCCTTCGAGGACGAGGCCACCGCCGCCCTCCTCAACCAGGGCTTCGTCGCGGTCAAGGTGGACCGCGAGGAGCGCCCCGACGTCGACGCGGTCTACATGAGCGCCACCCAGGCCCTCACCGGTCACGGCGGGTGGCCGATGAGCGTCTTCCTCACCGCCGACGGGCTGCCCTTCCACGCCGGCACCTACTACCCGCCGCGGCCGGTGCACGGGATGCCCTCCTTCCCCCAGCTGCTGGAGGCCGTCACCGACGCCTGGCGGGACCGTCGCGAGGACCTGGTGGGCAGCGCCGGACACATCCAGGCCGAGCTGCGCCGGACCGCGGTGACCACCCTCCCCGGGGAGGTCGGGGCGGCCGAGCTGGGGGCGGCGCTGGCCCGCCTGGACGCCGACTTCGACGCCGCCCGCGGCGGGTTCGGGCCGGCCCCGAAGTTCCCGCCGTCGATGGTGCTGGAGGCCCTGCTGCGTGAGGGCGGCCCCGGGTCGATGGAGCAGGTGCGGCTGACCTGCGAGGCGATGGCCCGCGGCGGCATGTACGACCAGCTGGCCGGCGGGTTCGCGCGGTACAGCGTCGACACGGACTGGGTGGTGCCGCACTTCGAGAAGATGCTCTACGACAACGCCCTGCTGCTCGGCGTCCACGCCCACTGGTGGCGGCTGACCGGCGACCCGCTGGCCGCGCGGGTGGTGACCGAGACCGTGGAGTGGCTGCAGAGCGAGATGCGCACCCCCGAGGGCGCCTTCGCCGCCAGCCTCGACGCCGACAGCGCCGACCCCGGGCTGCTCGGGTCCCCCGGACGCTCCGCGGAGGGCGCCTACTACGTGTGGACCCCGCAGCTCCTGGTCGACGTGCTCGGCGAGGACGACGGCCGCTGGGCCGCCGAGGTGCTGTCGGTCACGCCGGAGGGCACCTTCGAGCACGGCACCTCCACCCTGCAGCTGCGCGGTGGGGTCGACCCGGAGCGCTGGGCCGGTGTCCGCCGCCGGTTGCGGGAGGCCCGCGACGGACGTCCCCGACCCGGCCGCGACGACAAGGTGGTCACCGCCTGGAACGGCTGGCTGGTGGCCTCCCTGGTCGACGCCGCCCTCGTCCTGGACCGGCCGGACTGGCTCGAGGTGGCGCGGGAGGTGATGGACCACCTCTGGCGGGTGCACCGCGTCGACGGCGAGCTGCTCCGCGTCAGCCGCGACGGACGCCCCGGGACGTCCCGTGCGGTGCTGGAGGACCACGCCGCCCTGGTGCTGGCCGCGGTCCGGCTGGCCGGCGCGCTGGGCGAGGCGACCTGGCTGGAGCGGGCCCGGACCACCGCCGAGGGGCTGGTGCAGCACTTCGACGACGGCGCCGGCGGCTTCTTCGACACCCCCTCCGACGGCGAGACGCTCTACCTGCGACCCCAGGACGCCAGCGACAACGCCACCCCCTCCGGGCTCAGCACGGCCGTGCACGCCCTGGCCGAGCTGGGCCGGGTAACCGGGGAGACCCGGTGGGCCGAGCGCGCCGAGCAGGCGGCGGCCAGCGCCGGCGGCCTGGTCGCCCGCGCCCCCCGCTTCGCCGGCTGGCTGCTGGCCGACGCGGTCACCCGGCTCCGACGTCCGGCCGTCGAGGTCGCCGTGGTCGGTGACCCCGACGACCCGGCCACCGCCGAGCTCGCCCGGACGGCCCGGCACTCCGCCCCCGCCGGGTCGGTGGTCGTCGTCGGTCTCCCCGACACCCCCGGCCTCCCGCTGCTGGCCGACCGGCCGCTGCTCGGCGGACGTCCCAGCGCCTACGTCTGCCGCGACTTCGTCTGCGCCCTGCCGGTGACCTCGGCTGATGCCCTGGCCACCCAGCTGCGGCCCTCGGCGGCGGTGTGACCACCGGCACACCGACTCGATTTGGCCTCCCCGTCACCGCGCGGTAATGTTCACCTCAGCGGCGCGGGGTGGAGCAGCTCGGTAGCTCGCTGGGCTCATAACCCAGAGGTCACAGGTTCAAATCCTGTCCCCGCTACGAAGTACGACCAGGAACCTGGATCCTCTTGAGAATCCAGGTTCTTGCGTTTCCGGGGCCTGGTCGGGGCTGGCAGCCGCTCCTGCGGAGACGTCGAGCCGGCCTAACCCGAGGATCACCGGTAGGCATGGGCCTGGAGCTCGAACAGCTCGGCGTAGCGTCCACCCGCGGCCAGCAGCTCGGCGTGGGTGCCCTGCTCCAGGACCCGGCCCTCACCCACCACGACGATCAGGTCGGCCAGCCGCACGGTGGAGAACCGGTGGGACACCAGCACGGTGATGCCCCCGGTCTCGGCGGCCACCCGCGCGGCCGCGCTGGCGTACTGCTCGTAGATGGCGTGCTCGGCCTCGGGGTCGAGCGCCGCGGTCGGCTCGTCGAGCAGCATCAGCAGCGGCCGGGTCCGCATGAAGGCGCGCGACAGGGCGAGCCGCTGCCACTGCCCGCCCGACAGCCCGACCCCGTCCTCGTAGCCGGCGCCGAGCTGGGTGTCGAAGGTCTGCGGCAGCGAGGTGATCAGGTCCTGCGCCTGACCGGCGGTCGACGCGGCGCTCACCCGGGACCGGTCGTCGAGGTGCGGCAGGTCACCGACGCCGACGGCGTGACCGGCGGTGAGCTCCCACCGGGCGAAGTCCTGGAACCCGGCCGACGTCCGCGCCCGCCACAGCCGCGGGTCCAGCTCGGTGAGCGGGGTGCCGTCGACCAGGACCTGCCCGGACGTCGGGTCGTACAGTCGCGCCAGCAGCTTGACCAGCGTCGACTTGCCGGCCCCGTTGTCGCCGACCAGCGCCACCGTGCTGCCCGCGGGCAGCACCAGGTCGACCCCGTGCAGGGCCCGGTGCCGGGAGCCCTCCGCCGAACCGTTCGTGGTGGTCGAGGGGTAGTCGAAGCCGACCCCGCGCAGCTCGATGCCCCGGCTCAGCCGCTCCGGCGGAGCCGTCCGGCTCTCGTCCCAGGAGTGGTCTGCGGCGTACTCCCGCAACCAGAAGTAGCGCTCGAAGGTGTCCCACACCTCGGCGATGACGCGGGAGCTGGAGATCAGCAGACCGGCGGTCGCCGCGACCTGCGGGGCGATCAGCACCACGAGGACCAGGTCCCCCACCGACGACGTCCCGGCCAGCAGCCGCGAGACCACCCAGACGACGCCGACGGCGTAGCCGAGCAGGAACACCAGCCAGGCCAGCGCGGTCCGCCCGGCCCACCTCAGGGTCGCCCGGCGGTAGCGCCAGTACCGCAGCATCATCGTCGCGCTCGCCACCCGCAGCAGGGTCGGGGCCAGGCCGAAGCAGCGCACCTCCAGCCCGGGGCCCGGGTCGGCGAGGGTGTCCAGGGTCGCGGTCCCCAGCCGACGCAGGTGCTCGTGGCTGTTGATCAGGGTGCGCTGGGCCTGCTTGCCGCGCGCGTCGACCACGGCCACCACCGCGGCCAGCGGCAGCAGCAGGACCAGCAGCGGGTGCACCGAGGCCAGCAGCACCACCACGGTGACCACCGAGGTGACCGCCGAGACCGCCCCCAGCAGCTGCCAGATCGCGCCCAGCCGCCGCCGTTGCTGCTCCAGCAGCGAGATCCGGTCGGCGAGCTCACGGTCCTCGTGGTGGGCCAGCGACGGGATCGCGGTGGTGAGCCGCAGCAGGTCCCGCTCCACGTAGAGGAAGATCCGCTCGGCCAGGGTGTCGCCCAGCGGGGTGGTGAGGCTGCGGGCCAGCAGCGTGACGGTCAGGCTGGCCACCAGCAGCACCACCCCGGCCGTGGGGTCGCCGCCCCCGGTCATGGCGTCGACGACCCACTTGATGCCCAGGGTGGCCAGCGGGCCGAACGCCGCGTTCGCCATCACGGCTGCGCCCATCAGGACCGTCAGGCCGGGGGTGGCGCGGAAGGCGGTGGTCAGCCACAGACCCAGGACCCGCGAGCCGCGCCTCACGAGGGCTCCCCCGTCGCCTCGGCGTACCGGGCGGCCTGCAGGCTGAAGAGACCGCGGTACACCCCGTCGGGATCGGTCATCAGCTCGTCGTGGCTCCCCGACTCCACGATCCGTCCCCGGTCCAGCACGTGGATGTGGTCGACCGGGCGGACCACCGAGAACCGGTGGGAGATGATCAGCGACGTGGTCGCCCGGGCCACGTCGAGGTAGCCGGCCACCAGGCGGCTCTCGGACTCGACGTCCAGCGCGGCGGCCGGCTCGTCCAGGACCAGGACGCGCGCTCCGGCGTCCACCGCGCGCAGTGCCCGGGCCAGCCCGACGCGCTGCCACTCCCCACCGCTGAGGTCGGTCCCGCCGGGCATGGTCTTGTCCAGCGGGGTGGCCCAGCGCCGGTCCAGACCGGCCACCAGGTCGGTGATGCCGGCGCGATCGGCGGCCCGGTCCAGGGCCGCGTGGTCGGGGTAGTGGTCGGTCTCGATGATCCCCGACCAGATCCGACCTGACCCCAGCTCGACGTTGTCGCCGATGCTCAGCGGCAGCCGGAGGAACTCCTGGCTGATCGGGGCGATCCGTCGCTGCCAGGCGGCGCGTCCCTCCTCGTCGAGGTCGGCCAGGTCCTCACCGTCGACCAGGACCCGACCCGAGGTCGGCAGGTAGGCGGCGGCGAGCAGCTTCACCAGCGTCGACTTGCCCGCGCCGTTCACCCCCACCAGGGCGCTCGCCGCCCCGGCCGGCAGCACCAGGTCCACGCCCTCGAGCACCGGGGTCGACTGCCCCGGGTAGGAGAAGCCGACGTCGTCGAACACGATCTCCGGCGGTTCCCCGCCGGGCGGGGCGACGGCGAGCCCCTGCGCGATGGTGGCGACCAGGTCCTGCTCCGAGTCCGCCCGCGGGTTGACCGCGATCCGGGCGGAGACCGCGGTGAACTCCTCGGGAGCGGCCACCTCGTCCAGGGTCCGGGTCGCCGCCGCGGCCCGGGACACCAGGGCGGTCGACGACAGGTCCACCCGCATCAGCGCCACCACCAGGGGCAGGGCCGCGGCGACCTGCGCCAGCTCCAGGCGACCGGTCCCGTAGGCACCCACCGCCCACGTGACCACGACCAGGACGGCCACCGACTGGGCCAGGGCCCAGCCGAGACCGAGGCCGGCCGCGGCGCGACGGCGACGCCAGAACGGGTGGTAGGTCGCGGCGTTGTGGTGCTCCATCCGCTCCAGCAGCAGGTCGGTCAGCCCGAAGACCCGGATCTCCTTGGCCCCCTTGCCCATCCCCTGGGCGAAGGCGGACGCCGCGTGCTTCTGGTGCTCACCCCGGCGCGCGAACACCCCCATCTGACTCACCCCGCTGCGCCGGGCGTGCTCGGCGGCCACCAGCACGGGCGCGACGAGGACCAGCGGCGCCCACCAGGTCAGCACGACCCCCAGCGAGATCGCCCCACCGACCAGGATCACCAGCTGGGTCGGGATCAGCGTGAACAGCGTCAGGTGGGCGTACCCCAGCTCCCAGGCGCGGGCGCGGACCACCTGGATCGCCCGCGACGCCTCCGGGTCCTCCAGCCGGGTCAGCCCGGGCCGGCTCGACTGGGTCCAGCCGATCCGCAGGTCGACGGCGTGGCGGACCAGGCCCTCGCTGATGCCGGCCGCGGCGTCGCCGAGCGTGCTGGCGAGGCTGGAGACGACCAGCGCGGACAGCAGCCCCGCCAGGGTGAGGACGAAGGTGGCCGTGACGCCCCGCCCGAGCAGGGACGGCACCTGCCCGACAGCCTGACCGGTGAGCAGCGGGATGACGAACCCGCACACCCCGGCGAGGAGGCTGAGCACCAGCATCGCCGCCGTGGGGCCCGGTGCGGCGCGCCAACCGACCCCGGCCAACGCCCTCATCGGAGGGCTTCCTGTCTCGCTCGGGTCATCGTGTCCGCTCGTCGTCGAGGTTCCCGATCATCGTCGGGCAGATTCCCCCTTGTCCACCGGCTATCCGCCCCACGGCGCTGGCACCGGGGACGCCGGAGGTGGCGGCGTGCGCGTCCCCCAGGGACGTGGTGCTCCCCGCCCTGCTGTGACGCAGCAGACGCGGCCCGACGGAATCCCCACCGCGACCGGCCGGTTGCTGCCGGGCGTGAGCGCACTCTTCGAGCCCCTGACCCTCCGCGACCTGACCGTCCGCAACCGCATCTGGCTGGCCCCGATGTGCCAGTACTCGGTCGAGGCCGAGGACGGCGTCCCCACCGACTGGCACCTGGTCCACCTGGGCGCCCGCGCCACCGGCGGCTTCGGGCTGATCCTGACCGAGGCCACCGCCGTCACCCCCGCGGGCCGGATCAGCCCCCAGGACACCGGGCTCTGGGACGACACCCAGCGCGACGCCTGGCGCCGCGTCGTCGACTTCGTGCACGACCAGGGCGCGGCGATCGGCGTCCAGCTGGCCCACGCCGGGCGCAAGGCCTCCACCTACCGCGGCTTCCCCGGTGAGCCCACCGGCACCGTCCCGGTCGCCCTCGGCGGCTGGTCCACCGTCTCCGCCACCGACGAGGCCTTCCCCGGCTACGACGCCCCGCGGGCCCTGACCACCGACGAGGTGGCCGGCGTGGTCGGCGCCTTCGCCGACGCCGCGCGGCGCGCCGACGAGGCCGGCTTCGACACCGTCGAGGTGCACGCCGCCCACGGCTACCTGCTGCACCAGTTCCTCAGCCCGCTCTCCAACCGGCGCACCGACCGCTACGGGGGCGACTTCGAGGGTCGCACCCGGCTCCTGCTGGAGGTCGTCGACGCGGTCCGCGAGGTGTGGCCGACCGGCAAGCCGGTGCTGGTCCGGCTCTCGGCCACCGACTGGACCGACGGCGCCTGGGACGTCGAGCAGACCGCACGGGTGTCGGCGCTGCTGCGCCAGCACGGGGTCGACCTGGTCGACGTGTCCAGCGGCGGCAACGTGCTGGCCGAGATCCCGGTCGGTCCCGGCTACCAGGTGCCCTTCGCCCGGGAGGTCCGCGAGGACGCCGGCGTGGCTACCGGGGCGGTCGGCCTGATCACCTCTCCCACCTCCGCCGAGGAGGTGCTGACCTCCGGGGACGCCGACGTGGTGCTGCTCGCCCGCGCGGCGCTGCGCGAGCCGGCCTGGCCGCTGCGGGCGGCCGCCGAGCTGGGCGTGGACTGGCGCGAGGCCGGCTACCCCGCCCCCTACGCCCGCGGGCACTGGGAGTCCGTGCCGGTCCGCAGCTGACCGGCGTCGGGGGCACGTCCCCCGCCGACCCGGACGCCGAGGCGGCGGGCCCCTGACGGGCCGGCGGACGACGACGGCGAGGTCGTCCGAGCCCGCCCGTGACCGGTGAACCGCCACGCGTGGACTGGATCCGCGTCCGCTGGGTACTGGCGCCCGTGGTGACCCGGTGTCGTCGACGAGGCTCGTCGGCGCAGCACCGGGCGGGTGGCCGGTACGGTTGCCGCGACCGACGAGCAGATGGAGAGAGCCGATGAGTGGCAAGACCGTGGAGGTCCAGGACACCCCGGACCCGTTGCCCCTGGCGGGGCAGCGACCGGGACCGCCGTTCTTCGGCATCCTGCTGCTGGCCGGGCTGATCGTGATCGGCGCCGGCGCCCAGGCGACCGCCAGCCTGATCGCGCCGGTGTTCCTGGTGATCACCCTGGTCATCACGGTGGCCCCGCTGCGCACCTGGCTGGTGCAGCGCGGGCTCCCCGGTTGGGCCGCCGGGGTCGCGGTGCTGCTCACCATCTACGCCCTGCTCGCGCTGATCCTGGGCTCGGTGGTCTTCGCCCTGGTGCGGCTGGTGGGCCAGCTGGACGACTACGCCGCGGCCCTGCAGCGGCTGCTGGTCTACGCCTCCGACCTGGGCGCGCGCTTCGGGTTCGACCGTCAGCGCATCCAGGACCTGGCCTCCACGGTCCAGCCCAGCAGCCTGGCCGGGCCGGCGCAGGCCCTGCTCAGCGGGGTCAGCGGCGGGCTGACGCTGCTGCTGCTCATCGTCACGGTGACCGTGTTCCTGGCCTTCGAGACCTCCACCATCAAGGAGCGGCTGGCCGTCATCGGCGAGAGCCGGCCCCACATCGCCCAGGGCTTCCGCAACTTCGGCGAGCGGGTGCGCAAGTACTGGCTGGTCACCACCGTCTTCGGGCTGATCGTCGCCGCCCTGGACGTGATCGGGCTGCTGATCATCGGGGTCCCGCTGTACTTCACCTGGGGCGTGCTGGCCTTCGTGACCAACTACATCCCCAACGTCGGCTTCCTGCTCGGGCTGGTGCCCCCGGCCCTGATCGCCCTGCTGGACGGCGGCGTGGGCACCGCGATCGCGGTGGTGGTGGTCTACACGGTGATTAACGTGGTGGTGCAGACCATCATCCAGCCGAGGTTCACCGGTGACGCCGTGGGCATCAGCGCCACCGTGGCCTTCGTCTCGCTGATCTTCTGGACCTACGTGCTCGGCACCCTCGGCGCCCTGCTGGCCATCCCCTGCACGCTGTTCGTGAAGTCGATGCTGCTGGACAACTCGGTGCCGGCCAGCTGGGTCAACGCCCTGATCAGCTCCGCGCCGAAGAAGGAACGCGTGGACACGGTCAAGGCCACCGGCGGTGGCACCGCGGACGGGGAGCTCGCCGCGGAGCAGCCTGGCTGACCCTCCGCCGCTCGGGCGACGCACCACGGCCCCGCCCCCCACGTCCGGGGGCGGGGCCGTGGCGTGTCCAGCTCAGCCGCCCGGGTGGACCGTGACGTCGGTGTGCAGCACCCGGTCGGGCCCGGTGGTGCGCACCGGACCCTCGAGCACCAACGTGGCCGTGCCCGCCAGGTCGGCCACGGAGCGTCCGACCGAGAGCATCAGCTCCCCGGGCTCCACCACCCGGTCCCCGGCCAGGCCGACGAAGGAGAACCGGTCGGTGTGGACGTCGAAGACCACCTCGGCGGAGGCCCCCGGGTCGAGCTCGACGCGGGCGAAGCCGAGCAGCTGCTGCACCGGCCGGGTGACCTGGGCCACCGGGTCGTCGACGTAGAGCTGGACCACCTCCACCCCCCGACGTCCTCCGGTGTTGGTCACCCGGGTCCGGACGACCGCCCGGCCGTCGGTGCCGACCCGCTCCTGCTCCAGCACCGGTGGCGCCACCTCGGACGTCGTGTAGGAGAGCCCGTGACCGAAGGGGAAGGCCGGGGCGATCGACAGGCTGCTGATCCGGTCCCCGTCCTGACCCAGCGGCGGGGCCAGGTAGGTGTGCGGCAGCGCGTCCCCGCTGCGCGGCACCTGCACCGGCAGCCGTCCGCTGACCTCCACCGCGCCGGTCAGCACCCGGGCCAGGGCCGGCGCCCCCTCCACCCCGAGGAAGAAGGCCTGCACCAGCGCCGCACCGCGGCCGGTGAGCCGGCCGAGGGCGTAGGGACGTCCCGACAGCACCACCAGCACCACGGGGGTCCCGGTGGCCAGCACCGCCTCGACCAGCTCGAGCTGGTGACCGGGCAGGTCCAGGTCGGGGGCGTCGGAGCCCTCGCCGGACGTCCCGGCGCCGAACATGCCGGCCCGGTCCCCCACCAGCAGCACCGCCACGTCGGCGGAGGCGGCCAGCTCGGCGGCCTCGGCCACCATCGCCGGGTCGGCCCCGGTCAGCGGCGACCCCTGGTGCGCCAGCACCTCCCAGCCGGGCAGCGCCTCGGCGAAGGCCTCCTCGGGCAGCACCCGCTCCAGCCCGGTGCCGAGCTCGGGGTGGCGGCCCAGCACGTGCACGGGGTAGGAGTAGGCGCCCATCCAGCAGCCGTGGTCGACCACCGCCGGCCCGATCAGGGCCAGCCGCCGCGCCCCGCCCTCCAGGGGCAGCAGGTGCTGCTCGTCCTCCAGCAGCACCACGGACTCCTCGGCCAGCCGGCGGGCCAGCGCACGGTTGCCGGGACCGTCCAGGTCCACCGGCTCCGGGTCCGGGGAGGACCAGCCGGCGTCCAGCAGCCCGAGCTCGACCTTCTGCTGCAGCACCCGGCGCACCGCGGTGTCGACGTCGGCCGCGGTCCGGGCGGGGTCGGGGTCGTCGACGTCGAGGACGGCGTAGCCGGCGATGTCGGGCAGCTCGACGTCGATGCCGGCGTGCAGGGCGGTGCGGGCGGCCTCCGGCAGGCTCGCCGCGACCCGGTGCTTGGCGGCCAGGAAGGCCACCGCCCAGTAGTCGGAGACGACGGTGCCGGTGAAGCCCCACTGGTCGCGGAGCAGCTCGGTGAGCAGCCAGCGGTCGGCGGCGGCCGGGACGCGGTCGAGCTCGGTGTAGCTGTTCATCACGCTGCGCGCGCCGACCCGCAGGGCCATCTCGAACGGCGGCAGCACCAGGTCGGCGAGCTCGCGGCGCCCCATCGAGACCGGCGCGTGGTTGCGTCCGCCGCGGGAGGTGGCGTGCCCCGCGAAGTGCTTCAGGGTGGCCACCACCCCGGCCCGCTCGAGCCCGGCCACGTAGGCGGCGGCCATGGTGCCTACCAGGTAGGGGTCCTCACCGAGGGTCTCCTCGACCCGGCCCCAGCGGTAGTCGGTGACCACGTCCAGCACCGGTGACAGACCCTGGTGGACGCCGACCGCGGCCAGGTCCTGCCCGATCGCCCCGGCCATCTCCCCCACCAGGTCGGTGTCGAAGGTGGCCGCCCAGGCCAGCGCGGTCGGGTAGACCGTGGCGCCGAGGGTGGTGAAACCGGTCAGGCACTCCTCGTGGGCGATCGCCGGGACCGCCAGCCGGGTCTCCTGCTGGAGCACCCGCTGGGCCTCGGCGAGGGTGCTCATCCCCTGCTCCGCGGGCACCGGCGCGGCACCGAAGACCCGGGTGAGGTGGCCGATGCCGTGCGCCACCACGGTGCGGTAGTCGGGCCGGCCGCCGGAGAGGACGTCCTGCATCGGGGCGATGATCTGGTCGGAGTCGCGCTCGTCGGCCCAGTAGCTGCCCAGCTGGGCCGCCTTCTCCGCCGGGGTCATCACCGCCAGCAGGGCCTCCACCCGCTCGGGCACCGGACGTCCCGGGTCGGTCCACACCGCACGGGCTGCGGTCAGCGCCTCGTCGGTCGGTCCTGCCTCGTGCTCGCTCCCACCTGGCACCTGCTCGCTCATCGGGTCTCCTCGCTCAGCATCGTGTCGTCACCCACGACGGTCACAGTGCCACCCCGGCCGACGGCGTCCTCCCCGGGCCCCGAGCCCGGCCGGGGGTCCTCACGCAGCACCACGACTCCGGCGGGGCCGAGGCGGAGCGGCTGCCCGGCCTCGACCCGGTCCCCCGTGAGCAGGTCGGTGCCGCCGGTGTGCGCCGGGACCTCGAGCGGCCGCCCGGAGTGGTTGAGCAGGAAGGACGTCCGTTCCCCGTCGCGCTCGCGGACGGCGTGCTCCAGGTCGGGGACGTCGGCGTAGGGGCCGATCAGGCCGTGGCGCTCCAGCACCGCCCGGACCACGGTGGCCATCCCGTCCGGCGACAGCGCCGTGCCGACGTACCAGGCCTCTCCCCCACTGAGTCCGTCGGATGAGTCGGGGTGGCGGCGTCGGGTGACGGCGGGGCGTCCGGCGTAGAAGTCCTCGGTGTAGCGCCCCACCACCTCCGCGCCCTCCTCCACCAGCAGCTCGAAGACCAGCTCCGCGTCGGGGCGGGACCCGTCCAGGCCGTCCAGGGCCACTGGGTTGGTGACCCCGGGTGGCTGGGAGTCGGTCTCCTCCACCCGGACGCCGAGCAGACCGGCCAGCGGTCCGGGCACGTCGGTGAGGAAGGCGTTGGTGTCCTCGTCCACGCGGCCGGACCAGAAGCCGGTCAGCACGCTCCCACCGCGGGCGACCACCTGCTCCAGCCGATCGGCGACGTCGCCCTTGACGACGTGCAGCAGCGGGGCCACGACCACGTCGTAGCCGCTGAGGTCGGCGTCCACGGCGACGACGTCGAGGTCGACCCCGGCCTGCCACAGCTCGCGGTGGTGGTCCATCACCACCTGCGGGTAGCGGACGTGGCGGTTCAGCCCGTCGGTGATCTCGGCGGCCCACCAGCTGTCCCAGTCGAACAGCAGCGCCACCCGGGCGGGGGTGCGGGCGCCGAGCACCGCGTCCCCCAGCCGCCGCAGCTCCGCGCCGAGGGCCGCCACCTCCCGGAAGGAGCGGGTGTCGGTGCGCCCGGCGTGGTCGAGCACCGCCCCGTGGTACTTCTCGCACGCCCCGCGGGACTGCCGGACCTGGAAGTAGAGGACGGCGTCGGCCCCGTGCGCCACGGCCTGCCAGCTCCACAGCCGCAGCACGCCGGGCCGCTTCAGCGGGTTGACGTCGCGGCTGGCCGTGGTGGTGGGGGTCTGCTCCATCACCCAGAAGGGGGCGCCCTGCTTCAGCCCCCTCATCAGGTCGTGGGTGAGGGCCATCCGGGCGTGGCTGACGTCGTCGGGCGGGTAGTTGTCCCAGGAGGCGAGGTCCAGGTGCTCGGCCCAGCGGTGGTAGTCGATCGGGCGGTACATGCCCATGAAGTTGGTGGTCACCGGGGTGCTCGGGTCGTGCTGGCGGATCGCGGTCTTCTCGTCCACGAAGCTGGCCAGCATCGCCTCGGAGGTGAAGCGGAGGTAGTCCAGCGTGGTGCCCTGGAAGGCGGTGTGGTTCGGGCCGCGCCAGTGCTCGCTGAGGGCGTTGGGCACCACCACCTGCTCCCAGTCGGTGTAGGTGTGGGACCAGAACGTGGTGTTCCAGGCCTCGTTCAGCCGGTCCAGGGTGGTGTAGCGCTGCTGGAGCCAGACCCGGAAGGCCGCCTCGCAGTGCCCGCAGTAGCAGGCGCCCCCGTACTCGTTGCCGACGTGCCAGGCCACCAGGCCGGGGTGACCGGCGTAGCGCTCGGCGAGGCGGCCGGCCAGGGCGGCGGACAGCCGGCGGAACACCGGGGAGCTGGGGCAGGCGTTGTGCCGCTGCCCGTAGACGTGGCGCCGACCCTCGAAGTCGGTGCGGTTGACCTCCGGGTGGGCGTGCGCCAGCCACGGCGGCAGGGCCCCGGTGGCGGTGGCCATCACGACGTGCCGACCGGTGGCACCGACGTGGGCCACGATCTCGTCCAGCAGGCCGAAGTCGTAGACGTCCTCGGCCGGCTGCAGCAGGGCCCAGTCGAAGACGCCGAGGGTGACGGTGTCCATCGCGGCGAGGTCGAGGGCGCGGGCGTCCTCGTCCCAGACCTCCCGCGGCCACTGCTCGGGGTTGTAGTCGCCGCCGTAGCGGATCTGGCTGGCCGACGGCTGGGCGCTGGTCATCGGAGGAGCTCCTCGGAGATGGCGGTGACGACGGGGCGGGAGAGGCGGTCCAGCAGCAGCGCCCCGGGGACGACGAGCAGGGCCAGCACCCAGTCCGAGCCGAGCACCAGCACGCCGACCGCGCAGACCAGCAGGGCCAGCGCGCCCAGGCTGGGACCGGGTCGGCGCAGGTGGTGCAGGGCCAGCCGCAGCGTGTCCCGGCCGCGGACCGTGAACGCCGAGGAGATCACCAGGGCGTGGGCGCCCACCACCCCCAGCAGCGCGAGCAGCACCAGGGTGGCTCCCTGGAGCACCGGCACCGCCGGCCCGGGGACCACCAGGTGCAGGTGGGCGAGGTCCAGGCCGAGCACCGTGCCCACCGCCAGGACCGGCAGCCACCAGCCGAGGACGTATCGGGTCCCGGTCCGGTAGCCGTGCCAGAAGTGGCGGGCCGGCTGCAGGTCGTCCTCGGCGGTGCTGGACCGCCAGGCGTGGAGGGCGGCGCTGAGGGCCGGTGCCGTCGGCACCAGACCCAGGGCCAGCACCGGCAGGTTGGAGGCGTCGGCCACCAGCAGGGCGATCAGCACCAGCCCGGGGGCGGAGGCGAGCAGCCACAGCAGCTGGCAGACCAGCAGCCGGTAGACCGCCGCGGAGCCGCGGGACAGGAACCCGGGGCCGACCTCACCGACGGGGGTGGCTGTGCTCACGTCTCCTCCTCTCCTGCTGCGTCCACCGGTGCGCGGGGACGGCGTCGTGCCGACCGCCCGACGGGCCCAGGGGCTGGGGTCCCGGGAGTGGGAGGACCTGGTCAGCCGCTGGGCCCGTCGGGCGCCGTGGGGTGCGGGTCAGCCGTTCTCGGCGGCGAAGCGCTGCTGGGCCTCGTTGACCGTCTCGATGTAGGTGCTCGCGCCCTTGGCCTCGGCCTCGGCGACGTAGGCGTCCCACTCCTCCAGGTCCCGCTGGCCCAGGACGAACTGCAGCGTCGCCTGGGTGACGAAGTCGGTCAGCGGGGTCTCCACCAGGGTGGCCTGCTCGCGCTCGACGTCGGTCAGCGGGGCCGGGGGCGGCAGCGGGAGCTCCTGCTTCTGCTTCATCAGCGCCTGGAACTCCTTCTCCTCCTCGCTGAAGGTCGACTCCAGCAGCTCGGTCGTGCCGCCGTAGGCGAACACGCCGCCGGCGAACCCGAAGTCCTTCTGCAGGTGCTTGGGGGCGTCGGGGTTCATCCCGACGTAGTCGATGTCGTCGGCCAGGGTCCAGGTGCTGCCGTCCTTGGTGTAGGTGGTGCCCTCCACCCCCCACTTGACCAGCTCCAGGCCCTCGTCGGAGTACCACAGCCAGTCCACGAACTGCATCAGGGCCACGAAGTCGTCCCGCTCGAGGGCCTCGCTGCTGATCATCAGGCCGTTCTCCAGCCGGGTGGTGCCGGGCACCACCGAGCCCGCCGGACCCGCCGGCAGCGGCAGCTTGGCCACGCTCGCGCCGGGCACGTTGTCCTCCAGCGCCGGGCGGTAGTCGTTGACCACGGTCTGGGCGTTGGTGGAGATGGCGAAGGAGTCACCGGAGACGAACTTCTGGATCGCGGAGTCGTCGTCCTGGGTGAAGCTCTCCGGGTCCAGCAGACCCTCCTCCACCAGGGAGTGCATGTAGGTGACGAACTCCTTGTACTCCGGGGAGGTGCCGGTGAAGGTGTAGGCCCCGGCGGCCTCGTCCCACTGCTCGTTGTCGTAGCCCCATCCGGCCGAGGTGCCGTAGGTCATGGCCACGATGTTCATCAGGGCCCCGGCCGGGGCGGAGTCGTTGAAGCGGTCCGACATCGGGTACTCGTCCGGGTTCTCGGCCTTGACCGCGCGCAGCACCTCGCGGAAGTCCTCCCAGGTCTCCGGCGTCTGGAGACCGAGGTCCTCCATCACGTCGGTCCGGACGGCCACGGTGTAGTCCTGCCAGGCCTCCTCGTGCAGGCCGGGCAGGACGTAGAACTCCCCGTCGGCCTGGCGCAGCTGGTCCAGGTCGGCCTCCATGCCCCAGTCGGCCACCTTCTGCTGGAAGTGCGGCATCAGGTCCAGGTACTGGCTGACCGGCAGCACCGCGCCGGAGGAGACGAAGGCCGTCTCCTCCCCGGGGTAGGTCTTGGAGATGATCAGCGGGGCCTCGCCGGAGCCGATCAGCAGGCTGCGCTTCTGGGAGTAGTCGCTCATCGGGACGACGGTGTTCTCGAACGTCACGCCGGTTCGCTCGGTGATCTCCTGCCAGAGGAGCCAGTCCTCCTTCAGCGGGTAGTTCGGGTGGTCGCTGTAGAGCAGCGGGAAGGTGAGCGGCTCGGTGGCGGTGAACTGGGTCCCGGCGGTGTAGTCGGCCATCGCGCCGACCTGCTTGTCACCGAGCTCGACGGGTTCCTCGGTGCTCTCCCCGCCGCAGGCGGCGAGGGAGGCGGTCAGGGCCAGGGCGGCTCCGACCGCCACCGTCCTGCGCAGTGCTGATCTCATGGGTGTTCCTTCCGACGGCTGTGTCGTGGGTGGTTGGGGAGTGCGGGGACGCAGGACGCTCAGCCCTTGACCGAGCCGAGCATCACGCCCGAGACGAAGTAGCGCTGGACGAAGGGGTAGACGCACAGGATCGGCAGCACGGTGAGCACCATCGTCACCGACTGGATGTTGGCCGCCACCTGGGCGACGTCGGCCCCGGCGCCGGCCGAGCTGGCCGTGGAGGCGCCGGCGATCAGGTTGCGCAGGTAGACCGTCACCGGGAAGAGCTCGGAGCGGTCCATGTAGAGGAACGCCTGGAACCAGGAGTTCCAGAACGAGACGGCGTAGAAGAGGACCATGGTGGCCAGCACCGCCTTGGACAGCGGCAGCACGACGTACCAGAGGGTCCCGTAGGTGTTCAGCCCGTCGATCTGGGCGGCCTCCTCCAGCTCCTCGGGGAGGTTCTCGAAGAAGGCCTTCATCACCAGCAGGTTGAACACCGAGATGGCGTTGGGCAGCACCACCGCCCACAGCGTGTTGCGCAGCCCGAGGCTGGAGATCAGCACGTAGTTGGGGATCAGCCCGCCGTTGAAGAACATGGTGAACACCGCGATGCCGATCAGCAGCCCGCGGCCGCGCAGCCGCTTCTTGCTCAGCACGTAGGCGTAGCAGGTGGTGAGCACGATGGCGATGACGGTGGCCACCACGGTGTAGACGACGGTGTTCTTGTAGTTGGTCCAGAACATCGAGTCCTGCATCACCAGCGCGTAGGTGGTGGTGTTGAACCCGCGCGGCACCAGGTTCACCTGGCCGGAGCGGATCGCGGACTCCGAGCTGAACGACTGGGCCAGGATGTTGAGGAAGGGGTACAGCGTCACCGCCACCACCCCCAGCAGGATGACCCCGTTGACCAGGGAGAAGGCCCGCTCCCCACGGGTGCGGCCGTCCGCGCCCGCACCGGAGCGGCGACGTCGTGCCCCGGCGGTGGTCCGGGCGTCGGCGAGGGTCACGACAGGTTTGGTGGTCACCACAGGCTCGTCCCCAGGAGTCGGCGCGAGATCGCGTTGGCGGACAGGATGAGGGTGAGGCCGATGACCGCCTCGAACATGCCGATCGCGGCGGCGTAGCTGAAGTTGTTGGACTCCAGCCCCACCCGGTACAGGTAGGTCGAGATCACGTCCGCGGTCGGGTAGGTCAGCGGGTTGTAGAGCAGCAGGATCTTCTCGAAGCCGACCGCCATGAAGGTGCCGATGTTGAGGATCAGCAGGGTCACCATGGTCGGGCGGATGCCGGTCAGGGTGACGTGCCAGGTCTGGCGCCAGCGGTTGGCACCGTCGATCCGGGCCGCCTCGTACAGGCTCGGGTCGATGGTGGTGAGCACCGCGAGGTAGAGGATCGTGCCCCAGCCGACGGTCTGCCACACCTCCGAGGAGACGTAGATGATGCGGAACCACTCCGGGCGCTGGATGAAGGGCACCGCCTCCCCGCCCAGCGCGCGGACGACCTGGTTGATGGTGCCGTCCAGGGACGTCAGCTGCATCACCATCCCGGCCACGATGACGATGGAGAGGAAGTGCGGGAGGTAGGACACCGTCTGCACGAAGCCCTTGAAGGCCCGGGTGCGGACTTCGTTGAG
The DNA here is from genome assembly GCF_900101785.1 of Auraticoccus monumenti. Classification (GTDB taxonomy): domain Bacteria; phylum Actinomycetota; class Actinomycetes; order Propionibacteriales; family Propionibacteriaceae; genus Auraticoccus; species Auraticoccus monumenti. The sequence continues at coordinate 2,903,650 of NZ_LT629688.1, read as the reverse complement.
CAGCAGCGCCAGCATGATCGGCATCGGGAAGGTGATGGCCAGCGAGAGCAGCCCCAGGGTCAGGGTGTTGCCGAGCACCTGCCAGAAGGTCGGGTCGCTGAGGAAGAGCTCGACGTAGCGCAGCCCCACCCAGCTCTCGCCGAAGATGCTGCCTCCGGGCTGGAACCGCCGGAAGGCGATCACGTTGCCCGCCATCGGCACGTAGCGGAAGACCAGGAAGAAGACCAGCGGCAGCAGGGCCAGGGAGTACAGCTGCCAGTCCCGGCGGAGCGCGGTGCCCAGCGGCACCCGGGTGGAGCGGCGCGGACGCCGTCGCCGGGGTGCGTCGCGCTCGGCGGCGGTGGCCAGGGCGGTCGCCTCGACCGGTCCGGTGGCGCGGCTGCCGTCGGGGGCCAGCGCCGGGTCCTGCAGCGTCATGCCACGTCCTCCTCGTCGAGGGGCTCCAGGGCCTGCGCGGTCGTGGGGCCGACCTCGACCCGGCTGAGCAGCTGGCGCCCCGGCCCGGTCTCACGCAGCGGGCCGACCATCTCCACCGCGAGCCGGGTGTGGACGTCGCTGCTGGAGCGGGCGACCCGCAGCTCCACCGCCCCGGGTTCGACCACCCGGCGTCCGGCCAGCCCGGTGAAGGAGGCCAGGTCGGCCGGCACGGTCAGGGTGAGGCGTGCCGAGGCGCCGGGCTCCAGCTCGACGCGGGCGTAGCCGACCAGCCGCTCGACCGGGCGGGTGACCTGGGCCACGGGGTCGTGCAGGTAGAGCTGGACCACGTCGGCGCCGGCCCGGTCGCCGGTGTTGGTCACCGTCAGCCCCACCGGCAGGTCCCCGTCCACCGGCCAGGTGGCGGGTGCCTCGACGTCGCTCCAGTCGAAGGAGGTGAAGGACAGCCCGTGACCGAAGGGGAACAGCGGGGTGGGGTCGAGGTTGGAGACGTCGGAGCGGCGGGCCAGCGGGGCGGCCAGGTAGGTGGTCGGCTGGGCGCCGGGGTCGGCGGGCACGCTGACCGGCAGCCGGCCCGACGGGCAGACCCGGCCGGTGAGCACGTCGACCACGGCCTCCGCGCCGCGCTGCCCGGGGAAGAAGGTCTGCACGACCGCGCCGGCCGCCTCGAACCCGCCCAGGGCGTAGGGGCGTCCGCTGACCACGAGCAGCACCGTCGGGGTGCCGGTGGCCAGCACCCGCGTGACCAGCTCGTGCTGGAGGCCCGGCAGCCGCAGGTCCGGGGCGTCGCAGCCCTCGCCGGAGGTGCCGCGGCCGAAGAGCCCGGAGCGGTCCCCCACCACGACGACGCAGACGTCGGCGGACCGGGCCGCCGCGACGGCCCCGTCCAGACCGGAGTCGTCCGGGCCGTCCACCGAGCAGCCCTCGGCGTGGTCCACGGCGAACCCGTCGGTTCGCAGGCGCTCCCGCACCGTGGGGATCTCCAGGCCGAGGGCGACGCCGGGGTGCTGGCGGCCGACGTGGACGGGGAAGGTGTAGCAGCCGAGCACCGCCATCGGGTCGTCGGCCAGCGGCCCGACCAGGGCGAGCCGGGTCCCGGGACGCAGCGGCAGCAGCGCGTCGTCGTTGCGGAGGAGCACCACCGACTCCCGGGCCAGCCGCAGGGCCAGCTCGCGGGAGTCCTCGGTGTCCAGGACCAGCGGGTCGGGGGTGGCCGGCGTCCAGTCCGGGTCGAGCAGCCCGAGCTCGGCCTTCTGGGTCAGCACCCGGAGCAGGGCGCGGTCGACCAGGGCCTCGGGCACCTTCCCGGCCTCCACCAGGGCCTGCAGGGGTCCGGTGTAGGCGTCGCCGTTGGGGAGCTCGACGTCGACCCCGGCCCGCAGCGCCAGCGCCGCCGCCTCCCCGGGACCGGCGGCCACCCGGTGCAGCGTCTCCAGGAAGCGGACCCCGAAGTAGTCGGCCACGACGGTGCCGGTGAAGCCCCACCGGTCCCGCAGCAACCCGGTCAGGAGCTCCTCGTCGGCCGCGCTCGGCACCCCGTCCAGCTCGGTGTAGGAGTGCATCACCGAGCGGGCGCCGCCGTGGCGCAGCGCGGTCTCGAAGGGCGGGAGGACGACGTCGGCCAGCTCGCGCGGCCCGATCGAGACCGGGGCCAGGTTGCGGGCCGCCCGGGAGCCGGCGTACCCGGCGAAGTGCTTGAGGGTGGCCACCAGCCCGGTGCCCTCGAGCCCGGCGACGTAGGCCGCGCCGAGCGTGGCCACCAGGTAGGGGTCCTCGCCGATGGTCTCCTCGGTGCGTCCCCAGCGGGGGTCGCGGGTGACGTCCAGCACGGGAGCCAGTCCCTGGTGGACGCCGGCGGCGCGCATCGAGGCACCGATGGACCGGGCCACCTCCTCGACCAGCTCGGGGTGGAAGGCCGCCCCCCAGGCCAGCGGCGCGGGGTAGACGGTGGCCTGCCAGGCGGCGAACCCGGTCAGGCACTCCTCGTGCACCAGGGCCGGGAGCCCGAAGCGGCTGGCCGCCACCACCTGCTGCTGGGCGGCGGCGAGCGAGCGCGCGGCGACGGTGGGCTCGACCGGGACGGTGCCGTAGGGACGGGTGAGCTGGCCCAGGCCGTGCTGGATCGCGTCCTCCCAGACCACGGGGGCGGCCATCTCGGCCTGGCGGGGGGCGACCCCGCCCCCGGAGGCATCGGCACCGACCCACAGCCCGACGAGCTGGGCCAGCTTCTCCGGGAGGGTCATCCGCGCCGCGAGGTCCTCAGCCCGCACCTCCGCCGGCAGCGAGACGTCCTGCCAGAGGGCGGTGCCCTCCGACGCTCCTCGATCGACCACGTGGGACTCCCTCGTCCATCGGCCGAAAGTTTCGACCGCTACTGGTTATGTTTCGACCATAAGTCGACGTCCGGCTGACCGTCAAGCAGCAGTCCGCTCTCGGTACCGGGTGTCGTGCGTCGCAGAGGTGCGAGTGGCGGGCGCCACGCGGGAGGAGGGTTTCACGCGCCCCGGGACGCAGACTGCTGCTACCGTTCCGATAGTTGCGGTCCTCGACGTCCTCAGTAGAAGGTGGCCATGCCCTCCTCGCCCTCCTCGACCAGCGGTGGTCGGGCCGGCCCGACCATCTCCACCATCGCGGCGGAGGTCGGGGTGTCGGTGCCCACCGTGTCCAAGGTGCTGAACGGCCGTTCCGACGTCGCCCCCGAGACCCGGGCGAGGATCGAGGAGGCGCTGCAGCGCAGCGGCTACCAGCGACGCCGCTCCCAGCCCCAGGGGACGTCACCGCCCCTGATCGACCTGGTCTTCCACGAGATCGGGTCGGCCTGGGCGATGGAGATCGTGCGGGGGGTCGAGGAGGCCGCCTCGCGGGCCGGCGTCGGCGTCGTGCTCTCGACGCTGGGCGGTCGCCACAGCCCCGAGCAGGGGTGGATGGACCGGGTGCTGGCCCGCCGCCCGGTCGGGGTGATCCTGGTCCTCTCCACCCTGGACCCGACCCAGCGCCACCAGCTGGAGAGCCGCTCGATCCCGTTCGTGGTGGTGGACACCGACGGCGAGACCCCGGCCGACGTGGCCACCGTCGGCTCCAACAACTGGCACGGCGGGCTGTCGGCCACCCGGCACCTGCTCCAGCTCGGGCACCGGCGGGTGGCGATGGCCTCCGGCCCCGTGGACGTGCTGTGCTCCCGCGCCCGGGTGGACGGTTTCGGCAGCGCCCACGACGAGCTGGGGGTGCCGGTCGACCCCACCCTGGTCCGCTACGAGAACTTCACCATGGAGGGTGGCTACCGGCACGGACGCGCCCTGCTCACCCGCGAGGACCGTCCCACGGCCGTCTTCGCCGGTTCCGACATGCAGGCCCTCGGGGTGCTGAGGGCGGCCCGGGAGCTGGGGCTGCGGGTCCCGGAGGACCTGTCGCTGGTGGGCTACGACGACCTGCCGCTGTCGGCCTGGGTCGACCCGCCGCTGACCACCGTGCACCAGCCGCTGCACGCGATGGCCGCCACCGCCACCCGGATGGTCCTCGAACCCAGCCCCACCCTCGGTGCCTCGCTGCGCCGGGTGGACCTGGCCACGGACCTGGTGGTCCGCTCCAGCACCGCCCCTCCCCCGTCCTGACCCCGATCCCAGGAGCGACGATGCCCTCCCCGATCCACGCCGCCTGGCTGCCCGAGGACGCCACCACCGCACTGGCGACCGCCGTCCACGTGTCCGGCACCGGCCCGCTGGTGGCCACGGTCAGCGACGAGGCCCGCGCCGCCACGCGGCTGCACGGCGGTCACCTCGAGCCGGACCCGACGGCGGCCAGGCTGCTGCTGCTCACCCTGGACCTGGCCCGGGCGCTCGCCGGGGAGCCCGCCGTCGCCCGGGCGCTGGAGGCGCTCGACGACGACGGCCCCAGCTGCCCCGAGCGGTACGCGATCGCGCGCGACGGGGACCGCACGGCCGTGGTCGGCGAGGACGACCACGGCCTGCTCCACGGCACCTTCGCGCTGCTGCGCCACCGGGGCGAGGAGGACGTCGTGGTCCGCCGCCCGGCGCACCGCAGCCGGATGCTGGACCACTGGGACAACATGGTCAGCCACCCGGTGATGGGCACCGTCGAGCGCGGCTACGCCGGGGACTCGCTCTTCTTCGCCGACGGCGACGTGCGGGCCGACCTCGGCCGGGTCGCCGGCTACGCCCGCCTGCTGGCCTCGATCGGCGTCAACCGGGTGGCGGTGAACAACGTCAACGTGCACCGCGCCGAGACCGAGCTGCTGGGCCCGCGGTTGGCCGACGTCGCCCGGATCGCCGACGTGCTGCGCCGCTGGGGCATCCGGCTGCACCTGTCGGTCAGCTTCGCCTCCCCGATCGTGCTCGGCGGGCTGTCCACCGCGGACCCGCTGGCCGAGGAGGTGGCCCGCTGGTGGACGGAGGCGGCCGGGCGCGTCTACGCCGCCGTCCCCGACTTCGGCGGCTTCGTGGTCAAGGCCGACTCCGAGGGCCAGCCCGGCCCGTTCGCCTACGGCCGCGACCACGCCGACGGCGCGAACGTGCTGGCCCGGGCCCTGGCCCCGCACGGCGGGGTGGTGCACTGGCGGGCCTTCGTCTACGACCACCGTCAGGACTGGCGTGACCGGAGCACCGACCGGGCCCGCGCCGCCTCGGACCACTTCGCCCCGCTGGACGGCCGCTTCGAGCCCGACGTCGTGCTGCAGGTCAAGCACGGCCCGATCGACTTCCAGGTCCGCGAGCCCGTGTCCCCGGTGCTGGCGGCGGTGCCCGCCACCACCGTCGCCGTGGAGCTGCAGCTCACCCAGGAGTACACCGGGCAGCAGCGCCACGTCTGCTACCTGGGCCCGGCCTGGTCGGAGGTGCTGACCTTCGGGCTGGCCGAGCGGGGCACCCGTCCGGTGCACGAGCTGGTGGCGGGCGGTGTGGTCGGGGTCGCCAACGTGGGCACCGACGAGTTCTGGACCGGTCACCCGCTGGCCCAGGCCAACCTGTTCGCCTTCGGCGCGCTCGCCTGGGACCCCACCGCCGACCCCGACGCGGTGCTGCGGGAGTGGGCGGCAGCCACCTTCGGGCCGGACGACGAGGACGTCGTCGACACGGTCTGCGCGATGATGACCGACTCCTGGGCGACCTACGAGTCCTACACCGCGCCACTGGGGGTCGGCTTCATGGTGCGCCCGGGACACCACTACGGGCCCGACGTCGACGGCTACGAGTACACCCCCTGGGGCACGTACCACTTCGCCGACCGCGACGGCATCGGCGTGGACCGCACCCGTGCCACCGGGACGGGGTTCACCGGCCAGTACCCCTCCCCCTGGCGCGAGCGCTACGAGGACCTGGCCAGCTGCCCCGACGAGCTGCTGCTCTTCTTCCACCACGTGCCCTGGACCCACCGGCTGCACAGCGGGCGGACGGTCGTCCAGCACGTCTACGACACCCACCTCGCCGGGGTGGAGCGGGTGGAGGAGCTGGTGCGGCAGTGGGCCGGTCTGGAGGGCCGGGTCGAGGCCGACCTCTTCGCCCGGGTGCAGGAGCGGCTGGCCGAGCAGCGGCGCTCGGCCCAGGAGTGGTGCGACCAGCTCTGCACCTACGTGTGGCGCCACTCCGGTGTCCCCGACGAGCACGGTCGCCCGATCCACCCCTGACCTAGCCGCGGCCCGAGCCGGGTCGACCTGGGACGAGCCGGGAGGGGCGAGTGGCCCCCAGACGTCGCCTCCCACGTCCCCCACGCGACCCATCGAGGCCACTCGCCGCGCGGATAGCGGCTCCTAGTCGACGAGGGCTGCCGTCGGTGGCGGGCATCTCTGAGCCCAGACGCGGCGAGTGGCCCCGAAACGTCGCCTCCAACATCGCTCAGGCGACCCATCGGGGCCACTCGCCGCACGGATGGCGGCTCCCGGTCAGCGAGGGCTCACGTCGCGGGCCCTGACGTCCACGAGCCCGGACGCGGCGAGTGACCCCCAGACGTCGCCTCCCTCGTCCCCCACGCGACCCATCGGGGCCACCCGCCGCACGGACAGCGGCTCCCGGGTGCAAGAGCGGCTGGGCGAGCAGCGCGCTCGCCCCAGGAGTGGTGCGACGAGCTCCGCACCTACGTCCTGCGCCACTCTGGCGTCCCCGACGAGCGCTGTCGCCCGATCCACTCCTGACCGACACCCGACGGCCGGGTCCGGTCGACCTGAGAGAGCCGGAAGGGGCGAGTGGCCCCAAGACGTCGCCTTCCAGCTCCCCCACGCGACCCATCGGGGCCACTCGCAGCAGGGACGGCGGCTCCCGAGTGCAGGAGCGGGTGGCCCGAGCAGCGCGCTCGCCCCAGGAGTGGTGCGACGAGCTCCGCACCTACGTCCTGCGCCACTCCGGCCTCCCCGACGAGCGCCGTCGCCCGATCCACTCCTGACCGACACCCGACGGCCGGGTCCGGTCGACCTGGGACGAGCCGGAAGGGGCGAGTGGCCCCAAGACGTCGCCTTCCAGCTCCCCCACGCGACCCATCGGGGCCACTCGCCCCACGGATCGCGGCTCCCCGACAATGAGGGCTCTCGTCACGGGCCGCGACTCCCGGGAACCCGGACGCGAGTGGCCCCGAGACGTCGTGTCCCACATCCCCCAGACGACCCATCGGGGCCACTCGCCGCCCGGACGGCGGCGCCGGTCAGGGAGGCACGTCACCGGGCGACTTGCTGGATCAGCAAGAGTGCTTGCTGCGAGGACGCGACCGAGCGGAGACTCGCGGTATGACGAGCTCAGCTGACCGACAGGTCGATCACGCACCGACGCCCGAGCAGGACGGCCGACGGGGCAGCCAGCGGTGGTTCACCCCCGAGCAGGAGGCCGAGAACTGCGCCCGCCTGCTGGGTCACCGCCGCCACGGTCTGGACTCGCTGCTGCCGGCGAGCGCCACCGCGTCGAGCCCCTCGGGCCCGTCCACCCGGTGAGGTCCCCGAACCCTCCGACGCCGGTGACGCGGCCACCCGCGCGGCGGCGTCGTCGCGACGGGGCCGCAGGTCTCATCCGCCGCCGACCCCGGTCGCGCGGAGGCGACGTCACGCCGGGCCGGGACGCCTCCGACGCCTCCGCCCGGCGGGGCCCAGGGTGCTCGCGAGCCTCAGGCGTCGACCGGCACCGGCACCGGACGCGGGGTGGCCGTGGGCTCGACCGGGGCGCGGCCGGTGACGTCCAGGCGGGTGGCCCAGGCGAGCACACCCAACCCGGCGGCCGCCAGCACCGCGGCCACCAGGGCCGGGGAGGCGTAGCCGAACCCCAGCCCGATCGCCGTGCCCCCGAGGAAGGCGCCGAGCGCGTTGCCGGTGTTGAAGGCGGCCTGCATCGCGGCCGAGGCCATGCTGGCCCCGCCGCCGGCGGCCACGATCACCCGGGTCTGGATCGGGGCGCCCATCATGAACCCGCTGAAGGCGAAGAGGAAGACGCCGACGGCAGCAGCCACCGGGGACGCGGCGAAGGCGAACAGCAGCAGGTAGACCACCGCCTGGGCCGAGAAGCCGATCACCAGCGTCCGCTGCACCGACCAGTCCGCCAGCCGTCCGCCCAGCGCGTTGCCGGCCGTGGCGCCGAGACCGAAGAGCACCAGCACCCAGGGCACGCTGCCCTCGGCGAAGCCGGCGACCTCGGTGAGCAGCGGGGAGACGTAGCTGAGCACGGTGAAGGTGCTGCCGAAGCCGACGACGGTGATGAGCAGGGTCAGCCAGACCTGGCTGCGGCGGAAGGCGGCGAGCTGGTCGCTGAGCGGACCGTCGGCGCTGGCGACCGCGGGGACGGCGACGGCCACGGCGGCGATGGTCAGCACGCCGATCACCGCGACCAGCCCGTAGGTGGCGCGCCAGCCCACGGCCTGGCCGACCCAGGTGCCCAGCGGGACCCCGACCACGTTGGCCACGGTCAGCCCGCCGAACAGCAGCGCCACGGCGCGTCCCTGGCGTCCGGCCGGTGCCAGCGACCGGGCCACCAGGGCGGCCGCACCGAAGAAGGCGCCGTGGGCCAGCCCGGTCCCGAAGCGGGCGGCGACGAGGGCCTCGAAGGTGGGGGCGACCACGGTGGCCAGGTGGGCCAGGGTGAAGAGCCCCAGCAGGGCGAGCAGGACCCGCTTGCGGGGCCAGCGGTGGGTGAGGGCGATCAGCGTGGGGGCGCCGACCACGACCCCGACGGCGTAGCCGGTGATCAGCCAGCCGGCGGTGGGGATGGACACCCCGAACGTCGCGGCCATGTCGGGCAGCAGCCCCATGGCGACGAACTCCGTGGTGCCGAACCCGAAGGCGCCGATGGCGAGGACCCAGACAGCGAGCGGCATGGCGGTTTCTTCCCGGTGGTGCGTGCGAGGGGTCGAGCAGCGCACCGTCGCGAGCCGATGCCCCCATCCTGCCCCTCCCGGTCCGCCACGCCCAGCGGGCGGCCCTCCCGGGCGGCGTGACGGTGGTCACGGTCCGGCCGTACGCTCCAGCCCATGACGACGTCCTCGCGCTCCTTCGCCGCCGCCCTGGGTCTGGCCGCGCTCGCCCTCACCGCCGGCTGCGCCGGGCAGACGCCGGGTGCTGGATCCACCCCGCCGGCCAGCACGTCGGTGAGCACCCCCGGAGCCAGCTCCTCGGCCCCGGCCGGCAGCGCCACCCCCGGTGCCTCCCCCTCCGCCTCCCCCGACGACGACTCGGCCTCGCCCAGCGCCCCGGGCAGCGGCTCCCCCTCCCCGAGCGGGTCGGCGTCGCCCTCGGCCAGCCCGTCGGGCTCGGCCAGCAGCCCCCTGCTCAGGGCCGCCGAGTCCGCCCTGGTCGCCGTGCCGGGCGGGCGCGTCAGCTCGATCGAGAGCGAGCGCGGTGGTCAGTCCTGGGAGGTGCACGTGCTCACCGAGGACGGCGCGGAGCGGCAGCTGCGGCTGTCCGGCGACGGCTCGGAGGTCACCTCCGACACCGCGGAGAACACCGACGACGACGACCGCACCGAGAACCAGGTGCTGTACGGCGCCGAGGTCGACCACGTCGCGGCGGCCGAGGCGGTGCTGGCCGAGGAGCCCGGAGGGGTCATCAGCGAGCTCGAGCTGGACGAGGACGACGACGGCGCGCTCACCTGGGAGGCCGGCGTCGAGACCGGGGCCGAGCGCCGCGACGTCACGGTGGACGCGGCCAGCGGCGAGGTGCTCGACAACGACCTCGACGACTGAGCCACCTCCGGAACCGTCCGGGGTTGCGTCAGCCGAGCGCCGCCGCCATCCCGGCCAGCAGCCGGTCCACGTCCTTGTCGCTCGTGTACGGCGCCAGCCCGAGCCTGATCGGGCTGGGCTCGTCCAGACCGAGACGGCGGAACGGCTCGTCGGCGTAGAACGCCCCACCGGGGGCGAGCACGTCGCGGGCGGCCAGGGAGGCCGAGATCTCCGCGCACGAGGCGCCCTGCACCGTCACCAGCAGCGTCGGGGTGCGCTCCGCCGCCCGGGCGTGCTGCACCACCCGGGGCCCGAGGTCGGCCAGACCGTCCTCGAGGCGCCGGCGCAGCCGCAGCTCGTGCTCCTCCAGGGCGGCCATCGAGCGGGCGAGCCGGTGCCGGCGCGGCAGGTCCTCCCCGCCCGCGGCCAGGTCGGCCAGCACGTCGACCGCGGCCGTCACCCCGGCCAGCTGCTCGTAGGGCAGCGTGCCCAGCTCGAAGCGCTCGGGGACGACGTCGGAGGAGGGGGCCAGCTTGTCCGGGCGGAGCCCCTCCAGCACCTCGGGACGCCCGGTGAGCACCCCGCAGTGCGGCCCGAGGAACTTGTACGGCGAGCAGACCAGCAGGTCCGCGCCCAGCTCCGCGAGGTCGACCAGCGCGTGCGGCACCAGGTGCACCGCGTCCACCCAGACCAGCGCGCCCACCGCGTGCGCCCGGTCGCTGACCTCGCGCACCGGCGGCCGGGTGCCGATCAGGTTCGACGCCCCGGTCACCGCGACCAGCCGGGTGCGGGGCCCCAGCGCGGCGTCGAGGGTGTCGAGGTCGAGCTCCCCGGTGGCCGGGTCGAGGTCCACCCAGCGCACGGTGGCACCGGCCCAGGCGGCGGCCTGGCGCCAGGGGCTCAGGTTGGCGTCGTGCTCCAGCCGGGTGAGCACCACCTCGTCGCCGGGCGCCCAGTCCGCAGCCAGCGCCCGGGAGAAGTCGTAGGTCAGGGCGGTGGCGCTGCGTCCGTGCACCACCGTGGAGGCCGGCACCCCGAGCAGGTCGGCGCCGGCCCGGCGGAAGCCCTGCACCGCCTCCTCGGCCCGCTGCTGGGAGAGCACCGAGGACCCGCGGATGGAGAGCGGACCGGTCAGCGTCGCCGCCACCGCCTCCCCCACCTGCCGCGGCGTCTGGGTGCCGCCGGGCCCGTCGAAGTGGGCGATGCCGGAGGCGAGCGAGGGGAACCAGGAGCGCACGCGCTGGACGTCGAGGGTCGCGTCGGGGGTCATGGCAGCAGCCTGCCAGGGACGTCGCCCGCGACCGCACCGGCGCCCGGTCCGAGGAGCGGCGGAGCGGCTACGGCGCCCAGCCGGCGGGCCCGGACCTGCGGGCACGGACCGGCGGTCCGGAGCGGTGGGCTCAGACCGTCAGCGCCGAGCGCGACGGCCGGGGCGTGGCCTGGGTCACCACCTGCTCCAGCACCAGCTCCGCCGCACCCACCAGCAGCAGGTCCGGACCGAGCGCGGCCCGCACCACGGTGACGCTCTCCCAGGCCGGGCGCAGGGCCTGGCGCGCCACCGCCTCGCGGAAGTGGTCGGGGTCGAGGGAGAACATGATGCCCAGGAAGCCTCCGAGCACCACCCGCTCGGGGTTGAAGACGTTGATCATGTCCCGCACACCGGTGCTCAGCACCCCGAGCTGGCGCCGCACCTCGTGGGTCACCTCCGCGCGCGGGTCGGTGCTCAGCGCCTGCTCCAGGCGCTCGTCGGTGGCGTGGGCCCAGCCCAGCAGGTCCAGCAGCCGGCGCCGGCTGACGGCGTCCTCGAGCTCGCTGGAGTCCCGGGTGCTGCTGTGCCCGAGCTCGCCGGCGTAGCCGTCGGCACCCAGCAGCATCCGGTCGTCGACGATGACCCCGCCGCCGATGCCGCTGGAGCCGCCGTTGATGTAGAGCACGTGGGAGGCCCCGCGCGCGGCCCCGAAGAGGTGCTCGGCCCGGGCGCCCAGGTTGGCGTCGTTGCCGGCGCGCACCGGCAGACCAGTGGCCTCCTCGAGCATCGCGGCCAGCGGCTCCTCGCGCCAGTGCAGGTGGGGCGCCCAGCGCACCACCCCGTCGCCGGACCGCACCAGCCCCGGCACCGCCACCCCGAGCCCGGACGGCTGCCAGGAAGGCCCTCGTCCGGCCCGCAGCCGGGACAGGCAGAGCTGTACCGCGGCCACCGCCTCCTGCACGCTGGGCGCGGCCGAGGTCTCGACACGGAGCTGCTGCTGCACCCGGCCGGTGAGGTCCACCACGGCGACCGTGACCGCGTCCACCTCGGTCACCGCGGCCACCGCCGTCACGTCGGGGTCGGTGCGCACCACCGGGCTGGGCCGGCCCACCTGGCGGGTGGCGTCAGGAGCCTCCTCCCGCACCAGCCCGCGTTCCACCAGCTCGGCCACCACGGCCGCCACGGTGGAGCGGTTCAGCCCGGTCTCCCGGGTCAGCTGGGCGCGCGAGGCCGGTCCCTCGCGGTGCACGCGCTCGAGGATGAGCGCCAGGTTGCCCTCGGTCGCCACAGCGCCTCCTCCCTCGGTCGAGCGTATTTCGCTGACGCATCATCGCGCACCGTCCGACCCGCCGTTGACAGGCTTTCCGCGGCGGATTAAGTTGGAGGCTCCAACTTATCGAGAATGGGATCATCGATGACGCTCACGCCCACTCCTGCCGACAAGTTCTCCTTCGGTCTCTGGACCATCGGCTACACCGGCGCCGACCCGTTCGGCGGACCGACCCGCAAGGACCTCGACGTCGTCCGCGGCGTGGAGAAGCTCGCCGAGGCCGGGGCCTGGGGCCTCACCTTCCACGACGACGACCTCTTCGCCTTCGGCAGCACCGACGCCGAGCGGCAGCACCAGATCGACCGGCTCAAGCAGGCCATGGCCGACACCGGCATCGTGGTGCCGATGGTGACCACCAACCTGTTCTCCGCCCCGGTGTTCAAGGACGGCGGCTTCACCTCCAACGACCGCGCGGTGCGACGCTTCGCCCTCCGCAAGGTGCTGCGCAACATCGACCTGGCCGCCGAGCTCGGCGCCACCACCTTCGTGATGTGGGGTGGCCGCGAGGGCGCGGAGTACGACACCGCCAAGGACGTCCAGGCCGCGCTGCAGCGCTACCGCGAGGCCGTCAACCTGCTGTCGGAGTACGTGGTCGACCGCGGCTACGACATGCGCTTCGCCATCGAGCCCAAGCCCAACGAGCCCCGCGGTGACATCCTGCTCCCGACCCTGGGCCACGCCCTGGCCTTCATCGAGACCCTGGAGCGGCCCGAGCTGGTCGGGCTCAACCCCGAGGTCGGCCACGAGCAGATGGCCGGGCTGAACTTCACCGCCGGCGTGGCGCAGGCGCTGGACGCCGGGAAGCTCTTCCACATCGACCTCAACGGCCAGCGCTCGATCAAGTACGACCAGGACCTGGTCTTCGGGCACGGCGACGTGCAGAACGCCTTCTCCCTGGTCGACCTGCTGGAGAACGGCGGCCCGGGTGGCGGACCCTCCTACGAGGGGCCCCGCCACTTCGACTACAAGCCCAGCCGCACCGAGGACGACCAGGGCATCTGGGACTCCGTGGCCGCCAACATGCGCACCTACCTCCTGCTCAAGGAGCGCGCCGCGGCCTTCCGGGCCGACCCCGAGGTCCAGGAGGCCCTGGCCACGGCCAAGGTCGCCGAGCTGCGCGAGCCGACCCTGGACGCCGGCGAGGGCTACGAGCAGCTGCTGGCCGACCGCAGCGCCTACGAGGACTTCGACGCCGAGGCCTACTTCCACGGCCACGGCTTCGGCTTCGTCCGGCTGCAGCAGCTGATGATCGAGCACCTGATGGGCGCCCGCGGCTGACCCGCTCTCCCCGGGTCCACCCGAAACCGGGTGGACCCGGGGAACTCCCGCCCGGCAGGGTCGGCGGCATGGACCGTGATCCCGTCTGGTCGATGACGCAGCAGGAGCTCTGGGACGAGGAGACCGCCCGGGGCTACGACACCCCCGGCAGCGGGATGTTCTCCACCGAGGTCCTCGGACCGACCGTGGACCGGCTGGCCGGGCTGGCCGACGGCGGCCCCGCCCTGGAGCTGGCCATCGGCACCGGCCGGGTGGCCGTGCCGCTGCACCGACGCGGGGTCCCGGTCACCGGCATCGAGCTGTCCACCGCGATGATCGGGCAGCTGCGCCAGAAGGTCCCCGAGGCCGAGATCCCGGTGGTGCAGGGCGACATGGCCACCGCCACCGCGCCGGGTGACTACACGCTGGTCTACCTCGTCTTCAACACCATCGGGAACCTGCTGTCCCAGGCCGAGCAGGTCGCCTGCGTCCGCAACGCCGCCCGCCACCTGCGCCCGGGCGGCTGCTTCGTGGTCGAGCTGATGGTCCCCGGGCTCCGGGTGCTGCCGCCGGGGAAGACGGCCTCGGTCTTCACCGCCGAGCCGGGCTACCTCGGCGTGGACACCTACGACGTGGTCGAGCAGCTGCTGGTCTCCTCCCACGTCACCTTCGGGGCCGGGCGCGAGGCCCGGATCGGGCGGACACCGCAGCGCTACGTCTGGCCGGCCGAGCTCGACCTGATGGCCCAGCTGGCCGGCCTGCAGCTGGAGAGCCGGCACGCGGACTGGGAGGGCGGCCCCTTCACCGCCGACTCCCCCTCCCACGTCTCGGTCTACCGTCGTCCCGCCGACCCCGCCACCGGCTGATCACGGACCGCCCACCGCGTGACCGGTGCCGGGGCGGGTAGTGCCGGGGCGTGACCTCCCTCTGGCTGGACCGCGCCCCTGCGATCGTCTCCGACCCCTGGCCGGAGGAGGAGCCGGAGGTGTTGGTAGCCGGTGCCGGGCTGGCCGGGTTGGCCACCGCGGTGCTGCTGGCCGGCGCCGGACGACGGGTCGCCGTGGTCGAGGCGCGCACGGTCGGGGCGGTGACCACCGGACGCAGCACGGCCAAGGTGTCGCTGCTCCAGGGCACCAAGCTGTCCACCGTGCTGGGCCAGCAGCCCCGCGAGCGGGCCCGCGGCTACGTCGAGGCCAGCCGGGAGGCGCAGTCGTGGGTGCTCGACGCCTGCGAGCGCGGCGCTGTGCCCGTCCAGCGGCGGGAGGCCGTCACCTACGCCGCCGACGTCCGCCAGCTCGGTCCCGTGCGCGCCGAGCACGAGGCGGCCGCCTCGCTGGGTCTGGACGTGCGCTGGTCCGACCGGCTCGACGTCCCCTGGCCGCACGCGGGCGCCACCCGCCTGGCCGACCAGGCCCAGCTGGACCCGGTGCAGCTGCTCTCGGCCCTGGTCCGGGAGCTGCGCGCGGCCGGCGGCACCCTCCACCAGGGGGAGCGGGTGGTGTCCACCAGCACCGCGGACGGTCTGCGGGTCCGCCTCGAGGACGGCCGGTTGCTCCGTCCCGGGCACCTGGTGCTGGCCACCGGCACCCCCGTGCTGGACCGCGGGCTGCACTTCGCCCGGGTTGAGCCGAAGCGCTCCTACGTGGTGGCCTACGAGGGCGTGGACGTCCCGGCCGGCATGTACCTCTCCGCCGGCAGCAGCTCCCGCTCGGTGCGCGACGCGCCCGCCCCCGACCTCGGTACCGCGCTGCTGGTCGGTGGCGCCGGCCACACGGTGGGCCGCGGTGGGCCCACCAGCCGCCACCTCGATCAGCTGCGCTCCTGGACCGCCCGCTACTTCCCGCACGCGATCGAGACCCACTCCTGGTCCGCCCAGGACTACAGCCCCGTCGACGCCCTCCCCCACGTCGGCGTGCTGCCCGGCAGCGACGGGCTGGTGCACGTGGCGACCGGTTTCGACAAGTGGGGCATGACCACCGCGGTGGTCGCGGCGCTGGCCGTCAGCGGCGACCTGCTCGGACGCGAACCCGCCTGGTCGGCGCCGCTGCTGCAGCGCGGCGTCGCCACCGGTGACGCGCTGCGGGCGCTGTCGCTGAACGCGCGGGTCGGGCTGGCCGCCACCGTCTCCGCCGCGCAGGCGCTGACCCCGGTACCGGAGGCCCCTCCGGAGGGCGTGGGCCGGGTCGGCCAGGGGTCCGAGGGCGCCACCGCGACCTCGACCGTGGACGGGACCACCTGCACGGTGCGGGCGGTCTGCACGCACCTCGGCGGTGTGGTGCGCTGGAACGACGCCGAGCGCAGCTGGGACTGCCCGCTGCACGGCTCGCGCTTCGCCCCCGACGGCACCGTGCTCGAGGGCCCGGCCACCCGTCCGCTGCGAAGCCCGGGGACCTGAGCAGCACCTCCGGACCGACCCGACCGCGGGACCCGGGCCAGCCGGGCGACGAGCTCGGCGGCGGTGCCGCGGACTCAGGCCAGCAGCGCGAACGCCTCGGCGGTGATGGCCGCGGGGATCCGGCCCGTGCGGGCCAGCGCCTCCACGTCGGTGACCACCCCGTCACCGAGACGGCGGAGCTCACCACCCAGGGCGCCGGCCACGTGCGGGGTGAGCACCACGTTGGGCAGGTCCCAGACCGGTGAGTCGGGGTCGCTGTCGAGCGTGGTGACGTCCAGCACGGCCTGGATCCGGTCCGAGACGAGCTCGGCGAGCAGCGCCGCCTCGTCCACCAGACCCGGACGGGCGGTGTTGACCAGGGTGGCCCCGTCCGGCATCAGGGCCAGCTGGGCGGCGCCCACCATGTGCCGGGTCGACTCGTTCATCGGGGCGTGCAGCGAGACCACCCGGGAGGTGGCCATCAGCTCGTCCAGGCCGACCGCCCGGACCCCCAGCGCGGCGGCGCGCTCCTCGCTGAGGTAGGGGTCGTGCACCACCACCTCCAGGTCGAAGGGGCGCAGCAGCTCGACCACCCGGGTGCCGATCTTGGACGCCCCGACCAGCCCCACCCGGGTCCGGTAGTTGCCGCGTCCGGCCAGGACCTCCTGCTGGTCCACCGGGTGGCGGCGGGAACGGTAGACCCGCTGGGCGCGGAAGACGTCCTTGCCGGCCAGCAGGATCATGGCCAGGGCGTACTCCGCCACCGGTACCGCGTTGGCGGCGGCCTGGGAGGACACCTGCACCCCCCGGTCCCAGCAGCGGGGGGTGACGAGGTGGCGCACCGAGCCCGCCGAGTGCACTACCGCCGCCAGCCGCGGCGCGGAGTCCAGCACGGCCTCGTCGACCGGTCCGGTGCCCCACCCGGTGACGAGCACCTCGGCGCCGGCCAGGGCCGCGGGGGCGTCACCGGAGGTCAGGTCCGCGTAGGACCCCACCAGGGTCACCCGTCCCAGAGCCTCGAGCCGGGCCAGCGCCTCGTCGTCGAAGAACCACTCGACCAGCCGCGGCCTCATCGCCACCACGATGTCCATCTGCCCTCGTTCCTCCGACGTCCACGCCGAGCCAGGACACTACCGGCCCGGACGTCCACGGGCCGCGACCGGGGCGGGGTCAGAGCCGCTGGGCCAGCCGGTGGTAGGCCGCGTTCCAGCGCAGCTCGCGGTGCAGCGCGGGGAGCGTGGTGTCCTCGTCGATGGTGACCAGCTCGACCTCGCTCATCTGGGCGAAGGCCGTCACCACGTCCATCCCCACCTGGGTGGTCATCACGGTGTGGTGCGCCGCACCGGCCGCCAGCCAGGCGGCGGCGGAGGTGGCGAAGTCCGGGGCCGGCTTCCAGACGGCGTGGCCGACCGGCAGCCTCGGCATCGGCTCGGGCAGCGCGACGTTCTCCACCACGTTCGCGGTGAGCCGGAACCGGTCGCGCAGGTCGGCCAGGGCGACCACGACGGCCGGTCCCGGGTCGGCGGTGAAGACCAGGCGCACCGGGTCCTCGCGGTCCCCGATGCCCAGCGGGTGCACCTCCAGCCTCGGCCGGGAGCTGGTCAGGCTCGGGCTGACCTCCAGCATGTGCGCGCCCAGGATCAGCTCCTCGCCGGGCACCATGTGGTAGGTGTAGTCCTCCATCAGGCTCATCCCGCCGGGGAGGCCGGCGCCCATCACGGCGAAGGCGTGGCCCAGCAGCGCGGTCTTCCAGTCGCCCTCGGCGCCGAAGCCGTAGCCGTCGGCCATCAGCCGCTGCACGGCCAGACCCGGGAGCTGCTTGAGCGCGCCGAGGTCCTCGAAGCTGGTGGTGAAGGCGCCGAAGCCGCCGGTCTCGAGGAAGGAGCGCAGCCCCACCTCGATCGCCGCCCCGTCGCGGAGCGAGGAGTGCCGCTCACCGGAGGGCTGCAGCTCGGCCGCGACGTCGTAGGCGTCGAGGTACTCGGTGATGAGCGCGTCCACCTGGGCGTCGGTGGCGGCGGCCACGGCCTCGGCCAGGTCGTTGACGCCCCAGGTGTTGACCTGGGCGCCGAAGCGGATCTCGGCCTCGGTCTTGTCGCCCTCGGTGACGGCGACGAAACGCATGTTGTCCCCGAAGCGGGCCAGCTTGAGCGAGCGGGTGGCCGCCCGGCCGGCCGCCGCCCGGGTCCAGCTGCCGACCTGGTGGGTCACCGCGGGGTCGGAGACGTGCCCGACGACGGTGGTGCGGGCCAGCGACAGCCGGGTCTGGATGTAGCCGAACTCCCGGTCCCCGTGCGCGGCCTGGTTGAGGTTCATGAAGTCGAAGTCGATCTCACCCCAGGGCAGCGCCACGTCGGCCTGGGTGTGCAGGTGCAGCAGCGGCTTGGTCAGCGTCTCCAGCCCGGTGATCCACATCTTCGCCGGGGAGAAGGTGTGCATCCAGGTGATCACGCCGATCACGTCGTCGTCGGCGTTGACCTCCAGCATGGTGCGCCGGATCGAGTCCGCGCTGACCAGGACCGGCTTCCACACCACGGTGACCGGGACGCCGGAGGAGGCGGCCAGCTGCTCGGCGACCTCACGGGACTGGGCCTCGACCTGGCGCAGGGTCTCCTCCCCGTACAGCTCCTGGCTGCCGGTGAGGAACCACACCTGGCGGGTGCGGAGGTCGGGGACGATGCTGCGGCTCATGGTGCTCCTGGTGGTCGGTGCGGGAGGGCTCAGGACGCGGAGGGGTCGGTCATCGTCCCCTGGGGCGCCTGGCCGTAGACGTTCTGGTAGCGGTCGAACAGGCTGTCGACCTTGTCCTGCGGGATGGGCACGGGCTCGCCCAGCTGACGGGCGATGTGGACGCTGCGGGCGACGTCCTCGACCATCACGGCGGCCTTGACGGCGTCGCGGGCGTCCTTGCCGATCGTGAAGGGGCCGTGGTTGGCCATCAGCACCGCCCGGGAGCGGTGCCCGCGGAGGGTCTCCACGATGCCGCGGCCGATCGAGTCGTCCCCGATCACCGCGAACGGCCCGACCGGCACCTCACCGCCGAACTCGTCGGCCATGCCGGTCAGCACGCAGGGGATGGCCTCGCCGCGGGCGGCCCAGGCGCAGGCGTAGGTGGAGTGGGTGTGCACCACCCCGCCGACCTCGGGCATGTTGCGGTAGACGTAGGCGTGCGCCGCGGTGTCGCTGGAGGGGCTCCGCTCGGACCCGGCGCTGCCGGGCACGACCGCCCCGTCCAGGGTGCACAGGATCATCGACCCCGGCGTCAGGTCGTCGTAGGAGACCCCGCTGGGCTTGATCACGAACAGGTCCTCGGCCGGGTCGCCGCCGAGGCGGACCCGACCGCTGACGTTGCCGCCGGTCCAGATCACCAGCTGGTAGCGCACCAGCTCGGCGTGCAGGTCCGAGACCTGCTGGCGGACCTGGTCGACGAGCGCGTCGACGTCGTGGCTGGTGGTCACCGTTCCTCCTGGGGCTGGGTGGTCAGCGCCTCCCTGCGACGCCGCTTGAGCCGCCGCATCACGTCCGAGCCGCCGCGACCGAAGTGGTCGTGCAGCTCGCGGTAGTCGGCGAACATCTCGTCGTAGGCCCGCGACCGCTCGGGGTCGGGGGTGTAGCGGGCACGGGTGACCCGGCCCATCCGCTCGCTGGCGGCCAGCACGTCGGGGTAGGCCCCGGCGGCGACGGCGGCGTGGATGCCGGCCCCCACGGCCGGGCCCTGGGTGGAGTCGTTGGTGGAGATCGGCATGCCGAGGACGTCGGCGTAGATCTGCATGATCAGGGTGTTGCGGAGCAGCCCGCCGGCCACCACGAACTCCTCCACCGGGACACCGGAGTCCTGGAAGGTCTCCACGATCTGGCGGGTTCCGAAGGCGGTGGCCTCCAGCAGCGCCCGGTAGACGTCCTCGGGGCGGGTCGCCAGGGTCAGCCCGACCACCAGGCCGCTGAGCTCGGTGTCGACCAGGACCGAGCGGTTGCCGTTGTGCCAGTCCAGCACCAGCAGACCGTGGGCGCCGACCGGCTGCTCGCGGGCCAGCTCGGTCAGGTGCTCGTGCACGCTGAGCCCGGCCTCGGCGGCCTCGGCCTCCAGGCGTCCGGGCACCTGCTGGGCGACGTACCAGGCGAAGATGTCCCCGACACCGGACTGCCCGGCCTCGTAACCCCAAAGCCCCTTGACGATGCCGCCGTCCACCACGCCGCACATGCCGGGGACCTCCGCCAGCTGGTCGGAGCTCATCACGTGGCAGGTGCTGGTGCCCATGATGGCCAGCATCTGACCCGGCTCGACGGCCCGGGCCGCCGGGGCGGTGACGTGGGCGTCCACGTTGCCGACCGCCACCGCGATATCCGCCGGGAGCCCGGTCCAGGCCGCGGCCTCCTCGGTCAGGTCCCCGGCGCGCTCACCGAGCTGGCCGATGGTGTGGGCCAGCTTGTCCTCGGCGAAGGAGGCGAAGTCGGGGTTGAGCGCGGCCAGGTACTCCCGGCTGGGCAGCTCGTCGTCCTGCAGGATCCCCTTGTAGCCGGCGGTGCAGGCGTTGCGGACGTAGCGCCCGCAGAGCTGCCAGATGATCCAGTCCGCGGCCTCGACCCAGTGGTCGGTGGCGGCGTACAGCTCGGGGTCCTCCTCCAGCACCTGCAGCGCCTTGGCGAACTCCCACTCGCTGGAGATGAAGCCGCCGTAGCGGGGCAGCCAGGACTCACCGCGCTCACGGGCCAGCTCGTTGATCCGGGTGGCCTGCGGCTGGGCGGCGTGGTGCTTCCACAGCTTGACGTAGGCGTGCGGGCGGTCGGCCCACTCCTCCAGCGAGCTCAGCGCCCGGCCGTCGGAGAGCACCGGCAGCGGGGTGGAGGCGGTGAAGTCGGTGCCGATGCCGATCACCCGGGAGGGGTCGACGCCGGCGGCGGCCAGCGCGGCGGGGACGGCCCGCTGCAGCACCTCGACGTAGTCGGCCGGGTCCTGCAGCGCCCACTCCGGGGGCAGCCGCTCACCGGTGCGGGCCAGCTCGCGGTCCATCACCGCGTGCGGGTACTCGTGCACGGCCGAGCCGAGCTCCTCGCCGTCAGAGACCCGGACCACCACGGCGCGGCCGGACAGGGTGCCGAAGTCGACCCCCACCACGTAGCTCTCGCCGGCCTCCGTGGTGCCCTCGCCACTGCTGCTGCTCATGCGACCTCCTCGTCGTCCTGCTGGTCAGGTGAACGTTAACATCATCTCGGTCGCGGAGGTGCGCCGGACTCCCGCACCACCAGGGTGGGCCGTAGCACGTCGTCCTCGGCCGGGGCCTGGACGCCGTCGATCGCCGCCAGCAGGCGGGCCAGCGCGCGCTCCCCCACCAGCCGGAAGTCCTGGCGCACCGTGGTCAGCGGCGGGTCGACGTAGGCCGCCTCGGGCACGTCGTCGAAGCCCACCACGGAGAGGTCGGTGGGCACCCGGCGGCCCTGCCGGCGGAGCCCGGCCACCAGCCCGATGGCGGTCTGGTCGTTGGCGCAGACCACGGCCGTGACGTCGGGGTCCAGCGCGGCGGCCGCCGCCTCCCCCGAGCGCGCGGTCCAGTCGCCCTCGACGACCCCGGCCGGCTCCAGCCCGGCCGCCGCCAGCGCCGAGGACCAGCCCCGGCGACGGGCCTCGGCCTCGAAGTAGCCGGCCGGTCCGGAGACGTGGGCGACGCGGGTGTGGCCGAGGGCGAGCAGGTGCTCGGTGGCCATCCGCGCCCCGAGCTCCTGGTCGACCCCGACCCAGTCCAGCCGACCGGCACGCGCCGACTGCAGGGCCACCACGGGCAGCGGCACCACCAGCTCCGAGACGGCCGCCTCGATCTCGGCGTGCGGGGCGACGACCACCAGGCCCTCCACCCCCTGGTCGAGCAGGAACCCCAGCGCCGCGCGGGCCGCCGAGCGCTCGACGGCGGCGGTGGTGACGAGGGTGAAGTAGCCGGCGGCCCGGGCGGCGGACTCGACGGCCTGCACGCTGCTCGTGGCCCCGTGCTGGGTCACCTCGGGGGCGAGCACGCCGATGGCGCGGGACCGCCGGGTGACCAGGCTCCGGGCGGCGGGGTTGCGCCGGTACCCCAGCCGCTCGATCTCGGCCAGCACCCGCTGCCGGGTCTCGGGCCGGACGCTGGGGTGGTCGTTGAGCACGCGGGAGACGGTCTGGTGCGACACCGACGCCGCCGCCGCGACGTCGTGCATGGTCGGGCCGGCGCCCCGCACCCCACGCGTCATCGACCCCACCTCCGGCCCACACCCTACGCAGCGCGACCACCTGCCCGGCTGTACGTCATCGCGGTCACGGTCGGAGCGCCACGGCGTGTCGCGGTGTACCGGACTGACGGCGTACACGTCCGCAGGGCGCACCCAGCCACGGGCTGGGAGTGGCGGACGAGGCGGACGAGGCCAGCAGCAGCATCGTCGGACCCGCCGCACCAGGCGGCCCTGTCTCGCGCTCCGGCACCGGCGGCGGGGCGGTTCGCCCTGCCGACGTGTACGTCGTCGACCCACCAGCTCGTGACACGCCGCGACACTCCTGTGGTGACCGCGATGACATACAGCCGTCCAGGGGTCGGGGTGGGTCGTCGGAGATCCGGTGCCGGCGGACCCTGGACGGGGCCACACCGTCCGGGGCTTCGGAACCGGGACCGCCCTCTTGACGCATGCCGAGCGGCGACGGATAGTGAGGAAGCGCTTTCTCGGACCGGTCGCACCGGTCCGCCGCCCCGATCTGCGTACCCCCTGCAGAGTCGGGCTCCCCCACCGAGTGAAGGGTGACACCGATGTCACGTGCTCCGTTCCCCCGCCCGCTCCGGGCGACCCTGGTCCCCGCCCTGGCTCTCGCCCTGGCCACGACCGTCCTGCCCGCCGTCGCCGACGAGGCCGACCCTGCCCCCGCCGACGGCGTCCTGGTCCGCCAGGCCGAGCGCCTGGACCGGTCCCCGGTCGCCGTGTCCGTCGACGGCGGTGTCTTCGTCGGCTGGCGGCTGCTCGGGCTGGACCCCGACTCCATCGGCTTCCACGTCTACCGCGACGGCGCCCGGGTCACCGACCAGCCCGTCACCGCCACTACCAACCTGCTGGACGCCGGCGGCACCCCCGGCGCCCGCTACCGGCTGTCCACCGTGGTCGACGGGATCGAGCGCTGGGCCGGCGAGGAGTTCGCGGTCTGGGACAGCCAGACCCTGGACGTCCCGCTGGACAAGCCGGCCGACGGCACCAACGAGGACGGCCAGCCCTACTCCTACCGCGCCAA
Source organism: Auraticoccus monumenti (assembly GCF_900101785.1). Taxonomy (GTDB): domain Bacteria; phylum Actinomycetota; class Actinomycetes; order Propionibacteriales; family Propionibacteriaceae; genus Auraticoccus; species Auraticoccus monumenti. The sequence continues at coordinate 2,880,624 of NZ_LT629688.1, read as the reverse complement.
CGACGCCTCCGTCGGCGACCTGGACGGGGACGGGCAGTACGAGCTGGTGCTCAAGTGGGACCCGACCAACTCCCAGGACAACTCCCGGGCCGGTTACACCGGCAACGTCTACGTCGACGCCTACGAGCTCGACGGCACCCGGCTGTGGCGGGTCGACCTCGGCCGCAACATCCGGGCCGGCGCCCACTACACCCAGTTCCAGGTCGTCGACCTCGACGGCGACGGCACCGCGGAGGTCAGCATGAAGACCGCCGACGGCACCGTGGACGGCGCCGGCACCGTGATCGGGGACGCCTCGGCCGACCACCGCAACGCCAGCGGCTACGTGCTGGCCGGCCCGGAGTTCCTGACCGTCTTCGACGGCGGCACCGGCGCGGCGCTGGACACCGAGCCCTACCTGCCACCGCGGGGCGTGGTCTCCTCCTGGGGCGACGGCTACGGCAACCGGGTCGACCGCTTCCTCGCCGGCGTGGCCTACCTCGACGGCGAGCACCCGAGCCTGGTGATGAGCCGGGGCTACTACACCCGCACCGTCATCGCCACCTGGGACTTCGACGGCGACGAGCTCACGCAGCGCTGGGTCTTCGACTCCGACCAGGCCGGTCGGCAGTACACCGGCCAGGGCAACCACGAGCTGGCGGTGGTCGACGTGGACGGGGACCAGCGCGACGAGATCGTCTTCGGCTCCATGACCATCGCCGACGACGGCTCGGTGCTGTACAACACCGGGCTGGGTCACGGCGACGCCCTGCACGTCTCCGACTTCGACCCCTCGCGCCCGGGCCAGGAGGTCTTCGCCGCGCACGAGAGCATGTCCTCCTCCGGCGGCCGCGGGGCCACCTTCCGCGCCGCGGCGACCGGTGAGGTCCTCTGGTCCATCCCGGCCACCCGCGACACCGGGCGGGCCGCCATGGCCGACATCGACCCCTCCCACCCCGGGGCGGAGGGGTGGGCCGTCGGCGGCTCCGCTGCCTGGAACTCACCGGAGGGCCAGCTCCGGTCCGCCTCCGGCGAGCTCGTCTCCGAGAGCATCCCGGCCGCCAACTTCCTCACCTGGTGGGACGGCGACCTCCTCCGCGAGATCACCGACCACGAGTGGACCGAGGCCAGCCGCACCGGCGTGCCCACCATCTCCAAGTGGGACCCCGAGACGGCGACCGAGGAGCTGCTGTACCGGGCCGACGGCACCCTGAGCAGCAACGACACCAAGGGCAACCCCGCCCTCCAGGCCGACCTGCTCGGGGACTGGCGCGAGGAGCTGGTGACCCGGACCGAGGACTCGACCGCGCTCCGCATCGCGACCACGGTCGACCTCACCGACGTCCGGCTGCGGACCCTGATGTCGGACCCGCAGTACCGGATGGGCGTCGCCTGGCAGAACACCGCCTACAACCAGCCGCCGCACCCCTCCTACTTCCTCGGGGAGGGCATGACGCCGCCGCCGGCGCCGAGCATCGCCTACACCGGTGCCGACCCGGGCCCGGGTGAACGGGTCGACGGCCCGGCCACCGCGGCCCCGGCCACCCCGCAGGTGCGGGCCACCGCCCGCAGCGGGGACGACGTCACCCTGACGGTGACCGTGCCCCGGGGGCAGAACGCCCAGGTGGTCCGGGTGCACGAGGACGGGGAGCTGCTGCGGACCGTGGACGTGGTGGACGCCACCCCGGCCCGCCAGCAGCTGGTGGTGGAGCTCCCCGACCGCCCGGCCGGGACGCACACCTACCGGGTGGAGCTGGAGAACCAGCACGGCACCAGCTCGGCCGAGATCAGGGTGCGGGTCCGCGGCTGACGCGGCACCGGGGACCGTGCTCGGGCGCCGGGGTCACCCCCGGCGCCCTGGCGCGTCCGCCGCCCGCGGGACACCCGGCAGCGAGGTGTCCCCTGGCACGACCGGAGCGCGGGCAGCGTCCTCCGCGACCCGTCCGGGACGGCCTCCCTCGGCCCCGGTGCCGTCCCGCTCAGACCGGCGGCGGCAGCTGCCCGGTGACGGTGCCCGCGGGCGGCGGCTGGACGGCCTCGAGATCCTCCTCCGGCGTCGCCCCGCCGGGCTGGCGGGAGTAGGCGTCGGCCAGCCTCCGGTACCACGGGCTGGCGAAGGCCAGCACCGTCGCGACGATGCCCAGCACCCCGCAGAGCACGAACACGAAGGCGATCCCCCGATCCGGCCCGGTGCCGAACCAGCCCCCGATGGCCCGGGCGCCGCCGCCGTCCCCGCTCAGCCACGGGATCACCGCGAACTGGGTGATCGGGCCGATCAGGAACGCGGTCAGCGGCGAGGCGGCCTGCTCCACGCTCTGGGCGAACCCGAAGACCCGGCCCTGGCGGTGCAGCGGGACCACCTTCTGCAGCACGGTCTGCTCCGCCGACTCGGCGAAGGGCATCAGCAGCATGTAGATGAACATGGCCACCGAGAGCATCACGATCGAGGAGCGCAGCGGGAACAGCATCGTCACCGTCCACAGCGTCAGGTTCACCAGCAGCAGCACCCGCACCGGGTTGGAGCCGAGCCCGAGCCGGGCCACCAGGAGACCGCCGATGATCACCCCGGTGCTGAGCCCACCCCACAGCAGACCCCACACCTGCACCGAGACCAGCGACAGGCCGTAGGCGTCCATCAGGGCCATGAAGGCCCCGCCGAGGAAGTTGTTGAAGCAGGAGAACGCGATCAGCGCCACCAGCCCGGGGACCGAGCGGACCAGTCGCCACGTCCCCCGCAGGTCCACCCCGCCGGCGTCGCCCTCGTGGGTGACCAGCAGCTCGGGCTCCTCGACGCTGATGGGCACCAGGTGCAGCAGGCTCAGCCCGATCAGGCCGATGGCGAGCAGCAGCGCGTAGTACATCCCCCCGGCGGCCACCAGCAGCCCGCTGATCACCGAGGTCACCAGGAAGGAGGCGCCGGTGGTGGTGCCCACCAGGCCGTTGGCCCGGTCCCGGCTCCCCTCCGGGATCAGCAGCGTGACCAGGGTGGGCATGGCGATGGTGCGCAGGTTGCCCGCCATCACGCCCAGCATGACCACCACCACGAAGACCCACAGCCACACGCTGGCCGGGGTGCGGAAGGAGCCGTCGGGGGCCAGCAGGTAGATCGCCAGCGCCACCGCGTAGAACAGCACCGAGACCGCCGAGGAGGCCCGCAGGATCGAGACCTTGCGGTGGTGGTCGACCAGGCTGCCGAACCAGACCCCGGTCGAGGCGGTGGCGAGCACGAAGATCCCCGCGATCATGCCGGTGGCGAACACCGACCGGGTCTCGATGAAGACCCAGAAGGTCAGGGCGAACCAGAGGGTGTAGTTCATCACCGCGACCACGAGGGTGTTGGCCAGCAGGTGCAGGAACGTGCGCCCGTTCCCGGTGCGCAGGTCCAGCCGTGGAGCGGGCGTCGTCTCGGTCATGCTTCCTCCGCAGGTCGTGGGGTCCTCGGCTGACGCTAGGAGCTCAGGTGCGCTGGAGCTCAAGCCCCGACCGGTGAGACCTCTCCCAGGCTAGGGACTCATCGCTCCCCGGTGCGGGTTTTTTCCGGCCCTGTGCTTGGGTGTGGGGCATGCCCGAGGCCCGTCCCGACGTCGGCACCCCACCGCCGCTGCCGATCTCCACCGCCACGCTCGACAACGGGCTGCGGGTGGTGGTCAGCCCCGACCACGCCGTCCCGTCGGTCACCGTGAACCTCTGGTACGACGTGGGGTCCCGGCACGAGTCGCCTGGGCGCAGCGGGTTCGCCCACCTGTTCGAGCACGTGATGTTCCAGGGGTCCACCCACGTGGGGCGGAGCCAGCACATCGCCCTGGTCCAGGCGTGCGGCGGGACGGCGAACGCCACCACCTCCTTCGACCGGACGAACTACTTCCAGACCGTCCCGCTCGGGGCCCTCGACCTCGCGCTGTGGCTGGAGGCCGACCGGCTGGGCGGGCTGCTGGACGCCCTCACCCAGGCCAGCCTGGACAACCAGCGGGAGGTGGTGAAGGAGGAGAAGCGGCAGCGCTACGACAACGTGCCCTACGGCGACGTGCTGCAGCGGCTGGTCGAGCTGACCTTCCCCGCCGACCACCCCTACGGCCACACCACCATCGGGTCCATGGACGACCTCGACGCCGCCTCGCTGAGCGACGTCCAGGACTTCTTCCGCACCCACTACCTGCCCTCCAACGCGGTCCTGACCGTCGTCGGCGACGTCACCCCCGAGGCCGCCCTGGACGCCGTCCGGGCCGAGTTCGACGCCCTGCCGGCCACCGCGCGCCCACCGCACGCCTCGCCCGCACCGCTGCCCCCGATCACCGGGTCCCCCCGGGACGAGGTGACGGCGGCGGTGCCCGCCGACGCGGTGCACCTGACCTGGCGGCTGCCCGCCCTCGACCAACGTGCTTTCGACGCCGCCGACCTGGGGCTCGGCGTCCTCGGCGACGGGCTGTCCGCCCGGCTGCACCGCCGGCTGGTGCGCGCCGACGAGTCCGCGGAGGCGGCCGGGGCGTCCAGCCTGGGCCTGGTCGGGGGCAACTCCTTCGCCTTCGTCAGCGCCCGGGCCCGCGACGGGGTGGACGTCGCCGCGGTCGAGGCGACCCTGCTGGAGGAGGTGGACCGGCTGCGCGCCGACGGCCCGACCGAGGGCGAGCTCAGCCGGGTGGTGGCCCAGTTCGAGCGCTCCTGGCTGCAGTCGCTGTCGCGGATCGACTCCCGCGCCGACCAGCTGGGCCGGGCGGCCACGCTGCTCGGCGACCCCGCCCAGGTCGACGCCCGGATCGCCCAGGTCCGCTCGATCACCCCCGAGCAGGTCCGCGACGCCGCCCGGGAGTGGCTCGACCCGGCCTCCTGCGGCACCCTCGTCCACCGCCAGGAGGCCTGATGCGCACCCACCTCGGACCCGACGCGTCGCCGTCAGCCCACGCCCCCACCCCGCCCGCGGTCGCTCCGCCGCCGCACTGGACGTTCCCGGTGCCAGCCACCGGGACCCGGCTGGCCAACGGGATGGACGTGGCCTGGTACCGGCTGCCCGGCCAGCACGTGGTGGCCGCCACCCTGGTGCTGGACCTGCCGCTCAGCCGCGAGCCCCGCCACCTGGAGGGCGTGGCCACGCTGACCGCCCGCACCCTGGACGAGGGCACCCAGCACCACCCCGGTGAGGAGTACGGCGAGCGGCTGGAGGAGGTCGGCGCCGCGCTCGGCGTGCACATCGGCCTGGGCGGTCAGCAGGTGATGCTGGACGTGCCGGTGACCCGCTTCGCCGAGGCCCTGCCGCTGCTGGCCGAGGCCGTCCGCCGGCCGCTGCTGGACCGGGCCGACGTCGACCGCCACCGGGCGCTGCGGCTGGCCGAGATCGAGCAGCTGGAGGCGAACTCCGCCCAGAGCGCGAACCGTTGGCTGCGCAGCCGGCTGTGGGACGCGGGCTCGCGGGCCAGCCGGATGAACGGCGGGGAGCCGGAGACCGTGGCCGCGGTCACCGCCGCCGACGTCGCCGCCTGGCACGCCACCCAGGTGCGCCCGGCGGGGAGCACGCTGCTCCTGGCCGGTGACCTGCCGGAGGACCCGCTGCCGCTGGTCGAGGAGCTGTTCGGGGACTGGGGCGGTGCGGCGCCCGGGGAGCCGCTGCCGCCCCCGGTGCCGGCCGGGCCGGGGGTGCTGCTGGTGGACCGCCCGGGTGCGGTGCAGGCCGACATCCGGCTGGCCGGTCCCGGCGTGGACCGACGCCACCCCCGCTGGGCGGACCTGCTGGTGGCGACCAACGCCGTCGGCGGCTCGTTCCTGAGCCGGCTGAACCGGGTGCTGCGCGAGGAGCGGGGCTGGACCTACGGCGTCCACCTCGGCCTCAGCCCCTACCGCGACGGCGGCTCCTGGGCGGTCTCCGGCTCCTTCCGCACCGAGGTGGTGGGGGCGACGCTGACCGAGACCCGGGCCCTGCTCGACCTCGGGGCCGCACCGCTGACCGAGGAGGAGACCACCGCCGCGGTGCAGCAGCTCGGCGGCACCCTGCCGCTGCGCAGCGCCACCGCCGAGGGCGTGGTGGACCAGGTGGCCTCGCACCTGCTGGCCGGGCTGCCGGCCGACCACGCCGACCGGCTGCTGGCCGACCTGCGACAGGTCACCGCGACCTCGGCCACCGAGGCCTACGCCGAGCTGGTCGACCTGTCCCGGAGCACGTTGGTGGTGGTCGGGGACGCCGCCGTGCTGGAGCCGGCGCTGGCCGGGGCCGGGTTCGAGGTCACCGACCGCCGCTGACCGGGGCGCCCAGCCGGCTGGCGATGCCGGCCACCACCAGGTCCAGACCGGAGGCGAAGTCGTCGGGTCCGAGCAGGTCGGCCCGCTCGCGGACGTCGTTGGGGATGGCGCCGGCGCTACCGGCCTGCAGGTGGGCCTGCTCGTCCCCGGCGTGGCCGAAGACGAAGTGCAGCAGGGTCCGCGAGGCGGTCCGGGCCAGCGGGGTCGGGCAGCCGGCCTGCTCGAGGACCTCGACCAGCTCCCGCCCGGGCGCGCTGGCCCCCATCCCGAAGGCGTGCACCGTGGCCACCAGCTCCGCGCCGTCGCGGTAGGCCAGCACGGCGTCGCGCAGCTCGGAGCAGACCACCCGCACCCGGTCGTCCCAGGCGTCGGGGCGCGGCCGGCGCGGGCGTCGGGTGAGCACCTCCTCGGCGACGGCGGCCAGCAGCGCCTGCTTGCTCGCGAAGTGGTGGTAGAGCGCACTGGGCTGCAGCCCGAGCTCGGACGCCAGCCGGCGCACGGTGAGGTCGGCCAGCCCGTAGCGGTCGAGGACGTCCAGCGCCCGCTCGACCACGTCGGCCCTGCGGTTCCTCATCGTGCTGCCCTCCTGGTGATCGTGCTGCCCTCCCGGTCGTGTCGTGCGTGTTGACCGCCGGGACGCCGTCAGCCTAACCTGAACGCCGTTCACCTGACCACCGTTCAGGTTGGTCCCGACAGACAGGCCCCGATGACCTCGTCCCACTCCCGCCGACGCTCCTCCGGCACCGACCTGGCCCTGGTCGCCGCCTTCGCCGCGGTCATCGCCGTCTGCGCGGTGCTGCCCTCGATCCGGCTGGCCGGGCCGGTGCCGATCACCCTGCAGACCTTCGCGGTGCTGCTCTGCGGCGCGGTGCTCGGGGCCCGGCGGGGCGCGCTGGCCGCGTTGCTCTACCTGGCGGTGGGGGCTGCCGGCCTGCCGGTCTTCGCCGGCGGCGCGGGTGGTCTCGGGGTCTTCGCCGGTCCGAGCGCGGGCTACCTGGTCAGCTACCCGCTGGCCGCCGGGCTCTGCGGGCTGCTGGTGGAGCGGCTGCCCCGGCGGGTGCTCGGCCGCGGCACGGTGTGGGTGTTCGTGGCCGCCATGGTCGGCAGCGCGGTGTTCGTGCACGGGCTCGGCATGGCCGGTCTGGTGCTGCGGGCCGACATGACCTGGGGTCAGGCCTTCGACGTCGACAAGGTCTTCTGGCTGGGCGACACGCTCAAGAACGTCGCCGTGGCGCTGGTGGCCACCGCGGTGCACCGGGCCTTCCCCGACCTGCTGGACCGGCGGCCGGCGGTGGCCGACGAGGTCGTGGAGCCCCAGCCCGCGTGAGCCGGGTCGAGCTGGACCGGGTGGTCGTCCGGCGCCCGGTGGTGTCCGCGGACGGCACCGAGCACCAGGTCGAGGTGCTGCGGGAGACGAGCCTGACCCTGGTCGAGCAGCGGGTGGCGCTGGTCGGGGCCAACGGCTCGGGCAAGTCGACGCTGGCCCGGCTGGTCAACGGCCTGGTGCTGCCGAGCAGCGGGCGGGTGGTGGTGGACGGCCTGGACGTCGCCCGACGGGGGCGCGAGGTGCGACGCCGGGTCGGGTTCGTGTTCACCGACCCCGCCGCCCAGCTGGTGATGCCGACCGCCGCCGAGGACGTCGCCCTGTCGCTGCGCCGCAGCCACCCCTGCCGTGAGGACCGTCGTCGGGCCGCGGTGGAGGTGCTGGAGCGTCACGGGCTGGGCGGGCTGGCCGACCGCAGCGTGCACACCCTCTCCGGCGGGCAGCGCCAGCTGCTGGCCCTGGCCGGGGTGCTGGCCACCGACCCGGCCGTCCTGGTGGCCGACGAGCCCACCACGTTGCTGGACCTGGCCAACAGCCGCCGGGTCGGCGACCTGCTGCTCTCGCTCCCCCAGCAGCTGCTGCTGGTCACCCACGACCTCGAGCTGGCCGGGCGCTGCGACCGTGCGCTGCTGGTCGACGGCGGTCGCGTCGTGGCCGACGGGGCGGCGGCCGACGTGGTGGCGCACTACCGGGCGCACGCGTGAGCGGGGCGCTGCTGGGTCTCTACCGACCCGGGACGACGTGGCTGCACCGGGCGCCGGCGTGGTCCAAGCTGCTGGGTCTGCTGGCAGCGGGGACGGCGGCGGTGCTGGTCCGGGGTCCGGGTCCGGCCGTGCTGCTGGTGGTCGCGGCGCTCGGGCTGGTGCTCTGGGCCCGGGTGCGGTTGCGGACCCTGCTCCGCTCGCTCCGCGGGCTGCTGGTCACGGTGCTGCTGCTCGGGCTGTGGCTGGCCTGGCAGCAGGACCCGGCCCGGGCGGTGGAGTCCTGCAGCGAGCTGGTGGCCTGCGTGCTGCTGGCCACCGTCCTCACCGTGACCACCCCGGTCGACGTGGTGATGGAGACCGTGACGTGGGCGCTCCGCCCCTTCCGCCGCCTCGGCGTGGACCCCGAGACGGTTGCGCTGGCCTTCACCCTGGTCATCCGGGCGGTGCCCGGCACCGTGGAGCTGGCCGACGAGACCCGCGACGCCGCGGTCGCCCGCGGCCTGCAGCACGATCCCCGGGCCCGGCTCACCCCCCTGGTCCTCCGCGTGGTCGCCCGCGCCCGCGCCACCGGCGACGCGCTGCACGCCCGCGGTGTCGGTGACTGACCAGGCTCGCGCCGAGGGGGTCGGCGTGGGTGAGTCATCGCCCGGTCCGAGCAGTTGGTGAGTCACGAGCTCGACGTCCCGGCAGCTGGGGGCCGACCCACCGCTTCCCGTCCGGGACCGAGGACCCCCCGAGCCGGTGACAGCAGCGGTCAGCCGGACCTCCGGCTGGCCAGCCGACCACACGTCACCTCCGGGCGCACCCTCCTGCCTGACCCGTGGGCCAGGCAGGAGGGGCTCAGCGACCCAGCGCCGTGAGGGCGTCCTCCATCCGCGCGCGCGCCTCGTCGTTCTTCTGCTGGTAGGTGGCCAGGTCGCCGTCGCGCAGGGCGGCGTCGGCGTCCTCGAACGCCTGGGCCGCGGCGTCCAGCGCGGCGGCGGCCGCCGGGTTGTCCACCTCGCCGGTCGGCTCCTGCGGGTCGGCACCAGGTTCTGCGCCGCCGACCCCCTCCTCGTCGGTGGTCGCGCCGGAGTCACCGTCGAAGACCGCGTCGAGCGCCTCCTGCAGGGTGGTGCCGATGCCGACGGTCTCCCCGAAGCGGGCCACCACGAAGCTCAGCGCCGGGTACGAGCCGTTGCTGCCCGGCCGCTCGGTGTAGATCGGGGCGACGTAGAGCAGTCCGCCGCCGATCGGCAGGGTCAGCAGGTTGCCGTACTGCAGCTGCGCGGAGCCCTGGTTGTTGAACGGACGCAGTCGCTCGGCCACCGTGACGTTGGTGTTCATCTCGTTGAACGTCTGTCCCGGTCCGGCGATCTGCTGGGTGTCCGACATCCGCAGGATCCGCAGCCGCCCGTAGTCGGGGCTGGCGGCGTCGGCGTTCACGGCCATGTAGGCGGCCAGGTTCGACCGCTCGTTGGGCACGTAGACGGCGGTCTGGCTGAAGACGGGCTCGTCGTCACCGGGCCACTTGATGGACAGGTAGTACGGCGTCTCCTTCTGGGTACCGCCACCCTGCACCGGGTCCTCGGGGATGCGCCACAGGTCGGTGCCCTGGTACCAGGCGGCCGGGTCGGTCACGTGGTAGCGGGCCAGGATCTCCCGCTGCACCTTGTACAGGTCCTCGGGGTAGCGCAGGTGGTCCATCAGGTCCGCCGAGATGGCCGACTTGGGCTGCACGGTGCCGGGGAAGGCCTTCTGCCAGGTCTGCAGCACCGGGTCGTCCTCGTCCCAGCCGTACAGCGTGACCGAGCCGTCGTAGGCGTCCACCACGGCCTTCACCGAGTTGCGCATGTAGTTGACCGTCTGCGACGGCAGGGCGCTCACCACCCCGAGCTGGGACAGCGAGTCCGAGGTGGCGTCCTCCAGGTCGACCCGCTGGCTGTTGGGGTAGGAGTCCGACGTCGTGTAGGCGTCCACGATCCACACGATCCGACCCTCGACCAGCGCCGGGTAGGAGTTGGAGTCCACGGTGAGCCAGGGGGCCGCCGCCTGCACCCGCTGGCGCGGGGTGCGGTTATAGATGATCTTGGACTCCGAGTTCACCCGCTCCGACAGCAGGATGTTCACGTCGGTGTTGCGGATCGCGTAGAGCGCCCGGTTGAACAGCGAGCCGATCTCCACGCCGCCCTCGCCGTCGTAGGTGGTCAGCCGCTCGCGGCCGTTCTCACCACCACCGGGGGTGTCGAGCTCGACCGGGGGTGCGCCGGCAGGTGCGCCGACGATGGAGTAGTCGGTCAGGGACTCCCCGAAGTAGATCCGCGGCTCCGGCACCTCCAGCTCCCCCACCGGCGGGATGTCGCGCAGGATCCAGTCCGGCTCGCCGCCGACCGCGCGGTTGCCGTAGGCGGCCACCAGCCCGTACCCGTGGGTGTAGACGGTCTTGAGGTTGTTCCAGGACTGGTTGTCCACACCGTCGTGGTTCATCTCGCGCGCCGCCACCACCGCGTCGGTCTCCTGGCCGTCGATGGTGTAGCGGTCGACGTCGAGGAGCTCGGGGAACTGGTAGTAGCCACGGACCTGCTGCAGCTGCTCGTAGGCCCCGTCGATGATGGCGGGGTCGATCAGGCGGATGCCGGGGAGGGCCTCGGCGTCGGCCCGCAGCTGCCCGGCCTCGGCGACGGTGTCGGCGTCGTAGTCCTCGATCTCGACGTCCTCGACCCCGAAGGCCGCTCTGGTGGCCCCGATGTGCTGCTCGATGTAGGGCCGCTCCAGGTCGGGCTCGTTCGGGTTCACGGTGATCACCTGCAGCCCGAGCGGGTAGGCCACGGCGAGGATCAGACCGGAGAGCACCATCATGGCCACCGCGACCACCGGGAAGGCCCAGCGCTGGACGGCGGCGTTGATGAAGAAGACCACGGCGCAGATCACGGCGATGACGGCCAGGATCAGCCGTCCGATCACCCGGGCGTTCTCGTCGGTGTAGTTGAGCGCCGTCATGGTGGCGTTGCTGAGGCTCTTGGCGGTGAGCTCGAAGCCGTAGCGGTCCAGGTACTGCTGGACGGCGTAGATCAGCAGGGCCACACCCAGGATCACCGAGAGGTGCACCTGCGCGGCGCGACTGGTGAGCTGGCGGCCGGGGCTGTAGCGCAGCGCGCCCAGCAGGTAGTGCACGACCGACGCACCGATGGCGCCGAGCACGACCGCCACCAGCAGGAAGGACGTGACCAGGCGCCACCACGGGTAGTCGAAGACGAAGAAGCTGATGTCGAGCCCGAAGAGGGGGTCGTTGATGCCGAAGGGGGTGGCGTTGCGCCAGGCCAGGTACGTCGAGGACGCACCGGCGGCGCTGGCCCCTCCGAAGAGACCGACCACGACGCCGAGGACGACCAGGATCCGGACCAGCCGGGACTCCAGCACGTCGCGGGAGCGCTCCAGCAGCTCCGAGGCGGGGGCGGTGGCGCGGTAGCGGGGACGCAGCCGGTAGGCCAGCGCGATGTTGCCCACCACCACCAGCGCCATCACCAGCCCGAAGACGACGAACAGGCCGACGCGGGTGAACAGCTGGGTGGCGAAGACGCTCTCGTAGCCGATGGAGGAGTACCAGAGCCGGTCGGTCCAGATGCCGCTGAACAGGGTGAAGGCCACGACCAGGGCGCCGAGGACGGCCAGCGTGGGCAGCAGTGCCCCGCGGCGTGGCTGGGCCGGTCTGACGGTGGTGCTGCTCACGCTCGAAGATCCTCCTGTGCGGGCGCCGGTGGGTGCGGGGCCCTGCTGGCCTGCTCGGAGGGGTGCTGCCCGGGCCGCTCGGGCTCCGGACCCCCTGGGTCGTCGGTCAGAAGGGTATACGCCAGCACCTGAGCGAGCCCCGGGACGAGATCGACCCCGCCCAGCAGCTCCTCGGGGTGCTGCACCAGCCGCGCCACGCCGTGGCGGTGCCCGCTGCGCAGCACCCCCACCACCACCCGCACGTCCTGGCGCTGCGGGTGCTCGTGCACCGCGGCGGCCGCCTGCTCCGGGTCGTCGGGGAGATCGTGCTCCAGCCCGGCGGGCAGGAAGCTGCGCTCGCAGGCCACCGCGCAGCCGTGCACCGAGTCCGGCCACTCGATGCCCGAGAGGGCCCCGATCAGGTCGGTGCCGGGGGTGAAGGTGTCCTGCTCGACCGCGGTGAGCGCCTCGACGGGTCCTCCGTCGGCGCTGCTGCGGATGCCCAGCTGCTGGGCCAGACCGGGCTCGGCGGCCAGCAGGTCGTCGTTGCGCACCAGCGCGAACAGCCGCGGCGGCTGGTCGGGGCCCAGCTCGCCGACGTGGCGCTCCAGCTCGACGAGGCAGGCCAGCAGCCCGGTGCCGGCGGGGTCGTCGTCCTCCGCGGGGACGTGGCTCGGCTCGGTCATCGTGCTCCTCTGTCCTGGTGGCCGGGGTGGGAAGGTGCCTCGCCGCTCACGGGCACCGGGGGACGTCCTCGGCGGTGCCCGGGTCCGACAGCCGCTCCAGCGCGGAGACGGCGCCGTCGAGGTCGTCCACCTTCACCAGGCTCAGGTCGGTGCTGAGCCCGAGCACGTCGGGGCAGTTGGCCGCGGGCACCAGGAAGACGGCGGCACCGGCCTGCTCGGCCCCGTGGATCTTCTGCTGGATGCCGCCGATCGGGCCGACCTGCCCGGTGGCGGTGATCTGCCCCGTCCCGGCGACCGTGTCGACCACCAGCGGCCCGGGGGTGATCTTGTCGTAGATGGCCAGGCTGAACACGAGCCCCGCGCTGGACCCCCCGATCGCCGGGTCGATGCCGAAGGACACCTCGGCCGGGTACTCGAAGCCGGTGCCGACCATGGCCCCGATCACCGGCACCGAGGCGTCCTGGTTGGAGCCGTCGGTGGTGACCACGACCTGCTCCTCCTGTCCCCCGCGCAGCACCGAGAACGCCACGGCGTCACCCACGGCGGCGGAGCCGATGGCGTCCAGCACGTCCTCGCGCGTGTCCACCGGGGTGCCGTCGATGCTGAGCACCAGGTCCCCGGGGCTGAGGACGCCGTCGCTGGGTCCGCCGACGGTGACGGCGGCGATGACGGGGCGCTCGACCACCGGGACGTCGGCCTCGCGGAGGGCGGCGACGACGGCCTCGGTCTGGGAGAAGGACATCATCTCCTGCTCCTCGCTCTCCACCTGCTCCGGTGACTTGCCCGCGGGGTAGATGGACTCGCGAGGCAGGGTGTCGCGGTGGGGCAGCCAGTAGGCGAGCACCGCCTCGGGCAGCGTCAACCGAGCGTCCGGGCTGGTCACGGAGACCGTCGTGATCTCCAGCCTGCCCTCGGTCGGGTAGGTCTCCACGCCGCTGATGCTGATCGCCGGGTCCTCCCCGGTGGCCAGCACGTCGTGGGCCGACCCGGGTGACCAGGTGACGAAGCCGACCGGCGTCAGCGCCAGCACCACGGCCATCGCCACGAAGCAGAGGGCGGAGACGAAGGCGATGCGGGTCTGCCGGGTCACAGACCCACCCACTCCACGCCGCCGCCGGTGAGGCGCTGCTCCTTCCAGATCGGCACCCGTTCCTTGAGCTCGTCGATCAGCTCGCGGCAGGCGGTCAGCGCCGGGCCGCGGTGCGGTGCGGCGGTGGCCACGACGACGGCGAGGTCGCCGACCTCGAGGTGACCGGTGCGGTGCTCGACCCAGACCCCGACGTCGTGGCGCGCGGCCACCTCGTCGGCGCAGACCTGCAGCAGCTCGGCGGCCCGGGGGTGGGCGGTGTAGTCCAGGGAGGTCACCGCGTCCCCGTGGTCGTGGTCGCGGACCAGCCCGACGAAGAGCGCGATCCCGCCGCAGGTGGCGTCGCGCACCCCCTCCAGCGCGGCGTCGAGGCTGAGCGGCTCGTCGCTCAGGGCGGTGTGCCGCGGGTGCGAAGGCATGGGCCGACCCTACCGGGCCGGACCGACAGGACAGCGGTTGGCCGGAGCGGGTTGAATGGGACGACGACCGAGGACCTCGGCAACCGCTAGGAGTGAGTGAGATGGCCGACGACCAGCCCCGCGACGGCTCGGACGAGGAGCACGACCCGCGCGACGAGGGACGGGCCGGCGACGGCTCCTCCTCGGGACCGACCAACCCCTTCGAGCAGCTGTTCGGCCAGCTCGGTGGCGCCGGCGGCGGCGACATGAGCCAGGTGATGGGCCAGCTGCAGCAGATGCTCTCCCAGATGGGCATGGGCTCCCTGCTCGGCGGCTCCGGTGCCGCCGGCTCGGGGGTCGACTGGACGCAGGCCAAGGAGATGGCCCGCAGGGTCGTGGCCGGGCTCGGCACCGACCGCACCCCCACCCCCGCCGACCGCCAGGCCGTGGCCGACGCCGCCTCGATCGCCCAGACCTGGCTGGACGCCGCCACCGCCTTCCCCGCGGCCGAGGCCGCGCTGCCCACGGCCTGGAGCCGGGCGGAGTGGATCGAGGGCACCATGCCGGTCTGGCAGCGCCTGGTGCAGCCGGTGGCGGAGAGCATGGCCGACGCGACCGCCGAGGCGATGATGGGCTCGGTCGGCGAGGCCGGGGCGGACAACCCCTTCGCCGGGATGGCCGAGATGCTCAAGCCGATGCTGCGCAGCACCGGGAGCACCATGTTCGGGGTGCAGCTGGGTCAGGCCCTGGGTCAGCTGGCGGCCGAGGTGGTCGGGGTGACCGACATCGGCGTCCCGCTCACCGACTCCTCCCGGATCGTGCTGCTCCCCACCAACGTCGAGGCCTTCGGCGAGGGCCTGGAGGAGTCGGCCGGGGACGTCCGGCTCTACCTGGTGCTGCGCGAGGCGGCCCGGCAGCGGCTCTTCGCCGACGTCGCCTGGCTGCGCCCGCAGCTGCTGGCCCTGATCGAGGAGTACGCCCGCCACATCCGCATCGACACCTCCGCGATCGAGTCCGCGGTGGCCGAGCTGGACCCGAGCGCGATGGACCCCGAGACCCTGCAGCAGCTCAGCGAGCAGGTGCGCGGTGAGCTCTTCGAGCCGCAGCCGACGCCGGAGCAGAAGGCGGTGCTGGAGCGCATCGAGACCCTGCTGGCCCTGGTCGAGGGGTGGGTGGACGAGGTGGCGGCCCAGGCCACCGCGCCGTGGATGCCCTCGGCGGCGGCGCTCGGGGAGACCATCCGCCGCAACCGGGCCACCGGCGGTCCGGCCGAGCAGACCTTCGCCAGCCTGGTGGGTCTGGAGCTGCGACCCCGCCGGCTGCGGGACGCGGCCAACCTGTGGGCGGCGCTGCGCGAGGCCCGGGGCGCCGACGGCCGTGACGCCGTCTGGCAGCACCCCGACCTCGTGCCGGACGCGGCCGCCCTGGACGACCCGATCGGGTTCGTCCGCGGTGAGACCAGGAGCGCCGAGGAGCCCGTCGACGACTTCGACGCCGAGCTGGCCCAGCTGCTCGACGCCAGCCAGGGCGAGGCCGACCCGGGCGAGACCCCCGAGGGCGAGGCACCCGGCGGGGACGACGCAGGCGACGACGCGGGGCCCGAGGGTCCGGGGACGCCCGACCGGGGCTGACCGGACGCGACGCCAGACCGGCTGACGAGCTCGAGGGCGCCCGGCCGGGGCTCCCCGGGCGGGGTGCTCGGACCGGGGCGGGCCGACCACACCGCTCGGAGGCAGGACGGTCGCTGCCGCGGGCACCGGGCTGCCCCTGGGGCAGGACGACCCCGGGGCTCAGCCGCAGCCCTCCTCGGGCAGCGGCTGCGGGTTCGTGCCCGCGCCCCGCGCGTGGGCGTCGGCCCAGCCGCGGAGGTACCCACGGGCCTCCTCGGTGCGTGGGTACCGGCGGGCGAGGCCCCAGAAGGCCTCGTCGTGGTGCAGGTGCACGAGGTGGCACAGCTCGTGCACCAGGACGTAGTCGACCACCCAGTCCGGGAACCCCTGCAGCCGGTCCGACAGCCTGATGGTGGCGTTGGCGGGGGTGCAGGAGCCCCAGCGCTGCCGCTGGTTGCCCACCCAGGTGACCGAGGACGGGCGCGGGGCGGTGCGCCCCAGCGCCGGGTCCAGCCAGCGCCGCGCGAGCTCGTCGGCCCGCGCCGACAGCGACCCGTCCGTGCGCCGGGGGGTCCGCCGCGTCTCGCGTGCCTCGACCCGACGCACCATCTCGCGCACCCAGTGCTCCTCGTCGCGGCGCGACATGCTCGCCGGCACCAGGACCACGATCCGCCCGTGCTCGCGGAAGGCCGTGACGGTCTTGCGCCGGCGCTCGCTGCGCCGGACCTCGACCTCGGGGGCCAGCGGCCGGGCGTCGTCGGGATCGGTGGTCGAGCTCACGACACCGACGCTAGACCACCGCCCCGACAGTCCTCCCGCTCAGCGGGACCCGGCCCGGGCGCGGCGCCGTGCACAGGTTCATCCACACTGTGCACAGGCGTGGTGCACAGGTTCGTCCACCGCTCTGTCCACAGGCGTCACCGACGCGCCGGGAGGGCTTGACCGACCACCGCTCCGGGCCCTAGCGTCGGGTCACCGAAGACCCCCAGATGGTCGGACCGTGCGCAGGGGAAGGCGAACGGATCCCGAAGTTCCTGGGGGTCTTCGCACGCCCGGACCCGACCGGCCGCGTAGTGTCGCAGCACGGGGTGCCGTGACCGAGGCGCCCGGGCCGCGCCCCGGGCGCGGCCACCACCTGAGGAGGAACAGTGGCGGACGAGACCTACAGCGGTGAGTTCTACTGCGTGAAGTGCAAGGCCAAGCGCGAGGCCACCGGCAACGTGGTGGTCAACGACAAGGGCACCCGGATGGCCAAGGCCACCTGCCCGGAGTGCTCCACCAACCTGAACCGGATCCTCGGGCGCGCCTGAGCCGACCCCGCTGCGCGGGGCGGGCAGGCTGTGGACAACGGGGCCCACGCCCGCCCGGGCTGCTGCACAGTGGGAGCGTGCCCCTCCCTGCCCGCCTGCCCACGCACCCACGGCTCCGGGAGGGCTTGGTCGTGGTGGACCGCGGCGACGGGGACGCCCAGGTCGGAGCGGGTCCGAACGCCCTGGTGCTCCGCGGCACCGGAGCGGCGCTGCTCCGGCTCCTCGGCACGCTCGACGGCACCCGCAGCCTGGCCCAGCTCGAGCAGGAGCACGTCGGTGCCGGGGAGGCCGTGACGCTGCTGGCCGTCCACGGGCTGCTCACCGCGCCCGCCCCACCCCTGCCGCCGGTGCTGCTGCTGGGTGCGGGACGGCTGGGACGTGCCTGCGCCACGGCCCTGGCCGCGGCCGGGGTGCCGCTGCTGCTGTGCGACCCCGATCCCCCGCTCCCCGGCCTGTACCCCGGTCCACCGCAGCCGACCGCGGCCGCCGCGCTCCGGCTGCTGCTGCAGTCCGGCGGCGCCCGCGGTGGTCGGCACCCGGGCCCCGGCCCGGTGCTGGGAATGGTGGCGCACTGGAGCGAGTCGACGGTGCGCCCGACGCTCGCGGTGCTGGCCCAGGACCGCTGCGAGCCCGACCGGGGCATCACCGACACCCTGCTGCGCCGCGACGTCGCGCACCTGCTGGTGCGACCCCTCGACGGCGGGGCGCTGGTCGGTCCCCTGGTCCTGCCGGGTCGCAGCTGCTGCACCCGCTGCACCGACCTCTACCGGGCCTCGCGCGACCCGGCCTGGCCGCAGGTGCTGGCCCAGCTCATCCGACGTCGTGGCGGGCTCGACCCGGCGGCCGCGCGCTGGGCGGCCGCCACGGCGCTGCCGTCCGTGCTGGCCGCGCTCCGCGGGACCGAGCCGGACCTGGTGGACCACACCTGCGAGCTCCGCGTCCCCCGCTGGACCTCGCGGCTGCGTCGCTGGCCGGCGCACCCGGACTGCGGCTGCGACCTGGCCCGCCTCGGCGCCTGAGCACCGCGGAGCCGCCCGCTCCCCACTGCCCCGGACCGGGGGCCCGTGACCTCGCCCCGGCGGCGGGGGTGCTCCCTTCGGTCGCCGGCCGGGGCGGCTGGGGGCCGGTTGGCACAATGGCGGCATGACGCCTCCCGAGGACGAGCGACCGCAGCCCAGGCGTGCGCCGCGAGCGGCGGGAGGCCGGCCGGCCAGCCAGCCGCTGGCCCGTGGGGCCCTCGGCCGGGGGGCGCGGCTGCTGAGCATCCCGCTGGGGCTGGCCGGGCGCCGCACCGCGGGGTTGGGGCGCCGGATCGGCGGGGCCGACAGCCAGGAGCTCAGCGAGGAGATGCGTCGCCAGACCGCGCAGCAGGTCTTCACCGTGCTGGGCGAGCTCAAGGGCGGGGCGATGAAGATGGGGCAGGCGATGAGCCTGTTCGAGGCGGTGCTCCCCGACGACGTCGCCGAGCCCTACCGGGTCCACCTCAAGCGGCTGCAGGACAGCGCTCCCCCGATGCCCGCCTCCCGGGTGCAGGCGGTGCTGCGGGCCGAGCTGGGACCGCAGTGGCGCGCGCGCTTCCGCTCCTTCGACAACCGTCCGGCCGCCTCGGCCTCGATCGGGCAGGTCCACCGCGGGGTGTGGGAGGACGGCCGGGCCGTCGCGGTCAAGGTGCAGTACCCGGGGGCGGACGAGGCGCTGCGCTCGGACCTCAAGCAGATGAGCCGGCTGGCCTCCCTGGTCGCCCCGCTCGCGCCGGGGATGGACGTCCGCTCGCTGGCTGCCGAGCTCACGGAGCGGATCGCCGAGGAGGTCGACTACGAGCTGGAGGCCGCCTCCCAGCAGCAGGCGGCCGTCGGCTTCGAGGGCGACCCGGAGTTCCTGGTGCCGCACGTGCTGCAGCACACCTCCCGGGTGATGGTGAGCGAGTGGGTGGAGGGGGTGTCGCTGGCCACGGTCGCCGACTGGCCCGAGGACGAGCGGAACGAGGCTGCGCTCCGGTACGTGCGCTTCCTCTTCGCCGGACCGAGCCGGGTCGGGCTGCTGCACGCCGACCCGCACCCGGGCAACTTCAAGGTGCTCCCCGACGGCCGGCTGGGGGTGATCGACTTCGGTCTGGTGGCGCGGCTGCCCGACGGGCTGCCCGCCGACATGGGGCGGCTGCTGCGGCTCTGCGCCAGCGGGGACGCGGCCACGGTCACCGCAGGACTCCGCGATCTGGGGTTCGTCACCGGCGACGTGGACCCGCAGGAGCTGTTCGACTACCTGAGCCCCTTCGTGGAGCCGGCCCGGGTGGAGGAGTTCCACTTCACCCGGGAGTGGATGCGGGAGCAGTTCGCCCGGGTCAACGCGAGCCGGACCTCCGACGTGGCCCGGCGGCTGGCGCTCCCCCCGTCGTACCTGCTGATCCACCGGGTGTGGATGGGTGGGATCGCCGTGCTGTCCCAGCTGGACGCCTCGGAGCGCTTCGCCGACGTCCTGGAGGAGTTCCTGCCCGGCTGGTCGCTGCAGGACTGACCCCCTGCCGGCCCGACCCGTGCCGACCCGATCCCTACCGGCCCGACCCCTGCGGGCCCGACCTCGTCCGGATGTGGCACGAGGCCGGTCGGGACCCGACTCGGCGTCGGGATCTCGACCGGCCTCGCTCCTCCGGGCGCGGGCATCAGGCGGCCCGCTCCTTCTTGAACGGCGAGGGGCCCACCTCGATCTGCGGGGCCGGCTCCTCGGGGCGGGGGTGCTTGCGCGGACGTCCACGCGGCCGCTTGCGGGCCACGACGGCGCCGTTCACCAGCAGCTGGCCTCCCCAGACCCCCCAGGGCTCCTTGCGCTCCAGCGCCCCGGCGAGGCACTCGACCTGCAGCGGGCACCCGACGCAGAGGGCCTTGGCGTACTCCACCTCCGCCGGCGACTCGGCGAAGAAGACGTCCGGGTCGACGCG
This sequence comes from Auraticoccus monumenti, assembly GCF_900101785.1. GTDB lineage: Bacteria > Actinomycetota > Actinomycetes > Propionibacteriales > Propionibacteriaceae > Auraticoccus > Auraticoccus monumenti. The sequence continues at coordinate 2,860,676 of NZ_LT629688.1, read as the reverse complement.
GTGGCAGGCGAGCTCTGCGGTGGTCTGCGGCAGCGAGGCCCCCAGCAGCGGAGGTATCTCGTACAGCGTTGCGGTCATGGTGCTCTCTCTCCTGGTGTTCGTTTCCTGGTTGGGTTCTGAGCCCGGGAAACACGAAGGCCGTGGTCCCGGGTGCGGGACTCACGGCCTGGAGAGGTGCTGACGCTTACGTCAGACGTCTGGGCTGTGGGTCCGCAGCTGCGGTGGCGAAGTAGCCGGCGGGGTGGTTGTCGCCACCCATGGCACCGTCGACCACGCCGACCGCGGAGCGGTCGACGAGGCGCAGCACGTCCTGGCGCGAGGTGCGCACGGACGGGGCGACGAGGGTGCGGGTGGCGGTGGCACCGGGCTCGACCGAGCCGGTCTGCCAACCGAGGGGACGAACGACGGAGTGGCAGAGGGAGGCGACGGCGGTGCCCGGGGCGACCGCGTTGATGGTGATGGTGTCCACGTCGTTCACCTCTTCCTCTGCTCGGCGCACCGGGTCGACACCCGGCTCGCGCGTCCGGACACCCGACGGGGTGTCCGGGGATCACACTAGGGAGCCCGCGAGCAGGCCCGCAAGGGAATTACGCCACCGGATCGAGAAAGTTCTCCGGCGCCCTCGCCGGGAGGCCCTTCATCCTGCCGGGCGGACCAGCTCCAGCACCCGCTGGCCGTACCGCTCCACCTTCACCCGACCCAGTCCCGGGACGGCGAAGAGCTCGCGCTGCGAGCTCGGTCGCCGCTCCGCGATGGCCACCAGGGTGGCGTCGGTGAAGACGACGTAGGCCGGGACCCGCAGCTCCTCGGCCTCCTGGCGACGCCACTCCCGGAGCAGCTCCAGGGTGGCCTCGTCGTAGCTGGAGGGGCAGTCCGCGTGGCGACCCAGCTTGCGCTCCGAGGCGTCGTGCAGGTGGCCCGAGCAGGTGCGGCAGACGGCGGTCAGCACGCTGCCCCGGGCGGTTCGGTGCTGCTCGGGCCGGACCGACCCACGGCCCCCCGGGCTGCTCAGTCCGGTGGGCAGCACCGGGGCGAGGAAGCGTGAGGCGCCCCGGGTGGAGCCGCTCATCGAGCGGCGTCGGGACCAGGAGATGCGCAGGTGCTCCCGGGTGCGGGTGATCCCGACGTAGAGCAGCCGACGCTCCTCCTCCAGCTCCGCCGGGGTCTGGGCCAGCACGAACGGCAGCGTCCCCTCGTGCACGCCGAAGAGCGCGACCGCGTCCCACTCCAGCCCCTTGGCCCCGTGCAGGGTGGAGAGGGTGACACCGTGGGCGACCGGCGCGTGCTGGGTGGCCGCCCGGGCCTCCAGCTCGGCCACCACGTCGGAGACCCGCGCCCCGGCGCGGGTGTCGACCAGGTCCTCGGCCACCGCGAACAGGGCGGCCACCGACTCCCAGCGCTCCCGGACCGCCCCCGCCCCGCTCGGCGGTGTCGGGGCCCAGCCGGTGCCGGCCAGCACGTCGCGGATGGTGCGGAGCACGGCCGGCTCGTCCACCTCCTCCTCCGGGGTGCCCTGGTCGGCCCGGGCGGCCACCCGCAGCGCACCCAGGGCACGTCGCACCTCGGGCCGCTCGTAGAAGCGCTCCGAGCCGCGGACCAGGTAGGGCACGTCGCGCTCGGCCAGGGCCGCCTCCAGCGCCGGGGACTGGGCGTTGGTGCGGAACAGCACCGCCATCTCCCGCCACTCCACCCCGGCGGCCGCCTGCTGCTGCAGCCAGTCCGCGACCGACTCCGCCTCGGCCGCCTCGTCCTCGGCCACGGCGAAGCGGGGCTCGGGGCCGGGAGGACGCTGCGCCTGCAGGGTGACCGCGCCCAGGACGTCGGGACGTCCGCCCTGCGGGGCCATCACCGCGTTGGCCAGCCGGACGACCTGCGGGGTGGAGCGGTAGTCGCGCACCAGCCGCACCACGGTCGCCTCCGGGTGCCGGCGGGCGAAGCCGGTGAGGAAGTCCGCCCGCGCCCCCGCGAAGGAGTGGATGGTCTGGGCCGGGTCCCCCACCACGCAGAGGTCGGGCCGCTCACCGCACCAGAGCCGGAGCAGCGTCTCCTGCAACGGGCTGACGTCCTGGTACTCGTCGACCACCAGGTGGCGGTAGGTGCGCCGGACCTCTTCGGCCACCTCGGGGTGGTCGGCCAGCAGCGAGACCGCGCAGAGCAGGATGTCGTCGAAGTCGATCCGCTCCCGCTCCCGCTTGAGCTCCTCGTAGCCGGTCAGCACCCGGGCCACCGCGGTGGCGTCCAGACCGGAGACCTCGCGACCGCGGGACGGGGCGACCTCGGCGTACTGCTCGGGCAGCACGTTGGACACCTTGGCCCAGGACACCTCGGACAGCAGGTCCCGCAGCCGGGCGGTGTCCCCGCCCACCTTCAGCCGGGAGGCGGCCTCGGCCACCAGACCCATCCGGTTCTCCGCCACCGGGGGGAGCTGGGAGCCGGTGACCTTGGGCCAGAACCACTGGGCCTGGCGCAGCGCCGCGGAGTGGAACGTCCGGGCCTGCACGGCGGTGACCCCCAGCTGGCGGAGCCGGCCGCGCATCTCCCCCGCCGCCCGGGTGGTGAACGTGACCGCCAGCACCGTGCCGGGGGCGTAGGCGCCGGTGGCGGTGCCGTAGGCGATCCGGTGCGTCATGGCCCGCGTCTTGCCGGTGCCGGCGCCCGCGATGACCACCACCGGCCCGCTGAGCGTCGTGGCCACCTCGCGCTGCTCGGGGTCCAGGGCGTCCAGCAGCCGCTCGGGCTCGCTGGTCAGGGGGCGGTCGTCCACGGGCGTCACCCTATGCAGCCCTCCCGACAGTTCCCGACGTCCGTCCGCACGCCGACGGCGGGGTCCCCCGGGCACCCGGTTCAGACCAGGGTGTAGCCGCCGTCCATCAGCAGCTCGCTGCCGCAGAAGTAGGAGGACTCGTCGCGGAGCAGGTAGGCGATGGCCGAGGCCACGTCGTCGGGGGTGCCCATCCGGCCCTGCGGGGTGTGGGCCAGCCACTGGTCGAACTGGTGCCGCTTGAGGGCCAGCAGCTCGGTCTCGACGTAGCCCGGTGCCACCGCGTTCACCCGCACCCCCCGCCCGGCCCACTCCGCGGCCAGCGAGCGGACCAGCGCCGAGACGCCGGCCTTGGAGGCGTTGTAGGCGCACTGGCGCTGCGGGGTGTTGACGGTGTGGTTGCCGCTCATCGAGCTGATCGCCACGCAGCTGCCGCTGCCCCGGGCCAGCATCTGCCGACCAGCGGCGGTCAGGGTGTGGAAGACGCCCTGCAGGTTCACCGCCACCACCCGGGCGAACTCCGCCGAGCTCATCTCCTCGGCGGCGACATCGTCCTCCACGATCCCCGCCGCGGCCACGACGCCGTCCAGGCGGCCGTCGCGCTCGACCACCGCGGCCATCGCGGCCTCGACCGACTCCGCGTCGGTGACGTCCACGGCGTGGCCGCGATCACCCTCCACGCCCCGCAGGTCGAGCGCGTGCACCACCGCACCGTCGGCCCGCAGCCGCTCGCAGGTGGCCCGGCCGATCCCACCGCCGGCCCCGGTCACCGCGACCACCCGGCCCTGCAACGTCGTCCCCACCGTCGTCCTCCCCTGCGTGCTCAGTGCCGTGCCTGACGGCGACGGACCCGGATGGCGTCGACGACCACGGCGAGGAAGATCATCCCGCCACCGGTCATGGACACGAAGTAGGCGTCGATCTGGGTCAGCTGCAGCCCGACCTGGACCACGGTCAGCAGCAGCACCCCGCCGAGCATCCCCAGCACCCGGCCGCGGCCGCCGGTGAGGGCGACCCCGCCGATCACCGGGGCGGCGATGGCGTAGAGCAGCAGGTCGCTGCCCATGGTGGAGTTGACGCCGGACAGGTAGGCCGAGGCGAGCCACCCGGCGCAGCCGGCCAGCAGCCCGGCCAGCACGTAGGTGCCGATCACCAGCCGGTCGGTGTTGATGCCGGCGGCGTAGGCGGCCCGGCGGTTGCCACCGGTGGCGTAGAGCTTGCGGCCCCAGGGCGTGCGGTAGAGCACCACCGCGATCACCGCGAAGAGCAGGAAGAAGGCCAGCGGCATGACCGGCCAGCCGAGCAGCCGGCCCTGCCCCACGAAGGAGTAGGTGGGGTCGGAGATGGTGATGGTGCGGCCCTTGGTCAGGGCCAGCAGCGCGCCACCGAGGACCAGGCCCATGGCCAGGGTCTCGATCAGCGAGGTCATCCGCAGCTTGGCGATGCAGAGCCCGTTGACCAGCCCGATCAGGGCGCCGACGGCGAGCACGACCACGACGGCGAGCAGGCCCGGGACGCCCTTCTCCATCAGCAGGGCCCCGCAGGCCCCGCTGAAGCCGAGGATGCCGACCACGGACAGGTCGATCTCCCCCAGCAGCATGGTCAGCGCGATGGCCACCGCCAGGAAGCCCAGGGTGGTGGTCTGGACGAGGATGTTCTGCAGGTTGGGCAGGCTCAGGAAGAAGGGGTTGAGCACCGTCGCGATGACGACGAACACGACCAGCAGCAGCCAGACGATGTTGTCGAGGGCCAGGTCGCCGAGGTTGGCCCGGGGCGCCCTGGTCGGCCCGGCGGCCGGTGCTCCCCCGCTGTGTGGAGCAGTGGACTGGACCGTGGTCACGGATGGACTCCTTCGTCGCGTTCTGGTCAGGCGCTGGCGGGTGCCAGCTCGGTGGGTGCGTGGTTCAGCCGGGCGATGATGCCGTCGGCGGTGATCTCGTCCCCGGTCAGCTGTCCGGACGGGGTGCCGTCGGAGAAGGTGATGACACGGTCGACCATCCGGACCATCTCGTCGGTGTCGTAGGCCAGCAGGATCACCGACATGCCGTTGGCGGTCAGCTCGTCCACCAGCCGGTGGACCTCCTCCTTGGTGGCCACGTCGACGCCGAGGGTGGGCTCGTCCAGGACCAGCAGCTTGGGCTCCAGCGCGAGCAGCCGCCCGAGCAGGATCTTCTGCTGGTTGCCGCCGGACAGCTCCTCGATGGGCTGTCGGGAGGAGGACACCCGGAACTCCAGCCGGGAGTGGTAGCGGTCGTAGGTCCGCGACACCTCGCCGTCGTCGACCAGCGGTCCCCGGGTGGGCCAGTTGCCCAGCCGGAGCATCTCCCGGATGGTCAGCGCCCCCACGATCCCCTCACCGATCCGGTCGTTGGTGAGGTAGGCGACGCCACCGGCGATGGCGTCACGGACGTGCCCGGCCCGCAGCACCCGTCCGTCCACGGTGACCGTGCCGGCCTGGGTGGGCCGGAGCCCCGCCAGGGCGCGGGCCGTCTCCTGGGCCCCGGACTCCGGCAGCCCGACCAGGCCGAGGATCTCGCCCTCGCCCACGGTGAAGGAGACCGGTCCCACGCCGTCGCTGACCAGCCCGTCCACCACCACCCGCTCGCGGGTCGCCGGGCGACGGGTGCGGACGAACTCCTGCACCTTGTCCCCCACCACCAGCTCGGAGATCTCCGCCGAGGTCATCGCCCGCGGGTCCTCGCCGTCGGCCACCACGCGCCCGTCACGCAGCACGGTGACGTTGGTGCAGATGGCCTGGATCTCGGAGTTGAAGTGGGAGATGAAGACGAAGGTCTGCCCCTCCTCGTTCAGCCCGCGGATCCACTCGAACAGCGACTCCCGCTCACCCTGGCTGAGGGCGGTGGTGGGCTCGTCCAGCATGGCCAGCGCACCCTGGTCCATCAGCGTCCGGACGATCGAGAGCCGGCGCTGGTCCGGGGCGGACAGCGACCCGGCGAGCGCGTCGACGGGGAAGCGCAGCGCATAGCGGTCCAGCAGCTCCTGGGCCTGGCGGCGCATCGCCCGCCGGTCCAGGAAAGGGCCCTTGCGGGGGTACCCGGGGAGCACCAGGTTCTCGGCCACCGAGAGGTCGGCGACCACCTGGGCGTGCTGGCTGAGCAGGTGGATCCCCATCTCGCGGCGCCGGGCCAGCGGCAGGGAGGTGATGTCCTGGCCGCGGAACAGCACCTGCCCCGCGGTGGGCATCACCGACCCGGCCAGCAGCTGCACCAGCGTCGACTTGCCGGCCCCGTTCTTGCCGAGGAACCCGTGGATGGAGCCCTCGTGGATGGTGACGTCGGTCGGCTCGAGCGCCGTGAAGCGCCCGTAGACCTTGGTCAGCCCCCGGGTCTCCAGCAGGGGTGCGGTGGCCTGGCTCACTGCTGCAGACCCCAGGAGTCGATCACCACGTTGCCCCACTGGCGCTCGTCGTCGACGTTGGTCTCGTCGATGAAGTACGGCGGGATGACGCAGGTCGGGCCCTGCGGGGTCTCCACCACCGGCGCGGTCTCCCAGTAGTAGGTGTCGTTGGTGTAGTCCCCCAGCGGGATCGGCTGGCCGGCCTTGGTGTACGTGGTGAGCATCTCCACGCAGATCTGGCCATAGGCCACCGGGTCCTGGCTGACCTCGGCGTCCAGCAGACCGTCCTTGATCCACTGCAGCGACTGCGGCTCGCCGTCGATCGAGGTGAGGATGACGTGCTCGGGCTCGCCCTTGGCCACGGCCTTCCCCTCGGCGGTCAGCGCGGTGATGATGCCGCGGGTGATCGAGTCGCTGGGGGCGTGGGCGGCGTCCAGGTCGGGGAACTCGGCCAGGGTGGCGCCGGTGACCGAGCGCGCGGTGGCCTCGTCGCCCTCGGTGGGCCGGGAGATCAGCTCGATCTCGGGGTACTTCCCCATCACGGCCTCGAAGCCGTCCTTGCGGGCCCGCCAGGCCGAGGAGGAGAGGGCGCCGTAGCAGTTGAGGACCTTGCCCTTCTCCGAGCCGTACTTCTCCACCAGCAGCTCCACGATCTTCTCCGCCGCCATCTCGCCGCCGCGCTGGTTGTCGAAGGCGATGGTGAAGTCGACCGTGCCCTGGGTCAGCGGCGTGTCGATGATCCCGACCGGCACGTTCTGGCTCTTGGACTTGGTGGCCAGCGAGGCCAGGCCCTCGGAGTCGATCGGGTCCGAGATCAGGAAGGCCGGCTGGGAGATGAGCAGGGAGTTCCAGTCGTCGAACTGCGCGCTGGAGTCGAAGTTGGCGTCGGTGGTGCGGTAGGAGAAGCCGAGCTCCTCGCTCTTGCGCTTGACCGCCTCGTTCTGCACCACGAAGAAGAAGTAGTTCATCCCCTTGTTGCAGTAGGCGGCCGTGCCACCGCCCTCGCCACCTCCGGCCCCGCCGCCGGACTCCGCACCGCACCCGGTGGCGGCGGCGAGGGACAGACCGAGCGCGGACAGGCCGAACGTGCGCCGGCTGATCGAGAGGGTGTGGTCGGACATGGTCAGGCCTCCTGGTTCGTGGGTGCGTCCGGGACCGTCAGGGCGGCGGACAGCTTGGTGTTCTGCGAGTTGAGGTCGCGGATGCTGGGGGGAGTCTCGGGGTGGGTGGCGTTGCGCCACTTGCGCATCAGGCGCAGCAGGTGCTCCTCGGTGGCCTGCCGGGCGCCGAAGGTGTCACGGCGACGGAGGGCCTCGAGGATCTCGCGGTGCTCGACCATCGTCCGCGCAGGGTCGGAGGGGTAGGTCTCGCGGTGCAGGTAGTGGGAGCGCAGGAAGGTGTTGATGGGGCGGCAGACCAGCTGGAAGAACGGGTTGCCGCTCGCCTCGGCCAGCGCCTCGTGGAAGGTCATGTCGGCGTCGAGGTAGGCGTCGGTGTCCACCGGCTCCTCCCCACCCAGCAGCGCCTCACCGGTGGCGACGGCCTCCTCCAGGCGGTCCAGCGCCGCGACCGACGGGTGCACGGCGGCCGCGGTGGCGATCTGGACCTCCAGCGCCAGCCGGAGCTCGAGCAGCTGGTCGAAGGTGCCGTCGCTGGCCAGCAGCACGAGGGAGAACTGCTCGGCGATCTGGGCGCCGTCGAACTCCGCGACCACCATGCCGCGCCCGGGCGCCACGGTGACCAGACCGCGTTGCACCAGCAGCTTGGCGGCCTCGCGCACCACCGTGCGGCTGACGGAGTAGCGCTCCATCAGCTCCACCTCGGTGGCGAGGCGGCGGTTCGGGACGAAGCCCTCGCTGACGATCTCCCGCTGGAGGTCGTCGGCGATGCGCTCTGACAGTCGTCGGCGACTGCCCCGGCTCTGGGTCATGCGGCAAAGGTACGACGATCGGTCACGGCTCGCAACACCGGATCGCACATCCGCGGGCACCCTGCGCTCCAGACGCTTCGTAACGTCCGACATTGACGGACGAGATTGTCTGATGTTATTCATGAGCCAGCAACGACGCTCGACGATACGGAGAACCGGTGCCTGTCCCCGCGACGCTGATCAAGCCCTTCGACCTGCTCCCCCCCGACCGCGCCACCGCGGTCCTGGTGGGACGCCTGGAGGTGCCGGGCGTCGGACCGCACCTCGTGGTGGTCCGCGAGGACCGCCTGCTGGACGTGACCGCCGAGCTCGGCCCGACCATGAGCGACCTCCTCGACCACGCCGACCCGGCGGGGGCCGCGACCGCGGCGGCCGGCAGCGGGAGCTGGGACCTGGAGGAGGTCCTGGAGGCCTCGCTGGCCGGGTCCGTCGACCGCCCGCACCTGCTGGCCCCGGTCGACCTGTCCGCCCTCAAGGCCGCCGGGGTGACCTTCGCCCGCAGCATGGTCGAGCGGGTCATCGAGGAGCAGGCCAAGGGCGACCCCGCTCAGGCGCTGGCGCTGCGCGGGCGGCTCGGCGACACCGTCCAGGCGGCGACCCGGGTGCGTCCGGGCTCCGCGGAGGCCGCCGCCATCAAGGAGCGGCTGGTCGCCGAGGGGCTGTGGTCGCAGTACCTGGAGGTGGGCATCGGGCCGGACCCGGAGATCTTCACCAAGGGACAGCCCCTGTCGGCGGTCGGCGTCGGCGCCCAGGTGGGCGTGCTGGCCCGCTCCACCTGGAACAACCCCGAGCCCGAGGTCGTGCTGGCCTGCTCCTCGGCCGGGCGCGTGGTCGGGGCCACCCTGGGCAACGACGTCAACCTGCGCGACTTCGAGGGCCGCAGCGCCCTGCTGCTGACCGAGGCCAAGGACAACAACGCCTCCTGCGCGCTGGGCCCCTTCATCCGGCTCTTCTCCGGCGACTTCACCCTGGACGCCCTGCGCGCCACCGACGTCTCGATGCGGGTCGTCGGGGAGGACGGGTTCTCCGTCGAGGCCGTCTCCCACGTGGCCGAGATGAGCCGCACCTTCGAGGAGCTGGTCGGCCACGCCCACGGCGACCACCACCAGTACCCGGACGGCTTCGTGCTGTTCACCGGGACCATGTTCGCCCCCACCGAGGACCGCGACGCCCCCGGCGAGGGGTTCACCCACCACCGCGGCGACCACGTGCTGATCGCCAACCACGCCCTCGGCACGCTGGTCAACGAGGTCACCCACTCCGAGACCGCGCCCCCGTGGACGGTCGGCGTGCGAGCGCTGGTGGCCAACCTGGCCGGCCGGGGGCTGCTGCGATGAGCCGTGTGGTGGTCACCGACCACGCCTTCGTCGACACCGCCCACGAGGAGGCCGTCGCCGCCGGGCTGGGGGCCGAGCTCCAGGTGCACCAGTGCAGCGGGGCCGAGGAGACCACCGAGGCGGTCCGCGGGGCCGACGTCGCCCTGGTCAACTTCGCCCCGATGGGTGCCGAGCAGCTGGCGGCGATGGCCCCCGGCGCCGCCGTGGTGCGCTACGGCGTCGGGGTGGACAACGTGGACCTCGCCGCGGCCGAGCGGCTGGGCGTCCAGGTGGCCAACGTGCCCGACTACGGGGTGGACACCGTCGCCGACCACGCTGCCGCCCTGCTGCTGGCCCTGCTGCGCCGCCTGCCCGTCTACGACCACGGCATCCGCGAGGACGGCTGGGTGCCCCCGGGCCGGGTCGGGCCGCTTCCCTCCTTCCCCACCATGACCGTGGGTCTGGTCGGGGCGGGCCGGATCGCCTGCTCCCTGGCCGACCGGCTGCGCCCCTTCGGGTTCCGGCTGCTGGCCACCGACCCCTACGCCGACCCGGCCCGGGTGGCCGAGCACGGCATCGAGCTGGTCGGGCTGGAGGAGCTGCTGCCTGCCGTGCACGCCCTCTCCCTGCACGTCCCCGTCACCGAGGAGACCCACCACCTGGTCGACCGCGACCTCCTGGCCCGGGTCCGCGAGGGGTGCGTGCTGGTCAACACCTCCCGCGGCGGGCTGGTCGACGAGGCGGCGCTGGCCGAGGCCCTGACCTCGGGCCGGCTGGCCGGGGCCGGCCTCGACGTCTTCGACCCCGAACCGCTCGGCGACGCCTCACCGCTGCGCGAGATCCACAACGTGCTCCTCACCCCGCACGCCGCCTTCTACTCCGAGACCTCGCTGGACAACCTCCAGCGCCTGGCCGCGGAGGAGGCCGGCCGCGCGCTGCAGGGCGAGCCGCTGCGCTGCGCCGTCACCCGATCCCCCCAGGAGAGCTGATGTCCCCCACCGTCCCCGCACCGCTCAACCTCGTCGGCGGGTCCTGGGTGCAGGCCGGGGAGCCCGTCGTCGACGTGGTCGACCCCGCCACCGGTGAGGTGGTCACCCGGATCCCCGACACCGACGGCGCCGGCGTCGACGCGGCCGTCGCCGCCGCCCGCGAGGCCCTGGCCGACTGGCGCACCACCACGCCCTTCCACCGGGCGACGCTGCTGCACCGGCTGGCCGACGGTGTCCGCGAGCACCGCGACGAGCTCGTCGGCCTGGTCACGCTGGAGATGGGCAAGCCCCTGCGGGAGGCCGGCAACGAGGTCGACAAGCTGGCCGACGCCTTCGACTACTACGCCGAGGAGGCCGTCCGCGTCCACGGCGAAACCATCCCCAACGAGCAGCACGGCGTGACCAGCATCGTCCGCTACGAGCCGGTCGGCGTGGTGGGGGCCATCACCCCCTGGAACTACCCGCTGGAGCTGATCGGCTGGAAGCTGGCCGCCGCGCTCGCCGCCGGCTGCACCATCGTGGTCAAGCCCTCGGAGTACACCCCCTCCTCCGCCGTGGCGCTGATGGCGCTGCTGCAGCCCGCCGGCTTCCCCGACGGGGTGGCCAACCTCGTGCTGGGCGCCGGGGTCGCCGGACGGGCGCTCGCCTCCCACCCCGGGCTGGACAAGCTGGCGTTCACCGGCTCCACAGCCACCGGCGCGGCGATCAGCCGCTCGGTGGCCAAGGCGATGCCGCTGTCGATGGAGCTGGGCGGCTCCTGCCCCCAGGTGGTCACCGCCAGCGCCGACGTCGACGAGGCGGTCGCCGGGTGCCTGCGTCGCGGGTTCCGCAACGCCGGGCAGATCTGCATCGCCATCAACCGGGTCTACGTGCACCGCTCGGTGCACCGGGAGTTCGTCGAGAAGCTGACCGCCGGCGTCGAGGCGCTCACCGTCGGCCCCGGCTCGAAGGACCCCGACGTGGGCCCGGTGACCAACGCCGGCATCCGCGACCGGTGCGTGGCCCACGTCCAGCAGGCCGTGGCCGACGGCGCCCGGGTCACCACCGGCGGCGCCGTGATCGACCGGCCGGGCACCTGGTTCGCCCCCACCGTCGTGGACGAGGTGCCGCCCACCACCCTGCTGGCGCAGGAGGAGACCTTCGGCCCGGTGGTCGGCGTCACCCCCTACGACACCACCGAGGAGGCCGTGGCCCTGGCCAACGGCACCACCGCCGGGCTGGCCGCCTACCTCTACGCCCGCGACCTGACCGAGGTGTTCGAGATCGGCCACGCGCTGGACTTCGGCAACGTGGCGGTCAACAACCCCGACGCCGGCATCATGAACGCCCCCTACGGCGGCCGCAAGGGCTCCGGCCACGGCTACGAGCACGGCCGCGAGGGTCTCTTCGGCTACCTGCACATCAAGCACCTGCGGGTCAGGTACGGCCGGTGAGCGGTACCTGGCTGGGCATCGACCTCGGCACCTCCGGGGTCAAGGTCGTCGCGGTGGACGGGTCGGCCGAGGTGCTGGCCACCGAGACCGTCGGCTACCCCCTGCACCTGCCCGAACCGGGCTGGGTGGAGCAGGACCCGGCGGACTGGTGGTCGGCCACGGTGCAGGCCGTCCGCGCGGTGGCCGCCCGGATCGACCCCGACGACGTGGTGGCCATCGGACTCTGCGGGCAGATGCACGGCATGGTGGCCCTGGACGCCGCCAACCAGGTCCTGCGCCGGGCCGTGCTGTGGAACGACAACCGCAACGGCGCGGAGTGCGAGTGGCTGCTGGAGCAGGTCGGGGGTCTGGACGGGCTGCTGGCCCTGACCAACAACACCGCGCTGCCGGGCTACACCGTGGGCAAGATCCTCTGGCTCCGCAACCACGAGCCCGACACCTTCGCCCGCACCGACGTGGTGCTGAACCCCAAGGACCTGCTGCGGCTGCACCTCACCGGTGACCGGGTGACCGAGGTCTCCGACGCCTCCGGCACCGGACTGCTGGACGTCCGCGCCCGGCGCTGGAGCACCGACCTCCTCGCCGCCCTCGACCTGCCGGCCAGCCTGCTGCCCCCGGTGGTCGAGTCCTCCGACGTGACCGGACGGCTCACCGCCGCGGCGGCCGCTCTGGTCGGCCTCCGGGCCGGGACGCCGGTGGTCGGCGGTGGCGGGGACTCCGTGCTGCAGACGACCTCGATGGGGATCGAGTCCCCCGGGCTGCTCGGCATCACGCTGGGCACCGCGGGCATCCTCGGCGCGGCCGTCGACCACTGCCCCGACAACGTCGGCGGCCGGGTCCAGGTCTCCTGCGGCAACGCACCGGACCGCTGGCACGTGATGGGGGTGGCCCTGACCACCGGCGGGGCGCTGCAGTGGTGGCGCGACGCGCTGGCCCCGCTGCTCGGCGAGCGGCCCGCGACGCAGGCCCTCGCCGAGCTCGCCGCCCGCTCCCCGGTGGGGGCCAAGGGACTGCGGTTCCTGCCCTACCTGGTGGGCGAGCGCTGCCCGCACGTGGACCCCGGTGCCCGCGGCGCCTGGGTCGGGCTGGACCTGCGCCACGACGTCGCCGACATGACCCGCGCGGTGGTGGAGGGCGCGCTGCTCAACGTCCGCGAGGTCCGTGACGTGCTGGCCGGCCTCGGTCTGGCCGTCGACGACGTCCGGATCTCCGGTGGCGCCTCGGTCTACCCGATCTGGTCCCAGACCCTGGCCGACGTCCTCGGCACCCCGGTGAGCTCGGTCTCCGGCGGTGAGCACGGGGCGGCCCACGGCGCCGCCCTGCTGGCCGGCGTCGGCACCGGGCAGTGGCCCTCGCTCCGCGAGGCGCTGCGGCGGGTGCACGTCACCAGCACCACCGAGCCGGACCCGGACCGGGTGGCCGTCCACGACCGGGGGTACGCGGAGTTCCGCCGCCTCTACCCCGCCCTGTACGGAGGAGACCGCCCGTGACCGGTTACGCCAGTGTCGTGTTCGACCTGGACGGGACCCTCGTGGACTCCAGCCACGACATCGCCGTCGCCCTCGACCTCGCTCTCGCCCCCTGGGGCGGGCGCCCGTTGAGTGCCGCCGAGGTGGTGCCGCTGCTCGGTGAGGGCGTCGCCGCGCTGGTCCAGGGCGCCATCCTGCTCTCCGGCGCGTCCGGCGCGCCCGAGGAGGCGGTGGCGGCCGCCTACGTCGCGGAGTACCGGGCCCGCCCGGTGGTGGACTCGGTCCTCTACGACGGCGTCGCGGAGGCGCTGGACGCCCTGGCCGTCGCGGGGGTGCCGATGGCGGTCTGCACCAACAAGGTCGAGGTGATCGCCCACCAGGTGCTGGAGGGGCTGGGCGTGGCCCGGTTCTTCCCGGTGGTGGTGGGCGGGGACCGGCCCACCCGCAGCAAGCCGCACCCCGAGCACCTGACCACCGCCCTGGCCGGTATCGGCGCCGACCCGGCCACCAGCGTCCTGGTCGGGGACTCCGTGATCGACCAGCGCTGCGCCGAGGCGGCCGGGGTGGACTTCCTGGCCGTGTCCTGGGCCCCGCCCGAGGTGCACGGCACCCGCCTCCCCCGCTACGCCGACCTGCCCGCCATCGTCGCGGGGGACCTCCCCCGCCCGTCCCGACCGGAGACCAGATGACCACGCCCAGCATCGAGACCCGCAGCGACCAGGACCGGGCCAAGCTCGCCGCCGGCCGCTTCGCCGCCCGCACCCACGCCTTCGACGGGGCCCGCCTCGGCCTGGGCTCGGGCACCACCTCGCACTACTTCGTCCGCGCCCTGGCCGAGCTGGTCGCCGACGGTCTGGACGTCGTGGGGGTGCCCACCTCCAACGGCACCCGGGACCTGGCCCTGGAGCTCGGCATCACCCTGGTCGAGCTGGACGACGTCGAGCAGCTGGACGTCTGCGTCGACGGGCCGGACGAGATCGACCGCGACGGCGCCATGATCAAGGGCGGCGGGGCCTGCCTGCTGTGGGAGAAGCTGGTCGCCCGCACCAGCGCGACGATGGTGGTGGTGGCCGACCACACCAAGGCGGTGGAGCAGCTCGGGGCCTTCCCGCTGCCGATCGAGGTCGTGCAGTACTCCTGGGGGACGACGCGCCGGGCCGTCCGCCGGCTGCTGGTCGAGCACGGCTACCCCGCCGACGTCGACCTGTACCGCCGCGAGCGCGACGGCTCACCGGTGGTGACCGACAACGGCAACTTCATCCTCGACGCCCGCCTAGGCACCGCCCGCGACATCGAGCAGCTCACCGTGGAGCTCAACACCATCCCCGGGGTGGTGGAGAACGGGTTCTTCGTGGGCATCGCCGACGAGGTGGTCTTCGGCTGGCCCGACGGCACCGCCGGCACCTTCACCTTCCCCCTGGACCTCCCGCTCACCCGCCCGGAGCAGGACCGGTGAGCGGCTACGCCACCCCGCCGCTGCGGCCCTTCCAGATCACCTTCGACGCCGCCACCGCCGTCGTCGACCCCGCCGGCCCCGTGCTGACCCGGCGGATGGCCGACCTCGAGGGGCTGTTCCGGGACCAGCGGGCCTGGCAGGAGCTGCGCGGCTCTGAGAAGGTCGTCTACTCCGTGCACTCCTCCCCGGTGCCCGAGACGCCACGGGAGCTGCCCCAGTCGATCACCACCATCTCCCCCGGCGAGCTGTCCGGTGAGCTCTTCATGACCAAGGGCCACCAGCACCCCGACCCCCAGGGCGAGATCTACCTCGGCCTGACCGGCACCGGCGGGCTGCTGCTCTTCGACGGCGCCGAGCACGCCTGGCTCGACATGTCGCCGGGCACCATCGGCTACATCCCCCCGGGCTGGGCGCACCGCTCGGTCAACGTGTCGGCCGACGAGCCCTACCGCTTCCTGGCCGTCTACCCCGGCAGCGCCGGCCACGACTACCAGTGGGTGCTGGACCACGGGATGGGGGCGCGGGCGGTGCGCCTGGGCGACGCCTTCGAGCTCGTGCCCTACGGGGGCTGAGGTGATCCTCGCCCACGACCTCGGTACCACCGGGGACAAGGCCTCCCTGCACACCGACGACGGCCACCTGGTGGCCGCCGTGACCGTGGGCTACCCCACCCGCTACGCCCCCGGTGGCGTCGTCGAGCAGGACCCCGAGGACTGGTGGCGCGCCTGCTGCGAGGCCACCCGTCGGCTGCTCGCCGAGACCGGCACCGCACCGGACCAGGTCGCGGTGGTCGGGCTCTCGGGGCAGATGATGGGAGCGGTGCTGCTGGACCGGGCGCACCGCCCCGTCCGTCCCGCGCTGATCTGGGCCGACCACCGCTCCTCGGCCCAGGCCGACCGGATCGCCCGCTCGGTGCCGGTGGAGGACACCTACGCCATCACCGGGCACCGGCTCAACCCCACCTACTCACTCACCAAGGTGGCCTGGGTCCGCGACTCCGAGCCGGAGGCCTTCGCCCGCACCACCGCTGTCTGCCAGGCCAAGGACCACGTCGTGGCCCGGCTCACCGGGGAGCTGGTCACCGACCCGTCCGACGCCTCGTCCACCAACGCCTTCGACCAGCGCACCGGCACCTGGTCCGGACGGCTGCTCGCCGCCGCCGACCTCGACCCCGCGCTGATGCCGCGGGTCGTGCCCTCGGCCACGGTCGTCGGCGGGGTGCGGGCCGCCGTCGCCGAGGAGGTGGGCCTGCTCGCGGGCACCCCGGTGGTGCTCGGCGGCGGGGACGGCCCGATGGCCGCCGTCGGCGCCGGCGTGGTGACACCGGAGGACGGCGCCTACCTCTACCTCGGCTCCTCCTCCTGGGTGTCCTTCGCCGCCACCGCGCCGCTGCACGACCCGGGCATGCGCACCATGACCTTCAACCACGTCGTCCCCGGCCTCTTCGTGCCCACCGCCACCATGGTCGCCGGCGCCGGCTCCCTGCAGTGGGTCGGTGAGGTGCTGGAGCCCGGCACCGACGGCACCCGGATCAGCGCGCTGCTGGCCGAGGCGGCCGGGGCCACCGCCCTGGACGACCACCTGCACTTCCTCCCCCACCTGCTCGGCGAGCGGAGCCCGCACTGGGAGCCCGACGCCCGCGGGGCCTTCCTCGGGCTGACCCGCGCCCACGGCCGGGGCCACCTGGTGCGTGCGGTGCTGGAGGGGGTGGTGCTCAACCTGCTCACCTGCGTCCAGGCGTTCCGCGACTGCGGCGCCGACGTGGGCCAGGTCACCGCCATCGGCGGCGGGGCCCGCAGCGACCTGTGGCTGCAGCTCTTCGCCGACGCCTTCGGCACCCCGGTGGTGCGTCGTGACGTGGTCGACGAGGCCAACTCGCTGGGGGCGGCCGTGGTCGCCGGGGTGGGCGCCGGGTTGCTGGACGACGTCACCGCCGCCCGGGGACTGGCCCGCGAGACCGCCCGCTTCGAGCCCTCCCTGGACCGGACCGAGGCCTTCGCGGCCGCCCTGCCGCGCTGGTCCGCGCTGTACCGGGCCCTCGAGCCGACCTTCCCCCGGGGCGACGGGTGACCGCTCCGCTGGTCGTCGTCTCCAGCCGGTCCTTCTCCTCCGGCGAGGTCGACCTGCTCGACCGGCTCCGGGTGGCCGGGTGCACGGTGCGGCGGCTCCCCCCGGACCACCCGTTGGACGCCTGCCGCGACACCCTGGCCGGGGCCTCGGCCTGGGTGGCCGGGGTCGGGCCGGTCACCGCCGAGCACCTCGACGCCGCACCGGGGCTGCGGGTGCTGGCCCGCTACGGGGTCGGGGTGGACGCCGTCGACCTGGCCGCCGCCGCGGAGCGGGGTGTCGTGGTCACCCACACCCCGGGGGCCAACACCGGTGCCGTGGCCGACCACGCGCTGGCCCTGGCCCTGGCCGTCCTGCGCCAGGTCGCCCCCGGTGACCGGGCGGTGCGCGGCGGGGACTGGTCCCCGCGACGCGGTCGCGAGCTCTCCGCCCTGACCGTCGGCGTGGTCGGGGCCGGGCGGGTGGGCCGGGCGTTCGCCTCGCGGGTGGCGGCCCTCGGGTGCAGCGTCGTGGGCCACGACCCCTTCCTCGACGAGGCCGGCGACCTGCCGCTGGTGGGGCTGGAGGAGCTGGCCCGCCGCGCGGACCTGGTCAGCCTGCACGTCCCCGGCGGGGCCACGGTGGTCGACCGGCGCCTGCTCGGTCTGCTGCGACCCTCCGCGCTGCTGGTCAACACGGCCCGGGCCGACCTGGTCGACGAGCACGCCGTGGCCGACGCCCTGCGCGCGGGCCGGCTCGGCGGCTACGCTGCCGACACCCTGCAGGGCGAGGGCCGCGACGTCCCGGGCCCGCTGCTGGCCGAGGACCTCCGCGACCGGGTCCTGCTCACCCCGCACAGCGCGGCCCAGACCGTGCAGGCCATCGACCTGATGGGCACCATGGCCGTCGACGACGTGCTGGCCGTCCTGGCCGGTCGTCCACCCTCCCACCGAGTCCGAGAGGTCACCCGATGACGACACCGACCAGCCCCCCGACACCGACCGGTACCGTCCGCCGTCTGCAGGAGGTCGGCGTGGTCGCCGTCCTCCGCGCCCCGGACTGGCGCTCCTGCGTCAGCGCCGCGGAGGCCCTGGCCGCCGGCGGCGTGCTGGGCATCGAGGTCACCTTCTCCACCCCGGAGGCGACGCGGGCCATCGCGGCGCTGCGGGAGTCGCTGCCGGAGGGGGCGGTGCTCGGGGCGGGCACGGTGACCACCGCCGAGCAGGCCCGGACCGCGGTCGAGGCGGGCGCCACCTTCCTGGTCAGCCCCGGCACCACCGCCGAGCTGGCCGGGGCGATGAAGGAGACCGGGGTCGCCTGCCTGCTGGGGGCCATCACCCCCAGCGAGGTGATGACCGCGCTGGCGCTGGGCGCGGACGTGGTCAAGCTGTTCCCGGCCTCCCTGGGCGGACCCGCCTACCTCGGCGCGCTGCGCGGGCCGTTCCCCACGGTGGCCTTCATGCCCACCGGCGGCGTCTCCCCCGACAACCTCCCCGCCTGGCGGAAGGCGGGGGTGGCCGCGGTCGGGGCGGGCAGCGACCTCTGCCCCCCGGCCGCCGTGGCCGCCGGGGACTGGGACGCCCTGACCACCCGCGCCGGGGAGTACCAGCGCGCCTGGCAGGAGGCGGCCCTGTGACCACCGACCCGCTGACCACCGACCCGTCGGCCACCGGCCCGCGGATGGGTTTCGTGGGGGTGAGCACCGGCTCGTCCTCGATCATGCGCATCTTCCCGCGCTGGGCCGAGGAGCTCGGCCTGCCCACCCGGCGGATGCAGGGCCACGACGTCGCCCTGGACGCCCCGCCGGAGACCTACCGCGCCCTGGTCGAGTCCATCCGCGACGACCCGGACCACCTGGGCGCGCTGGTGACCACCCACAAGATCTCAGTGCACGCCGCGGCCGCGGACCTCTTCGACGAGCTGGACGACTTCGCGCGGCTGTGCGGTGAGGTCTCCTCCATCTCCAAGCGCGACGGCCGGCTGCTGGGCCACGCGAAGGACCCGGTCACCGCGGCCCTGGCCATGGCCGAGTTCCTCCCCGAGGGGCACTTCAGCGGGTCCCCGGCCCAGGTGCTGTGCCTCGGGTCGGGGGGTGCGGGGGCCGCCATCACCTGGTGCCTGGCCCAGCGCGCCGACCCGCCGGCCCGGATCGTCTGCACCGACGTCGACCAGCCCCGGCTGGACCACCTCGCCGGGGTCCACCGGCGCGGCGGTCTCGACCCCGACCTGTTCGGCTACGAGCTCGTCGACGGCCCCGCCGACCACCTGCTGGCCGACCTGCCGGCCGGCTCGCTGGTGGTCAACGCCACCGGTCTGGGCAAGGACCGTCCCGGCTCCCCGCTCTCGCGCGGGGTCACCTTCCCCCGCTCCTCGTGGGTGTGGGAGCTGAACTACCGCGGCAGCCTGGAGCTGCTGGCCGACGCCCGGGCCCAGCAGGAGGAGCGCGACCTGACCGTCGTCGACGGGTGGCGCTACTTCATCCACGGCTGGACCCAGGTCATCGCCGAGGTGTTCCACGTCGAGATGCCTCCCGCGACCGTGGAGCGGCTGAGCGCCCTGGCCGCCGACCCGGGCTGATGGGGACCGTCCGCACGGTGCTCGGTGACGTCGCGGCCGACCGGCTCGGGCGGGTGAACTACCACGAGCACTTCTTCCAGGTGAGCCCGCTGCTGCCCGGGGACGAGCTGGACGACGAGGACGCCTCCACCGCCGAGGCGGCTGACGTCCGCGCGCACGGCACCGACACCGTGGTGGACGCCACCCCGCTGGGGCTCGGGCGGTCACCGGCCGCGCTGGCCCGGCTGTCGGCGGCCTCCGGGCTGGCCGTGGTGGCGACCACCGGGCTGCACCGTCCGGAGCACTACGGGGACGGGCACTGGGTGCACGGGCTGACCGAGGAGCAGCTGGCCGACCGCCTCACCCGCGACCTGGTGCAGGGCTGCGCAGTCGCCGACGACGCGACCTCGGCCCGCGGCGGCGGTGAGCACACCGGCGTCCGCGCGGGGGTGCTCAAGGTGGCCGCCGGCTACTGGTCGCTGCCACCGCTGACCCGTCGCGCCGTCACCGCGGTCGGGGCCGCCCACGCCGCCACCGGTGCGCCGGTGGTGGTGCACCTGGAGCACTGCTCGGCCGGTCACGAGGTGCTGGACCTCCTCGCTGCCGAGGGCGTCCCCGCCGACGCCGTCGCGCTCGCCCACGTCGACCGGGTCCCCGACCCCGGGCTGCACGCCTCGCTGGCCGGGCGCGGCGCCTACCTCGGCCACGACGGCGCCGCCCGCTACGCCGCGGTCCCGGAGTCGGAGCTGGTGGCCTGCCTGGCCGCCGTCGTGGACCTCGGGCACGGCGACCGGCTGCTCCTGGGTGGGGACGTCGCCCGGGCCAGCCGCTACCGGGGCTACGGCGGGTTCCCGGGGATGCGCTACCTCACCGAGCGCTACCTCCCGCGGGTCCGTTCGGCGATCGGGGACGAGGCCACGGAGGCCGTGCTGGTGGAGAACCCCGCGCGGTGGCTGTCCTGGTCGCCCCCGGGAGCCACCGTCCCGGCCAGCTGAGGCGGGCTGGGTCCGTCGCTCGCGCTCAGCGGGGACCGGGGTCGCCACCACGCGGTTCGGGCGACGTCCACCCGCCGTCGAGCCATCACCCGCTGGTGGGCAGGGCGTCACCGGCGCGTGGCTCGTGACCGGTCGGATGGGGACACCATCCCCGTCCAGAAAGGGACCCCTGTGCCCATCCGCGTCCGCAGCGCCCTCGTCCTCACCATCGCCACCCTCACCGCCGCCGTCCTCGCAGCCGGCCCGCTACCCGTCGCCGCTGACGCGGCGGGTCGAGACGGGGCCCTGGCCGGCATCGACCGGATCCGCACCGAGCTGCACCGCCACGGCCCTGGCGCCGACCTGCTCGTGGCCGCGCACCGTGGGCAGTGGCGCGACGCCCCGGAGAACTCGCTGGCCGCGATCGAGGCGGCCGTCGAGGACGGGGCCGAGGTCGTCGAGATCGACGTCCGGCTCACCTCCGACGGCGTCCCGGTCCTGATGCACGACACCTCGGTCAACCGGACCACCGACGGGTCGGGCGCGGTCAGCTCCCTCACCCTGGAGCAGGTCCGACGTCTGCACCTGAAGGAGGGCCTGGGGGGCGCCGCCGCCCGGGTCACCGAGCACCCCGTGCCCACCCTCGCCGAGGCGATGGAGGTCGTCCGGGGCCGGGCGCTCGTGAACCTGGACAAGGGCTGGCCCTTCCGCGAGGAGATCCTGCAGGTGCTGCAGCAGACGGGCACGGTCGACCACGGCCTGTTCAAGGGCAGCCCGGACGTCGCCCAGGCCGAGGCCTTCATGGCCCGCGACCCCGAGATCGAGTACATGCACGTGGTCGACGACGGCACCTGGGCCCAGGCCCTGCAGTTCTCCGGCCGCCAGCCGGTCGCCGTGGAGGTCATCTTCGACCGGGCCACGGACGCGCAGGCCCAGCCGGAGTACCTGAGCCAGCTGGCTGGGCGGGGCCGGGTCTGGATCAACACGATGTGGGAGTCCCTGGCCGCGGGCCACACCGACGAGACCTCGCTGCGGAGGGATCCCGACCTCGGCTGGGAGACGGTGGTGCAGCGCTACCGCGCGTCGATGATCCAGACCGACAACGTCGAGGCCCTCGTCCACTGGCGCGACCGTGGCGACATCCGGTTCTGGGACCGTCAGCGCGGCCCCCGCACCGTGCGGGTCCAGGCCGAGGAGCCGCGGGCCGGCGGGGAGGGCGTCGCCTACCACGACACCGACGACAACCGCTGCGCCTCCGTCTCCCCCGAGCAGGACCGCCTCGACGTCTGCACCCTGCGTGGTGCCCGGTCGCTGGGGTGGATCCGCGGCGGGGAGTGGGTCGAGTACGACGTGGAGGTGGTGGTCCCCGGGCGTTACGCCGTCTCGGCCCGGGTGTCCAGCCCCTACGACCCCGCGGGGACGATGGTCATGACGTGGGACGGCGAGCCCGGCGCGACCCTCTCGGTGCCCAACACCACCGACCACAACGCCCTGCGTCGGGTCGCGGTCGAGGAGCGCTGGTTCGACCGCGGGGCGCACCGGCTGCGGATCGAGATGCCGTCCACGGAGTACCAGAACTTCAACATCGACTACGTCCAGCTGGACTGGCTGACCCGCCGCTGAACGGTCCACGGCGGCTGCGGAACGGCTGCGGAACGGCTTCGGCGGGAATGCCGGACGCCACCGGCCCGTTCCGCAGCCATGACCGACGTGACGATGTACACCACCTCCTGGTGCGGCTACTGCCGACGCCTGAAGAGCCAGCTCGACCGCAACGGCATCGCCTACGACGAGGTCGACATCGAGGACCAGCCCGAGGCGGCCTCGGTGGTGACCAGGATCAACGGCGGCAACCGGACGGTGCCCACGCTCGTCTTCGCCGACGGCACCAGCGCCACCAACCCCAGCGCCGTGCAGGTGATGCAGAAGCTGAACAGCCTGGCCTGAGGGCCCCGTCCCATCCGCCGGACGGGCGTCGGCGGGAACTGTCAGCGGGGTTGCCTAGGGTTGGCCCACGATGACCCAGGACCTGCTGGACGGCCTCGAGCCCGCCGACGCCCCGCTCCCGCCGAGCGCGCCTCCCGCGCGCGCGCCCGGCATCGTCCTGCACCGCAGCGCCCGGGGCGACCTGCTGGCCGACGGGCTGGCGGCGCTGCTCGCCACCCCCGCCCCCGGCAGCGACCCCTTCGCCACCGAGCTGGTCTGCGTCCCCACCCCCGGGGTGGAGCGCTGGCTGGCCCAGTCCCTGGCCGAGCGGCTCGACGCCGGCGGTGAGGGCATCTGCGCCGGGGTGGCCATGCCCACCCTCAGCCGACTGCTCGACGACACGGTCCGCCGGGTCCTGGGCGAGGACGAGGACGGCGACCCCTGGCACCCCCGCCGCCTGGTCTGGACCCTGCTCGCCGTCTTCGACGAGCTGGCCGCCGAGCCCTGGTTCGCGCCGGTCGCGGCCCACCTGGGCGAGGAGGACGCCAGCGGACGCCGGGTCGGGCGCCGGTGGACGACCGCCCGCCGGCTGGCCCGCCTCTTCGCCGGGTACGCCGCCGAGCGCCCCGGCATGCTGACGGCCTGGGCCGCCGGTCGCGACGTCGGCTCCACCCTCGGCGCCCTCGAGCCGGACCTGGCCTGGCAGCCCCCGCTGTGGCGGGCGGTGGCCGCCCGGCTCGACGCCCCGCACCCGGCGGCCCGCCTGGAGGCAGCCTGCCGCACCCTGCACGCCGAGCCCGAGCGGGCCGGACTGCCGCCCCGGTTCTCCGTCTTCGGGCCCAGCCGGATCGACCGCCGCCAGCTCCGGCTGCTGGAGGCGCTGGCACACGACCGCGAGGTCCACCTGTGGCTGCCGCACTCCTCTCCCGGGCTGTGGCGGCGTCTGGACGACGAGCCGCTCTCCGTCGCGCCCGGCCCGGACGGCCTCCTCCCGCGCTCCAGCCACCGCCGGCCCACCTCGGCCACCACCGCGGCCCGGCACCGGCTCAACGAGCGGCTGGGCCGCGACCAGCGCGAGCTCCAGCTGCTGCTCGCCGCGCTGCCCACCCGCCAGCAGGAGCCGGTGGCCGCACCCACCCCCGACACGCTGCTGGGCTGGCTGCAGGCCGACGTCCAGGCCGACCACGCCCGACCGGGTGACCAGCGCCACCAGCTGCGTGTGGACGACACCTCGGTGCAGCTGCACTCCTCCCACGGCCCGGACCGCCAGGTCGAGGTGCTGCGCGACGTCCTGCTCGGCCTGCTCAGCGACGACCCCACCCTCGAGCCACGCGACGTCGTGGTGATGTGCCCCGACATCGAGACCTTCGCCCCGCTGGTCCAGGCCTGCTTCGGGCTGGCCACCGAGGACGAGGAGGGTCCGGTGCACCCCGGTCACCGGTTGCGGGTGCGACTCGCCGACCGCTCCCTGCGGCAGGTGAACCCGCTGCTGGAGCTGCTGGTCGACCTGCTCGACCTCGCCACGGCCAGAGCCGGCGCCGCGTCCCTGCTCGACCTGGCCGCCGCCCCCGCGGTCGCCCGCCGCTTCGGCTTCCGCGCCGACGACCAGCTGCGGCTGGCCGAGCTGCTCGAGCAGTCCGGCGTGCGCTGGGGGCTGGACCACCTGCACCGGGCCCAGTTCGGCATGGGCGGGTTCGCGCAGAACACCTGGGCCGCGGGGCTGCAGCGGATGCTGCTCGGCGTCGCGATGAGCGAGGACGGCCAGCCCAGCATCGGGCACGTGCTCCCGCTGGACGGCGTGGACAGCTCGGAGGTGGAGCTGGTCGGCGGGCTGGCCGAGCTGGTCAGCCGGGTCCGGCGCGCGGTGACGTCCTTCTCCGAGCCCCAGGGCGTGCAGCAGTGGGTGGAGGCCTGCCGGACGGCGCTGGAGTCGCTGACCGCGGTGCCGACCGACGAGCAGTGGCAGCTGTCCCACGCCTTCGGCCAGCTGGCCGACCTGGTGGGCGCGCACCCGCCGGAGCCCTCGCCGGCGCTCAGCCCCAGCGACTTCCGGGCGCTGCTCGCCGACGAGCTCCGCGGGCGGCCCAGCCGCGGCAACTTCCGCACCGGTTCGCTGACCATGTGCACCCTGTCCCCGATGCGCTCGGTGCCGCACCGGGTGGTCTGCCTGCTCGGCGTCGACGACGGGGTCTTCCCCCGCCGCGGCGCCGTGGACGGCGACGACGTGCTGGCCCGCGAGCCCGTGGTCGGCGACCGCGACCGGCTCAGCGAGGACCGCCAGCTGCTGCTCGACGCGGTGATGTCGGCCCGCGAGCGGCTGGTGGTGGTGCACTCCGGGGCGGACCCGCGCACCAACGACCGCCGCCCCGACGCGGTCCCGCTGCGGGAGCTGCTGGACGCCCTGGACGAGACGGCGACGACCGGGCGGGCGGGACGTGACGGGCGGGAGACGCCGGTCAGCGAGCTGGTCCGCACCCGGCACCCGCTGCAGCCCTTCGCTCCCGCCAACTTCACCGTCGGCCCGGGAGGCGGCGAGCCGCTGAGCTTCGACGCCACCGCGCTGCAGGGGGCGCGGGCCGCCGCCCGTCCCCGGGTGCCCGAGCCGGGTCTGGACGTGACCGCGCTGCCGGTGCTCGATCCGTCCAGCACGGTGGAGGTCAGCGACCTGAAGCGCTTCCTGACCCACCCCGGCCAGGCCTTCGTCCGGGCCCGGTTCGGGCTGGTGCCCGGGCGCGACGAGGAGGAGCGGCCCGACGAGATGCCCATCGCCCCGGACGGCCTGCAGCGCTGGGCCATCGGCAGCCGGGTCCTGGCCGGCGCCCTGCAGGGCCAGAGCTGGTCCCGTCTCCGCCGCGCCGAGCTGCTGCGCGGCGACCTGCCGCCGGGGCCGCTGGGCGAGGCCCTGCTGGAGGAGGTCCGCGAGCACATCGACGGCATCGTCCGGGTGGCCGGCATCGACCCGCATCAGGTGCCGACCACCGTGAAGGCCCGGGTCGACCTCGGCGCGCAGACCCTGAGCGGGGCGGTGACCGGGGTGCGCGAGGACACCGTGACCGCGCTGCGCTACTCCAAGGTCGGGGCCCGGCACCAGCTCGAGGCGTGGGTGGACCTGCTGCTGCTCGCCGCCGGGAGACCGGACACCGAGTGGCGGGCGCGCTCCATCGGTCGGGTGGACCGGTGGTCCCAGCCGGTCGAGCTGGCCCCGGTGGCCCCGGAACGGGCCCGGCAGCTGCTGGCCCAGCTGGTCGCGCTGCACCTGGAGGGGCTGCAGCGGCCCGCGCCGCTGCCGGTGCAGACCGCGGAGTCCTACGCCCGCGCCCGCGCCGCCGGTCACGGTGACGACGAGGCGCTGGCCCAGCGGCAGGTGGAGAGCTCCGCCGCCCGCGAGCTGTCCCGCGACAAGACCTGGAGCACCCT
Source organism: Auraticoccus monumenti (assembly GCF_900101785.1). Taxonomy (GTDB): domain Bacteria; phylum Actinomycetota; class Actinomycetes; order Propionibacteriales; family Propionibacteriaceae; genus Auraticoccus; species Auraticoccus monumenti. The sequence goes on along the minus strand of NZ_LT629688.1, from coordinate 2,835,046 downwards.
GGTGGGCACCACCCTGGAGGACCTCACCGCCGAGGAGGCCGGCGAGCGGCTGCACGCGGCCACCGGCGTCCGGCACCGCTTCGGCGCGCTCGCGCTCACCGTGTGGCAGCCGCTCCTGCAGCACCGGGGGCAGCGGTGAGCAGTCCCACCGAGATCCCCGTCTTCGACGTCTGCGGGCCGCTGCCGGAGGGCACGTGCGTGCTCGAGGCCAGCGCGGGCACCGGCAAGACCTGGACCATCGCCGCGCTCGCCGCGCGGTTCGTGGCCGAGGGGGTGGATCTGGCCTCGCTGATGATGGTCACCTTCAGCCGCGCCGCCAGCCAGGAGCTGCGGATGCGGATCCGGCAGCGGCTGGAGTCCACCCGCTCGGTGCTGGCCGACGCGGTCGCGGGCCGGCCGGTCGGCAGCGAGGACGCGGTGGACGTCCTGCTCACCACCGGGTCGCCTGCCGAGCTCCGCGAGCGGTTCGACCGGGTGGCCGCGGCGCTGTCGGACTTCGACTCCGCCACCATCGCCACCACCCACGAGTTCTGCCAGCGGATGCTGGACTCACTCGGCGTGCTGGCCGACACCGATCCCGACGCCACGCTGGTGGAGAACCTGGACCAGCTGACCCGGGAGGTGGTGGCCGACCACTACCTGCAGCACTTCGCCCGTCCAGCCACCGACGGCGAGCCGGCGCCGCGGCCGTGGCTGTCCTTCGACGAGGCGCTGGTGCTGGCCCGCTCGGTGGTGGACGCCCAGGGGTTGGAGCTGGTGCCCTCCGACGACCCCGACCCGCGGGTCCGGGCCCGGGTCGACTTCGCCCTGGGTGTCCGCGCCGAGGTGGCCCGGCGCAAGCGGTGGCTGCGGCTGTCCACCTTCGACGACATGCTGTCGGGCCTGCAGGACACCCTGGACCACCGCGAGCACGGGGAGGCCGCGCGCACCCGGCTGCGGGAGCGCTATCCCGTGGTGCTGATCGACGAGTTCCAGGACACCGACCCGGTGCAGTGGCACATCGTCCGCGAGGCCTTCCACGGCCACTCCACGCTGATCCTGATCGGCGACCCCAAGCAGGCGGTGTACGGCTTCCGCGGCGCCGACGTGCACTCCTACCTCCAGGCCGTCGCCGAGGCCGAGGCCACCCACACCCTGGGCCGCAACTGGCGCTCCGACCCGGCGGTGGTCGCCGCCGTGCTCGCGCTGTTCGAGGGGGCGGCCCTGGGCGACGACCGCATCATGGTCCGCGCGGTGGAGGCGGCCCTCCCGGGCCCCCGGATGCGCAGCCACTCCGGGCGCTACCCCACCACGCCGCTGCGGATCCGGGCCGCCGAGGGCCGGGCCGGGCGGGTGGGCGAGGTGCGCCGGCAGCTGCAGGAGGACCTGGTCCGCGAGCTCGGGACGCTGGTCTCCGGCGACGCCGAGCTGTGCCTGGACGGCGAGTGGCGCCCGGTCCGGGCCAGCGACGTGGCGGTGCTGGTCCGGGCCAACGCGCGCGCGGAGGAGATCCGCACCGCGCTGGCCGCGGCCGGCATCCCCGCGGTGGTCAACGGCACCCGCTCGGTGCACGCCTCGGAGTCCGCGCTGGCCTGGGCCACCCTGCTGGAGGCGCTGCTCGAGCCGCACCAGCGCTCGGTCCGCGCCGCCGCGCTCACCCCGCTGGTGGGCTGGAGCCTCAACCAGCTCGCCGCCGCCGACGACCAGGAGCTGGGTGAGCTGCGCCGCACCCTCAAGACGTGGTCGCGGGTGCTGGAGCGCCAGGGCGTCGCCGCGCTGATGGAGGCCGTCTCCACCGGCACCGGTCTGGCCGCCCGGCTGCTGCGCCGCCCCGGTGGTGAGCGCGAGCTGACCGACCTGCGCCACGTCGCCGAGGGGCTGCACCAGGAGCGCACCAGCGCGGGGCTGGGGACGGCCGCGCTGCTGGCCTGGCTGCGGGAGCGGATCAGCCAGGCCCGCGCCGACAGCGACCAGCGCTCGCGCCGGCTGGAGACCGACGCCGACGCGGTGCAGATCCTCACCTACCACCACAGCAAGGGTCTGCAGTTCCCCATCGTCTACCTCCCCTCGGGCTGGGACCGCTACCTCGACGAGGACGGCGGCGGCGTGCTCCGGCTGCACGACGACGCCGGGCAGCGGGTGATCGACGTCGGCGGCCGGGAGGGCCAGGGACGCGCCCAGCGGTTCGCCCGCGCCCGGGCCGAGGACTCCGGGGACGACCTGAGGCTGCTCTACGTCGCCCTCACCCGGGCCCAGTGCCAGGTGGTGGCCTGGTGGGGTGCGGCCTCCCGCAACACCCCGGCCAGCGCGCTGCACCGGTTGCTGCAGCGCGACCGCCAGCAGGCCCACCCCGAGCCGGAGTACCCGGCCGAGCGGTCGCCGCTGGCCCTGGACGGCCTGCCGCGGCGGCTGGTCGCGGTGGAGGCCATCGGCCCGCGCCAGCTGCCGGTCAGCTCCCCGCCGGAGGACCCGCCGGAGGCGCTGCGGGTGCGCCTCTTCCAGCGCGAGCTGGACCTGTCCTGGCGGCGGACCTCCTACTCCTCGCTGACCGCCGCCGCCCACGGCGCGGCACCGGCCAGCCCGGGGGTGGGCAGCGAGCCGCTGCGGGCCCGGGAGGACGACGAGCCCGTCACCGACGAGGTGACGACCACGCCGGCGGCCGACGGCGGCGAGGGCCTGTCCCGGGTGTCCCCGCTGCAGGACTTCCCCGGAGGCACCGCCTTCGGCTCCCTGGTGCACTCCCTGCTGGAGTACGCCGACCCCACCGCCGAGGACGTGACCGCCGAGCTCACCGGGCTGGCCGCCCGCGAGCTGGCCCGGCTCCCGGCCGCCGGGTTCTCCGCCCGCGAGCTGGCCGAGGCCCTGACCCCGGCCGTCCGCACCCCCCTCGGGCCGCTGGCCGGTGACCGGAGCCTGGCCGACGTGGCCCCGACGGACCGGCTGCCCGAGCTGGACTTCGAGCTCCCGCTGGCCGGGGGCACGACGCCCGGACGGTCGGCCACCCTGGCCGACGTGGCCGACTGCCTGGAGCGCCACCTGCCCGCGGACGACCCGCTGGTCAGCTACCCCGAGCGGCTGCGTGACCCCGCCCTGGGCCAGGAGACGCTGCGGGGCTTCCTGACCGGCTCGGTCGACGCCGTGCTGCGGGTGGGCGAGGAGCCGACCCGGCACCTGGTGGTGGACTACAAGACGAACTGGCTCGGTCCCCGCGACGACAGCCCGCTCACCCTCGGCCGCTACGGCCGCACCGCCATGGCCGAGGCCATGATGGCCTCGCACTACCCGCTGCAGGCGGTGCTGTACTGCGTCGCCCTGCACCGCTACCTGCGCTGGCGACTGCCCGGCTACCGCCCCGGGGACCACCTCGGTGGCGTGCTCTACCTCTTCGTCCGCGGGATGGCCGGCCCGGACACCCCGCTCAGCGACGGGGTGCCCTGCGGGGTGTTCAGCTGGCACCCGCCGGCGGCCATGGTGGAGGACCTGTCGGCGCTGCTGGCCCACGGGCCGGGCGCCCCGCGCCGGGCCGTCACGAGGACCCCGGGAGGACGACCGTGACCGCACCGGTGCACGAGACGGCGGTCCGGGCCACCGGGGTGCTGGCGGACTTCAACACCAGCGGCGTGCTGGCGGTCGCCGACGTCAACGTGGCCGTCAGCATCGCCCAGCTCTGCCGTGAGCCCTCGCCGGACAACACCCTGGCGCTGGCCCTGACGGTGCGGGCGCTCCGCGGCGGCTCGGTCTGCCTCGACCTGACCAGCGTGGCCGAGGACGGCTTCGACGTCGAGGAGGCGCTGGTGGACACCGCGGCGCTGCCCTGGCCCGAGCCCGGCCGCTGGCTGCAGGGTCTGCGCGAGAGCCCGATGGTGCGGGTCGAGCCCACCGCGGACGCCGACGCCCCGGCACCGTCGGGTGGGGGCGTGGGGACCGGTCCCGACGACGACGAACCACGGCCGCTGCGGCTGCTCGGCTCCCGGCTGTACCTGGACCGCTACTTCGAGCACGAGGAGTCGGTCCGCTCCCAGCTGCTCCGACGCCGCCGGGCCACCCCGCCGGGAGTCGACCTGGACCGGGTCGAGGCGCTGCTGGACCGGCTGTTCGACCGCGCCGACCTCGCCACCGACGAGCCCAACTGGCAGCGCATCGCCGCGGCCAACAGCGTGCTCAACTGGGTCTCGGTGGTGGCCGGCGGGCCCGGCACCGGCAAGACCACCACCGTGGCCAAGGTGCTGGCCAGCCTGCAGGCCCTGCACGAGGGGCGGCTCCGGATCACCCTGGCCGCCCCCACCGGGAAGGCGGCCGCCCGGCTGGAGGAGGCCGTGCGGGCCGAGTCCGCCCGGCTGCCGGAGGACCTGCGAGCCCCGCTGTCCGGTCTGACCGCCACCACCCTGCACCGGGTGCTCGGCTGGCGGCCGGAGTCGCGGACCCGGTTCCGCCACGACGCCGCCCACCCGCTGCCCTGGGACGTCATCGTGCTGGACGAGATGTCGATGGTGTCGCTGCCTATGATGGCCCGGCTGCTCGAGGCGACCCGGTCCGGCACCCGGGTCATCCTGGTCGGCGACCCCGATCAGCTCACCTCGGTGGAGGCCGGCGCGGTGATGGCCGACGTCACCCACGCCGACTCCAACCGCCAGCCGGTCCCCGTCGACGACCCCCGCTGGCGCGCCCTGCTGCACGTGCACGCCGACGACCGGCAGCCGAGCCCACGCCGCACCACCCCGCTTGCGACCGACGGCCGGGTGGGCGCAGCGTCGAACGGGACGCCGGGTGCCCTGTCTGGTGGGACCACGGATCCGGCGCCGGCCGGGGCGCCGGGCGCCCTGTCGGCCGGGCGCTCTCGGATCCCGGACCTCCAGCCGGTGGCCGCCGCCGGCTCTGCACCCGCTCAGGGCACCGCAGCGGAGGGTCCTGGCGAGACGGTGCCGCCGTCCATGAGCGCGGTGGTCCGCGGCGTGGTCGAGCTCACCCACACCTGGCGCTTCGGGCACGAGATCGGGGCGCTGGCGCGGGCGGTGCGCGCCGGGGACGCGGAGGCGGCCCTGGCGGTGCTGCGCGCCGGCGGGGACCACGTGGGCTGGGTCGAGGCCGACCTGTCCGAGACCGACCCGGTCGCCTTCCCCGAGCTGCGGGCGGTGGTCCAGCGCACGGGGCGCTCGGTGGTCGACCGGGCCCGGGAGGGCGACGCAGCCGGGGCCGTCAGCGCGATGGAGCAGCACCGGGTGCTGTGCGCCCACCGCGCCGGCCCCTTCGGCGTGGCCCGTTGGAGCCACACGGTCGAGGAGTGGCTGCGCGAGGAGGTGCCCGGCTACGGCGAGGAGGGCGAGTGGTACCTCGGCCGTCCGCTGCTGGTGACGGCCAACGACCCCGAGATCGGTCTCTACAACGGCGACACCGGGGTGGTGGTCGACACCCCCCGCGGCGCCCAGGCCGCCTTCGCCCGCGGGCAGCAGCCCACCATCCACCCGCTGATCCACCTCGACGCCGTCCAGTCCGTGCACGCCATGACCGTGCACAAGGCCCAGGGCAGCCAGTTCGGCGAGGTCACCTTCGTGCTCCCGCCGCTGGAGTCGGCCCTGCTCACCCGCGAGCTGCTCTACACCGCAGTCACCCGGGCCCGGGAGCGGGTGGAGATCATCGGCACCGAGGACGCCCTGCGCCAGGCCATCCAGCGCCCGGTGAACCGCGCCTCGGGCCTGCGGCAGCGGCTCTGAGCGCGGTCCGCGGCCGGCGATCAGTCCTGCCGCGGTTCGACCGGCGCGGGGTTGGAGGGCTCTGCCGCAGGGCCGGAGGGCTCTGCCGCGGAACCGGAGGGCTCTGCCACAGGTACGGACGCCCCTCTCGCAGGGCCGGAGGGCTCTGCCGCGGGAGCGAGCCGTCCGGTGGCCAGGAGGACCGCCACCAGCACCAGGGGCACGATCCACCCGCTCCAGCCGAGGACCGTCGCCTGCGTGGTGTCGACGCGCTCACCGGCCCGGGCGAACAGCAGGTACGTCCCGGCCGCCCCGTTGAAGGCGGCGTGCGCGAGGGCCGCGGGCCACACCGAGCCCGACCGGAGCCGCAGCCAGCCGAAGACCGCGCCGAACACGGTGCAGGTGCCGACCATCATGGTGAGGCCCAGCCAGCCTGGTGCGTCGGGGTAGTTGTAGCCCAGCAGGATCACCGGGGCGTGCCACAGACCCCACACCACGCCCGAGACCAGGAGGGCCGGGACCGTGCCCAGCGGCATCAGCTTCGGCAGCAGCCAGCCCCTCCACCCGATCTCCTCCCCCAGCGCAGGGATGAGGTTGAGGACCGCCGCCAGGGGCAGGGTGGCGAGCTGGAGGGCCACGATCGCGCCGACCGAGAGGGGGAGCTCGCCGACACCTGCGGCGCCGGCCTGCGCGTCGAGCAGCTGCCGGAAGGCCGACAGACCGACGAAGTCGGCCGGGTACACCCCGAGCAGCGCGCCCACCGGGAGCGCCACCAGGACCAGCGCGATGGGCACGAAGACGCCCAGCGCGCCGTAGCCGAGCACCCTGCGGAGCGGGGTCAGCGGCCACAGCCCGAGGGTCTCCGCCTTCCGCTGCGGACGCTCCACCAGCAGCACCACGGCGAGGGCGGCGATGGTCGGGGTGGTCATCAGGGCGACGGCCACGACCGGGAACCAGGGGCTGGTGAGACCGTCACCGAGCCAGAGCGGGAGCGCGACCAGCCAACCGAGCGCGAAGGCGAGCGCGACGAAGACGACGACCGCCACCAGGTCGCGGTGACGGCCGCCCGCCGCGCCCCGGTGTGGTCGGACGGGAGCGCCGGCCGGGTGCTGGACGGTCACGACTGCCCCTCGAGGATGTGCAGGCCGGCGATGGTCCGGTCGTCTCGGAAGGTGGTCCGCACCGTGTAGTCCCCCGCTTCCAGGGCGAGCGCCGTGGTGGTGATGGTCACGTCGCCGGCGCGGACGGCCGTCGGCTCCCCGTGCCCCTCGTAGGCCCCCGACAGACCGACGATCTGCGCCCATGCGGCGGCGAGCGCGTCCTCGGACAGGCCGTCGCGCATGGTCGGGTCGAACTGGTCGGTGACCCGAGACCACCGCCCCGTCGCCAGGTCCTCGATCACGGAGGCGGCCAGCTCGGCCACCCCGTCCAGTGGTGTGGTGTCCATGGGTTCTCCTGTTCTCGGATCGGTCGGCCTGCCGTAGCGCTGGAACGCCGCCTGCCGGCTCACACCGAGCGCCGCACCGACGACCTGCCAGGTGGCGCCCTCCTCCCGGGCCTGCTGCACCACCGCACGCACGACGTCGTCCGCCGCTGCCTGGAGGCTCACCGCCCGCCGGATCGAGCCGACCTGGTCGCCGCTGGTGAGCACCCGCGCGGCGAGCAGCGCATCGGTGTGGGCCCGCAACGTACGCACCGCTTCTGTCAACACATCTTGCATGCGTCAACGCTACATTGACAGATGTTCGCACAGCAACCGCCCGTCGAGCGGGCCAGGTTCCGGTCCTCAGTGCGGCGCCGGCCGGTGAGGCCGACCCGGACGTGCGGACGACCCGACCGCCGCGCGGCCGGTCACTCCCTCGACAGGTACCTCCCGCCCGGCTCAGTGACCGACGACGCCGAGCTCGTAGGCCCGGATCACCGCCTCGACGCGGTTGCGGAGCTCCAGCTTGGCCAGCACCCGACCGACGTTGGCCTTGACCGTCGACTCGCTCAGGTACAGCGACGCGGCGATCTCGCCGTTCGTCGCCCCGCGCCCGACCAGGACGAAGATCTCGCGCTCGCGCGGGGTCAGCTCCGACAGCGCCTGCTCGGCGTCGGCGTCACGACGGACCCCGAGGTGCGGGGCGGCGACCTCGATCAGCCTGGCGGTGATCCGGGGGGAGACGACCGCGTCACCGGAGGCGACCGCCTGGATCGCCGCGACGAGGTCGGCGGGGCGGGTGTCCTTGAGCAGGAACCCGGCCGCCCCGGCGCCGAGAGCGCCGAAGGCGTACTCGTCGAGGTCGTAGGTCGTGAGCACCAGCACCCGCACGTCCGGACGGAGGCTGGTGATCCGTCGGGTCGCCTCGATGCCACCGACCCCGGGCATCCGGACGTCCATCAGCACGACGTCGGGCCGGACCCGCTGGACCAGGCCCACCGCCTCGGCACCGTCGGCCGCCTCGCCCACCACGACCAGCCCCGGCTCGGCGTCGAGCAGCAGCCGGAAGCCGTAGCGGACGAGCTCCTGGTCGTCGACGAGCAGCACCCGGACGTCCTCGCCCACGCTCACCGCTCCCCCTGCCTCAGTCGGGCGAGGACGCGCCAGCCGCCGTCCTCGCCGGGGCCAGCCTCGACCGTGCCGTCGTAGAGCGCCACCCGCTCCCGCATGCCGAGGATGCCACGGCCCGGACGTGAGGACGGCGGCACCGCCGAGCCGGTGTCGCGGACGAGGACCGTCACGTCGTCGGCCGTCCACGTCACCGCGACCGTCGCCGACCTGACCCGCCTGGCGTGGCGCAGCACGTTGGTCAGGGACTCCTGCACGATCCGGTACACGGTGAGCCCCAGGGCCGGGTCCTGCGACGGGGTCCCCGTCACCACCAGGCGCACCGGCAGCCCCGCGGCCACGAACTCGGCCGCCAGCGAGGTCAGCTGGGACGCGTCGGGCTGCGGCCCGTGCTCGACCGCCACCCTCCCGTCCTCCCCGCGGACGGTTCCGAGCAGGCGGCGGACCTCCCCGAGGGTGCGGCGCCCGGTCTCGGCGACCCGGGCGATCGCCTCCTTCGACTCCGCCGGACGCTCGTCCGCGGCGGCGTGGGCGCCGTCGGAGATGGCGATCATCACCGAGAGGCTGTGGGCGATCACGTCGTGCATCTCCCTGGCGATGCGCTCGCGCTCCAGGGCCCTGGCGATCTCGGCCTGCTGGTCGCGCTCCCGGGCCAGCCGCTCGGCCCGGTCCACCAGCTCGGCGACGTGTCGTCGCCGGTGCCCCCGGTCCAGCCCGAGCAGCGTGGCGACCAGCAGGACCACGGCGACGACCGCGAACACGTTGAGCCAGTCCAGCAGCGAGTCCCGGGGCGAGACCGGCGGCGCCAGACCCAGGACCGGTGGCCCGGTGCGGCTCCGGACGCCGACCGCGAGCGCCGCCAGGCCACCGCAGACCAGTGCGACACCGAGGGCCAGCCAGGCTCCCCGCGCGCTGCGGCGGACGCCCGCCGCGTGCACCGCGAGCACCGCCAGCAGCGACTCCGCCCCGGACCCGGTCGCCAGGGAGAGCACCGCCAGCACCACCGCACCGGCGAAGGCCAGCCGCGGGTACCTGCGGTGCACCAGGAGGACGGTGAGACCGCAGAGGCCCAGCACGACCATCGGCCACAGCGGGGTCACGTGCGGTGGCTCGAGCGAGAGCACCGCCGCGGCGACGGCGACCAGCGCGTACACCAGCGCGACGACGGTGTCCGCCGCACGTCGGCGGCGACGTCGGCGGAGGTCGTCGGGGACGCCGGAACCGCGCGGCGCCCCGGTCGGGGCCCCGCGCGTCCCGTCCCGCAGGGGGATCAGGCGTCCCTCCGTCGGAACAGCCAGCCACCGACCACCAGGGGCACGGCGGCCCAGAGCACGGCCACCAGCCACCCGGCGGCCGTGCTCACGTAGCCGTCGGCGAGGTCCAGGAAGACCCCTCCGGGCTCGACCAGCCCGACCATGGCGTCACCGGCCTTGGTCATCGTCAGCAGGTGCAGGTTCCTCATCACCTGGGAGGCGGGCAGGACCGACAGCACGATCGGCACCAGCAGGATCACCGAGATCACGGTGGTCACCCCGGCGGCGACGGAGCGCAGGATGGTGCCGACGCCCAGACCCAGGACGGCGCACAGGCCGACGTACACCGCTCCCCCGGTCAGGGCCAGCACCAGTCCCGGCGCCCCCAGCCCGACCCCGACGCCGTAGCCCGCGAACAGCGGGTAGGTGACCGCCCACGACCCGAAGGTGGCGACCAGACCGGCCGCGGTCACGGCGAGGAACAGCACCACCGCCTTCGCGGCGAGCACGGTGACCCGGGACGGGACGGCGGCCAGTGTCGGTCGGATCGTCCCGCTGGAGTACTCCCCGCTGATCACCAGGACGCCCAGGACGCCCCCCACCAGCTGACTGAACAGGACCGTCCCGATGGTCACCTGGTCCAGCAGGAACCCCGCCGAGGGGCCGTCAGGCAGGCCCGCACCGGGGGCGGTCACCGCCAGCGCGACGCTCACCGCGAGCCCGAGCAGGACCATCGCCAGCAGCAGGGCCACCGTCGAGCGCAGGCTGGTCAGCTTGACCAGCTCCGAGCGCAGGACGGGGACGAACCCCGACCGAGCCCCTGCGGAGCGGGTGGGAGGTGGGGTCTCGAGCGCGGTCACCGGTGGTCCCCCGTCCCGACCGACTGCGACGAGCGGTACTCCACGTCCCCGGCGGTGAGCGCCAGGTAGGCGTCCTCCAGCGAGCCGGTCACCGTCGCCAGCTCGTGCAGGACGATCCCGGCCGCGGAGGCCGCGTCGGCGACCTGCTCGGCGGTCAGGCCGGACACCTCGACGGCACCGTCGGAGCGCACCGTGACGACCACGTCGGGCCCGGCCAGGAGGGCGGGGAGACGTCCCGTCTCCCGCGTCCGGACGCGGACCAGCGAGCGGGTGGCGCCGGCGACGACGTCCTCCACCGGGTCGTCGGCCAGGATCCGGCCACGCCCGATCACGATCAGCCGGTCGGCGGTCTGGGCCATCTCGCTCATCAGGTGCGACGACAGCAGCACCGTGCGCCCCTCCGCCGCCAGCCCGCGGATCAGCGTCCGCACCCAGCGCACCCCCTCGGGGTCCAGCCCGTTCACCGGCTCGTCCAGGATGACCGTGGCCGGGTCCCCGAGGAGGGCGGTGGCGATCCCGAGCCGCTGGCCCATCCCCAACGAGAACCCGCCGACCCGCTTGCCGGCCACGAGGTCGAGGCCGGCCAGACCGATCACCTCGCGCACCCGGGACGCCCCGATGCGGTGGGTCGCCGCGATCGCGAGCAGGTGCTTGTAGGCCGAGCGTCCGGGGTGGGCGGCTCTGGCGTCGAGCAGCACCCCGACCTCGCGCAGCGGGGCGCGGTGCTCCCGGTACGGCCGCCCGTTCACCTCGACCCGGCCGGCGCTCGGCCGGTCCAGCCCGACGATCATCCTCATCGTGGTGGACTTCCCCGCCCCGTTCGGCCCCAGGAAGCCGGTGACCTGACCGGGCCTCACCGTGAAGTCGATCGCGTCGACGGCGACCTTGGTCCCGTAGCGCTTGGTCAGCGCCTCTGCAGTGATCACGTTCTCTTCCCTCGCATGCCGACGACGCTAGGCGGCCTGCACCGCGGGCACATCGGACGGCGGTACAGCCGGCGCCCGCCGGGCAGTACCTGGGTACCGCGCCGCGCCACACGACGCCTCCGGTGCGTCGGGGCGTTCGGGAGGACCGCTCAGGCCAGCTCGCCGTCCAGCCAGGCGGCGACCATACGGGAGGCGATCGAGGAGCTCATCGGCAGCACCAAGGAGCCCTCGGCCACGGCCGCCCGGACCTCCTCCCGGCTCCAGAACCGGCCCTCGACCAGCTCCTCGCCGTCGACGCTGACCCGGTCGGCCTCGGTGCGCGCGGTGAACCCGACCATCAGCGAGCGCGGCATCGGCCACGGCTGGCTGCCCCAGTAGCGGAGGTCGGTCAGCTCCACGTCGGCCTCCTCGAGCATCTCGCGGTGCACCGCCTGCTCCAGCGACTCCCCGACCTCGACGAAGCCGGCCAGGATGGACGCCCGCCCCTTCGGCCAGGTGCTCTGACGGGCCAGCAGCAGCCGGTCGCGGGCGTCCAGGATGGCCACGATGACCGCGGGGTCGGTGCGGGGGAACAGCTGCTCCCCGCACTTCTCGCAGACCCGGCCGAAACCGCCGTTGACCACCCGGGTGGTGCCACCGCAGACCGGGCAGAAGGACCCCTGCCGGTGCCAGTTGACCAGGGCGACCGCGGCGGTGGCCAGGTCGCGCTCGCGCTCCTCCAGCTGGTGCCCCACGGTCCGCAGGGAGGAGGTCTCGCCCTCGGGCAGCGACAGCACCGTGAAGACGGGGACGTCGGCCACCAGACCCAGCAGGTAGTGGCGCTGCGGGTCGAAGGCCACGAACGGCTTCGGGAGCCGCAGCCGGCGGCCCTCCTCGCAGGAGTAGAACTCCCCCGCCTCGGTGACCTTGAGCAACCGCGCGTTCTCCTGCTGCCACAGCTGGTGGACCCACTCGGAGTTGCGTCGGTGCTCAGGGACGCGATCGAGCTCGCTGCCGAGACCCCAGATGCTCACCGAAGCAGGGTAGGGCATGCACGGGCTGGTGACCGCACCCCGCCCGACGGCTCCCGGGCTCACCCTGCGGGGGTCAGCAGCCGCGCCAGCTCGGCGGCTACCGGGAGGTCCTCGCGCACCTCCAGCCGGTCCTCCCGCACCCAGTAGAAGGCAGCCCGCACCCGCTCCACCGCGACGCCCGCCAGCTCGGCCCAGGCCGCCCGGTACACCGCCAGCTGCATCGGGTCCGCCTCCCCCGCCCGGCTGGTCTTCCAGTCGACCACCAGGCAGCAGGGCTCGTCGCCCGCGTCACCCTCCGGGCCCGGGAGGCCGTGCTCGTCGCGGCAGTAGACCGCGTCGATCCGGCCGCGCACCACCTGGGACCCCAGCACGGTGGTGAAGGGCAGCTCGAGGTGCCGCGGGCGTCGGCCGGCGAACTGCCCGGCGGCGAAGGCCCGGGTCAGCTCGTCCAGGTCGCGCTCGTCGACCAGGTCGGCGTCGGCGCGCCCGGGCAGCTCGTCCAGGTCGACCAGGGCGGTGGAGCCGAGGAACGTCTCCACCCAGCGGTGGAACCGGGTCCCCAGCAGGGCACCGCGCGACGGTGGCCGCGGCATCGGGCGGAGCAGCTCGGCGGCGTACCCGGCCGGGTCGGCGTGCGCGCGGACCAGGTCGGTGGCGCTGAGGTTGCCCGGCATCCGCACCGCCCGCCGGGTGGAGCGGTGCTGCACCGCCTCGGCGACCAGCCGGTCCAGGTCGGCGTCCCAGGCGGCCAGCTGCACCTCCTGGTCCAGCAGCAGCGGCTCCTCCCCGGTGGCCTCGTGCCCGCCCCCGGCCGCCGCCCGGCGCCGGGCCGCGCCCACCGCGGCCGCGGCCTCGCGCCGGCGTCGGAGGGCGTCGGGGTCCAGGGGTGCCGGCCACGGCACCGGGGTGCGGGCCACGATCAGCGGGTTCGCCGAGCCGGGCTCGACCACCGAGGCGGTGTGCAGCACCCGCTCCTGGCGCTCGGCCTCGGCCCAGATGGCCTGCAGGTACGGCGAGGGCTTCCGCGGCTTCTGCACCCCCTCCCGCCAGCGGTGGCAGCTGCCGACCAGGACCCGCTTGGCCCGGGTGGCGGCCACGTAGGCCAGCCGGTCCTCCGCCCGACGGGCCTCCCGCTTCAGGTCCCCGGCGTACTCGGTGAAGGCCGGGTTGCTGACCTCGACCAGCTGCGGCACCGAGTCGGCGTCCCCGCGCAGCTCGGCCGGCACCACCGCGGCGTTGGTCAGCCAGTTGTCGGTGACCCGGTCGCTGGGGAAGACCCCCTCCACCAGCGCGGGCAGGAACACCATCCGCCACTCCAGCCCCTTGGCCCGGTGCACGGTGAGCAGCTTGACCGCGTCGTGGTCCGACGGCACCGCCTGGTCCAGCCCGGTGCCCTGCTCCAGCTCGGCCCGCAGGTAGGCCAGCAGACCGGCCAGCGAGGCGTCGCCGTCGACGTCGACGTAGCCGGCGATGGCGTCGAGGAAGGCGGCGAGCTGGTCGCGGCGCTGGGCCCGCTCGAGCTCGGGGGTCGCCACCAGCTCGACGTCGAGGCCGAGGGTGGCGACCACCCGCCGGGTCAGGTCCAGCACCGGCTCGTCGACGTGGGCCCGGAGCGCGGCCAGCTCACCGGCCAGCCGGGCGAAGCGGTGCCGGGCCTCCTCGGAGCAGGGGCCCTCCCCCGGGTCCTCCAGGGCGTCCAGCAGGCTGGTGACCTCGGTCGGGTCGACGTCGGCCACCGCCTCGTCGAGGTCGCTCAGCAGCCGGTCGTCGTCGGGGTCGGGGGTGGTGCCGCGCTGCTCGGCCAGCTCCCGGGCCCGGGACCCGAGCAGCGCCAGGTCGCGCGGGCCGACCCGCCACCGCGGCCCGGTCAGCAGCCGCACCAGGTCGGGGTTGGCGGTGACGTCGTCCAGCACCGACAGCGTGCTGACCACGTCGGCCACCTCGGGAAGGTCCAGCAGACCGCCCAGCCCGACGATCTCGCAGGGCACGTCGCGGCTGGTCAGCTCGGCGTAGAGCCGGGCGATGTCGGCGTTGCGGCGGGTCAGGACGGCGACGTCGGACCAGGCCGGGACCTCCTCACCCTCGCGGGCGGCGACCACCTGGTCGGCGATCCAGGCCACCTCGTCGGGCCAGGTGTCGAAGGAGGCGGCCCGCACCTGCCCGGCACCGGCGCTCTCCGGGGCCCTCAGCAGGGTCTCGGTCAGGTCGACCACGGAGTCACCGGTCCGCAACGGCACCGCGAGCACGTTGGCCACGTCGAGGATGGTCTGCCCCGAGCGGCGGTTGACCGTCAGGGAGAAGGTGCGGGCCGCACGACCGGTGCCGTCGGGGAAGTCGTCGGCGAAGGCCATGATGTTGCTGGCCGCCGCCCCGCGCCAGCCGTAGATGGCCTGGAAGGGGTCGCCCACCGCCGTCACCGGGTGGCCGCGCCCGCTGATCGGGGTGCGTCCGGAGAACAGGCTCTGCAGCAGCCGCGCCTGGGCCGAGGAGGTGTCCTGGTACTCGTCCAGCAGCACCACCTTGTACTGGGAGCGCAGGATCGTGGAGACCTCCGGCACCTCCCCGGCCAGCCGTGCCGCCACCGCCATCTGGTCGGCGAACTCGACCACGCCGAGACGTTCCTTGAGCCGCTGGTAGTCCCGCACCAGGCTGGCCAGCTCGAGCCGCTCCTCGAGCCGGACCGAGGCGTTGCGCACCGCCACGTAGGGGGTGCCGGTCCGGGTCGGCGGCGCGGTGGCGAGACCGAGCCGCATCTCGCGGGCGTGGGCGTCCAGGTGCTCGGACTCCACCAGGTGCGAGCGCATCTCCGCGTCCAGCCGCAGCACCCGCTCGGTCACCGTGGCCGGGCGGAACCGGCTGATCTGCTCGAACGGCCCGGCGGCGGCCCGGACCACCCGCGAGGCCAGCCGGTAGCGGGTGGCGCCGGTGATCATGGTCGGGTCGGACTCGACGCCGATCCGCAGACCGTGCTCGGACACCAGCCGGGCGGCGAAGGCGTCGTAGGTCATGATCACCTGCTCCCCGGCCTCGTCGACGCCGGCGGTGTCCAGCACCCCGGCCACCGACAGCGCGGCGCGGACCCGGGTGGACAGCTCGGCAGCGGCCTTGCGGGTGAAGGTCAGGCCCAGCACCTCCTCCGGACGGACGGCCCCCGTGCCCACCAGCCAGACCACCCGGGCGGCCATCACGGTGGTCTTGCCCGAGCCGGCGCCGGCGATGATCACGCCCGGCTCCAGCGGGGCGGTGATGGCGGCCAGCTGCTCGGCGGAGAAGTCGATGCCCAGCGCCGCGCAGAGGTCCTCGGGCCCGTCCAGACGGCGTCCGGCCCGGGTCGGCGCGCTCACCGCACCACCTGGGCGCCGCGGCCCACCGCCGGGCAGCTGGCGGTGAAGGCGCAGTAGCGGCAGGCGTCCCCGGCCCGGGCGTCGAACTGCTCACCGCGCACCACCGCCACCGCGCGGGCCAGCCGCTCGTGCACCCAGGTCGGCACGCTGCGCTGCTCGTCGTCGGCCTCGGGCAGGTGCGGCACCTCGTCCAGCGAGGGCTGGCTGAGGACCCGCGGGTAGGGCACCCCGTCCCCGTCCTGCTGACGCAGGAACACCAGCTCCGCCCCGGCCACCGCGCGCGTCCCGGCCACCGCCTCGAAGGCGCCGTGCTGGGCGGCGAGCTGGTAGACGCCGAGCTGGTCCATCCCCAGCACCTCCTCCGGGCGCGGCAGCCGCCGGGAGGTCTTGAAGTCCACGATCTGCAGCCGCCCGTCCGGGGTGCGCTCCAGCCGGTCCACCGACCCGGTCAGCACCACCGGCTCCCCGGCCGCCTCCACCGTCACCTCGAAGGGCACCTCGGTGCCCAGCAGGGTGCGGGTGGAGCTGCGCTGCTGCCAGCCGAAGTAGCGCTCCAGGGCCAGCTCGGCCTCCAGCCGCTCCCCGGCCTCCATCCAGTTGGCGTCGAAGGAGATCTGCTCCCAGACCCGGTCCAGGTGCTCCCGGACGTCCACGGCGGTGATCGAGCCGCGGGCGGCGTGCTCCACCAGCACGTGCACCACCGAGCCCACGCTGGCCGCGCTGCTGCGTCCGGACTCCGCCTGCGCCCGCCGCCCGAGGAACCAGCGCCGCGGGCAGGCCAGCAGCGCCTCCAGCGAGCTGCCGGTGATCCGGACCGGCGCGCCGGGCGCCACCACCGGGCGGTCGGCCCGGGTCAGGTCGTCCATGCCCCACCAGCGGGCCGGGTCCGCGGCCGGGGCGACCGGGCGGCCGTCCTCGTCGCGGGCGTCGGCCAGCCGGGCCAGCCGCACGCAGGCCGCCTCGCGCAGCGCCGGCGGGGTCTCGGGGTCGACGCTGACCCGGCGCAGCTCGCCGACCAGCGCCGGCAGGGTGAGCGGGCGCCGCGGACGTCCGGTCAGCTGCTGGACGTCCACCCCCAGCTCGGTGAGGAACCGCGAGGGCTGGTCACCCTCCCCCTCGGTGCCGGCCACCGAGGTGACCACGAGCCGCTGCCGGGCCCGGGTGCAGGCGACGTAGAAGAGCCGTCGTTCCTCGGCCAGCCGGACCCGGGTGGGCTCGGGCTCGGACAGCCCGTCACGCCCCAGCCGGTCCGCCTCCAGCAGGGAGCCGCGGCGGCGCAGGTCCGGCCAGAGCCCCTCCTGCACCGAGGCGACCACCACCAGCGGCCACTCCAGCCCCTTGGACCGGTGCGCGGTCAGCAGCCGGACCGCCGACCCCCGCACGTCGGCCTCGCGCTGGGTGTCGGCGGGGATCTGCTGCCCCTCGACCTCGGCGATGAACCCCTCCAGACCGCGGGTGCCGATCACCTCCTGGGAGCGGGCGGCGAGCTCGAACAGGGCGCAGACGGCGTCCAGGTCACGGTCGCTGCGGACCCCGACGTCGCCGCCCGCACCGGCACCGGCGCGCAGCCGCTGCGGCCAGCCGGTCCCCGTCCACAGCTCCCACAGCGCCTCCTCGGCGGTGGCGCCGCGGGCGACCACCTGCTCCACCCGCTGCAGCAGCGCGGCCAGCCGACCCGCCCGGTCGACCTCGACCGACGGCTCGCACTCCTCCAGCAGCGCCGGGTCGACCAGCGCCCGGCGGACCAGCTCGGCCGAGGAGCGGGGCAGCGCGGCACCGGCGAGCTCGCGACGCTCGGCGTCGCGCAGCGCCCGCCCCAGCCGACGCAGCCCGAGGCCGTCCAGCCCGCCCAGCGGGGAGACCACCAGCCGGGCCGCCTCGTCCGCGTCCAGCCGCCGGCCGCGGGTCACCACCTGCAGGGCCAGCAGCAGCGGCCGCACCGCGAGCTCGGCCCCGAGCGGGATCTCGTCACCGGCCACCTCCACCGGCACCCCCGCGGCGGTCAGGGCCCGGCTCAGCGGGGGGATGCTGATCCGACCGGAGCGGACCAGGACCGCCATCTCCGACCAGTCCAGCCCGTCGCGGAGGTGGGCGGTGCGCAGCACGTCGGCGATGTGCTCGGCCTCCGCACCGGTGGAGTCGCAGCTGAGCACCTCGACCCGGCCGCTGCCGTGGCCGGTGTCGACCACCTCGGGGTCGCGGAAGGCCTGCACCTGCTCCGCCCCCAGCCCGGGCGGGGCGGGCAGCCGCCGGGCCACCAGCCGGGTGGCGTGGGCGATCCGGCGGCCGAACCGGCGGGTGGCGGCCAGGGCCAGCACCGGCGCCGGCTCCCCGGTGCGGGTGCGGAAGGTGGTGGGGAAGGCCGAGAGCACGCTGCTGTCGGCGCCGCGGAAGGCGTAGATCGACTGGTCCGGGTCGCCCACCACGACGAGGTCGCGCCCGTCCCCGGCCAGGGCCCGCAGCACCTCGACCTGGGCGGGGTCGGTGTCCTGGTACTCGTCGACCAGCACCGAGCCGTGCTCGCGTCGCAGGGTGTCGCGGACGTAGGGGTCGAGCAGCAGCAGCCGGCAGCGGTGCACCAGCTCGGTGTAGTCGATCACCTCCTCGGCGTCGAGGACGGTGAGGTACTCCTCGAAGAACTCCCCCACCGCCGTCCAGTCCGCCCTGCCGGCGCGCTCACCGGCCTCCACGACGTCCTCGGGGTCCATCCCCAGCTGGCGGGCGCGGGCGATGACGGCACGGACCTCGGCGGCGAAGGCGCGGGTGCCGACGGCGCGGTCGAAGGAGGTGGGCCACTCCACCCGCTCGGTGCCGGCCAGGGTCTCCCGGACCCGGAACTCCTGCTCGGGGGCGGTGAGCAGCCGCAGCCCGGAGCCGAACAGCTCCGGGTCGGCGAACCGCCGCACCACGGCCAGGCAGAAGGAGTGGAAGGTCATCGCGGTCGGGGTCACCGTGGACCGGCCCAGCCGGGCGGCGATCCGCCGACGCAGGTCGGCGGCGGCACGGCGGGAGAAGGTCAGCACCAGCACCCCGGCCGGCGTCCCCGTCCCGTCCTCGCCGGTGGAGCCCTGCAGCCGGGCCGCACAGGCCTCCACCAGGGTCGTCGTCTTGCCGGTGCCGGGGCCGGCCAGCACCAGCAGCGGTCCGTCGCGGTGGTCGACCACGGCCTGCTGGTGGGCGTCCAGGACCGGCGGTGTGCTGCTCACCGGGGCCGGGGGGAGCAGCGTGTACCGCTCGGGCGCGGGCGCCCGACGACCGTCCACGGAGTCGTGCGGAGGACGGTCGTGCCGGGCGGTGGTGCTCACGACGGACATGCAACCAGACGCCACCGACGATTCCCCGCTCAGCGGACCGACCGGTCGTCACCGTCCACCACCAGCACCTGACCGTCGCGCAGCGCCCAGCAGGGCTGTCCCTCCCGCTCGTACCCGGCAGCCACCTCGCCCAGCAGGGCGGTCTCGGGGTGGGCGGGTGAGCGCAGGTGCGGGACCACCGGACGGTCCAGCACCCCGAGACCGTCGAACCTCACCGCACCGTGCACCGCGACGCAGTCCTCGACGGGGTCGCAGAGCTCCAGACCCCGCAGGCTGGGGGCCAGCACGCAGGGTCCGGCGCTGAAGCCCGCGTACACGAACGCGTCCGCGGCCAGTCCCTCGACGACCAGGGCGTCGAACCCCGACCGGGCCATGGCCATCCGCAGCGTGAACACGTTGCCCCCGCGCACCCACACGAAGTCGGGCTCGCCCACCGCGGCGGTGACACCGCCCGGCTCCAGGTCGCGCAGGTCCAGCTCCTCGGCGTGGAGACCGATCGCGGCCAGCGCGGCCACCTGGCGCTCGGCCTCGGCCTCGCGGCGGGCCGGCTCCGCCCCGTCCAGGGCGTTCAGCACCACCCAGCCGCGCCGGGACCCACGCACCATCGCGCTGAGCACCTCGGGGTGGTCGCCCAGCTGGTAGGAGGACAGGTAGAGCCGCACGGCCCGAGCCTGCCACCTCCCCGGAACTGCTTGAATGTCCGCGTGCAGCCGGACGAGGACCGCGGGATCAGCGGGCAGCGGGCGCCGCTGGACGCCGACCTGGTCGAGGCGGTGCTGACCCTGGTGGAGCAGGTGCCACCGGGCTGCGTGGTCAGCTACGGCGACGTCGCGGAGCTGGTCGAGCGCGGCGGACCGCGTCAGGTGGCGGCGATCATAGCCCGGCACGGGGACGGGGTGCCGTGGTGGCGGGTGGTCCGTGCCGACGGCCGGCTGGCCGATCCGGTGCGCGACCGGGCGGCGCCGCTGCTGGTCGCCGAGGGGGTCCTGGTCAGGGACGGACGGGTCGACATGAGGGCCCACCGCTGGCAGCCCTGAGCCCCTCCGGGGCGACCCGATCGACACCGATGCGGGGGGTCGGGTTCCTTCCGGCCCCGCGATGTGCAAGGGTGGGATCACTGAAGCAAGAAAGCTGTGTCGTGGTTCATGCTGCGTCGTCGGTGGTTTGCGAGGGCGTTGGTGACAACTCCCATCAGTCCCGGGCAGTGAAGTGCCGTCCGGAGCAGTTTCTGAGAGAGAGATCGTTCATGGCACAGGGAACCGTCAAGTGGTTCAACGCCGAGAAGGGCTACGGCTTCATCGCCGTCGACGGTGGGGGTGCGGATGTCTTCGTGCACTACAGCGCCATCGACAGCCACGGCTTCAAGTCCCTCGATGAGGGTCAGCGCGTCGAGTTCGAGACCACCCAGGGCCCCAAGGGTCCGCAGGCAGACCGGGTCGTCCCGCTCTGATCGTCGCGAGCTGATGACCGTCTGAGTCATCCCACGACTTCTCCACACCCCCCGGACCTCGGTCCGGGGGGTGTGGTGCGTCTCAGGCCTGCCAGGCCAGGATGCCGCCCTCGAGGTGGCTCACCTCGGCGAACCCCGCCGCCCGGAGGGCCCGCAGGCTCTGCTCCGAGCGCGCCCCGCTCCGGCAGTAGAGCACCAGCGGCTCGTCGCGGGGCAGCAGCGCCACCCCGTCGCCGGACTCGATCGCACCCTTGGGCACCAGCACCGAGCCGTCGATCAGCGACACCTCCCGCTCGTGCGGCTCCCGGACGTCCACCAGCGTGAACCGGCGACGCCCCTCCGCGCGCTCGGCCAGCATCGTCCGGAGCTCGGCCACCTCCACCGTCGGCACCGGCTCCTGGACCGGCGGCAGACCACACAGCTCCTCGTAGTCCTGCAGCTCGGTGATCGTCGGGTCCGTGCCGCACAGCGCGCAGTCGGGGTCGGCGGCGAACTCCAGCGTGTGCCAGGTCGCGGCGAGCGCGTCGTGGATCTGCAGCCGTCCCAGCAGCGGCTCCCCCGCCCCGGTCACCAGCTTGATCGCCTCGTTGACCTGCGCGGAGCCGAGCGCGGCGCAGAGCACCCCCAGCACCCCGCCCTCGGCGCAGCTGGGCACCATCCCCGGCGGCGGCGGCTCGGGGAACAGGCAGCGGTAGCAGGGGCCGTGACCGGCCCAGAACACGCTCACCTGGCCGTCGAAGCGCAGGATCGAGGCCCAGACGTAGGGGATGCCGGACAGCGCGCAGGCGTCGTTGACGAGGTAGCGGGTGGCGAAGTTGTCGGTGCCGTCGAGCACCAGGTCGTACCCGGCGACGATCTCCATCGCGTTCTCCGAGGTTAGCCGGACGGGGTGGGTGCGGACCTCGACGTGGGGGTTCCAGCGGGCCACCGCGTCGGCGGCGGACTCCACCTTGGGGCGTCCGACGTCCTCGGTGCCGTGCAGGATCTGGCGCTGCAGGTTGGACACCTCGACCCGGTCGTCGTCGACCACGCCGAGCACCCCGACCCCGGCCGCGGCCAGGTAGGCCAGCGCCGGGCTGCCGAGACCGCCCGCCCCGACCACCAGCACCCGCGCGTTCCGCAGCCGGAGCTGGCCCTGCAGCCCGATCTGGGGCAGCAGCAGGTGCCGGTCGTAGCGGACCAGCTCCTCCTCGCTCAGCTGACCGGCCGGCTCCACCAGCGGTGGCAGCGTGCTCATCGGCGTCTCCTCCTCCGAGCGGCACCGGGGACGGCTGCCGCGACGCCCCAGCCTACGTGCGGGCCTCCCGGGCTCAGGACGTGCTGGGCAGCAGGCAGAGCTCGTTGCCCGACGGGTCGCGCAGCAGCGTCCACGGCAGGTCGCCCCAGCCGGGGTCGAAGCGTCGGGCACCCTGCCGCTCGAGGTCGGCCAGCACGTCGTCGAGGTCGTCCCCGGGCTCCAGCCGCACGTCCAGGTGCATCCGGTTCTTCGCCGACGTCCTCGCCTCCGGCTCCGGGCAGAAGGACAGCCACGGCCCGCGCCCCGAGGGGTGGCGCAGCAGCCGCTCGCTCCCCTCCGAGGTGGGCACCCACCCGGTCAGCGCCGCCCAGAACGCCTGGTCCCGCGACGGGTCGGCGGAGTCGATCGGCACCTCGGCCACCGGTCCGGTGCCCTGGTGGCGGGCCCGGTCCTCCAGCACGCAGAACGGGTTGCCCTCGGGATCGGCCAGCACGGTCCAGGGGACGTCCTGCTGGCCGATGTCGAGGTGGCTGGCCCCCAGCGACAGCAACCGCTGCACCACCGCCTGGGGGTCTCCCTGGCCGGAGAGGTCCAGGTGCAGGCGGGGCGGCGCCGTGGCCGGCTCGCGGACCGGCTGGACGCAGAGGTCGAGCCAGGGTCCGTCCGGCACCGACAGCCGGGCCTCGTAGCCCCCGGGGTCGTCGCTCAGCAGCTCCAGGTCCAGGGCCGCACGCCAGAACGCGCCGACCCGGGCGGGCTCGAGCGCGTCCACCACCACGTTCTCCAGCTGCACGTCCTCAGCCTAGGACCGGAGGCGCCAGGGAGGACGGTGGACGAGGACCGTGCGGCGGCAGCCTCGTACTACCCTGCCGAGGTGGACACGGCTCGCGCGCAACGCCTCCCCCGCGACCAGCGGCGGGCCCAGCTGCTGGCGGCGGCGACCCGGGAGTTCGCCAGCCGCGGCTTCCACTCCGTGGCCATGGACGACGTCGCGGTGGGCGCCGGGGTGTCCAAGCCGGTGCTGTACCAGCACTTCGCCTCCAAGCTCGAGCTCTACCTGGCCCTGCTCGACGTGGCCTGCGCCGAGCTGCTCGAGGTGGTGCGCTCGGCCATCGCCTCCACCACCCGCAACAGCGACCGGGTCGCCGCGGCGATGGCGGCCTTCTTCGGTTTCGTGGCCGGGCGCGGCAGCAGCTTCCGCTTCGTCTTCGAGTCCGACCTGCGCACCGAGCCCGAGGTGGACCTGCGGATCCGGGCCGTGCACCAGGACCTCGCCGCCCAGATCGGCGCGGTGATCGCCGCCGACACCGGCCTGCCGGACCAGGAGGCGGAGCTGCTCGGCTTCTCCCTGATCGGGATGGCCGAGACGGGTGCGCGGTACTGGGTGGACGACCCGGCCGGCATCAGCCGCGAGCGCGCCGTGGAGCTGAGCAGCACGCTGGCCTGGCGCGGGGTGCGGGGGTTCCCCCGGACCACCCCCGGATGAGCTCGTGGGCCGCCCTCCGCGCCACCCCCGACCGCTAGATTGAGCCCACGGCCGCCCCCGAGGCGGTCGGCCGCCGCCAGCGCGGACCGTGCTCGAAGGGACGACCGTGACCACTCCCCAGCCCCCCGACCCGTCCGCGGCCGTCGCCCCCGCCCCGCTCTCCCCGCCCCCCGGTGCCGGGCTGACGCTCGACGCCCCGGCGGCGCCCCCGGTGGTGACCGCCACCCAGGCCCCGGCGATGGCCCCGCAGGTGGCCCCCGACCAGGTCCCCGCCCTGGACGCCAAGGTGGACGGCTTCCTCCGCGCCCTCGAGGGTGCCCAGGCCGGGTCGCCGCAGTTCAGCGCGCAGGCCGACGCCGTCCGCACCATGGGCGACTCCGACATCCGCCGTGCCGCGGAGTCCTCCAACCGGCTGCTGCAGACCCCGGTGAAGGCGCTCAAGGAGGGCGGCATCTCCGAGGGCTCCCAGGTCGGGCGCTCGCTGCTGGCGCTGCGCCGCACCGTCGAGGACCTCGACCCCAGCCAGGCCACCGGCACCCGCAAGCTGTTCGGGATCATCCCCTTCGGGGACCAGGTGGTGGACTACTTCCGCCGCTACCAGTCCTCCCAGGCCCAGCTGGACGGGATCCTGCACAGCCTGCGCAACGGCCAGGACGAGCTGACCCGGGACAACGTCTCGCTGACCATGGAGAAGCAGAACCTGTGGGCCTCCATGGGCCGGCTGAACCAGTACGTCTACATCGCCGAGCGCCTCGACGCGGCGCTCAGCGCCAAGGCCGCCGAGCTCGAGCTGAGCGACCCGGACAAGGCGCGGGTGCTCAAGCAGGACGTGCTCTTCTACGTCCGCCAGAAGCACCAGGACCTGCTCACCCAGCTGGCGGTCTCGATCCAGAGCTACCTGGCCATCGACATCATCATCAAGAACAACATCGAGCTGATCAAGGGCGTGGACCGTGCCACCACCACCACGGTCTCGGCGCTGCGGACCGCCGTCATCGTGGCCCAGGCGCTGGGCAACCAGAAGCTGGTGCTGGACCAGATCACCGCCCTCAACACCACCACCTCCGACATGATCCAGAAGACCTCGGAGATGCTGCGCGACAACTCCGCGCAGATCCAGCAGCAGGCGGCCTCGGCCACCATCGGGATGCCCCAGCTGCAGGCGGCCTTCCAGAACATCTACGCCACCATGGACTCCATCGACACCTTCAAGCTGCAGGCCCTGGACACCATGGCCAGCACCATCGGCACGCTGGAGTCGGAGGTCGTGAAGTCCCGGGACTACCTCGACCGCGCCCGCCGCTCCGAGGCCGGCCGGGTGGAGGCCCAGCTCGACCTGGACGCCGACGGCCGGGTCTGAGCCGGACGGACAGGACGCGATGGGGTTGTGGGGCTGGCTGACCGGGCGCGGCCGCGACGAGCCCGAGCCCGAGCCGCCAGCACCCCCGGCCCCGACCGAGGCCGACGTGCTGGCGGCCCTGGACCGGCTGGGCGAGCGGGCGCGCAGCGAGGGGCTGGCGGTGGCGGTGCTGACCCGGATCGCCCGGATCGACCGGGCCATCCGCACCACGCTCCCCCGGCTGCGCACCTTCGGGCTCGGCTCCTACGAGGGCTACGCCGTGGTGGCCACCGCCCTCAGCTACCTGCCGGAGGCGCTGGAGGCCTACCTCCGGCTCCCCCGCGACTGGGCCGACCAGCGTCCGGTGGACCGCGGCCGCACCTCGCTGATGCTGCTGGTGGACCAGCTGGACCTGCTGGCCGCCAGCACCGAGCAGATCCTGGACGCCGCGGCCCGCGCCGACGCCCAGGCGCTGATCCAGCACGGCCGCTTCCTGGCCGCGAAGTTCGGCGGTGGGAGCGGGGACGTGCACGCGACCGCAGCGCCGCCGCCCGCCCCGCGGACCCCCGGGCCGGCCAACCCCCTCGACCTGCCGTGACCCTCCTGGAGGACCGATGACCGACCCCGCCCTCGCCCGGGCCCTCGACGCCGTGGCCGCAGCCGCCCGGCTGGCCGGCACCGACCCCGACACCGCCCGCACCGAGGCCACCCAGCTGGCCGCCTCGGTGGCCGAGTCCTCCCCGGGCGCCTTCGTCGACTGGGCCGAGGCCCTCGGCGGGGAGCCGAGCGCCGAGGCGTTCATGGCCACGGCGCACCGCGGGCGCCGGTGGCGCAGCGCACCCACACCCGCCCTGGCCGAGCTGGTCCGGCGCCGCTCCCAGCACGCACCGGCCCTGGCCGAGGCCCTGGTCGACGTCTGCACCGCCGCGGCCACCCTGGGTCGACCGGGCGAGCAGGTGCTGGGGACGTCGCAGCTGGCGGCCGCCGCCCAGCTCGCCGCCGTCCGCCCGACGTCGCCGCCCCCGACCCCCGCCACCGGTGACGTGCCGGCCGACGACGTCAGCGCCCCGACCGGCGAGGACTCCTTCCTGTCCCAGGCCCCGGCGCTGCTCACCCGCGTCCTGGACCGGTTGACCGAGGTCGACCGCGAGGCCGCCGAGACCCAGCGGCGCCGCGTGCAGCAGGCACCGTGGAACCTCGACCTCGACCCCGGCACCCCGTTCGCCCCCGGCGCCTTCGGCGACCTGTCCACCCTCGGCAGCCGACCCACCGGGCCCCAGCCGGGACGGCCCGACGCGGTCGACCCCGGGCCGACGGCACCCGAGCGGACGTCCGCCGGCGACCCGGAGCCCCTGGGCCGGGCCGCCGACGCCGACCCCCCGGCGGAGGAGGAGACGGAGCCGGCACCCACCCTGGAGGAGCTGCTGGCCGAGCTGGACGCCCTGGTCGGGCTGGAGACGGTCAAGGCCGAGATCCACCGCCAGGCCGCGGTGCTGTCGGTGGAGAAGCTGCGCGCGGAGAAGGGGCTGAAGAACGCCACCCTGACCCGGCACCTCGTCTTCACCGGCAACCCCGGCACCGGCAAGACCACCGTGGCCCGGCTCGTCGCCGGGATCTACCGCGCCCTCGGGCTGCTGTCCAAGGGCCAGCTGGTGGAGGTGGACCGCTCCGAGCTGGTGGCCGGCTACCTGGGCCAGACCGCGCTGAAGACCGCCGAGGTGGTGGCCCGCGCCGAGGGCGGGGTGCTCTTCGTCGACGAGGCCTACAGCCTGACCGGCGACCAGTACGGCACCGAGGCCGTCGACACCCTGGTCAAGGAGATGGAGGACCGCCGCGACGACCTGGTGGTGATCGTGGCCGGCTACCCGCTGCCGATGAGCCTGTTCGTGGCCCAGAACCCGGGTCTGGCCAGCCGGTTCCGCACCACCATCGAGTTCCAGGACTACACCGACACCGAGCTCTCCCAGATCCTGGAGCTGCTCTGCCGCCAGGCCGACTACGACCTCGCCCCCGGGGCCGCGGAGCGCTTCGCCGAGATCCTGGCCCTGACCCCCCGCGACCAGGGGTTCGGCAACGGCCGCTTCGCCCGCAACTGCCTGGAGGCGGCCATCGGCCACCACGCCTGGCGGCTGCGCGGGGTGAGCGACCCCGACGTCGCCACGCTGCGCACCCTGGTCGCCGAGGACCTCGAGCTGCCGCGGTTGCAGGCCCCCGGCACCGCGGCGGTGCAGACTGTGCCCGAGCACGTCACCTGGCCCGACCAGCCGGTGGCGACCAGCGACGACGAGGGGGACGCCCGATGAGCCAGCAACCCGGTCTCGCCGGGCAGCAGGCCCCTCCGGCCGGCACCGGCGCCCCCCGGACGGCGACCCCGGCCTACCTGCAGCAGCGGGTCGCCTTCCCCGCCCGCGCCTCCTCCCCCGGCGGACCCAAGGTGATCACCCGTCCCGGGCAGACCAAGGACGTCGGCAGCCGGCTCTCCGGCACCAGCACCCCACGGCTGCTGCTGGCCCTGATGGCGCTGTGCGCGGCCGCGGTGCTCCTCTTCGGCACCGCCGCCACCACCGTCCTGGTCAGCAGCGCCGGCGCCATGGACCGGGCCAGCCACAACGCCCAGCAGCTGGTCCGGGTGCAGAACATCAAGGCCCAGCTGCTGCGGGCCGACGCCCTGGCCACCAACGCCTTCCTGGTCGGCGGGCTCGAGAGCGCCCAGGCCCGCAGCGCCTACGACGACGCCGTCGACGACGCCGCCGGGCTGCTGGTGCAGGCCAGCGAGGCCCAGCCCGCCGACGCCGAGGCGCTGCGGGTGGTCAACAGCGAGCTGGTGCTCTACTCCACCTCGATGGCCCAGGCCCGGGCCAACAACCGTCAGGGCTACCCGGTCGGCGCCTCCTACCTGAACCAGGCCAGCGCCCAGCTGCGCGAGCGCGCGGTGCCGGCCCTGGACGCCATGGCCGAGGCCAACACCCAGCGGATCGCCCGGGAGACCGGCAGCGGCTCGCTGGTCGTGGTGGTCGTGGTCGGGGTGCTCGCCCTCGCCGTGCTGGGCTGGACGCTGCGCGTGGTCGCCCTGCGGTTCCGGCGCACGGTCAACGTGGGCCTGGCCGTGGCCGCCGCGATGGTGCTGCTCGGGCTGCTGGCCTCGGTCGGCGTCCTGGCCTCCCTGGCCCGGACCGTCGACGACCTGGAGGGAGGCGCCCTGAACGGCATCCGCCAGCTCTCCGCCGCACGCACCGCCGGCTACGACGCCAAGGCCCTGGAGAGCCTGACGCTCATCTCCCGGGGCTCCGGTGACGCCTACGAGCAGTCCTGGGTGCAGCAGTCCGACACCGTGGTCGGGGCCCTGCAGGCGGCCGGCGAGGACGACCTGCTCACCTCCTGGCAGGCCCACGTCACCGCCCACCAGAAGATCCGCGAGCTCGACGA
Organism: Auraticoccus monumenti; assembly: GCF_900101785.1. GTDB lineage: Bacteria > Actinomycetota > Actinomycetes > Propionibacteriales > Propionibacteriaceae > Auraticoccus > Auraticoccus monumenti. The sequence continues at coordinate 2,807,178 of NZ_LT629688.1, read as the reverse complement.
CGGCGGCCGCTGGGACGACGCGGTCGCCTCGGCCACCCGCGACGGCGACGGACGCTCCAACACCACCTCCACCGCCTTCCAGGACGCGCTCGCCCCGGTGCTGGACGCCGACGTGGTCGCCGCCGACGGGGCGCTGTCGGACCAGCGGGTCGTCCTGTGGGTGGTCGCCGGCGGAGTCGCGCTGGCCACCCTGGTGGGCACCGGTGCGGCCCTGCAGGGCCTGCAGACCCGACGACGGGAGTACGAGTGATGGCCACCCACCACCGGGCCGCGCGTCCGCCGACCCGGCCCGCGGGGCTGCTGGTCGCCGCCCTGCTCGTCCTGCTGGCGGCCTGCGCCCCCGGCTACGACGCCACCGTGGTGCCGGACCCGCCGGCTCCTCCCACCAGCCCGGGCGGCGGTGGGTCCACCAGCACCCCGGCCCCCTGCGAGGACCCCGACCCGCTGCGCAGCTACGACCCGCCGCGGGAGAACCCCCGACCCGGTGACATGCCGTCCGGCTCGACGATGGCCCGGATCGCCGAGCGCGGCCGGGTGGTCGCCGGGGTGTCGGCCGACACCTACCTGATGGGGTCGCGCAACCCCGCCACCGGTCAGATCGAGGGCTACGACATCGACCTGGTCAAGGCCATGGCCGAGGCGATCCTCGGCGACGAGGACGCCTACGAGCTGCGCGTCATCACCGCCCAGCAACGGATCGAGCTGCTGCAGGAGGGCGAGGTCGACATGGTGGCCCGGAACATGACCATCAACTGCCAGCGGTGGCAGGACATCGCCTTCTCCGCGGAGTACTACCGCTCCGGGCAGAAGGTGCTGGTGCGCAGGGGCTCCAGCATCGACACGGTGGCCGACCTGGCCGGACGCCGGGTCTGCGCGCCGGAGAGCACCTCCAGCATCGAGCTGCTGCGCCGCGAGCTCCCCGAGGCCGAGGCCGTGGGCGCGGCCAACCACACCGGCTGCCTGATCCTCTTCCAGGGCGGGCAGGTCGACGCGATCACCGGCGACGACACCGTGCTCGCCGGGCTGGTGGTCCAGGACCCCTACGCCCGGGTGCTGGAGATGGAGCCGCTGTCGGCCGAGCCGTACGGGATCGGGTTCAACGCCGAGCAGACCGACCTGGTCGCCTTCGCCAACCGGGTGCTGGCCGACCGGATCGCCGACGGCGAGTGGGAGGCCAGCTACGACCGGTGGCTGCGCCGCTCGCTGGGGCCGGCCCCGGAGCCGCCCCGGCAGGTCTACGGACGATGACGGCCACCGCCCCGGCCGCCCCCGCCCGGCTGGGGGAGGCCGCCGAGCCGCGCGAGCTGCTGGTCTACCTCGAGCTGCTGGGTGAGTGGCTGACCGACCGGCGCCGCGAGCTGGACGAGCTCGACGACGCGGTGCTGCGCTCCACCCTGCGCGACCAGCTGACCACCGACGTCACCCTCTCCCTCGCGCTGTGGCAGGCCGTCTCGGACCGCCACGAGCTGCTGCTGGCCACCTGGGACTCCGGCCGGGTCGGGCTGACCGAGCGCCAGCGCCTCTCCGCGCTGGTGTGGGGACGTCTGGACGCCACCCTGGACCCCTCCGTGCTGGCCTCCCGCGGCCCCGACGCCTCCGCGCTGAGCGTCTCGCTGCCCGAGGCCTGTCGGCTGTCCGACGCCCTCGCCGCCCAGCTGCGCAGCAGGCTGGCCCTGGACCCGGCCCTGGACCGCCAGACCGTCCGGATCGCCACCCTGCGGGCCACCTGCGAGCGGGTCCGCGACCAGGTCGCCCTCGAGCCCGCGGCGCTGCGGCCGGCCGCGGAGCAGCGGCTGTCCGCGCTGGTGTCCCGGGTCGAGGCGGTCGCGGCGAAGGCCCAGCGCGGCGGCGACGTCGGCGGGCTGCTCGGGCCGCTGGAGCACGACGCCGCCACCACCGAGCGGGACCTGATCGTCGCCGGGGCCACCCGCCGCGAGGCCCGTGGGCTGGTCGAGCGGGCCACCGAGCTGCGGGCCGACCTGGACGGGCGGGGGCAGGCCCTGACCAGCCTGGTCCGTCGCTGCGTGGAGCAGGTCACCCCGGCACCCCGCTACGCGGTGCCGGAGGTGGAGGCGCTGGGTCCGGTGCCGCAGACCACCGCGGAGGTGCAGGCCTACCTGGCCCGGCTGGAGCAGGTCAGCCGGGCGATGCAGGTGGTCCAGCACGCCTACAGCGGCGCCCTGGCCGAGCTCGACGCCGTCACCGGCGGTCTCGGCGGCTACGTGGCCAAGGCCCGGGCCCTCGGGGTGGCCGACCACCCCGTGCTGCGCGCGGTCGAGGACGCCCTGCTGGCGGTGCTGGAGCAGCGTCCCTGCCCGGTGCGGATCGCCGACGCCCTGGTCGCCACCTACCGCGACGCGCTGGGGTGGGCCGGTGAGCGCGGCGGTACCGGTACGGTCGTGCCCCCGCGGCCCGATGCCCGCGACGTCCCCCGGGGCACGCTCCCCGACACCCCCGCCACCCCCCAGGAGGTCTCGTGATCAGGTGCAGCCAGCCCGGGTGCTCCGGGAGCGTGGTCGACGGCTGGTGCGACGTCTGCGGCAGCCCCGGTCCCCGGTCGGCCACGGACGCCGCCCAGTCCGCCCCGGACGCGGCCCAGCCGCCCGCCGGTGCCGCGCCCACCAGTGCGGGGCCGACCTCCGGCGGCCCGCGCCCGTGCGCCCAGCCCGGCTGCCAGGGCACCCTGGTCGACGGCTGGTGCGACGTCTGCGGCAGCCCGGCCCCCGGCCCCGCGACCTCCGCCCCGGTGACGCCCGCCCAGGGCCCGGCGACCGCCGCGCCCTCCGCGGCCGGCGCCCCGGCCCCGAGCTCCTCCCCCTCCGCCGCCCGCCGCGCCCACACCGGTGCGCCCGGCCCCACCGCCTCGGCCCCGAGCGCGGCCACCCCGCTGGACACCGGCGGTGTCGGCTCGACCGTGACCCGGGGCTCGTCCCGGCTGGACTCCATCCAGCTCGGCTCGGCCCGCGCCCGCACCTCCGGCAGCCAGGCCACCCGGCGCACCACCGGCTCGGCCCGGCTGCGCCACGCCCGGATCGGTGCCGGGCTGACCCGGGTGCCCCCGGCCCCGGTGGTCGACGCCGCCGCCGCGGTGATGGTCGACCCGTCGGTGCCGGAGCGGCGGCGGAACTGCCCCAGCTGCGGGGCCCCGGTCGGTCGCTCGCGCGAGGGGCGACCGGGCCGCGCGGAGGGCTTCTGCCCGCAGTGCCGCAGCCCCTACTCCTTCACCCCCAAGCTGGTGGCCGGGGACCTGGTCGCCGGGCAGTACCAGGTGGCGGGCTGCCTGGCCCACGGCGGCATGGGCTGGATCTACCTGGCCCGGGACAAGAACGTGTCCGACCGCTGGGTGGTGCTCAAGGGCCTGCTCAACTCCGGTGACGCCGACGCCCTGGCCGCGGCCATCTCCGAGTCGCAGTTCCTGGCCCAGGTCGAGCACCCACTGATCGTCGAGATCTACAACTTCGTCACCCACGAGGGCGCCGGCTACATCGTGATGGAGTACGTCGGCGGACGCTCCCTCAAGGACCTGCTCAAGGAGCGGATGCGCACCGCCGGCGGGGTCTACGACCCGCTGCCCCCGGACCAGGCGATCGCCTACGTGCTGGAGGTGCTGCCCGCCTTCCAGTACCTGCACGACATGGGGCTGGTCTACTGCGACTTCAAGCCCGACAACGTGGTCCAGGTCGGTGACGCCCTCAAGCTGATCGACCTCGGCGGCGTCCGCCGGGTCGACGACCAGGACTCGGCGATCTTCGGCACCATCGGCTACCAGGCCCCGGAGGTGGCCAGCCAGGGCACCACCGTGGCCTCCGACATCTACACCGTCGGCCGGACGCTGATGGTGCTCGGCGCGGAGTTCCGCGGCTACCAGACCACCTACCAGTTCAGCCTCCCCCCGGTGGCGGAGACCGAGCTGTTCCAGGAGCACGACTCGCTGTTCCGGCTGCTGTCGCGCTGCTGCGCCCCGGACCCGGCCGACCGCTTCGCCTCCGCCGACGAGCTGCGGGTCCAGCTGCTGGGGCTGCTGCGCGAGGAGGTCGCCGCCCGCACCACCGGCACCGCGCTGACCTCGGCCGCGTCGGTGCTGTTCGAGTCCCCGGCGGCCAGCGCCGACACCCTGGGCTGGGCCGACCTGCCGCAGCTGCGCGCCGACAGCACCGACCCCCAGCACACCTGGCTGCAGTCCACCAGCGTCCCGGACCCCCGCGAGCGGCTGACCGTGCTCGAGCGCGACGCCCCGGGCCGCTCGGCGGAGGTGCTGCTGGCCCTGTGCCGCTGCGCCCTGGAGATCGGGGACCGGGCGCTGCTGCAGAGCTACGTCGGTGAGCTGCTGGCCGTCGACCCCTGGGAGTGGCGGGCGGTCTGGATGGCCGGTCTCGGCGCCATCCAGTCCGGCGACCACGCCGCCGCCTCGGCCTCCTTCAACGCCGTCTACGGCCAGGTCCCCGGTGAGCTGGCACCCAAGCTGGCCCTGGCCCTGGCCTGCGAGCAGGGCAGCGACTCCGACCTCGCCGAGTCGCTGTACCGCCGCTGCGCCAGCACCGACGCCAACTACGTCTCCCCCGCCGCCTTCGGCCTGGCCCGGATCCGGGCCCGGGCCGGTGACCTGGCGGGCTCCCTGGAGGCGCTGGACCTGGTGCCGGCCACCAGCCGCGGCTACGCCGACTCCCGCCGGCTGAGGGCCCAGCACCTGATCGTCCTCGGCGGCAGCATGGAGGACTACGCCGAGGCGCTGCGCAGCATCGAGGCGGCCCGGCTCGGGGACGCCGAGCGCGACCGGCTCACCGTCGACATCCTGGACGCCGCCCTGCTGGCCAGGCAGCGCCGGCCCGACCTGCCGCCCACCACCCTCGGGGCCTGGCGCTCCACCGAGGACGGCCTGCGCGACGGGCTGGAGAGCACCTACCGCCGGATGGCCCGCCGCACCTCCGACCGCGACGAGCGGACCCGGCTGGTCGACACCGCCAACCACGTCAGGAAGTGGTCCCGAACATGACGACGTCCACCCGCTGCCCGCACTGCGGCGCCGAGGTCACCCCCTCCGACAGCTTCTGCGAGGCCTGCGGCGGTGACCTGACCCCGACCGAGGCGGCACCCCGGGACGCCGGCACCGAGGCTCCGATCGAGCTCAGCCGCTCGGTCCGGGCCCCTGGCCCGGCGACCGCCGCCACCGCCCCGTCGGTGCAGGCCCGGCCCTGCACCGAGTGCGGCGGCGTCGTCGGCCCCGACGGGTACTGCCAGACCTGCGGCGCGAAGGCCCCGCGGGAGCGCGACCACTTCGAGCAGACCCCCTCCTCCTGGGTCGGCGGGGTCTGCGACCGGGGTCGGCGCCACCACCGCAACGAGGACGCGATGGCGCTGGACTCCGACCCCGCGCCCGGTCAGCGGGCGGTGCTGGTGGTCTGCGACGGCGTCTCCACCGCCCCCGACTCCGACGTGGCCTCGATGTCTGCGGTGACCGCCGCCCGCGAGGTCCTGGTCCGGCACCGGCCGACCGGTCTGGGCACCCCGGAGAGCCGGGGCAGCGCGCTGGCCGCCACCCTGGTCGACGCCGCCCACGCCGCCAACCGGGCCGTGGTCGCCGGTCACGACCCCGGCACCGACAACGCCCCCTCCTGCACCTTCGCCGCCGCCGTGGTGGACGGCGACCTGTGCGTGTGGGGGCTGGTCGGGGACTCCCGGGCCTACTGGCTGCCCGACGTCGGCGAGGCCGTCCAGCTCGGCGAGGACGACTCGGTGGCCGCCATGCGGATGGCGGCCGGGGTGGAGCGGGAGCAGGCCGAGACCGGACCCGGCGCCCACGCCATCACCCGCTGGCTGGGGCAGGACTCCCCCGACACCGAGGCCCGCACCGGGACGGTGGCCCTGGACCGTCCCGGCTGGGTGCTGGTCTGCTCCGACGGGCTCTGGAACTACGCCTCCGAGCCCGCGCGGCTGCAGCAGCTGGTGGCCGACCGGGCCGCCGCCGGGCTGGTCGAGCCGACCCCGCTGGCCGGGTCGCTGGTGGACTGGGCCAACGAGCAGGGCGGCCGGGACAACATCACCGCCGCCCTGGCCCGGATCGGCCCGCCGCGCCGCCCGGACCCCTCGGTGGCCCTGGCCGGGCAGGACGAGCAGCCCGACCCGGAGCACCCGCTGGAGGCCGACCAGCCCACCCGCAACCTGTCCGCCGGTCACCCCGGCCCTGCGGCATACTGACACCCGACGACCCCCGAGGAGCACCATGGCCCGGTTCAGCGCCGACGTCTACCAGAACGAGTTCCTGCCCGACGGGGGCACCGACGTGCACGCCATCGTGACCGTCGCCTGCACCGAGGCCGGTGTGGCCGGCCAGGGCGGTCAGGGCGACGCCGGGGAGATCATCATCGTCGACACCTCCGGCTCGATGGGCCACGCGGGAATGGAGGCGGCCAAGCAGGCCGCCACCGTGGCCCTGGGCCAGATCGTCGACGGCACCTGGTTCGCGGTGGTGGCCGGCAACCACCGCGCCTACCTGGCCTACCCGACGGTGCAGAGCGGTCCGGGCATGGTGCGGATGAACGCCCAGACCCGGGCGATGGCCGGCCGCGCGATCGCCTCCTTCCGCCCCGACGGCGGCACCGCCATCGGCAGCTGGCTGCTGCTGACCCGCGACCTGTTCGGCTCGGTGCCCGGGCTGGCGCAGAAGCACGCCGTCCTGCTCACCGACGGCGAGAACCACAACGAGTCCGAGGTCCAGCTCGACGCCGCGATCCAGCGGGCCACCGGGGTGTTCCAGTGCGACTGCCGCGGGGTCGGGGTGGCCTGGAAGGTCAGCGAGGTCCGCAAGATCGCCCAGGCGCTGCTCGGCACCGTCGACATCATCCCCCACCCCAACCAGATGGCGGCCGTCTTCGCCGAGCTGATGCAGGCCTCGATGGCCCGCGGCGTGGCCGAGGCCCGGCTCCGGGTCTGGGCGCCGCAGGGCTCCCAGGTGCTCTTCGTCCGCCAGGTCGCCCCCACCGTGGAGGAGCTCACCGGGCGCGGCACCCCGGTCAACGACCTGACCCGAGACTTCCCCACCGGCTCCTGGGCCGACGAGTCACGCGACTACCACGTCGCGGTCCGGCTGGCCGCCCGCGCGCTGGGCCAGGAGCAGCTCGCCGCCCGGGTCCAGGTGGTGGTCCGCGACGAGGTGCAGGCCCAGGCGCTGGTCAAGGCGCAGTGGTCGGCCGACGAGCTCCTGACCACCCGGATCAACCCCGAGGTCGCCCACTACACCGGGCAGACCGAGCTGGCCGAGGCCATCCAGGAGGGGCTGGCGGCCAAGGCGGTCGGGGACGAGGGCACCGCCACCCTGCGGCTGGGCCGGGCGGTCCAGCTGGCGGCGGCCACCGGCAACGAGGAGGCCACCACGCGGCTCCGCAAGGTGGTCGAGGTGGAGGACGAGGGCACCGGCACGGTGCGGCTCAAGCGAGAGGTGGACCGGGCCGACGAGATGGCCCTGGACACCGCCTCGACCAAGACGACCCGGATCCGGAGCTGAGATGACCACCTGCCCCCAGGGCCACCAGACCTCGGCCGAGGACTACTGCGACGTCTGCGGGGCCCCGGTCACCGCCGCCCCCGCGGCGGCACCGGCCCTCGGCGCACCGGCACCTGGTGCGGCACCGGGACCGGGCACCACCGTGCCGCCGGCCGCGCAGACCCGCGACTGCCCCCACTGTGGGGCGGTCAACGTGGCCGACGCCCTCTTCTGCGAGGCCTGCGGCTACGACTTCACCACCGGGACCATGCCGCGACCGGAGGCGAGCTCGATCCCCACCCCCACCCGACCCGACGAGCTGGACGAGCCCGGGTCGGGCCCGCAGCCCGCCGCCCCGCAGCCCGCCGCCCCGGGGCCCGCTGCGCCGCAGCCCGCCTCATCGGAGCCCGCCCCGCCGCAGGCCTCCGCCCCGGAGGCCCTGGCCGCCGCCGCGGACGTCCCCGCGCCGGCACCGTCCGCACCAGCCCCTTCGCCCGCCGCAGCCCCGCCCGCGGCGGCCCCGGGCGCGGCGGAGTGGGTGGCCGAGATCTGGATCGACCCCGACTGGTACGCCCTGCAGGACAGCGCCGACCCGATGCCCTCACCGGGGCTGCCCGAGGTGGTGGCGCTGCGCGGTCGGTCGCTGCTGGTCGGGCGGGTCTCGCGCAGCCGCGGCATCCACCCCGACATCGACTGCGAGGCCGACTCCGGGGTCAGCCGCCGCCAGGCCCAGCTCACCACCGACGGCACCCGCTGGTTCGTCGAGGACCTGCAGTCGGCCAACGGCACCTTCGTGGGACCGGCGAGCGGGCCGCTCCCGTCGGACCCGGTGACCCCGGGCCAGCGGGTCGAGGTGGGCGAGCACGACCGCCTGTACGTCGGCGCCTGGACCCGGATGGTGCTGCGCCGGGCCGCGCCCGGTGAGGTCGAGGGCCTGGGCTGACCCCCCTGCGGCTGCGCCGTGGGCGAACAGGGCCGTGGGCGGGCCGTCCGGCATGGCAGGCTGGCCGGAGACGACGACGCCGGGCGCTGCCCGGCACAGGAGGAGCCACGTGGAGATCAAGGTCGGGATCCAGCACATCGGGCGAGAGGTCACGGTCGAGTCCGAGGCCACCGCGGACGACGTCCGGGCCGAGCTCGAGAAGGCCGTGGCCGACGACGGGCTGCTGACCCTGCGTGACGCCCGCGGCCGCACCGTCCTGGTGCCCGCCTCGAAGATCGCCTACCTCGAGGTCGGCGAGGAGACCACCCGCCGCGTCGGCTTCGGCGCCGGCTGAGCCGGACGTGACGTCGGGGCCGGTCGGGACGCCGGAGGGCGCTGCGGCGTCCGAGGCGGGTCCGCCCGCGGACGGGGCGTCGGCGTCCTACCGGCAGGGCAGCATCGACCTGCTGGGTCTGGTCGCCTACGGCGAGCTGAGCGCCTTCGAGCGTCTCGCCGAGGACGCCAGCACCTCACCCACCCTGGCCGACAAGGTGCAGATGGCGGCCATGGCCTCGGGTGAGTTCACCCACTTCCAGCTGGTCTCGACGCGCCTGGCCGAGCTCGGGGCCGACGTGATGGACGCGATGGCCCCGTTCCGCTCCCCCTTCGACACCTTCCACCGCCAGACCGCGCCCCGCTCCTGGCTGGAGGGTCTGGTCAAGACGTTCGTGGGCGACGGGTTCGCCGCGGACTTCTACCGGGAGGTGGCCGCCTACGTCGACGCCGAGACCCGCGCCGTGGTGCACACCGTGCTGGCCAACGAGGCGCAGTCGGACTACATCGTGGCCCGGGTCCGGGCCGGGATCGAGGACGACCCGGCGATCGCCGGCCGGCTCGCCCTCTGGGGACGCCGGCTGGTCGGCGAGGCCCTCAGCCAGGCCCAGCGCGTGGCCGCGGACCGCGACCACCTGACCGACCTGCTCGCCGGCACGGTGGACCGTCCCGGGATGGATCTGGCCGCGATCTCGCGGATGTTCTCCCGGTTGGTCGAGGAGCACACGGTCCGGATGGCCCAGCTCGGGCTGGCCTCCTGAGGCTGTCCGGCGCGCACGGCGTGGCGCGTCAGGTTCGTGCCTGCGGCCCCGGGGTCTAGACTGGCCGGTGGCACGCACACCTGTGCGTCCCCGCCCTGGCGCTCCCACGGCCCGCGTCCGCGAGGACGAGGTGGCTGCGGTGACGTGCTGGCCGGGTTCGATGACTTCGGTGCGGCGCACCGATCGCACAAAGGCTGACGATCCTGACTGAGCAGAACGACCACATCCCCACCGCCCCCGACGAGGCCGCCATCACGGCCGGTCACCACCCCCACGAGGTCCCGGTCTCCGGTCACGACGACGTGGTGGTGACGACCACCCCCGACGACGTGGTGGTCGACTCCAGCGACGTCGTGGTGCACGACTCCGACGAGGACGAGCCCGTCGCGGAGGTCCGCCAGGACTTCGCCGACCTCGGCGTCCACCCCGACCTGGTGGAGGCCCTGGCTGCGGTGGGCATCACCCACCCCTTCCCCATCCAGTCGATGGCGATCCCGCTGGCCCTGGCCGGCAGCGACATGATCGGCCAGGCCCGCACCGGGACCGGCAAGACGCTGGCCTTCGGGCTGAGCCTGCTGCAGCGGATCACGCTGCGCGGGGAGCCCGGCCACGAGGACCTCGGTGACGCCGTCGCCCCCCAGGCCCTGGTGGTCTGCCCCACCCGCGAGCTCGCCTCCCAGGTCAGCAAGGACCTCAGCACCGCCGCCACCGTGCGGAAGGCCCGGGTGCTGACCGTCTACGGCGGGGTCGGCTACGAGCACCAGCTCGAGACCCTGGCCGCCGGCGTCGACGTCGTGGTGGGCACCCCCGGCCGGCTGCTCGACCTGGTCGGGCGCCGGGCGCTCAACCTGAAGCACATCCGGGTGCTGGTGCTGGACGAGGCCGACGAGATGCTCGACCTGGGCTTCCTCCCCGACGTGGAGAAGATCCTGGCCCAGACCCCGGCCAAGCGCCAGACGATGCTGTTCTCGGCCACCATGCCGTCGGCCATCGTCAACCTGTCGCGGCGCCACCTCAACCAGCCGATGAACATCCGGGCCGAGTCGGCCGAGGACAACACCACCGTCCCGCTGACCACCCAGTTCATCTACCAGGCCCACGACCTGGACAAGCCCGAGATCGTGGCCCGCGTGCTGCAGGCCGAGGGCCGGGACCGGATGATGATCTTCTGCCGCACCAAGCGCACCGCGCAGCGGGTGGCCGAGGACCTGGCCGGCCGCGGCTTCGACGCCGCCCCCATCCACGGCGACCTGAACCAGACCGGCCGGGAGAAGGCGCTGAAGAAGTTCCGCGACGGCCAGCTCGACGTGCTGGTGGCCACCGACGTCGCCGCCCGCGGCATCGACGTCACCGGCGTCACCCACGTGATCAACTACGAGTGCCCCGACGACGAGAAGACCTACGTGCACCGCATCGGGCGCACCGGGCGCGCGGGGGCCACCGGGGTGGCGATCACCTTCGTGGACTGGGCCGACACCACCCGCTGGAAGGTGATCAACAAGGCGCTCGGGCTCTCCTTCGAGAGCCCGGTGGAGACCTACTCCACCTCCGCGCACCTGTTCACCGACCTCGGCATCGCCGAGGGCGTCAAGGGCAGGATCGCCCCGCCCAAGGAGGTCGAGGAGCGTCCTGACGGTCAGGGACCGGGCGGCCCGGGTCGTGACGGCGGACGCCGGAGCGGTGAGCGCAGCCCCCGGGGCGGCGACCGCGCACCCCGGGAGACCGAGGAGCGCGAGATCCCGCGCACCCCGCGCCAGCCCTCCAGCCGCACCCGCCGCCGCACCCGCAACGGCGAGGTCGAGGACGGCGGCGGCACCACCACGGCGACCAGCGAGGCACCCGCGTCCTCCAGCACCGCCGGCCCGTCGACCCCCGCCGCCGAGGGCGAGGCCGGGACCCGTCCCCGTCGTCGCCGCCGCCGTCGTGGTGGTCGCGGAGGCGCCGGTGAGGGCACGTCGGGCGGCTCCGAGCCGACCGCCGTCCAGACCGACTGAACGAGCGCAGCAGCGACCGACGCCGTCCTCCCGACACCGGGAGGGCGGCGTCGGCCGCGTCCGGGCGGAACAACGCGACCACCGGTCGGGTTGGCCCTGGGGTGACCTCTCTCGCGCTCTCCGTCCTCGACCTCATCCCCGTCCGTGACGTGCAGACCACCGCCCAGGCGCTGCGGGCCTCCGTCGAGCTGGCCCGGACCGCCGACCGGCTGGGCTACCGGCGCTACTGGGTGGCCGAGCACCACAACACCCGGGCCGTGGCCTCGACCAACCCGCCGGTGCTGATCGCCCTGCTGGCCTCGGCCACCGAGCGGATCCGGGTCGGGTCCGGCGGGGTGATGCTGCCCAACCACGCCCCCCTCGTCGTCGCCGAGCAGTTCGCCCTGCTGGAGGCCGCGCACCCGGGCCGGATCGACCTCGGCATCGGACGCGCCCCGGGCACGGACCCGGTGACCAACTGGGTGCTGCGCCACGGCATGGAAGAGGGCGCGGCGGTCCAGCGCTTCGAGAACGACGTCACCGAGGTGATGGCGATGATGCACCCCGACGGCGCCGCCATCTCCCTGCCCGCGGGAGGTGGCCGACCCGCCCGCCACCAGGCCCTGCTCGCCACCCCGCACGCCGTCGACAGCCCGCCGGTGTGGCTGCTGGGCTCCTCGGACTACTCCGCGCGGCTGGCCGCCAAGCTCGGGCTTCCCTACGTCTTCGCCCACCACTTCGCCGGCCAGGGCACCGCCGAGGCGCTGTCGCTGTACCGGCACGGCTGGCGGCTGGCCGAGCACCCCGGGAGCCCGACCACCTTCCTGACCGTCAACGTCGCCGTCGCCCCCACCACGGAGGAGGCCGAGCGGCTGGCCCGTCCGCACCTGCTGTCGATGATCGCGCTGCGCACCGGCGGGGAGTTCGGCCCGCAGGCCCTGGTCGAGGACGCCGCCGAGACCACCCTGAGCGTCACCCACGACCACATGGCCGGCGCCTTCACCCAGCCCTGGGTGGTCGGCGACCCCGAGACCGCGGCGGCCCGGCTGCGCGCGCTGGCCGCTGAGCACGGCGTGGACGAGGTGATGGTGCACCCGGTGGCCGGGGCCACCCGGTCCGACCCGGCCGACCGCTCGCCGGCCCGCGAGCAGACCCTGGAGCTGCTGCGCCAGGCGCTCTGACCCCGTCCGGTGCGGCTGCGCGCCACAGCTGACCGGGTCGGGTACGGGCGCGACCCGCACGTGGGGCCGGGGCCCGGTGGTCACGGCGAGCGTGCGACGATGACGCTCGGTCACCGGCGGTCGTGCCCGGCGGGCCACCGTCCACGCACCCGGGAGGCTCCCCGTGACCATCCGCACCGGCATCGTCGGCTTCGGCGCCCGCTCCTCCCTGTGGCGCCACGCCCACCAGCCCGACCGGGGCTCGGAGGTGGTCGCGGTGTGCGACACCTCCGAGCGCGGCCGTGCCGACGCCCGGGCCGAGGTGCCGGAGGACGTCCTGGTGACCGCCGACCTCGACGAGCTGCTCGCCCTCGGCCTGGACGCGGTGCTGGTGCTCACCCCGGACCACCGGCACCACGGCCCGGCGCTGGCGGCCCTGGAGGCCGGGACCGCGGTCTTCTGCGAGAAGCCGCTGGCCACCACGCTGGAGCACTGCGACGAGCTGCTGCACACCGCCCGGCGGACCGGCAGCCGGCTCTACGTCGGTCACAACATGCGCCACATGCCGGTGGTCACCCAGATGCGCGACCTCGTCCGGTCCGGCCGGATCGGCGCGGTCAAGGCGGTCTGGTGCCGCCACTTCGTCGGCAACGGCGGGGACTACTACTTCAAGGACTGGCACGCCGACCGACGCAACACCACGAGCCTGCTGCTGCAGAAGGGCGCCCACGACCTCGACGTCATCCACTGGCTGGCCGGGGGGTACACCCAGCGGGTGCAGGCGATGGGGGCCCTCGCCGTCTACGGCGACGTGACCGACCGTCGCGACCGGACCGGTGAGCGGATGGGTGACTGGCTCGACGTCGGGAACTGGCCGCCGGCCAGCCAGACCGGGCTCAACCCGGTGGTCGACGTCGAGGACCTCTCGATGATGACCATGCAGCTGGACAACGGGGTGCTCGCCTCCTACCAGCAGTGCCACTTCACCCCCGACTACTGGCGCAACTACACCGTGATCGGCACCGAGGGCCGGATCGAGAACCTCGGCGACGGCCCCGGCGGGCACGTCGCCGTGTGGGACCGGCGCCACCGCGGCCACGCCGAGCCCGACGAGCGGGTGCCGATCGAGGCCGCCGAGGGCGACCACGCCGGCGCCGACCCGCGGCTGGTCGCGGAGTTCCTGCGCTTCGCGGCCGGCGGCGGGCCCACCCGGACCTCGCCGGTGGCGGCCCGGATGGCCGTCGCGGCCGGCGTGCTGGCCACCGCCTCGCTCCGGGGTGACGGCGCCACCCTGGAGGTCCCGCCGCTGCCGCCGGACCTCGTGGACTACTTCGAGCGGGGCCAGGTCGGGGACTGAGCCGACGCGGTACGGTCGGCTCGTGGCCGACCTCGACGACGTGCGACGCCTGGCCCGGGAGCTCCCGGGGGTCAGCGAGACGACCTCCTACGGCCAGGTGGCCTGGGCGGTGGCGGGCAAGGCGTTCGTCTGGGAGCGCCCCTTCAGCGGGGCGGACCGACGCCGCTTCGGGGACCGACCGGTGCCGGCCGGCACCATCCTGGCCGCCCGGGTGGCCGACCTCGACGCCAAGGACGCCGCCCTGACCGCCGACCCGGACGTGCTGCTCACCATCGAGCACCTGCACGGCTACCCGATCGTGCTGGCCCGGCTGGACGAGATCGACCCCGTCCGCCTCGAGGAGCTCGTCGGGGACGCCTGGCTGGCCTGCGCCCCCGCCGCCCTCGTCCGCGACCAGGCCGCCCGTCCGGGACCCGGGCCGGACCCCGACGACCGGTAGGGCCGAAGGGTCCCCTGCAGGAGAGGTAGGGCGCGGTGCGGGTGTATCTCGTGCTCGAATCTGGACCGTCTTGACCATTTCGTACGACCTACTCACTGAGTAGGCCTTTAGTACTCCTGTGAAGGCCAATCTGCGGGCCGTCGATGATCTGCTCGAAAACGATGGCGGTCTCAACCGGTCAACGCACCACGTGGGAGTCGAGGGTAGATGCTCCTGCTCGGCCGATGGCTCGGTAGACCGTCGATCTGGCGACGCCGAACAGCTCGGCTATCTCGGTGGTGGTGTGGGTTCCTTGCTGGTGGAGCTTGACCAGGTGGGCTTCCTGGGCTGGGGACAGCTTGGGCTTCTTGCCTCGGAGTCGGCCCTTTGCCTTGGCCACGGCCATGCCTTCGCGGGTGCGGGCTCGGATGAGGTCGGCTTCGAACTCCGCGACCATGCCGAGGACGTTGAACAGGAGCCGGCCGATCGGGTCGGTGGGGTCCTAGACGCTGCCGCCGAGGCTGAGGGCGACGCCCTTGGCGGTGAGCTCGTCGGCGATGTCGCGGGCGTCGGGCAGGGACCGGGCGAGGCGGTCGAGCTTGGTGACGACGAGGGTGTCGCCGCGGCGGCAGGCGGCGAGGGCTTCGCGCAGGCCGGGTCGGGACCGGTGGGTGCCGGTGAGGCCGTGGTCGACGTAGACCTGCTCGGCACTGACGCCGAGGGCGAGGAGGCCGTTTCGTTGGGCGGTGAGGTCCTGCTCTGTGGTGGACACCCGGGCGTAGCCGATCAGCATGCTGCGGACTGTAGCGTTTGAGGGACGTTGACCGGGCTTTTTTGCGGGCGGGTGTTACGGGAATCGAGGTCCGGCGGCCGGCATGGTTGCTCGTTGTAGTCGCGAGCCGGCAAAGGCTGTCCTGGTGAGGGACCGGCTTACGAACTGGCCATCCTCTGGCCGTTCGTTACACGACGCCTGCCAAGAGGTGCTGAAAGACGCTCCCCTCGCAACACACGCTGAGTGAGCTAGCGCCGGCACGACGAACCGGACATGTCGGTGGGCGCCGGTAGCGTCTGATCAGGACGCAGGTGTCAACCGTAAGGACGCTGTGGATAAGAACGATCAAGACATTGGCGGTGACGGCACCGCCGTCTCGAGGAACGGGGTGGATTGAGATGAACGAGGACACCTCTGTGCCGCCAACCTCGCCGACCGACCTGGTATCCAGGACCCTGACGCCGCTCTCGTCGGGCTATCAGGAGGTCGAGCACGGCACGTACGCCCGATACCTCACAGCGGGACTCCAGCAGCCCAAGGTGTTCAACATCGCTCTGACCGGCGGCTACGGGTCTGGCAAGTCCAGCGTCATCGAATACATCGAGAACTCCAAAGAGCTCACGGTATTGAACGTCGCCATCTCCAGCCTCGGTAACGATCTCGGAGAGCCCGGCTCGGCGGCGAAGGGGGCCAGCAAGGGTGCGGACCTCACGAACCGCATCGAGAAGGCGATCGTCAAGCAACTGCTCTACAGAGAGTCCCCGAAGAAGCTCCCTGCCTCGGACTTCCACCGGCACTCGAAGTTCCCGGTCGTGCGGGCGACGCTGACGTCGGCGGCAGGGGTCGCGGGCGCCGTAGCGATACCGGTGCTCCTGGGATGGAACCTTGATTTCCTCGGGCAGGGTGCGGAGGAATGGCTGACCGGCGCCGGCGCCCTCGGTATTGCTACGGCCGGGCTGACGACTGTGCGTGCCTTCCTGCATCAGCGGTTCTCAGTCAGTCAGCTGTCAGCTGTCGGCGCTTCCGTCACCCTCGCACAGCGCCCGACCAGCTACTTTGACAAGTACCTGGCCGAGATCGTGTACTTCTTCGAGGTCACCGACTATGACGTGGTCGTCTTCGAGGACCTCGACCGGTTCGAGAACCCAGGTATCTTCGAGGCGTTGCGCGAGTTGAACACGATCCTGAACGAGTCGAATCAGGTGGGTCGGAAAGTGCGGTTCGTGTACGCGGTCCGAGACAGCGTCTTCGAGAAGCTTGGCCAGGAACCCACCTCGACGGCCCCCGGCCCCGATGGAGGTGAGGAAGAGTCGTCCAGCGGCACTGACGGAGCGTCTACCACTAACTTGCAGGGTGACGTCGACGCGGCGCAGGCGGAGGTCGAACGAGCGAACCGCACCAAGTTCTTTGACCTGGTCATCCCCCTGGTCCCGTTCATCACCCACCGTTCCGCGCACGAACTGCTCGCCAAGCTGTTCCCGGAGGGGGAGGCCCACCGTCCCTCCGACGAGCTGATCGATCGGGTCGCCCGGCACGTCCCGGACATGCGGATGCTGAAGAATATCCGCAACGAGTACTGCGTCTTCTCCGAACAGCTCCTCGTGCAGGGCAAGGGTGCTCCGGACCTGAGCCCGGACACTTTGCTGTCGCTGGTGCTGTACAAGCACTTCCACCTTGCCGACTTTGAGAAGATCATCCACGGTCGCAGCGACCTCGACACCCTGTACAAGGCCTACCGGGCGACAGTCAACGACTCCATCCGCGACACTGACGAACGACTCCGGGCTCTCGACTCCGCCGACTCGGACGCCTCCGTAGCTCAGGCTCAGGCCGACGAGCTGGGAGCTCGGTTCACCGAACTTGTCGACATCGCCTGCCACGGCCAGAAGATGCTCTCGATCACGGTCGGCACCACCGAGTTCGGCACCCAGGTAACCGACTGGCTGAAATTTTGGCGGCAGGCAGCAGCAGACGGCTCCATCACCGTCACGGTCAGCCGACAGGTGTACAACGTGCCTCCGCCGTTCAAGATCGAGACCGCGACGCTTGAACGGGTCCTGAACCACCCGTTGACCGGCGACGGCTTCAAGAACCGGGCGACCCGCTCGGTCGAGGAACGGCGGAAGCACCAGGACAACCGGAACTTCCTCCGAGGAGCGTCCATGGCAGCGCTCAACAGCCGCACCGAGTTCACCGCGCACGACACTGGACTGCCCCTCGCACACGTTATCGGTGCGCTGAAGTCAGAGCTGACCCGCGAACTGATTCGCGAGGGGTACAGCGACCACAACTTCACCCTTTACGTCGCCCAGTTCTACGGCAATAGGCTCAGCAAGAACGTCCAGACCTTCATCGTGCGAAACGTCGACACCAACACTTCCGACGCGAACTACCAACTCAGCCCCGACGAGGTCGTCTCCCTCCTCGCCGAAGCAGGACCCCGATGCCTAAGAGGCGCCAGCGCTTACAACGTCTCAGTCCTAGACCACCTCCTCGGGCATCGCGACCCGCAGGCGACCCTCGTCCTCGACCGTCTGGCCGCCTTCGGCAAGGACGAGCAGTTGTTCGTTGAGACCTACCTGTCGAACGGCGAGCACCGCGACCGGTTGTCGGCCGGTCTATCAAGCAGGTGGCCACACACCCTCGTGTACCTGGCGCACGAAGCACAACTGGACGCCAGCCGGCGCGTGGCCTACGTCGACGCCGCGCTCAGCGCCCTGAACCCCGACATCTCCTACGACGCCGAAGACGCACTCGGCGAGTTTTTGGCGACGAACTACGCAGGCATGACGTCCTACACCGGCGAACTCCAGCAGGCGCAGGTGGACACCATCGTCGCCACGACGGAGAAGTCCGGTGCCAGAATCGCCGACCTCTCCGCCCTACACCCGACGATGCTGCGCGCCGTGGTGGAAGCGGACCTGTACCCACTCACGACCACGAACCTGCGCGCCGCCATGGAGTCGGCGCCGACCATCGCTTTGGACCGCGTGCGAGGCGACTCGGAGGCCCTTTACGCGGACTGCCTCGAGCAACCCGAAGCGTTCCTAGCGGCGGTTGCGGACGACGACGAAACCGAGTTCACCATCGACGAACCGCAGCACTTCGCCGGCATCCTGGATGACGTAGCTGGCCGCTGGAACGCCGAGCACATCGAGGCGCTGATCGCGGGTTCTTCACCGGCCTGTCGATTCACCCGCCTAGCAGAAGCCCCGACCGAGACGTGGGTACCCATGGCTGCGCACCATCGGTTCCCCGCCACCATCGCAAACATCCAGGACTACCGTGCCGAACAGGGCATCGACGACGCCCTCGGGAATCTGCTGACCGCGGCCGAAGCCATCGAGCTGCACGACAAGGTTGCCCAGAGTGAATTGCATTCCCTGGCGACGGCGCTGCTGAACTCGCGCACCGCCATTGCGGACCCCGCCCATCGAGTCCGGCTTACTCAAAGCCTGGACCTTGCTGAACCCCTCGAACCGTCCGACGTGCCCGCCGAGGCGGGCCGACTTCTCTCGTTGCTTCTGGCCGAGAGGCTGGTCGCTGACACCGAGGAGATATTCGCCCGATTTGCCGGTACCGACTGGGCTACGATCGAGTCCGCGATGTCGGCGTCTGCGGCTTTCCGGCGACCATCTGTCGCCCGCGATTCTTCCTAGCCCCCTGGTGAAGGACTTCCTTCTCAGCACCGTTGTGTCCGAGGACCTAAAGGCCGTTGTCCTGAGCCAAGCTGCGGAGTTCATCGAGCCGGGTGACACCTCCACCTGGCAGGTGGCCGCGGATATCCAACTCGCTTCTAACCGGAAGGTGAGCAGCTCAACCCTCCAGATGCTTACAGGGGTTGGCCTCGCGGCTGAGACCGTCGTCCGACTGGTAGAGCGCTACCTCGATGGAGGAGGCGACGGCCGGCAGGCTCTCACCGCCCTCGCGGGAGTCGGCGGACAGTACTCGGCCCTCGCCGGAGTGCCCGGCGGGACAGCCGAACTTCCCTACGACCTAAACAAGCCGCTCTTTGAGCGTCTTCGCATCTCTCGCGTCGTCGCTAAGGCGCACCGAGGTAAGCGTTTGAAGCGGGGCAAGCTCATTGTTGTGCTCAGATGACTTGTAGGGGCTAGGAGCTTCAGCGATGCGGCCCAGTGCTGGTTCACCCGCACCTCACCCAGCCGCGGATCGCGCCGAACCCGGAGCGGGTGCAGGCACGCCTATGCACTGCCCGCGCAGTGGTGTGCGGCTGCGCGCTCGGCTGCGTTTGACGCGTTCTAGGGGTGGTCTCCCGCGACGTTCTCGCACGACTTTGTGCTGACAGCGGTATGAACGTGCGCTTGTCCACGACTGGGAGCGTCCCGGTAGCCGATCCCTCGGCGGGCGTCCGTACGACGATCGCTGACCGTGCGAGGTGTCGGCACGGCGGTGGGTCTGCCGCCTAGGGTCATGGGATGCCCACCGGCCCCGATCCCGTCGGAAGCTCGACCACAGTGCTGATCGTGCTCAGAGGCAACTCTGCCGCTGGCAAGTCCACGGTCGCCGCCGCTTTGCGATCGCGGCTGGGGCGCGGCGTGGCGCTGGTCGAGCAGGACTACCTCCGCCGAACCGTCCTTCGCGAGCACGATCGGCCCGATCTGCCCAACATCGGACTCATCGACATGACCATCCGCTACGCGCTGAACGCCGGCTACCACGTCATCGCTGACGGGATCTTCGGCTCCCAGCACTACGGGTCCATGCTGCGTCGCTTGAGTGGCGACCATCGCGGCCCGACCTTCCACTACTACTTCGACATCCCCCTGGTTGAGACCCAGACGCGACATCTGACGAAGGCCCACACCGTGCCCGCGGGGAAGTTGGCGGAGTGGTATCACTCAAACGATCTCCTCGAACTTCCTGAAGAACAGGTCATCCTCCCCAGCGAAAGCGCTGCCGACATCGTCGACAGGATCGTCCGAGACGTCGGGCTCCACAATCCCCCGATTCGGACAGAATTAGAACCAGAAGCTCACCTAGCGTGAGTCACGTGAGCATCGGCTCGACACGCCCCGTAAGCCGATCCCTCAGCGAGACGCGATACCGGTTGGCGTGAGATGAGCGCAGCAGGCCGGATGAGACAGCTCAACTGGGGCCAGTGTCATCGAGGACGCGCAGCGCCTGGCGGACCGCGGCGACGTTGCTGGCGGCACCGTCCGAGTCCTCGATGGCGACGTCATGGGCGATATGTCCGATGAGCTGAACGGCAAGCGTTGTCGCCAACTGCCGCAGCAGTGTGTCGCCGTTGCTGGGCAAGCCGTGCCCGTAGCCCTGGAGGATCGGTTGAAGATTGTTCCAGCCGAAGCTGTTGGCAACGCCCGCGAGCTCACCGGTGCGTGAGCCTGCGTGCCACATCCCCCAGTCGATCAGCCCACTGACCTGGAGCGTCGAGTCAACGAAGATGTGCTCGGAACTGACGTCGCCGTGGCAGAGGACGAAACCGGTGCCGGGCGGATCGGGCGAAACCTCCAACAGAGCCATCATCCGGTTCACCTCGGCGGACGTCATGCCGGCCGCGGTCAGCTGGTCGGCTTCGCCCCGTCGCTTAGCAGCGAACCCTGCTCGCAGCTCGACGGGATCGGGCCACTGCCCGTCGTGATCGGGTCGCCACACCCCGGGCATATCGATGGAGTGAAGCCGAGCCAACTCGTGTCCGACATTGGACAGAAGTTGATGTCGTTGCTGATCCGTGACCGCAGCGAGCACTTCTTCGAGCTGCTGTCCGCGGGCAGCGGCGACGACCATGACGGGATGGCCGTCTGCGTTCTCGCTGGCGGCATCGACCAACAGAACGTCGGGTACAGCGACACCGCCCGCGCGTGCCAGGTCCATCGCCCACGCTTCCTGCTCCTGGGTGCCTTCGCCGTAACGACGAATCCGCACATACACGACCAGTTCACCCGTGAGTGTTACGCGGTGGACCTCGTTGTCGTAGCCTCGGGCGAGCCGCTCGATGGTCTCGACGTCATGGCCAGTTGCCTGCGCAGCCAGGCCCGCGACCTGCGAACGAGGGAGACCGAAGCGGCTGTGCAAGTCAGCGAGAAACGGGGTCTTGGCCATGACCTCATCCACTCACACGATTAGATGACCGGCCACCTGTTTCTCCAACGACTGATCTCGGTAGACGATCGTCATCCGAACGCGCGGCTCACGTGTCGAGGAAGTGCCACTCGCTCCCTAAGGTGCTGAGTTGTCGGACGTGCCGAGTCCGTGCAGGAGGACGGAGAGAGCGTCGGCGCCTCGGTTGACGACCAGGTCAGGGCGGCCAGCGTCAGCAACTTCCGACTGGGTCCGACCACCAGAAACCCAGATGGTCCGCAGCCCAGCACGACGACCACCTTTGATGTCGTGAACCAGGCTGTCACCGACCATCCACCCCGTGCCCAGGTCTCGGTTGAGCAACGCTGCGGCATGGACGAAGATCTCGCGGTCCGGCTTAGCGACGCCGACCTCCCCCGAGATCGCGACGGCGTCGACCAGATGGTCGAGCCCGAGCTTGCGGACCTTGGCCCGCTGCTGCTGGGCGCCTCCATTGGTGACGATGGCGAGCAGGAAACCCGCGGCGCGAAGTGCCTGAAGCCCATCCTCGACGCCAGGCTCGAGCACCAGGTGATCGACCAGGCCACGTTGCATCGCCAGCGCGAGAACTTCTGGGGTGCTGGTCAGTCCCCACTGCTCGGTCGCCGCCTGTGCGAGATCCAGCCGGTTCCGATAGCCGTCGCGGTCCTCATCCAGCCACCACGTGCGTGCTTGTTCAGAAAGCTGGTGCTCCAAGCAGAAGTGCTCGACCCAAGAGCCGAAGGCCGCCCCTCGGTTGATCAGCGTGTTGTCCAGATCGAGGTAGATCACCTGATCCCGAAAGTCAGCAGCGGTCACCAGGGCTTCGTACCAGATGTAGCGCCGCCGCCGGTCCAAGGCTGCGCGCAAGCCGATCCCTACTGGGACGGGACGGCGGCGGTGATGAGCGTCCCGATGTTCTCCCCGAGGCAGATGCGCCCCATCAGCTGCTGCTGGGCCACGTCGAAGACGTGCATCGTCAGGCCCTGCTCACCGGCGAGGACGAAGGCGCTGGTGTCCATCACCTTGATGCCTGTGGAGATGGCGGCGTCGTAGGTGAGGTGGGTGAACGGGACGGCGTCGGGGTGGACGTTGGGGTCCTTGTCGTAGACGGCGTCGATGTCGCGCTTGGCGACCAGGAGTGCGTCGGCCTCCAGCTCGAGCGCGCGCTGGACCGAGGGGTAGTCGGTGGTCACGTAGGGCTGGCCGATCCCGCCGGCCAGGATCACGATCCTGCCCTGGTCCAGGTGGGAGAGGGCTCGTAGCCGGATGAACGGTTCGGCGACGGACTGCATCGGGACCGCGGTCATCACCCGGACGTCGGCACTGGTCCGCGCCGTAAGAGCGCCACGCATCATCAGGGCATTCATGACCGTGCCAAGCATGCCGATGTTGTCGGCCTCGGCTCGTCCGATGCCCCAACCCTCAGCCATCCGACCGCGGAAGTAGTTGCCGCCCCCGACCACGACGGCCACCTGGATCCCGAGGTCGTGGACGGCGAGAACCTCCTCGCTCAGGTACGCGAGCCGGTCAGGTTCAACCCCCCAACCCGTGTCCCCGGCCAGCGCCTCACCGCTCAACTTCAACACGACTCTTCGGTATCGGAGCATGCGGGTCCTGTCGTCAGGGCGGGGCTGCAGGTCAGTACAGCGCACCCGCCACGTCCTGTACATGCGCACCGCCGGAGGGCGGAGATACGGCCGTCGGCCGGTCGGGGATGCCGTTACGGTCTCCGAGTGAGTCGATCAACGCGAGTGAGCGCCTATGGCGTCTGCAAGACAGCGGATGCGTTGCTCCTGGTCCACCAAGTGGCCCCGGGCCCTGCCGCTGGGCTCTGGACGTTGCCGGGCGGCGGCCTGGAGTTCGGTGAACACCCCAGCGATGCTGTCATTCGCGAGGTACGGGAGGAGACCGGCC
Source organism: Auraticoccus monumenti (assembly GCF_900101785.1). Lineage (GTDB taxonomy): Bacteria > Actinomycetota > Actinomycetes > Propionibacteriales > Propionibacteriaceae > Auraticoccus > Auraticoccus monumenti. The sequence continues at coordinate 2,784,007 of NZ_LT629688.1, read as the reverse complement.
TGGATGCCCGAGTAGGCCGGCTGCTGGCTGTCCATGATGACGTCTACGACCTGGGCGACGGCGTGCAACGCCACGGAGTGCGGCTGTTGTTCTCTGCCACGGTCAGCGGAGACCCGATCCCCACTCAGGTCGATGAAGTCGACCAAGTGGCGCGGCATCAACTCGGGTCACTGCCCGCCGACGCAACTGCCTGGGCCAGGCTGGCTGCGGTGCTCGAGGCGTAAACATGAGCGGATGACCTGACCCTCCACGTCGTGCGAGGGTTCTCAGCATGTCTTCGATGGAGCAGGACTTCTTCGACGTGGTCGCCTGACGACGGTTGGTTCGGCCCTCAGTGCGAGCAATCATCTTCTCCAACGACCTTCAACGTGTGCTGGTCCAGCGGCCCAGTGACTCACCCGGCACCAACTACGCCTTCATCGGTGGCGAGTACGAGATCGGCGACACCTTCGAAGCGCGGTTGCGCGCCGAGATCGAGGAGGAGACCAACGCGCGGCTGGTGAGCTGGGAGTACCTGTTCGTGGTCGAGAACCGGTTCATGGCTGGTGACAAGCAGATCCACGGGCTGGAGCACTACCTACGCGCGACCATCGACCGCGAGGACGTGGAACCCCGGGAACCGCACCTGGTCCAGGAGTGGCTCCCCGTTGCCGACGTGACCTCGGTCGTCCTCCGACCCGTAGTAGTGCGGGACCTGATCGGTACCCAGCTGACAACTGTCCGCCATCTCGTCATCGACGGGTGGTCGCCAGACCTGACCCAGCAGTAGCCGCCTACCTGGGCAGAGAGCTCGTTGCCGAGGCGTCCGGTCGCCGATCGCTCATCGACACAGCCCGCCATTGGCGGCCGTGTGAGGGCCACACAGACCGCCTTTCGGCGTTGGCGACCATGGATCGCGGCCCTGGCGCGCTCGCGCTTCTCGGCGGCTATCCGACGAGGTCTGGGCCGCGCTGGAAGCCTCGCGCGAGGTAGTTCGGGATCGTGTGAGGGTGCTCGTCGGGGAGGGTCCAGAGCCAGACGCGGTGGGTCGCCCGACCGTTCGGAGCCGGGTGCTCCCACAGGTGGCGGGTCAGCCGCGTCAGAAGGTCGCCACCAATCCCTTCTCCCTGACGTGACGGGATGACGCCGATGACCGTGAAGCCGGCGTCTCCCTGTCCGGTCCAGCCGATCTGGGCCATCCCGACATTGTGCCCGCCCAAGGTCGCGATCCATGCCTCAGTTCCTGGCTGCGCCAACTCGCTGCGCCAATCGGCCACGGTCCACGCCTCGCGCCCACCCCCACCCAGAGGCGCCCAGATCGTCCGATACAGCGCAGCGAACCTCGGAACCTCGCTGTGGCCGATCTGGGAGAGGTGAACGTCATCTCGGGCCGCAGCTGGTACCAGCTGGTGCGGATCGTTCATCTCGAGCACAACGCCGTCGGAGGACATGCACCGAAGGTAGTCACTGCTTGCCAGCCTCTTGCCGGCTCATCCGACCCCAGCTACGTCGCGCCGCGTCCCATTCGGTCGTCGACTCCGTCGACGTGTGGCTACAAAGTGTCAGCGATTTGAGGCGAGCAACACCGGAATGTGAGGGGATCGCTTAGCGTGCAAGTCCGTTACAGGTCAGCAGGTCGCGCACCGTGGCCGAGGCGATGAGGGCCTCGACCTCTTCCTGGTCCTCCCGCCACGCCTGTGCCGCCTGGTGAACAGTCCAGACTGCCGTCCACCGCAGGGAGCGCCCCACATCAATTCCGGTCAATCTGGCCAGCGACTCCGCCACCGGCAGGATCAGCTCGGCAGGCTGGTAGGCCGCGAACGCAGCCACCTCAGCGCCGGGATCCCCGATCACGGGGAGCGGGTCCAGCACGACCCAGCCCACTGGGCTGCCGGCGGAGCTGACCACGTTCTTGGTGATGAAGTCCCCGTGGAGCAGCCTCGGCTCGCGCGTCGTGCGACAGAGGTGGTCCGCTGCCGATCGGGCGTCCGGAAGGCGCAGCAGCCCCAGGAAGCCGCGACCTGGCTCGGCACGCTCACCTTGTTCCATGGCCGCGTCCTCACGAGCGACCCGCTCGTGCTCGGGATACACCTCGACCAAGGTCGGCAGCCGGTGAGCTGGCATCGGCGCCGACCACAGCCTGCTCACCAGCTCCCCGGCAACGTCGACCATGGTCCCGACAGCTGACTCCTGAGACCTCCATGGCCACCCGGCACCCGGTCGTGCGCGCTCCAGGAGCAGCGCATCGTCGGTGGCATCCAGCAGGGTGATCGCTGCACCCGTTCCAGCCCACGACATCAGGACAGCGGCCTCGGCAGAGGCCGCGCCACGCCCGCCGCCGCGGGCGGGCGGGAGCTTGAGCACGACGTCACTGCCTCCGGCATCACGTGCGGCGAAGACGGCCGAGCGGGACCCACCCGTCAAGGGCTCCCCGATCACCAGGCCCCAGTGGTCAGCCGCACGCTGCACCCGCTCCTGGCTGTACGACACGAATTCGACGCTACCGCGACTACATCCCGGTCAGGGATCCCCTACTGACACACGGCGGCATCGCGCTACTGGCGCCCGGCAACTTGCCTGCTCGAAACCCCTGATCGAAAAGTAGGTGGCGTGGATCACACGACTTTCGAGCGGCGGTTCTGAGCCAGCGAGTCGCCGACCTGCCGGGACCGCTCAAAAACCATCGTCACTGGGCAGCCTGAGCGAGACTACGTACGTACCGCCGGATCCAGACCCCGCTCCGACGATTGACCTCGAGTTCCCCGTCCCGGCAGCCAACTCCGGCCCCGAGAGGGAATCGGGAACCCAGACCACTCCGCGCTGACAGGCCTGGGGACTCAGGTCCACCAATGAGACAAGATCTCTCCAGCACGTTGAAGAAGGTTACCGAGGCCCTCGCTGATGCCCACTGACGCGCCCCGGTCAGCCCTGTGGGGCGTCGCGGGCGGCCTGCAGCCGCTCCAGCGGGTGTCGTCGAGATCGGCCGGTGATGGCACTTCGTCGATCGCGGGCGATCAGCCTCTTCCCCAGGTCCGAGTACTCCACCCACGGGGTCGTGGTCAATGACGTCGGAGGCGTACGGTTCCCCGCAGATCCCGCAGCTGGCGCCCTACCGGCCGGGAGAGCCGGGGGCGGCGCGCCCTGCGCGCTCGTCCAGGCGGCGGCGGATCTCGGCGTAGACCTCGGGGTCCGTGCGCTCCCGGCCCAGCTCGTGGTCGACCTTGCCCATCCCGTGGTGGTCGCTGGAACCGGTGACCAGCAGGTCGTTGTCCGCCGCGATCGCCCGCAGCCTCCGCCGCTGGTCGGGGCCGTGGTCGAAGTGGTCGACCTCCACCCCGTCCAGCCCGGCCGCGGCGAGCGCCGGCCAGACCTCCTCGGGCAGCTGCCACTCCTTGCCCCTCCCCCAGGGGTGGGCCACCACGGTGACCGCACCGGCGGCGCGGAGCAGCCGGAGGCCGTCGACCAAGTCGGTGGCGTAGCGCGGCACGTGCGCCGGCCCCCCGTCGGCCAGGAAGCGGTCGAAGGCCTCCGTCCGGTCGGCCACGTAGCCGGCCGCGACCATCGCGTCGGCCACGTGCGGACGTCCGACCGAGGGGCTGGCACCGACGTGGTGGCGCACCTGCTCCTCGCTCAGCGTCATCCCGAGCGCGGCCAGCCGGGCCAGCACCGGGGTCAGCCGGTCCTCCCGACCGGCCCGCACCCGGGCCAGCTCGGCCACCAGCGCCGGGTCGTCCTGGCGTCCGCCGTAGCCGAGCAGGTGCACGCTGTGCCCGCGCCGCTGGGTCGACATCTCCAGCCCGCCCAGCAGCTCCACCCCGTGCTCGACCGCCGCGCGCCCCGCTTCGGCCAGCCCGTCGAAGGTGTCGTGGTCGGTCAGGGCGATCACGTCGATGCCCTCCCGGGCCGCCTTGGCCACCAGCTCGGCCGGGCGGTCGGTGCCGTCGGAGACCGAGGAGTGGGTGTGCAGGTCGATGATCACGCCGACATCATCCCCCGTCGCCGCCGGCCGCGGGCCGTTCCCGCACCAGCGGCGGGTGCAGCACCCGGGCGTCCCCGCGGCGGAACAGCTGGGCGGGACGTCCGCGCTCGGTGCGGGTCCGCCCGGTCGCCTCCACGAACCCCGGCGCCGCGGTCACCTTGCGGTGGAAGTTGCGCGGGTCCAGCGGCACCCCCCAGACCGTCTCGTAGACCCGGCGCAGGTCGGCCACGGTGAACTCCGGCGGGCAGAAGGCCGTGGCCAGCGGGGAGTACTCCAGCTTGGCCCGCGCCCGCTCCAGGGCGTCGGCCAGCAGCCGCGCGTGGTCGAAGGCCAGCGGCACGGCACCGGACTCGACCCCGCGCACCGGGCGCCAGTCGGCCTCCGCCGCGTCGGTGCCGGCGCGCGGGACCCCCGGGTCGGGCAGCAGCGCCAGGTGGACGACGGTGACCACCCGACCGCGCGGGTCGCGCCCGGGGTCGCCGTAGGTGCCGACCTGCTCGACGTGCACCTGCTCGGGGCCGAACCCGGTCTCCTCCTCCAGCTCGCGACCGGCGGCGGCCAGCAGGGTCTCCTCGGCGCCGACGAAGCCCCCGGGCAGCGCCCAGGCGCCCTCGAAGGGCGGGATGCCCCGCCGCACCAGCAGCACCTGCAGCTCGTCGGCACGGACGGTCAGCACCACCAGGTCGACGGTCAGGGCGGCGTTCGGTCGGGCGGTCACGGACCCACCCTAACCGCTTCTCGTCAAGTTGACGAGTAGTAGCCGTCCGGTTTATCGTCATGTTGACGACAACAACCGAGGAGGACCCCGTGGCCGACATCAGCCGCTACCCGATCGTGAGCCACCTGCGCAGCAGCGCCACGATGCACGTGCTCCACCTGGACCGGGGGCAGCTGCGCCACAGCGGCACCGGCACGTCCTTCTGGTTCCGCCCCCTGCACGCGGTGCTCTCGGAGGTGCCCGTGGACGACCGGGAGCTGCCGCTGCTCTTCCACGCGCTCACCGCCGACTTCCAGGACGTCACCGTGCAGGCCTCGCTGAGCTACCGGGTGGCCGAGCCGGACCGGGCCGCGCTCCGGCTGGACTTCTCCCTGGACCCGGGGACGGGTCGCTGGCAGGGCTCTCCGCTGGACCAGATCGCCTCGCTGCTGGTGGGGACCATGCAGCAGCACGTGCTGGACCTGGTGGCGCGGATGCCGCTGGCCCGGGCCCTGAGCGAGGGCATCGAGCAGATCCGCAGCACCGGGGCCGCCGCCCTGGCCGGGGACAGCAGGCTCGGCGAGACCGGGATCGAGGTGCTCGGCGTGCGGGTGGTCGCGGTCCGCCCGCAGCCGGAGGTGGAGCGGGCGCTGGAGACCCCCACCCGGGAGCGGATCCAGACCGAGGCCGACCGCGCCGGCTACGAGCGCCGGGCCCTGGCCGTGGAGCGGGAGCGCACCATCTCCGAGAACGAGCTGACCAGCCGGATCGAGCTGTCGCGCCAGGAGGCGGAGCTGGTGGCCCAGCGGGGCGCCAACGCCCGCCGGGAGGCCGAGGAGCAGGCGGCGGCCCAGCAGGTCCGGGTGGCCGCCGAGGCCGAGCGCACCCGCGCGCTGGGCCAGGCCGAGGCCGAGGCCCAGACCGCGCGGCTGGGCGCCTACGCCGATGTCCCGGCCGAGGTGCTCTGGGCCCTCACCGCCCAGGAGGTGGCCGAGCACCTGCCGGCCGTGGAGCACCTGGTGCTGACCCCGGAGCTGCTCAGCCCGGTGCTGGCCCGGCTCGCCGGGCGGTCGGCATGAGCCTCCCGCCGCGGGTCGTCGTGGTGCACCGGCGGACCGAGCTGGAGGAGCTGCTGGCCCGCCACGCCACCCGCGGGCAGGCCGAGTTCTTCCTCCGCACCCGCGGCCGCACCCTGACCGAGGTCGAGGAGCGCCACCAGCAGCAGCAGGCGGCCCTGCAGGCCGTCACCGCCGCGGTGCCGCCGGACTGGCGCCAGGGCCGGGTGGAGCGGGGCGACCTGGCCCGGTTCCTCTTCGCCCCCGACGACGTGGCGGTGGTGGTCGGGCAGGACGGGCTGGTGGCCAACGTGGCCAAGTACCTCCGCGACCAGCCGGTGCTGGGGATCGACCCGTGGCCGGGACGCAACCCCGGGGTGCTGGTCCGCCACCGGCCGGCGGCGACCGCGGAGCTGCTGCACGCCCGCGACCAGGTGACCGAGCTCAGCATGGTGGTGGCCCGCACCGACGGCGGCCAGGAGCTGCACGCGCTGAACGAGGTCTTCCTCGGCCACCCCAGCCACCAGACCGCCCGCTACCGGATCACCGCGCCGGGACACGACGGGGAGCAGCAGGCGTCCTCGGGGGTGGTGGTGGCCACCGGCACCGGGGCCACCGGGTGGTGCCGCTCGCTCTGGCTGGAACGGCACAGCCCGCTGGCCCTGCCCGACCCGAGCAGCACCGCGCTGGCCTGGTTCGTCCGTGAGGCCTGGCCCTCCCCGGTCACCGGCACCACCGCCACCGAGGGCCTGCTGGGGCGGGGGGAGCTGGTGCTGCGGGTGGAGTCCGAGCGGCTGGTCTGCTTCGGCGACGGGATCGAGGACGACCACCTCGAGCTGACCTGGGGCCAGCAGGTCAGCGTCGCGGTCTCCCCCCGCCGGCTGCGGCTGGTGGGCTGAGCGCCCTCAACCCAGCGCGGCCAGCAGCGTCCGGACCATCCGCAGCCCCACCGACATCCGGGCCAGGGTGGGCTCCTCGGCGCAGATCTCGGCCAGCGACCGGGTGGTGGGCTCCAGCCCTGGCGTCTCCGCCCCCCACCGCTCCAGCGCCACGGCCACCTCGTCCCCGCCGCCCTCGTCGGGCAGGTGGCGCAGCACCTCGGAGGTGAGCTGGGTGTGCACCACCCCCAGCTCGTCACGCAACGCGTTGCGGGCCAGGGCGTCCCACGGGTCGGTGCGGGGCAGCGCGGCCACCCGCTGCTGCAGCCGGTCCAGCCCCAGCAGCTCGCTGAGCTGGTGGTGCACCCGCGCCACGACGACCGGGTCCTGGCCCGCCTGCTGGGCGGCCTGCACGACCGACAGCGCCCCCTGAAGGAAGGGCAGCCCGGCGATGGTGGTGGCCAGCTCGTCGCCGATGCCCAGGGCGTCCAGCTCCGACAGCCGGTCGGCGAACCGCGCCCCCTCCCGCCCGGTGAGCAGCTGCGGCATCGCCTGGCTGATCCGGCCCACGCCGTCGGCGAACTGCTCGATGACGGCCTGGATGTCGATCGGGGAGCGGCGGTTGGACAGCACCCAGCGGGTGCTGCGCTCCACCACCGTCCGCAGCTCGAGCCGGAGCCGGGTCTGCAGCCCGGCGTCGACCACGTGGTCGAGCTGGCGCAGCCGCACCTCGTGGCGCCCGGCGCTGACGATCGAGCGGGCGGCCAGCTGGGCCCGCATCACGTCCTGGGCGGTGGCCTGGGTGTCCTCCCCCAGCCGGTGCACCGCGGTGATGCCGGCGGAGTTCACGAACCGGTTGACCGCAACCGTGGTGATGATCTCGCGGTGCAGCCGGTGCTCCGACATCCCCTGGCGGTGGCCCTCGCGCAGCGCCTGCGGGAAGTACTGCACCAGCCGGTCGGCCAGGAACGGGTCGTCGGGCAGGTCGGTGGCGAGGATCTCCTCCTCCAGCCAGATCTTGGTGTAGCTGAGCAGGGTGGCCAGCTCCGGTGAGGTCAGCCCGCGCCCGGCGGCGATCCGGGCGGTCATCTCCTCGGTGCCGGGCAGGTTCTCGATGGTCCGGTCCAGCAGGCCGACCCGGGTCAGCTGCTGCATCCAGGCCTCGTGCACCGGGGCCATCGACGTCGACTGCTGCAGGCCGTTGGCCAGGGCCAGGTTCTGGTCGTAGTTGTGCTCCAGCACCAGGGCGGCGACGTCGTCGGTCATCGAGGCCAGCAGCGGCTCCCGCTCCTCCGGCGCCAGCCTCCCGGCGGCGATCTCCCCGGCCAGCAGGATCTTGATGTTCACCTCGTGGTCGGAGGTGTCCACCCCGGCGGAGTTGTCGATGAAGTCGGTGTTGATCCGGCCCCCGCCCGCGGCGTACTCGATCCGGCCGCGCTGGGTCAGACCGAGGTTGCCGCCCTCGCCGACGCAGCGGGCACGCAGCTGGGCGCCGTCCACGCGGATGGCGTCGTTGGCCTTGTCCCCCACCTCGGCGGAGGTCTCGGCGGCGGCCTTGACGTAGGTGCCGATGCCGCCGTTCCAGAGCAGGTCCACCGGGGCGCGCAGGATCGCCGAGAGCAGGTCGTGAGGGGCCAGCGCGGTGACGCCCTCGTCCAGCCCGAGCCGCTCCCTGACCCGCGGGTGCACCGGGATCGACTTCGCGGTGCGGGGGAACACCCCGCCGCCCTCGGAGAGCAGCGAGGGGTCGTAGTCGGCCCAGCTGGAGCGGGGCAGCCCGAAGAGCCGGCGCCGCTCGGCGAAGGAGGTGGCCGCGTCGGGGTCGGGGTCGAGGAAGACGTGGCGGTGGTCGAAGGCGGCCACCAGCCGGATGTGCTCGCTGAGCAGCATCCCGTTGCCGAAGACGTCACCGGACATGTCGCCCACGCCGACGACGGTGACGTCCTCGCGCTGGCAGTCCACCCCCATCTCGCGGAAGTGCCGGCGGACCGACTCCCAGGCCCCGCGGGCGGTGATGCCCATCCCCTTGTGGTCGTAGCCCACCGAGCCGCCGGAGGCGAAGGCGTCCCCCAGCCAGAACCCGCGCTCCAGCGAGATGGCGTTGGCCAGGTCGGAGAAGGTGGCGGTGCCCTTGTCGGCGGCGACCACCAGGTAGGGGTCGTCCGGGTCGTGGCGCACCACCCGCTGCGGGGGCACCACCTCCCCGACGACGATGTTGTCGGTGACGTCGAGCAGGCTGGAGATGAACAGCCGGTAGCAGGCCTGTCCCTCGGCCAGCCAGGCCTGGCGGTCCCCGGGGTCGGGCAGCTGCCTGCAGTAGAAGCCGCCCTTGGCCCCGACCGGGACGATGACGGTGTTCTTCACCATCTGGGCCTTGACCAGGCCGAGCACCTCGGTGCGGAAGTCCTCCGGGCGGTCGGACCAGCGCAGACCACCGCGCGCCACCGCGCCGAAGCGCAGGTGGACGCCCTCGACCCGCGGGGAGCAGACGAAGATCTCGAAGGCCGGGCGCGGGGCCGGCAGGTCCGGCAACCGGGTCGGCAGCAGCTTGAAGGCCAGTGCGGCGCGTCCGGGCTGGAAGGCGTTGGTCCGCACCATGGCCATCACCACGGCCAGGAAGGCGCGCAGGATGCGGTCCTGGTCGAGGCTGGCCACGTCGTCCAGGCCCGCCCGGATCCGGTCCAGCACCGACTCCACCGCGGACTCGTCCGGCGGGGTGCAGGCCTCGTCGCGGGGGGCGAAACGGACCTCGAAGAGCCGCACCAGCAGCCGGGCCAGGTCGACGTTGGCCACCAGCGCGGTGCTGATGTAGGTCTGGCTGAAGCTGATCCCGGCCTGGCGGAGGTAGCGCGCGACCGCCCGCAGCCAGGACACCTGCCGCCAGGTGAGGCCGGCCGCGAGGACCAGCCGGTTGAGGGCGTCGCTCTCCATCCGCCCGCTGTGCACGGCGGCGAAGGCGTCGGTGAACCGGTCCCGGTCCCGGGCCCGCCAGCGCTCGTCCAGGGCGGCGACCCCGCCGGGGACCCGCAGCCCGAAGTCCAGCACGTAGGCGCGGCGGCCGCCGGGCAGCCGGAGCTCGTAGGGGCGCTCGTCGAGGACGTCGATGCCGAAGGCGCTCAGGTGCGGCAGGACCTGCGAGAGCGGCATCGGGGTGGTGCGGAACACCTTGAGCCGGAGGTCGGCCGGGTCGTCCTCGGCGTCGGGGACGTAGATCGCCTGGGCCATCGAGCGGGTGGGGGCGTCGGCGTCGGCCTCGTCGGGGGCGTCGTCGAGGGCGAGCAGCGCGGCGAGGTCGAGCACGCCCTGGCGCGGTTCGTAGTCCTCCTTGTAGCCCTCGGGGAAGATCCGCTCCAGCTCCGGCACGGGCGGCAGGTCGGGGTGCTGGGCCAGCTGGTCGCGGAGCAGGTCGTTCCAGGAGCGGGTGGCGTCGGTGAGCTCGCGCTCCAGCGCCGGGACGTCGTAGGCCCCCAGCCGGCGACCGGCCGGCATCCGGGCCACCAGGTGCAGCCGGGCCAGCACCGACTCGCTGACCTGGGCCTGGTACTCCACGGACTCCGCCCCCAGCGCCCGCTGCAGCACCGACTCGATCCGCAGCCGGACCTCGGTGGTGTAGCGGTCGCGCGGGAAGTAGACCAGGCAGGACAGGTAGCGGCCGTAGGGGTCGCGGCGGGCGAACACCCGGACCTGGCGGCGCTCGCGGAGCCGGGCGATCTCCTCCACGATCGGTGCCAGCTCGGGCACGTTGGTCTGGAACATCTCGTCGCGGGGGTAGCTGCTCAGCACCCGCATCACCGACTTGCCGCCGTGGCTGTCGGCGGCGTAGCCGGTGCGGGCCAGCACCTCGGCGGCCTTGCTGGCCAGCACCGGGACCCGGGTGACCGGCTCGGTGTAGGCGGAGTGGGCGAAGAGGCCGAGGAAGCGCCGCTCCCCCACCACCCGGCCGGTGGCGTCGAAGAGGCGGACGCCGACGTAGTCCAGGTAGGCCGGCCGGTGCACCCGGGAGCGGAGGTTGTCCTTGGTGACCACCACCAGCATCGGGCGCTCGGCCGTGGGCGGGTTGGCGTGGAAGCGCCCGGGCACGTCGGTGTCGTCGCGCAGGATGCCCAGCCCGGTGCCGGGGACCGGCTCGTAGCGGCGGACGGCGTCCCCGACCACCAGCTCGTAGTCGCGGTAGCCGAGGAAGGTGAAGTGGCCCTCGGCCAGCCAGCGCAGCAGGTCGATCGCGGAGGTGCGCTCCTCCTCGGTGACGGGCATCTCGCGGTCGGCGAGGTCCTCGCAGGCGGCCAGCACGCGCTCGCGCATGGCGCCGAAGTCCTCCACCACGACCCGGACGTCCTCCAGCACCTGGGTCAGCCCCTCGACCAGCTGCTGCAGGTCCTCCTCCCGCACCGGCCGGGACCCGGCCGGGACCACCTCGACGTGGATCCAGGACTCGGCCACCGAACGGGTGTCCTCGGCGGCCTGGCGGGCGTGCAGCACCGACTGCAGACGTCCCTGGTCGTCGCGCACCACCCAGAACTGGGGGTGGAAGAGCTCGCGGATCACCCAGCCCTGGCGGGCGATCTCCATGGTGACCGAGTCGACCAGGAAGGGCCGGTCGAGGTTGACCAGCTGCAGCACCGAGGCTCCCTCCGGCGCGGCCCAGCCACCGTCCGCGCGGGTGGGAGTGCCGGCCCGGACCACGGGGTCGGCGCCGGTGCGGGTGCTGGCCAGCCGGAAGTGGTCGACGACGAGGCCGAAGACGTCGTCGGGGTCGCGCTGCAGCAGCACCTCGTCGGCGTCGACGTGGCGGAAGTAGTGCTGCAGGAACTCCTCGGCCCGGCCCTGGTCCTGGCCCATGGCCCCGGCCAGCTCGGCGCCACGGCGGGCCAGCTCGGCGATCCGGTCCTGCTTGAGGTCGGTGGGGTCGGGGTCGGCGGGCGTCGCGCTGGGTCCGGCCGGCGTGCTGGCGGTCTCGGTGCTCACTGTCCTCGGTGTCCGATCTGCTCCACCCGGTGCCCTCCGCGTCCGGGGCCGTGAGGCACGACGCCGTGCCCGCCCCTCACCATAGGGGACCCGGGTGACCGGCCGGGCGACCCCCGACGGCGGGCCCGGGCACAACCGGTCCGTGAGCGGACACCACTCGACCATCGCGCAGAGGCGTCTGCTGAGCGACCGGTTCTGCCCGCCACGCCTGCAGCGGACGCCCTCGCGTGGTGAACCGGAGCAGCGAGCAAGGTGCTTCCCGGAGCGGGCGTGGGTGGTTGGCAGCGGGTGGCACGCGCCGCCGTGCCGTGCACAACCGGCCCTTGAGCGCACACCACTCGACGATGGTGCGGAGACGTCCGCTGAGCGACCGGTTCTGCGGATCAACCGCGCAGCCGACGCAGGTGCTCCCTGGCCCGGACCAGCCCGGACAGCGCGTCCTGGGTCTGCTCCCAGACGGCCCACACCTGGGCGTGGGTCAGCCGGACGACGCGGTACCCCCGTCCCACCGCGACCAGGTCCCGACGCCGGTCGTTGGCGTAGTCGGCTGCCGCGGTGTGGTGGGCCACGCTGTCGCACTCGACGATCAGGGAGCGCCCCACCAGCAGGTCCACGTACCCGACCCCAGGCACCAGCACCTGTGGCCGCACAGGCACGCGTCGGGACTCGAAGAACCTGCGGACGCGGGTCTCGGTGCCCGACTGCGCCGAGGCCATCGCCTCGGCCAGCAGGGCCCGGGTGCGTGCGTTACGTCCGACCGTCAGCGCGTCGATGTCGGCCCGCTGCAGGAGGCCCTGGTTGAGCGCGGACTCGAGAACGACGAGCGCGGTCTCCGGGTCGTGGTGCCGGGCCACCTGCTGGATCGCGGCCGGCACCCCCACCACTGGGTCGCCCCCGCTCCACGCCCGGACCGGGTGCACCACGACCCCGCGTGGGGACGTGACGTCGGGGCCCTCGCGCCGACCGAGGACGTGGACGTCGGGGTCCGGCGGTACCCAGAGGCCGTGGAACCGGGCGGCGCTCAGGCAGCCCAGCCGTCCGCCGACCCGCAGTGCGGTGGTGACGGCGGGGTCGGCGCCGGGGACGCTGTACCAGCCGCGGGCGACGCGCACGAGGCGCCCGGCGGCCACCGCCCGGTCCAGGTCGCGTCGGGGGAAGCGCCGGATGAGCTCGGAGTGTGGGGCGAAGTCCTTGGTCATGCCGGCACCGTCGTCAGCTCGGTGGTCGGCGCGCCGCTCGTCCACAGGTCTCGTCGCCGCGACCCGGGCCTGTGCACAACCGGTCACCCAGCTGACGTCTCTGGACCATGCGGCAGACGGGTGCGCTCAGCGACCACTTCTGCGGGTCACGGCATGATGGGGCCCATGGACATCTCCACACGAGCAGAGTTCCCCGCCCCGCCGGCCGAGGCCTACGCCATGCTGACCGACGAGGCCTACCTGACCGAGGTCTGCGAGGCGAGCAAGGCCCACAAGTTCACCGTCTCCGTCGACGGCAGCACCACCCGCACCACCCGGACCCTGGACGCCCCCTCGGCGGCGGCGAAGTTCACCGGCCCCACCATGGACGTCGTCGAGGACATCTCCTGGGGCCCCGCGGCCGCTGACGGCAGCCGCACCGGCACCATCAACATCACCGTCCCGGGCCAGCCGGTGACGGTCAAGGGCACCACCGAGCTGGCCGCCGCGGGCAGCGGGTCGGTCCTGACCGTGTCCGGTGACCTCAAGGTCAACATCCCGCTGCTGGGCAAGAAGCTCGAGCAGTCCGCCGCGCCCGCCGTGCTGGCCGGGGTCGACGTCCACCAGGAGGTCGGGAGCCGCTGGCTCGCCCGCGGCTGATCCCGGCCATCACCGACCGGCCGGCTCGCACCGGCCGCCGACCACCCGCCCGGCTCGTCCCCGACCGCCCCGGCCCGACGCAGCTCGCGTCGGGCCGGTCGCCGTCGTCAGGGCAGGTCGGTGACCGCGGTCCGGGTGCCCGACATCGGGTCCGCGGCCTCGAGCCGGGCCCCGGTCTCGGCGGCCAGCTCGTCGAGCAGCTCCAGCGGGGCGTCGGTCTGGACCACGTGCTCGTCGGCGGCCCCACCGGCGGCCGTGGCCACCCCCGGAACGGCCTCGGCGCTGTACCCGGCCGCGGCCAGCACCTGCACCAGCTCCTCGGCCTTCGCGGCGTCGCCGGTCACCAGCTGGCTGATCACGACGCCTCCGGACCCATGTGGGGGTACCCGACCGAGGTCGGCGGCACCAGGGTCTCCTTGATCGAGCGGGGGCTGGTCCAGCGGATCAGGTTCCACATCGAGCCGGCCTTGTCGTTGGTGCCCGACGTCCGCGAGCCCCCGAACGGCTGCTGCCCGACCACGGCCCCGGTCGGCTTGTCGTTGACGTAGAAGTTCCCGGCGGCGTGGCGCAGCGCCCGGCTGGCCCGCAGCACGGCGTCGCGGTCGTCGGCGATCACCGCACCGGTCAGGCCGTAGGGAGCCCCGGAGTCGACCACCTCGAGGACGCGGTCGAAGTCGGCGTCGTCGTAGACGAGCACGCCGAGGATCGGGCCGAAGTACTCGGTGTTGAACACCTCGTTGCCGGGGTCGTCGGAGACGATGATCGTCGGCCGGACGAACCACCCCACCGAGTCGTCCACGGTGCCGCCGGCCACGATCTCGCAGGTGGCGTCGGCCCGGGCCCGCTCGATGGCGTCGCGGTGCTTGGTCCAGGCCCGCTGGTCGATCACCGCGGAGGTGAAGGCGGACAGGTCTCGGACGTCGCCGACGGCCAGCCCGTCGGTGATCTCGACCAGCTCGCCGCGGATCTGGTCCCACACGCTCCGCGCCACGTAGGCCCGGGAGGCGGCCGAGCACTTCTGCCCGGAGTACTCGAAGGCCCCGCGGATCATGGCGGTCCGGGCGACGGCCGGGTCGGCGCTGGGGTGCACGACGATGAAGTCCTTGCCACCGGTCTCCCCCACGATCCGCGGGTAGGCGGCGTAGCCGGAGATGTTGCGCCCGATCTCCTGCCACAGGTGCTGGAAGGTGGCCGCGGAGCCGGTGAAGTGCAGACCGGCCAGCTCGCGGTGCGGCAGCACGACGTCGGAGACGGCCAGGCCGTCACCGGGCAGCAGGTTGATGACCCCGGCCGGGAGCCCTGCCGCGGTGAGCAGGTCCATGGTCAGGGAGGCGGCCAGCTGCTGGGTGGGGCTGGGCTTCCAGACCACCGTGTTACCCATCAGCGCCGGGGCGGTGGGCAGGTTGGCGGCGATGGCGGTGAAGTTGAACGGGGTGATCGCGTAGACGAAGCCGTCCAGCGGGCGGTAGTCGGTGCGGTTCCAGACCCCGGGTGAGGAGATCGGCTGCACCTCGTGGATCTGGGCGGCGAAGGCCACGTTGAAGCGGAGGAAGTCGATCAGCTCGCAGGCGGCGTCGATCTCAGCCTGCTGGACGGTCTTGCCCTGGCCCAGCATGGTGGCGGCGTTGAGGGTGTCGCGCCAGGGACCGGCCAGGAGGTCCGCGGCGCGGAGGAAGACCGCGGCCCGCTCGTCGAAGGGCAGCTCGGCCCAGCCGGGGGCGGCGGCCTGGGCGGCCTGGACCGCGGCTGCGGCGTCCTCGGCGGTGGCGTGGGCGGAGCGTCCGAGCACGTGGTGGTGGTCCGAGGGCATGGTCACCTCGAAGGACTCCCCGCCGGGCAGCCGGCGCTCGCCGCCGATGCAGGCGGTCAGCTCCACCGGCTCGGCCGCGGCCATCTCCTCCAGCCGGGCGGCCAGCGAGGCCCGTTCCGGGGACCCCGGGGCGTAGCTGCGGACGGGTTCGTTGACGGGCGGCGGGACCGAGGTGCGTGCATCCATGCCGCGACCCTATCCCGGGCCGCGGCAGCCGCCCCGGGGTCTGTCGGGCGGCGCCGACGATGCGGTAGGCATGGCCCATGAGCACTCCGACGTCCTCGGCCACCGAGGCCTTCCGCGCCGCCCGGGACCAGCTGCTCGGCTGGTACGGCGACCCTGAGACGGCCCGTGAGCAGTTCCGCTGGCCCGACGTCGGCCCGCGCTGGAACTGGGCGGTGGACTGGTTCGACGCCATCGGCCGCGGCAACGACGACCCGGCCCTGGTGGTGGTGGACGAGGACGGCTCGACCACCGAGCTCACCTTCGAGGAGCTGGTCACCCGCTCCGACCAGCTGGCCAGCTGGCTCTCCGGCCTCGGCGTCGGCCGGGGTGACGCCGTGCTGCTGATGCTGGGCAACCAGGTCGAGCTGTGGGAGACGATGCTCGCGGTGATCAAGCTGGGCGCGGTGCTGATGCCCACCACCACCGCCGCCGGCGCGGCCGACCTGCGCGACCGGGTGGCCCGCGGCGGGGCCCGCTGCGTGGTCACCGACCCGGCGTGCACGGCGAAGTTCGACGACGTCCCCGGGGACTACCTGCGGGTCGTCGTCGGCACGGTGGACGGCTGGTCGGACCTGCACGAGGCACGCGGACTGGGTGAGGTCCGGGTGGAGCACCCCGGCACCGGGCCGGAGGACCGGATGCTGCTCTACTTCACCTCCGGCACCACCGACCGCCCCAAGCTGGTCGAGCACTCCCAGGCCTCCTACCCGGTCGGGCACCTGACCACGATGTACTGGCTCGGGCTGCGGCCGGGCGACGTCCACCTCAACATCTCCTCCCCCGGCTGGGCCAAGCACGCCTGGTCCTGCTTCTTCGCGCCCTGGAACGCCGGGGCCACCGTGGTCGCGCTCAGCTACAGCCGCTTCGACCCGGCCGGTCTGCTCGACCAGCTGCGGCGTCGCCGCGTCACCACCTTCTGCGCCCCGCCGACGGTGTGGCGGATGCTGATCAAGTCCGACCTGTCCGCCGGCCCGGGTGAGCTGCGCGAGGTGGTCGGGGCCGGGGAGCCGCTCAACCCCGAGGTGATCACCCAGGTGCAGGACGCCTGGGGGCTGACCCTGCGCGACGGCTACGGCCAGACCGAGACCACCGCCCAGGTCGGCAACGTGCCCGGGGACCGGGTGGTGCCGGGCTCGATGGGTCGGCCGCTGCCGGGCGTCCCGGTGGTGCTGGTCTCCCCCGAGACCGGACGGCTGGTGGACGGGGTCGGTGAGGGCGAGCTGTGCCTGGACCTGTCCGGGCGCCCGCTGCCGCTGATGACCGGCTACCAGGGCGAGGAGGGCGGGACGTCCGGGGCGCTGGACGGCGACTTCTACCGCACCGGCGACATCGCCTCCCGCGACGAGCAGGGCTACATCACCTACGTCGGGCGCACCGACGACGTGTTCAAGGCCAGCGACTACAAGATCAGCCCGTTCGAGCTGGAGTCGGTGCTGATCGAGCACCCGGCCGTCGCCGAGGCCGCGGTGGTGCCCGCCCCGGACGCCCTCCGGCTGGCCGTGCCCAAGGCCTACGTCGCGCTCGCCCCCGGCCACGAGCCGACCCGGGAGACCGCCGGCGAGCTGCTGGCCCACGCCCGGGAGCACCTGGCGCCCTACCAGCGGATCCGCCGGCTGGAGTTCGCCGAGCTGCCCAAGACCATCTCGGGCAAGATCCGCCGGGTCGAGCTGCGCGAGCAGGAGGAGCAGCGCGACCGGGACCGTGCCGCCGGGGGCGCACCGGAGGTCGTGGAGTTCCGCGACGACGAGTTCCCCGGGCTGCGCGGACGCTGAGGAGGGCGGGGTGTTCGAGGGTTTCGTCGAGGAGCAGGTCGACCTCGGGGAGGCGTCGGTCCACGTCCGCCACGGCGGTGACGGTCCGCCGGTGCTGCTGCTGCACGGCCACCCCCGCACCGGCTCCACCTGGCACCGGGTGGCGCCGGCGCTGGTCGAGCGGGGCCACACCGTCGTCTGCCCCGACCTCCGCGGCTACGGACGCTCCCGCGGGCCGGCCCCGACCCCGGACCACGCCGCCCACAGCAAGCGGGCCGTGGCCGGGGACCTGGTGCGGCTGATGGACCGGCTGGGGCACCGCTCGCACGCGGTGGTCGGGCACGACCGCGGCAGCTACGTCGCGCTGCGGCTGGCCCTGGACCACCCGGAACGGGTCAGCCGGCTGGCGCTGCTGGACTGCATCCCGATCAGCGAGCACCTGGCGCGTGCCGACGCCGAGTTCGCCACCCGGTGGTGGCACTGGTTCTTCCTCGCCCAGCCCGACGTCCCGGAGCGGGTGATCACCGCCGACCCCGACGCCTGGTACCGCGGCGACCCGGACACCATGGGCCGGGAGAACCACGACGAGTGGCGGGCGGCGGTCCGCGACCCCGAGGTGGTCCGGGCGATGCTCGAGGACTACCGGGCCGGGCTCGGCGTGGACCGCCGGCACGAGGAGGAGGACCGCGCCGCCGGGCGACGGGTGGGCTGCCCGCTGCTGGTGCTGTGGTCGCTGCGGGACGACCTGGAGGACCTGTACGGCGACCCGCTGGCCATCTGGCGGGACTGGGCCGAGGACGTCCGCGGGCACGGGATCGACTCCGGCCACCACGTCGCCGAGGAGGCCCCCGGCCCGCTCACCGAGGCGCTCGCGGACTTCCTCACCCCGCTGACCGACGACCGCCCACGAGGCTGACGCAGGGCGCCTCGGCTCAGCTGGCCTTCTTCGCCGGGGTCTTGCGGGCGGTGGTCGTCTTCGCCGCCGTCGTCTTCTTCGCCGCGGTCTTCTTCGCCGTCGTCTTCTTGGCCGTGGTCCTGGTGGGGGTCTTCCGGGCCGGCGCCTCGTCCTCCTCCTCGGCGGGCTCGGCCGGCGCGGCGGGCGCCGCCTGCTCCCCCGACGCCTCGGCCCGGCGCTTCTTGGCCGCCTCGACCGAGGCGCGCAGCGCCGCCACCAGGTCGACCACGTCCGCCGAGGCGCCGGTGTCCTCCTCCTGGGCGACCATGGCCGAGCCGCTGAGCTTGGCCTCGACCAGGGTCTCCAGCGCCTCGCGGTAGGCGTCGTGGAACTGCTCGGGCTCGAAGGGCCCGGACAGCGCGTCGATGAAGGAGCCGGCCATGGTGATCTCGGCGTCGCTGACCGAGACGTCCTCGGCCGGGGCGGCGAACTGGCCGTCGCGGAGCTCGTCGGGCCACAGGATGGTGTGCATCAGCAGCAGGTCGTCCTTGGCCCGGATCATGGCCAGCGTCTCCCGGGAGCGCAGCGCCACCTTGACGATGGCCACCCGCCCGCTCTGGACCAGGGCGTCGCGCAGCAGCACGTAGGGCTTGGCGCCGGGGCCGTCGGCCTCGAGGAAGTAGGTCGAGCTGATGTAGGTGGGGTCGACCTCGTCGGCGTCCACGAACTGCACCACGTCGACGGCCTTGGTGCTGCGCAGCGGGAGGTCCTCGAAGTCCTGCTTCTCCAGGATGGCCATCCGGCCGTCGGGGGTCTCGTAGCCCTTGGCGATCTCGGCGAAGGGGATCTCCTGGGAGCAGACCTCGCAGACGCGCTTGTACTTGATCCGGCCCCCGTCCGCGGGGTGCACCTGGCGGAAGGAGATGTCCTTCTGCTCGGTGGCGCCGTACACCTTGATCGGGATGCTGATCAGCCCGAAGGAGATGGCACCCTTCCAGATCGAACGTGGCATGGGGTCAGTGTGTCACCAGGGTGCCGCCGGCGGCAGGAGACCGGGCTCAGCGGTGCAGGGCGAGGACGTCGGGGAGCTCGTGCGGGAGGAACCACAGCAGCGGGTGCTCCTCCAGCAGCAGGGTCACCGCCTCGGGCTGGTGCGCCTCGCCGATGCGGACGTCGCTGCCCGACATCGCGGTCCGCGCCTCCTCCACCGCGGACAGCGCAGCCGGCTCGTCGACGAAGACCGCGGTCACCCAGGACCAGTCGAAGGGGGTCAGCCGGACCCGCCCGATGGACTCCTCCACGACGGTCACCGCGGAGCGCTCGGCGTCGACCGCGACCACGACGCGCGGGCCGCTGCCGAGCGCGAGGCTGTCCAGCGAGGCGAGGTTCTGGGCGACGTAGTCGGCCTCCTCGGACTCCTCCGGCGGGACGTCGTGGCTGGCCAGCACGCTCCGGGTCGGGCCGCGTCCCTCCAGCTCCTCCAGGGTGCCGGCGGCGGCCAGCAGCTCCAGGCGCTCCAGCGCCACGCCGCAGAAGACCATCCGCCTCGACCGGTTCGCACTCACCCGCCGCACCCTACCGACCGCTCACCCCTACCGTGAGCACCGTGGCCCAGGTGTTCGTGGCCCAGCTCGAGCTGGACGGCCCGTTGACCAGCCAGGCCTCCACCGCCCTGCGCGACCAGGCCGTCACCTGGTTCGGCTCCCCGAGGACCCGGCACCTCGGCACCGAGGTCTCGCTGCTCGAGGGCGCACCCCGCCGCTGGCTGGCCCGGGCCCGCTTCGTCCGCGAGCCAGCACCGCCCCCGCCGCAGCCGGCCCTGATGAGGGCGGCCACCTGGCTCGGCTTCGTCCCGTCGGGCACCGAGCCGCTTCCTCCGGCCGGGTCCCGTGGACGATGGCCGTCTCCGCCGCGAGCGGCGCTGCGCCCGAGGAGGTGTTCGTGGCCCGGCGGGAGCTCGACGGGCCCCTGACCGAGGAGGAGGTGCTCAGCGCCCTCCGCGCCCAGGCGGTGACCTGGTCCGGCTCGCCGCGCACCATCCTCCTCGGCACGGAGGTGTCCGCGGTCGAGGGGGACCGGACGTCGGGAGGACGCTGGCAGGTGCGGGCCCGCTTCGTCCGCGAGCCACCGCCCCGCCCTCCCGAGCCGGCCGTCGTCCGAGCGGCCGACTGGTTGGGGTTCACCGCTCCCCTTCCCCGGAGCCACGCACCACGTGACGTCTGAGCTCCGCGAGCGGCCCCAGCACCGGACCCGCGTCGCCCGGACCCGACGCTCCACATCTCCCCACGGTGCCGTGGAGGGCGTGGGACGGGCTCAGGGATGACTTCCGCGGGCGCCACGGGTCTCATCCACGAGGGCCTGCACCACACCGCCCGCCCACACACCAAGGAGCACGCCATGCCTGACCCGGCACCCCTCGACATCCGGTTCACCGCCGTCCTCGGCCGGGTCCGCCCCGGCGACACCTGGATCTGCGTCCAGCTCCCGGGCTCGGCCGAGCTGTTCGGCACGCGGGGGCTGGTCAAGGTCGCCGGGACGGTCGACGGGGAGCCATTCACCGGCGCCTTCATGGCCCTCGGCGACGGCACCCACAAGCTGCCGGTCGCCGCACCGGTCCGCCGGGCCATCGGTAAGGACGACGGTGACGAGGTGGAGGTCCAGCTCACCCAGCGCCTCGGCTGACCGGTCACGCTGCCCCGCAGGATCAGCCGCGCCCCATGGGCGTCGGCACCCAGGCACGTCAGCCCTCGAGCAGCCCCAGCAGGACCTCGGCCCGGCGCAGGTCCTCCCGACCGGCGTCCAGCTCGGACCGGCTGACGAACCACAGCGCGGCCTCCACCATCCGGGCCACCGCCCAGGCCAGGACGCGCTCGGCCGGCTCCCCGGTCGACGCGGCCAGCAGGTCGACGCGCTCCCGCAGGACGCGGGTCGGCTCGGCGTGCAGGAACGGGTCGTCCACCTGCACCAGCAACGGGCACAGGTCGTAGCCGGGGTCGCCCAGCATCGGTTTGGGGTCGATCACCAGCCAGGGCTCGCGGGTGGCCGCCAGCACGTTGCCGGGGTTGTAGTCGCCGTGCACGACCACCTCACGGGTGGCGGTACCGGGGAGCGCGCGGAGCAGGGACGCACCCCGGGCCACCAGCCCGGGGTCGAAGGGCGGAGCCAGGACCCGCATCCGCTCCTCGAGCAGGTCGGCCCACTCCGCCGCCACCGCACCGACCGTCTCGTAGGCCGCCACCGGTCCGGCGGTCCCCCACAACCGGGAGAGCAGCCCGGCCGCCACCTCCAGCCGGGCGTCGGCTGTCAGGTCGTCACGGGAGGCCAGGGTCGTCCCGGGCTCGCAGCGCTCCAGCAGCAGCGCGAAGGGCTCGTCCTCGTCGCGGGCGAGCAGCCGGACCGCGCCCCGACCGTCCCAGCGTCGCAGCGCCTCGGCCTCGTCGCGGGCCTCCCGGTGCGGCAGCGACACCTTGAGCACCGCGTCCACCCCGTCGGCGGTCCTGGCCCGCGCGACGAAGGCGGCGGTGCCGCCGGAGTACTCCGCGCCGAGCTCCAGCCCCCACCGGGCGACGCAGCGCTCGACCAGGGCGGGCACGGTGGCGCGCCACGCGGCCTCGGTGGGCCACACCACCGGACTCAGCTGTTCCAGGCGATCAGGGCGGGCTGCTCCTTGTGCTGCCCCAGCACGCTCAGCCGGCCGGTCTCCAGCGGGAAGGAGTCCCCGCGGGTCAGGTCCAGCCCCAGCCACAGCAGCGTCAGCGCCCGGGACGCGTGCCCGTGGCCGAAGCACAGCACCCGCTCCACCCCGCTGGCGCGGATCCGCTCGATCACCCGGCCCAGCCGCTCGGTCACCTGCGCGGCGGTCTCCCCACCCGGGCTGGGGTGGGTCCAGACGGTCCACCCCCGGTCGGTCTCGCGGATCGTGGCGCTGGTGATGCCCTCGTAGTCGCCGTAGCCCCACTCCACCAGGTCCTCCGTCACCTCCACCCGGTCGGGGTCGAAGCCGGCGATCCGGGCGGTGTCCAGCGCCCGGCGCAGCGGGCTGGACAGCACCAGGTCGAAGGACAGCTCGGCCAGCCGCGGACGCAGCAGCTCGGCCTCGGCCCGTCCCTGCTCGGTCAGCTCGATGTCGGTCGAGCCGGTGTGGCGGCCGTCGCGGCTCCACTCCGTCTGCCCGTGCCGCACCAGGTAGAGCTCGGTCATCGTGCCTCCTCCGACGGCAGCGGGGCCGTCCCCTCGGCGGAGACCCAGCCGGGCCCCTCGGTGATGTGGCGGACGACCAGCCGCTGCAGCCGGGTGTCCTGCGGCAGCGCGGTCAGGTCGACCTCGCCGCGGCGGCGGAAGGTGAAGAAGAGCGCGTCCTCGTTGCCGGGGTGGGTGCGCCCGTTGAGCCGCCAGCGCTGCTGGAAGCCCGCCAGGTTCGAGCCCGGCAGCTCCTCGGCCAGCGTGGGGTCCAGCAGCCAGGACGAGCAGTGCAGCTCCTCGGCCGGGTGGTCGGGGTGGTGGACGGCGAAGAAGGCCGCGGCCCGCCGCAGCGAGTCGTCCACCGCGGCCGGGTCGAGCGGGCCGGCCTCGGGGATGTGCACCGAGAGCTGCCACCGTGCCGGGTGCTCGACGCCCTCGTCGTCGGTCAGCGGACGCAGGTTGAGCTGCAGCCGGCCCAGCCAGTGCAGGGCGCCGGACCAGGCGCAGGTGAGCCAGCCCTCGGTGTGCAGCCCCAGGTCGCCGTAGGTGCGGCGGTGCACCCACATCTGCTGGCCCAGGTCGGACAGCGAGCGCCAGCCCTGCTCCTCGTCGATCCCGTGCGCGGCGTGGAAGGCCAGCACCTCCGGCGTCGCGGCCACCAGCGCGGCCACCGCCAGCCCACCGGTCACCGTCCGGCCGAGCGCGGACGAGCGGTGGTCCGAGCCGTCGGGGGTGAGCCCGAAGACCGGCGGTGCGTCGGAGCGGAAGTCCCCGACCCCGTCCACCAGCGCGGCCACCAGCGGGGTCAGCCGCTCTCCTGCCGCGTCGTCGCCGCGGAGCTCCTCCAGCAGCACGGCGGTCTCGGCGGCGTCGTCAGGACGCAGGCCGAGGCGGTCGGCCAGCGCGGCGGCGTCCCAGCCCGACAGGCGGGGCGCGATCTCGATGGTCGTAGCAGCCACGGGCCTCACTGTAGGGGTCCCCGGTGCACGGGGTGCGGCCCGCCGTCGGTGGCAGAATGCCCAGGGTGAGCGAAGAGCAGCAGCAGAGCCCCAGCCGGAAGATCCCCTTCTCCGACGCCTTCCGCGCCTTCATCCCGCAGGGGTGGGCCCCCTACGACGCGACACCGAAGGAGCAGCTGCCGGCGGCCGCACCCGCCGTCGCCCGCCGCGCCGCCGTCTCCGCGCTCTTCCCCGGTGAGCGCCTGGTGGTCCCGGCCGGCGGCTTCAAGGTGCGCTCCAACGACACCGACTACCGGTTCCGCCCGCACTCCGCCTTCGCCCACCTCACGGGTCTGGGCACCGACCGCGAGCCGGACGCCGTGCTGGTGCTGGAGCCCACCGACGACGGCCACGAGCCGACGCTGTACTTCATGCCCCGCGCCCCGCGCGAGGCCGAGCAGTTCTACGCCGACGCCCGCTACGGCGAGATGTGGGTGGGCCAGCGTGACTCGCTGGAGGAGATGACCCAGCGCACCGGGATCCGCTGCGCGCCGGTCGGTGAGCTGACCGAGGCGCTGGCCAAGGACGCGGACTCGCTGCGGCTGCGGGTGCTGCGGGAGGCCGACCCGGCACTGACCGAGCAGGTGGACCAGCTGCGGGAGTCCCTGGGCCAGGAGGAGTCCGCGGTCTCGGACGCCGAGCTGGCGGTGGCCCTCAGCGAGCTGCGGCTGGTCAAGGACGCCTTCGAGGTGGAGCAGATGCGCGAGGCCTGCGCCGCCACCGCGGAGGGCTTCGAGGCCGTGGTGGCCGACCTGCCCGAGGCGGTGCGGCGCGGGCGCGGCGAGCGCTGGGTCGAGGGGGTCTTCGGGCTGCACGCCCGCCACGTCGGCAACGCCGTCGGCTACGACACCATCGCCGCCTCCGGGGACCACGCGAACACCCTGCACTGGATCCGCAACGACGGCGAGCTGCGCGAGGGCGACCTGCTGCTGCTGGACGCCGGGGTCGAGCTGGACACCCTCTACACCGCCGACATCACCCGCACCCTGCCGGTCAGCGGGAGGTTCAGCGAGGCCCAGCGCCGCGTCTACCAGGTGGTGCTGGAGGCCCAGGAGGCGGCGATCGCGGTGGCCCGGCCGGGCACCACGTTCTCCGACGTGCACCGCGCCGCCATCGACGTCATCGCCCGGCGGCTCGAGGAGTGGGGGCTGCTGCCGGTCAGCGCCGAGGAGTCCGTCGGCCCCGACGGCGGCCAGCACCGCCGCTGGATGGTGCACGGGACCTCGCACCACCTGGGCATCGACGTCCACGACTGCGCCCAGGCCCGCACCGAGAACTACCGCGAGGGCGTGCTGGCCGAGGGCATGGTGATCACCGTCGAGCCCGGGCTGTACTTCAAGAGCACCGACCTGCTGGTGCCCGAGGAGCTGCGCGGCATCGGCGTCCGGATCGAGGACGACATCCTGATCACCGCCGACGGCAACGAGAACCTGTCCGCGGCGCTGCCGCGCGACCCCGACGAGGTCGAGGCCTGGATGGCCCCGCTGCTCGGTCGCTGACCCGCGCGCGGGCCCCGCTCACTCGAAGGCGCGGGCCCGCTCGCCGGGCATCTGGTCCAGCAGGTCACGGGCCTGCTGGGCGACCTTGTGCTCGCAGAGCAGCTCGTACTTGGTCGCGACGGTCTGGCTCATCGACTCGAAGTCCCGCCGACCGCCGCTGACCGCGTAGGCCGCCGCCTGCATGGCCACGTTGAGCGCGATGCCCAGCACGACCGAGACCAGCAGCAGCACCAGCGCGTTGGGCGGCTGCAGGAACAGCATCGCCAGCAGACCGAAGAGCAGACCCATCGAGATGCCCGCGGTCACCCCGCGCAGCAGCACGGTGCGCCAGGTGCGCCGCCCGGTCACCCGCTCCACCGAACGGAGGTCGGTGCCGACGATGGCCAGGTTCTCCACCGGGAACTTCTGGTCCGAGAGGTGGTCCACGGCCTTCTGGGCCAGCTCGTACTTCTCGTAGACCCGCACCGACTGGGGGAACTCGAGCTGGAACAGGGAGCCCATCTGGGGCTGAGACATGGCCATGCCCCAAAACTAGCGCGTGCTCGTCCACCGGCCCCGGCCGATAGGCTCACCGCGTGAGCAGCACCTCCATCTTCGTCTCGCGCATCCGCGGTCTGCGCGTCGTCGACTCCGACGGCGACCAGATCGGCAAGCTGCGCGACGTCGTGGTGTCGGTGCGCTCGGGTACCGAGGCCCCGCGGGTGCGCGGGCTGGTGATCGAGCTGTTCGCCAAGTACCGGATCTTCGTGCCGATGCTGCGGGTGCACTCCATCGACGCGGTGCAGGTGGTCATCTCCGGCGTGGTCAACACCCGCCGGTTCTCCCGCCGCGACTCCGAGACGCTGGTGATCGAGGACCTGGTCGACCGCTCGGTCACCCGCCGTGGCGAGCGCGAGCCGCAGGTGGTCTTCGACGTCTCCGTCCGCCAGGTCCGCAACCGCGACTGGGAGGTCGCGGAGGTCGCCCTGCGCGAGGCCGCCCGCTCCCGCTTCCGCCGCCGGGGCCACAGCACCATCGTCAGCTGGCGCGACATCGTCTTCGGCGCCGGGCCGGGGGCGCAGGACACCGAGCAGATGGTGGCCGACCTGGAGGAGATGAACTCCGCCGACATCGCCCGCGAGCTGCACGACATGACCCCGGCCCGACGGGCCGACGTGGTCCGTGCGCTGTCCGACGACACCCTGGCCGACGCGATGGGTGAGCTCCCCGAGGACGAGCAGGTCGAGCTGATCTCCTCCCTCGACATGGAGCGGGCCGCGGACGTGCTGGAGGAGATGGACGCCGACGACGCGGCCGACCTGATCGCCGAGCTGGCCCCGGAGCTGGCGGAGCGGCTGCTCGGTGAGATGCAGGCCGACGACGCCGAGGACGTCCGCCGCCTGCTCCGCTACGAGGAGTCCACCGCCGGTGGTCTGATGACGCCGGAGCCCGTGATCGTGGCCACCGACGCCACGGTGGCCGACGCGCTGGCCCTGGTCCGCGACGAGGACCTCACCCCGGCCCTGGCCAGCATGGTCTACGTCTGCCGCAGCCCCCACGAGACCCCGACCGGGGCCTTCGTCGGCGGGGTGCACATCCAGCGGCTGCTCCGCGAGCCGCCGTCGCTGCTGGTCTCGGGGCTGATCGACTCGACCCTGGAGCCGCTGCAGGCCACGGCCAGCCTGGCCGAGGTGAGCCGGTACTTCGCCACCTACAACCTGGTCTCCGCGCCGGTGGTGGACGAGGGCTCGCACCTGCTCGGGGCGGTCACCGTGGACGACGTGCTGGACCACATGCTGCCCGAGGACTGGCGCGGGGACCAGATGGACGGCGTCGCGCCGGTCGATGACGACCTGCGCGACCAGACCACCGACACCGAGGGAGGTGCCCGTCATGGCGACCCGGCCCAGCTCCGCTGAACGACTGAACACCCCGGGACCGCGACGGCGCTCGTGGCTCCCCCGGTTCCGGGTGGACAACGACGCCTTCGGCGCCTTCGCCGAGGGATTCGCCCGCTTCATGGGCACCGCGCGCTTCCTGGCCTGGATGACGGTGATCATCGTGCTCTGGATCGTGGGCAACGTGATGGCGGGCCCGGAGAACGCCCCGGACTACTTCCCCTTCATCTTCCTGACGCTGCTGCTCTCGCTGCAGGCCTCCTACGCCGCCCCGCTGATCCTGCTGGCCCAGAACCGGCAGGAGGCCCGGGACCGGATCACCACCGAGGCCGACCGCCGGCAGGCCGCGCAGGCCCGCGCCGACACCGACTACCTCGCCCGCGAGATCGCCAGCCTGCGGATGTCGGTGGGCGAGCTGGCCACCCGCGACTTCATCCGCAACGAGATCCGCGGCGAGCTGCGGGCGCTGCTGGCCGAGCTGGACGACGAGGACGGCGGCGAACCGCCCCGGGAGGGCACCCAGCGGCGCCCGGAGCGCCGTCGGCCCCGTCCCGGGACCCCGCTGGATTCGGCCTCGCCCCGGGGGCGCGCGTAGGCTGACGAGGTGACAGACCTCGCCTCGCGCACCCCCGACCACCCCCTGCTGCCAGCCCTCTACGCGGCCCTGGCCCGGGTGGACGACCCCGAGATCAAGCGCCCCATCACCGAGCTCGGCATGGTGGCCTCGGTCGACGTGGACGCCGACTCCCACGTCCGGGTCGAGGTGCTGCTGACCATCGCCGGCTGCCCGCTCAAGGAGACCCTGACCCGCGAGGTCACCGCCGCCGCGGCGGGCGTCCCCGGGGTGGCGACCGTGGCGGTCGAGCTCGGCGTGATGAGCGCGGAGCAGCGGGCCGGGCTGAAGGACCTGCTGAACAACGGCCAGACCAGCCGGGAGATCCCCTTCGCCCGGGCCGACAACCTCACCCGGGTGCTGGCCATCGCCTCCGGCAAGGGCGGGGTGGGCAAGTCCTCGCTGACGGTCAACCTGGCCCTGGCGCTGGCCCAGAGCGGGCAGAGCGTGGGCGTCCTGGACGCCGACATCTACGGCCACTCGGTGCCGGCGATGCTCGGGGTGGCCGACGCCCGCCCCACCTCCATCGAGGAGATGATCATGCCGGTCCCGGTGATGGGGCTGAAGGTCATCTCCATCGGCATGCTCAAGCCCCGCCGGGACCAGGTGGTGGCCTGGCGCGGACCCATCCTCGACCGAGCCCTGCAGCAGATGCTGGCCGACGTCTACTGGGGCGATCTGGACCACCTGCTGATCGACCTCCCCCCGGGCACCGGGGACGTGGCCATCTCGCTGGGGCAGAAGCTGCCCAACGCGGAGGTGCTGGTGGTGACCACCCCGCAGCAGGCGGCCGCGGAGGTGGCCGAGCGCGCCGGCACCATGGCCTCGATGATGAACCAGCGCGTGATCGGCGTGGTGGAGAACATGTCCGGGCTGTCGGTGGCCTGCCCGCACTGCGGCGAGCGCCACACCCACGACGTCTTCGGCACCGGGGGCGGTGAGGACGTGGCCCGCACCCTCACCACCCGCCTGGGCTACGAGGTCGAGCTGCTGGCCAAGGTCCCGCTGGACCCGGCGCTGCGGCTCGGCGGCGACGAGGGCTCCCCCGTGGTGGCCGACGAGGTGCCGGGTGGTGCCGGGGAGGCCCTGCGGGACCTGGCCGTCCGGCTGGGCCGGCGCAACCGCCCCTTGCAGGGGCTCCAGCTGGGACTCAGCCCCGCTGGTCGCTGATCAGCCGTCTCAGCCGCCGGCTGCTCCCCCGCCCGACGGGCTCGGGTCACGGCGGTCACGCGCTCACCGCGCACCGGCGTGCGAGGATCCCTGTCATGACCGCGCAGGTGTACCTGGTGCACGTCCTGGGCGACGATGGCCACGGCGAGTTCTGGTGGGCCGCAGAGGGTGGTCCCGAGGGGAGCAGCTCAGGCACGGGCTCCTGCTCCACGACTGACGTGGAGGACCTGGTCAGCCCGATCACCGGTGACCTGCTGCGGTGGCGGAAGCGGCTCCCGTGGTCGGGGGTGCCGTGGCACGACTCCGACGGCGTGGCGTTGCAGGAGCCCACCCCCGCGGCTGAGCCACGAGGCTCGACGCTCGCCGGATGGTGAGCGACGAGGAGCTCGACGAGGCGCTGCGGGGCCTCGGCGGACGTGGCCTCAGCCTGCACGGCGTCCACATCCACCGCCCGGGTGGGTCGCCCGTGGTCCGGAGCTGGTCGATCGACGTCCGACGCGACCTCTACTCGGTGTCGAAGACGATCACCTCCCTCGCGGTGGGGCTGGCTGAGGCCGAGGGGCGGCTGGGGCTGGACGACCTCCTTCTGGACCACCTGCCGGCTCTGGTCCGGACGGCGGCCGCGGGCACCGAGGCCATCACGATCCGGCACCTGCTGACCATGACGTCGGGCATCACCTGGCGCTGGAGCGACCCGGACGCCGACCACCCCGGGGACCCGGCCGCGGAGGCGTTGGCTGCACCGCTCTCGGCGGAGCCAGG
Source organism: Auraticoccus monumenti (assembly GCF_900101785.1). Taxonomy (GTDB): domain Bacteria; phylum Actinomycetota; class Actinomycetes; order Propionibacteriales; family Propionibacteriaceae; genus Auraticoccus; species Auraticoccus monumenti. Next base: position 2,754,834 of record NZ_LT629688.1, on the reverse strand, counting down.
AGCCTCGTTCGCCTACCGGGGGGCGAGCACGTACCTGCTGAGCCGGGTGCTGCACGCGTGCACCGGGGAGGACCTGCGCGACTACCTGCGGCCACGGCTGTTCGCCCCGCTGGGGATCGGCAACCCGCAGTGGTCGCGCTGCCCGCTCGGGTTCTCCCTCGGCGCGGTGGGCCTGCAGCTGCGCACCGAGGAGCTGGCGCGCGTGGGACGTGTGCTCCTCGACGGAGGTGCTCACGAGGGGCGCCGGCTCCTGCCGGCGGGCTACCTGGCCGAGATGTCGGCGGACATGGTGGCCACCGGGGAGCACCGCGCGACGGGGGCCTCGGCGCCGCACCCGGACAACGAGCGGTACGGCCTCCAGGTGTGGGGGTGCTCGCGGGCAGGGGCCTGGCGGATGGACGGGATCCACGGCCAGCTGTGCATCCTGCTGCCCGAGCAGGGGGTGTGCGTCACCGTGACCGCGAGCCATCCGGGGCCGACGAGCGACGTCCTGGACTCCGTGTGGGAGGTCCTCCTGCCGGCGCTCACCTGAGCCGCCGCGGAGCGGGGGCTAGGGGGTGCGTGCCCTCACCGGCCCGGCCCAGCGCGTCCAGTACGGCGCGGACGGCCGGGCTGGAGCCCATGCTGCGACGTGACAGCGCGGTGATGGTGCGCTCGGGCACCGGGCGGTGCACGGCGACGGCGACGACGCCGGGCGGGAGCGGCTGACGTCCCAGCCGGGGCACCAGCGCGATGCCCAGCCCGGCCTCCACCATCGCCACGTGGGACTCGAACTCGAACGCCTGGTGGGCGATCCGCGGCGGCCGCCCGGTGCCGTCGTGCATCCGGGACAGCCAGCGCCGGCAGATGCTGCCCTCGGGGGTGGCGATCCAGTCCTCGTCGACCAGGTCGTGCGGGCTCACCCGGGTCCGGCCCGCCAGCCGGTGACCGACCGGGACCAGCACGTCGGCGACGTCGCGACCGACCGGCACCGGGTCGACGTGGTCCGGGGTCTCCAGCGCCTGGTCGCCCCAGCTGTGCACCACCGCGACGTCGGCCTGCCCCGCGGCGACGAGGTCGACCGCCTCGAAGGGCTCGGACTCGGTGAGGGTGACCTCGAGGTCGGGGTGGTCGGTGAGCAGGGTGGCCACCGCCGGGGCGACCAGCCCACGCATCGCGGTGGAGAAGGCGGTCACCCGCAGCCGGCCGGACACGGTGCCCGCCTCGGCCAGCAGCCCGGCCTCGATCTGCTCCAGGTCCAGCAGCAGCGTCGCACCCTCCTCGACCAGCCGGCGCCCGGGTCCGGTCAGCATCACGCCGCGTCCCACCCGCTCCAGCAGGGCCACCCCCGCCTGGCGCTCGAGCCGCTTGATCTGCTGGGAGACCGCGCTGGGGGTGTAGCCGAGGGCGTCCGCGGCGGCCGACACGGAGCCGGTCGCGTCGACGGCCCGCAGGGACACCAGAGCCGAGAGGTCGATCACGTCGCCATCCAACCATGCAGCAGCGCTACAAGGAAGTATCGAATTCTGTGCGCTGGTGCTTCACGATCAACCCGGACAGGCTGGGGCCCGTGACTCTGCGCGACACGTGGCTGGCGGCTCTGGTCGCCCTCATCTGGGGGCTCAACTTCCTGGTCATCGACTGGGGGCTGACCGACATGCCCCCGCTGCTCCTCGTGGCCCTGCGGTTCGTCGCGGTGGCGGTCCCGGCGGTCTTCCTGGTCCCCCGGCCGGCGGCGCCCTGGCGGGTGGTCGTCGCGGTGGGGGTGTTCACGTCCCTGGGTCAGTTCGCGCTGCTCTACCTCGGCCTGCAGGCCGGGATGCCGCCCGGGCTGGCGGCCCTGCTGCTCCAGGCGCAGGTGGTCCTCACCGTGGTGATCGCCGCGGGGGCGCTGAGGGAACGGCCCCGTCCGGCGCAGGTCGCCGGGGTGCTGCTGGGCTCGGGCGGGCTGGCCGTGGTCGCCGTCGGCCGCGGCGGCGACGTGACGCTGACCGCGCTGCTGCTGGTGCTCGGGGCGGCGCTGTCCTGGGCGGTGGGCAACGTGGTCACGCGCAGCGCCGGTGTCGGGTCCGGGCTCGGCCTCACCGTGTGGTCGGCGCTGGTGGTCCCCGCGCCGGTGCTGGCCCTCTCGCTGGTCACGGACGGGCCGACGGTGGTCGGGGCCGCGCTGGCCGGGATCTCCTGGCAGGCCGTGGTCTCCACCCTCTACACCGCCGGGCTCGCCTCGCTGGTCGGCTACGGCATCTTCTCCACCCTGCTCGGGCGCTACCGGTCGGCCACCGTGGTCCCCTGGGTGCTGCTGGTCCCGGTGGTGGCCATGAGCGCGGCGTGGCTGCTGCTGGACCAGCGGCCGAACGCGGCCGAGGCCGGCGGTGGGCTGCTGCTGGTGCTCGGGGCCCTGGTGGCCACCCGGGCCGGTCAGCGACCGGGTCCGGCCGACGGCACGGGGAGTCGGCTCAGGTGGCGTCGACGTCGAACGGGGCCCCGGCCCCGGCCAGCACCCGCGACCCGTTGAGCGCGGCGGACCCCGGGTCGGTGGCCGCGGTGTCCCCGGTGCCGGTGATGGAGCCGCGGATGTCGGCGTTCGCGTTCCGCAGGTCCTCCTGGACGCTCTTCAGGTCCTCGGTGGTGTCGGCGAACGTCGCCTTGGTGTCGGCGATCTCGCCCTTGACGTCGGCGGTGATCGGGTCCATCTGGTCGGCGATCTTCTTGCGGATGAACCCCTTGGGGTCGCGGATGTCGAAGTCCTCGAACCCCGGCCCGAGCTCGCTCTGGATCGACTGCTGGGCGTTGTTGGCGATGTTGCGCACGTAGTTGAGCACCCGTGCCGCCTTGCGCGCCAGGTCGGGCAGCTTGTCGGGTCCGAACAGCAGGATGCCCAGGATCACCAGCGCGATGATCTCCGCTGGGTTGAGGTTCATGATCCGACCTTATCGCTCGCGGCGGCACGCCGAGGACGCCCGACCGGGGCCCGGTGGCTCATCCGACCTCCCCCTCCAGCTCGACCGCGACCTCGCGCGTGCGGCCGTCGCGGAGGACCCCGAGCGTGACCGTCTCGCCGGGTCGGTGGGTGCGGATCGACACGATCAGCTCCACGGTCTCCCACACCCGCTCCCCGTCGATGCTGGCCACCACGTCCCCGCGCCGGAGGCCGGCCCGCTCGGCCGCCCCGCCGGGGGTGATCTCGTCCAGCAGCACCCCGGAGTCGTCGGGCTGGGTGCGGACCTGCGCGCCGATCACCGGGTAGGTGGCCTCGCCGTCCTCGATCAGCAGCCGGCCGATCTCCATCGCCTGGTCGATCGGGATGGCGAAACCGACCCCGATGTTGCCGCCCTGGGCGTCACCGCCCTGTGCGCCGAGGCTCAGGATCGCGGAGTTGATGCCGATCACACGGCCCTCGCCGTCGACCAGCGGGCCGCCGGAGTTGCCCGGGTTGATCGGGGCGTCGGTCTGGATGGCGTTGATGTAGGCCGAGGCACCCTGGGCGTCCGCGCCGCCACCGACCACCACCGGGCGGTCCAGCGCCGAGATGATGCCCTCGGTGACGGTGCCGCCGAGACCCAGCGGGGAGCCGACGGCCACCGCGGACTGGCCGATGGCCACGCCCTCGGAGCTGCCGATCCGGACCGGCGTCAGCGGCGCCTCGTCCTGCACCTGGATGACCGCCAGGTCGTAGCCGGGGCTGCGCCCGACGATCGTGGCCTGGGCCCGGGTGCCGTCGTCGAAGACCACCTTGACCTCCCCGGAACCGTCCTCGGCCGCCGAGGCCACCACGTGGTTGTTGGTCATGATGGTGCCGTCGTCGCCCAGCACGAACCCGGAGCCGGTGGAGCTGCCGGACTCGATGGTCACGGTGCTGGGCAGCACGGCGGCGGCGACCCCGACCGCCGGCTGCGTGCTCCGACCGCCCGACGGGACCGGAGCCGGTGCCGCAACCGTCGGCTGGGTGGACGCGCTCGGCGCCGCCGAGGGCGCCACCGGTCCGGCGGCGAGCTGGGACCCGACCACGGCACCGCCCAGCCCGGCGGCGCCCCCGACCACCAGCGCGGTCAGCGCGGCCACGCCGATCACCCCGCGGCGCCGGGTCCCCGTCGGGCGCGCCGGCGGCAGCGTGGTGGCCGTCGCCGGTGCGGCGCCGGCCGGGGGTGCCCAGGAGGGTCGCGGAGGGGGCAGCGGACCACGACCGGTCGGTCCCGTCGGCGGGACAGGCCCCAGCGGGGCGCCGGTGGGGGCGGCCCAGCCGTCGGGACGCCCGTGCGCCCCCGGCCCGGACACCTCACGCGGACCCCACCCGGGGACCGGGCCCGGAGGTGGCAGGGCTCCCGGGTCCGGACGCGGCCGGAGGCGGGCCATCTCGACGGTGTCGGTCTGGTCGGGGTCGTCCCGGCGGGGCCCGAAGAACATCTCCAGCCCGTGCGGCTCGTGCGTCGGCTCGCCCGGCCCGGAGCCGGGTGGTCGGTCGCTCACCGCTGCAGCACCAGGGAGCCGATGCGCTGCCAGCCCTCGAGCACCCGCTCCACGCCGGTGCGGTGCTCGGGCTCGTCGTGCGGGAGCTCCGCGACGGCGTCCCACACGGTGCCGTCCGGGGAGTCGGTGGTCACGGTGATGACGCGCTCCCCGCTCTGCCACACCAGCTGGGCCGGGAGGCTGTCGGTGCGGCGCCAGGCGGCCAGCGACTCGTCCCACTCGAAGCCGGCGGGCTGGTCCGCCAGCGTGCCGTGCTGCTGGACGACGGCCACGGTCCGCACGCCGTCGCTGTAGGCGCTCAGCAGCGAGCCGTCCGCGGAGGTGCGCAGCTGCACCAGCGGCAGACCGCCCAGCTCGTCCTCGCAGGACCACCCCTGCGCGGACAGCCTCGGTGCCTCGGACAGGGAGACCACGCCGCCGCCGAAGGTGGCCAGCCGCGGCGCCAGCGCGACGGAGAAGGTGTCGCTGCCGATGTCGACGCTGGTGAAGCCCGACACCGCGGTGGCGCGGCCGCTGCCGTCGTCGTAGCGCTCGGTGCGCAGCAGCAGCCCCGTCTCGGCGTCGACCCACCAGCGGGCCACCACGTCCACGCCCTCGCGGGCCTCGACCACCGACGCCTCCCGCCCGGCGACCGTGCCGGCGCGCAGGAACCCGCTCAGCGTGTGCCGGGTGCCCAGCAGCTCCACCGGTGCCGGGGCGTCCTGGACGGCCAGCGACCCGGCGCCCACCTGCTCCCCCGCCGCGGACCAGACGGTGACCTGGGTGCTCTGGCCGGGCTGCACCGCGACGTCGACCGAGGCCCGGACGACGTCTCCGCCGACCTGCACCTGGACGTCCTGACGGCCCGAGCGCGGCAGCACCGCACCGGCCATCGCGCTGTTCTGCAGCACCACCAGGGCCTCGTCGGCGGTGATCGGCTGGTCGCGGCGCAGGTCCCCGGCCTCGGACGCCGGTCGGCCGTCCTCACGGAGCCGCTCCAGGCCGGCCGAGCCCGACAGCAGCAGGGCCGCCATGCCCTCGGTGGCCAGCGGCACCTGCGTCAGGGCGGCGCCGAAGGAGCTCTGGGAGCGCGGTCCGGGATCGGTGACGGGCGTGCTCGCGGCGGGCGCGGCGCTCCAGCCCACGGTGGCGAAGGTCATCAGCAGCACCGCGGCCAGCACGCTGGCCGTACCGACCCGCTGGCGCAGCACCCGGTGCCGCATCGGCAGCGCCGACCCGCCGTGGCGCGGGGGGTCGAAGGGACGGGTCCACAACGGGGACGCGGCGTCCTCACCGGCGATGTCGACCAGCCGGCGGGACAGCTGGGTGGGCGGCTGCACCGGGCGGGCCAGGCCGCTGGAGCCGAGCAGGTCCCGGACGCGGCGGAGCTCGTCGGCCTCCCGGCGGCACGCGGGGCAGCCGGCGAGGTGGGTCAGCAGCCGCTCCCTCTCGGCGTGCTCCAGCGCGCCGTCCACCAGGGCGGACAGCGCGGCGGGTCTCACCCCGCAGGGTCGGGAGCCGGGTACCGGCATCAGGGGCTGACCCCTCCCTCGGCCTCGACGCCCAGGTAGCGCTCGCGGCCGGCGTCGGGCTGGCGGTGGGCCAGCGCGGCTCGCAGCTGGGCGCGGCCGCGGTGGATCCGGCTGCGGACGGTGCCGAGCTTGGTGTCCAGCACCTCCGACACCTCCTCGTAGCTGAGGCCCTCGATGTCGCACAGCACCACCGCGGCGCGGAACTCCGGGGAGAGGGCGGCCAGGGCGGCGGCCACGTCGTGGTCCAGCGCCAGGTCGGCCAGCTGCTCGGCCGGGGCGCGGTCGTTGGAGGGCAGCCGCTCGGCGCTGGAGTCGGCCAGGCCGTCGAAGCGGATCTTCTGCCGGCGACGGGCCCCGTCGAGGAAGAGGTTGGTGGTGATGCGGTGCAGCCAGCCCTCGAAGGTGCCGGGCTGGAAGGTGTGCAGCGAGCGGAAGACCCGGACGAAGACGTCCTGGGTGAGGTCCTCCGCGTCGTGCGGGTTGCCGGTGAGGCGGTAGGCCAGGCGGTAGACCCGACCGGAGTGCTCCTGCACCACCTGCTCCCAGGTGGGGGGCGTCCAGCCCTCGGGCTCCGCGCTGCGGGAGCGGGCCGGGGCGTCCTCGGACCGCGTCCGGGTCCGGACCGTGGGCCATGCCGCCATCTGTGCACCCCTCTCGTCGCCGCTCGCCGGTGCGAGCCGGGTCACCACCGTGCCCGACCTGCCTGTGCGGAACCTGTGGACCTGCTGTCCACTGCCCGGGTGCCCAGTGTAGGAGAGCCCTGTGACAACCAGTTCGGAGAACGCGCCTCCACGGATGCCTGTTCCCGCCACGGGTTTTCCCGGAGTGGTCAGCACGGCCGGGCAGCCGGCCCGGGGGCGCGGCCCGCGCGACCGGGTCGGCCGGCGGTCAGAGCAGCCCGGCGCCCCGGAGCTGGTCGGCGAAGCGGTCCAGCTGCTCGCTCGTGGGCGGCACCATGGGCAGCCGCACCGGACCGACCCGGTGGCCCTGCAGCGCGAGCGCCGCCTTCACCATGGAGCAGCCCTGGGTGGCGAACACCCCGGTCATCACCGGCAGCAGCCGCCGGTGAGCAGCCAGCGCCGCGGCGGCGTCGCCGCGGACCTGGGCCTCGATCAGCTCCTTCATCCCGACGCCGGTGAAGTGGGTCGAGGTGCCGACCACGCCGACGGCGCCGACGGCCAGCAGCGGCAGCGTGATGGCGTCGTCGCCGGCGTACCAGGCGAGGTCGGTGGCCGCCATCACCTGCGAGCTGGCCACCGGGTCGCTCTTGGCGTCCTTCACCGCGACGATGCGCTCGTGCTCGGCCAGCCTGATCAGGGTGTCGGTCTCGATGGCGGTGCCGGCCCGGTGCGGGATGTCGTAGAGCATGATCGGCAGCCGGGTCCGGTCGGCCACCGAGGTGAAGTGGGCCAGCAGCCCCTGCTGGGTGGGCCGGGAGTAGAAGGGGGTCACCACCAGCAGCCCGTCGGCGCCGGCGTCGGTGGCCTGCTCGGCCAGGTGCACGGTGTGCTCGGGGTCGTAGGTCCCCACCCCGGCGACCACCACCGCGCGGTCGCCCACCTCCTCCACGACGGCGCGCAGCACCTGCTGCTTCTCCGCGTCGGTGGTGGTCGGGGACTCACCGGTGGTGCCGTTGACCACCAGCCCGTCGTTGGCCAGCTCGTCGACCAGGTACCGGGCCAGGGCGCGGGTGGCGTCGAGGTCCAGCGAGCCGTCCTCGGCGAAGGGCGTCACCATCGCGGTGAGCAGCCGGCCGAAGACCGGCTGGCCGGGCGCGGGGGCGCTCACGACCGCTCCGGGCTGATCACGACCAGCGGGTCGCCGTCGCGGACCACGTCACCGGTGCGGGCCACGACCTCGCTCACCGTGCCCGCCACCTCGGCCAGCACGGGGATCTCCATCTTCATCGACTCCAGCAGCACGACCTCGTCCTCGGCCGTCACCTGCTGGCCGACCGTCACGCCCACCTTGAGGACGGAGGCGACGAGCTCGGCGGACACGGTGTGACTCATGGGGGTGATCGTAGGGCCACCGCGCGGAGCCCGGCCACGCCGTGCCGGATGGCCTACGCTGTCGCGCGTGACCCAGTCTTCCTACGGCCCCAGCGCACCCAGCCCCGAACTGTGGGAGTGGACCGAGACCTTCGTGCCGGAGTCCCCCACCGCCGACGACGCCCGCCGCGCGGCGCTGCGCTCCGGTGGCCAGGTGGTCAGCCAGGGCACGGCGTCGCTGCTCACCCTGCTGGCCCGGACCGTCTCGGCCAAGGCCGTCGTCGAGATCGGGACCGGCGGGGGCGTCTCCGGGCTGGCCCTGCTGTCCGGGATGGCCAAGGGTGGCGTGCTGACCAGCGTCGACCCCGAGGCCGAGGACCAGGCCGACGCCCGACGCGCCCTGCTGGCCGCCGGCATCACCAGCAACCGGTTCCGGCTGATCACCGGCCGGTCGCTGGACGTCCTCCCCCGGCTCAGCGACGGGGTCTACGACCTGGTCCTGGTCGGCGGGGACAAGCTGGAGTACGTGGAGTACGTCGCCCAGGCGCTGCGGCTGCTCCGTCCCGGTGGGCTGCTGGTGGTGCTGGACGTGCTGTGGTCCGGTCGCACCGCCGACGCCGGCAACGAGGAGGACGAGACCATCGTCATCCGCGAGGCGCTGGAGGCGGTCACCGAGACCGAGGACCTGACCCACGCGCTGCTCCCGGTGGGCGACGGCGTGCTGGTGGCCGTCCGCCCCTGAGAGGCCGTGACGTAGCGTCGGCGCCATGGATGCTCCCCTTGCCCTGGTCGCCGGCGGTTCCCGCGGGCTCGGACTGCTGATCTCCCGCGAGCTGCTGCGTCGCGGGCACCGGGTCGCGCTGTGCGCCCGCACCCGCACCCAGGTCGACGCCGCCGTCGAGCTGCTCTCCGTGCACGGCCGGGTGACCGGGCACGTCGTCGACGTCGGCGACCGGACCCAGGTGCAGGAGCTGGTCAGCGAGCTCGAGCGCGACCACGGACCGGTCGAGGTGCTGTTCTCCGTGGCCGGGGTGATCCAGGTCGGCCCGGCCGAGGCGATGACGCTGGACCACTTCGACGAGGCCGTGCAGACCATGCTGATGGGCCCGGTGAACCTCACCTGGGCGGTGCTGCCGGGCATGCGCAGCCGCCGCCGGGGCCGGATCGGGACCATCGGCTCCATCGGCGGCGTGGTCGCCCCGCCGCACCTGCTCCCCTACGCCGCGGCCAAGTTCGGCGCCGTCGGGTTCTCCGAGGGGCTGAGCTCGGAGCTGTCCGGCACCGGCGTCACCGCCACCACCGTGATCCCCGGGCTGATGCGCACCGGCTCCCACGAGATGGCACGGATGACCGGCGACCAGGGTGCGGAGTACGCCTGGTTCGCCCCCGCGGCGTCCCTGCCGCTGCTGTCGATGGACGCCGAGCGCGCCGCCCGGGCCATCGTCGACGCGACCCTGGCCGGACGCTCGCGGATCACGCTCACGGTGCTGGCCAAGATCGCGACCCGGGTGCACGGGCTGGTCCCGGGCACCACCAGCCGGGCGATGGGGATCGTGTCCCGGCTCTTGCCGGGCGCCCCTGACGAGGACACCGGCACGGTCCTGGGACACGAGGCCGAGGAGAAGCTGGGCTCGCGCACCGTCCGGGCGCTGACCGTGCTGGGCTCCAGCGCGGCTCGTCGCTTCAACGTCCGCACCGGGCGGTGAGGACCGCTCCGGGACCGCTCAGACGGTGACCCGGACGTTCTTGCCGACCACCGTGATGCCGCCGTCGGAGACGGTGAACCCGCGGGCCCGGTCGTGCTCGTGGCTGACCCCGACCTCGGCCCCGTCGTCGATGATGGCGCCCTTGTCCAGGATGGCGTTGCGGACCACCGCGTTGCGCCCGATCCGGGCCCGCTCCATCACCACCGAGTGCTCCACGTTGGCCCACTTGTCCACCCGGACGTTGGGCGACAGCACCGAGGAGTCGACGTCGCCGCCGGAGATGATGCAGCCCGGGCTGACGATGGACTCCTCGGCGTTGCCGCGCAGCACGAACTTCGCACCCGGCTGCTGCGGCACGTAGGTCCAGATCGGCCAGTCCGCGTTGTAGAGGTTGAACGCCGGCTTCACCGACACCAGGTCCATGTGGGCGTGGTGGAAGGCGTCGATGGTCCCCACGTCGCGCCAGTAGTCGCGGTCCTCCTCGGTGCTGCCGGGGACCATGTTGTCGCGGAAGTCGTAGACCTGGGCCTGCCCGCGGTCCACGAACCAGGGGATCAGGTCCCCGCCCATGTCGTGGCGGGAGGAGGGGTTCGCGGCGTCCTCGCTCAGGGCCTCCTTGAGCGCGGAGGTGGTGAAGATGTAGTTGCCCATCGAGGCGAAGGACTCCTCCGGCGCGTCGGGCAGCCCGGGCGGGTCGGCCGGCTTCTCCAGGAACTGCGCGATCCGCTGCTCGGCGTCGGAGTCGATGATCCCGAAGGCGTGCGCCTCGCTGCGCGGCACCCGGATCGCGGCCACGGTGCAGCCCAGCCCGGAGGCGATGTGCTGCTGGAGCATCTGGTCGATGTCCATCCGGTAGATGTTGTCCGCGCCGAAGACCACCACGTACTCAGGGCCCTCGTCGTTGACCAGGTTCATCGACTGGTGGATGGCGTCGGCGCTGCCCTGGTACCAGCGGGGGCCGAGGCGCTGCTGGGCCGGCACCGGGGTGACGTAGTTGCCGAGCATCGTCGACATCCGCCAGGTCAGCGAGATGTGGCGGTCCAGGGAGTGCGACTTGTACTGCGTCAGCACCGCGATCTGGCGGAGGTTGGAGTTGGCCAGGTTGGACAGCACGAAGTCGATCAGACGGTACGTGCCCCCGAACGGGACCGCGGGCTTGGCCCGGTCCATGGTCAGCGGCATCAGCCGCTTGCCCTCGCCACCGGCCAGGACGATCGACAACACCTTTGGTCGGGCCATGCTCGAGAACCTAGGCGAGCGCGGGCCAGGGGCACAACAGCCGCGCCGTGGCGTCTCGCCCGCGAAGCCCACCTGCTGACGCCCGCGCGTCCGCGTGCCACGATGCCCGCATGAGTGCAGAGGCTCCACCGCTGTCGGTGTCGGTGCTGACCCGGGAGTACCCGCCGTCGGTCTACGGAGGGGCGGGGGTGCACGTCGCCCAGCTGGTGCCGCAGCTGCGGCGCCTCTGCCAGGTCGACGTGCAGTGCACCGGGGAGCCGCGGGAGGGGGCGACGGCCCACCGCGAGGACTTCCCCGCCGGGGCGAACGCCGCGCTGCGCGTCTTCGGCGCCGACCTGTCGATGGTGGCCGCCCTCGAGCAGTCGCCCCCGGACCTGGTGCACTCCCACACCTGGTACGCCAACCTGGCCGGCCACCTGGCCGGTCTGCTGCTGGACGTGCCGCACGTGGTCAGCGCCCACTCCCTGGAGCCGCACCGGCCGTGGAAGGCCGAGCAGCTCGGTGGGGGCTACCGGCTCTCCTCCTGGGCGGAGCGGACGGCCTACCAGGCCGCGGACGCGGTGATCGCGGTCAGCGCCGGGATGCGTCGCGACGTGCTGGCCTCCTACCCCGAGCTGGACCCCGACAAGGTGCACGTCGTGCGCAACGGCATCGACACCGAGGAGTTCGCCCCCGACCACGGCACCGACGTGGTGCGGGGGCTCGGCATGGACCCCGACCGCCCGTCGGTGGTGTTCGTGGGCCGGGTGACCCGCCAGAAGGGTCTGGTGCACCTGGTCCGGGCGGCCGAGCAGCTGCACCCCGACGTCCAGGTGGTGCTGCTGGCCGGTGCCCCGGACACCCCCGAGATCGCGGCCGAGTTCACCGAGGCCTTCGCCCGGCTCGAGGCGGCCCGCGGCGGCGGGGTGATCTGGGTGCAGGACATGCTGCCCAGGGCCAGCGTCCGGCAGGTGCTCACCCACGCCACCGTCTTCGCCTGCCCCTCGGTCTACGAGCCGCTGGGCATCGTCAACCTGGAGGCGATGGCCTGCGAGACCGCCGTGGTCGCCAGCGCGGTGGGTGGCATCCCCGAGGTGGTGGTGGACGGTGAGACCGGGCTGCTGGTCGACTACGACCCCGCCTGGGCCGGCGACCCCGAGGCGGTGGCCGCCTTCGAGGCCGACTTCGCCGCCCGGCTGAACGAGCTGCTGGCCGACCCGGAGCGGGCCCGCCGGTACGGGGTGGCCGGACGGCGGCGCTGCACCGAGGAGTTCTCCTGGTCCGCGATCGCCGAGCAGACCGTGGACGTCTACCGCCAGGCGCTCGCCCGGCACCGGGGCTGAGCCCGGTCGGGTCCGGGGACGACGACGGCTCCGCACCGAGGGTGCGGAGCCGGCGTCAGCAGGTCCGGTTCAGCTGATGACGGCCTGGAGGGCCCCGGCCAGCTCCGCTGCCTCATCGGCGTTGAGCTCCACGACCAGGCGGCCGCCGCCCTCGAGAGGAACCCGCATCACGATTCCGCGGCCCTCCTTGGTGACCTCCATGGGACCGTCACCCGTACGGGGCTTCATTGCAGCCATGCCATTCCTCATCTCTGTGTCCAACGGAACGTCCATCATTATCCCGCATCGGGGCCCCGCCGTGGGGAGGGGGCGGTAGTCCGCTCAGGAGGCGCGTCCCGCGGCACCGGGTGTGCTCGAGCGCAGCGCCACCTCCGAGAGGGTGCGCAGGCTGCGCGCCAGCAGCGGCCGCACCACCGGTCCGGCCAGGGCGGCGGCCCTCACCACCAGCAGCGGACCGGTGACGTCCTCGGTGCAGCGGATGGTCGTGCCGGTGCAGGAGGGACCCTCGGCCACCACCAGCTTGAACTCGCCGCGACCGCGGAACTGGGGCCCCAGGTGCTCGACCTCGAGCAGGTGGCCGGGGATCACCCGGGTCAGCCGCATCCGGTCCACCAGCCCGCGCTGGCGTCGGCCGGGGCCCGGACGGCTCACCGCCAGCACCCGGTCGCCCACGTCGTACCCGGTTCCCTCCACCACCTCCACCGAGGTGAAGGGGATCCACCGGTGCTGGCCGCGCCAGTCGAGCAGCACGTCCCAGATCTGCTCCGGGCTGGCCGGGCTCCACACGTCCACGCTCAGTCGGTACATCAGGCTCCTGTGCTCGAGACCCTCAGGCTGCGGCCGCCCCGGGTGGGACGTGGCAGTCGACCAGGTGGTCGTCGACCAGACCGACCGCCTGCATCAGGGCGTAGGCGGTGGTCGGCCCGACGAAGCGTATCCCCTTCGCCCTGAGCGCCTTCGAGAGCTGGCGCGACTCCGGGGTGCTGGCGGGGACGTCGGTCAGCCGCGTCGGGCGCGGGCGGTCGGGCTGGGCGAATCCGACACGGTGGCGGTGAAGTCCTCACCCATGGCCACCACGGCCCGCGCGTTGGTCACCGCCGCCTCGATCTTGAGCCGGTTCCGCACGATGCCGGCGTCGGTGAGCAGGCGCGCGGTGTCCTCCGGCCCGAAGGCCGCCACCCGCTCGGGGTCGAAGCCGGCGAAGGCGGCACGGAAGGCCGGCCGCTTGCGCAGGATGGTCAGCCAGCTGAGCCCGGACTGGAAGGCCTCCAGGGTGAGCCGCTCGTAGAGCCCGGCCGCGCTGCGCACCGGGCGGCCCCACTCCTCGTCGTGGTAGCGGACGTAGTCGGGGGTGGACAGACCCCAGGGGCAGCGCAGCAGCCCGTCGGCGCCGACCACCGCGCCGGAGTCGGTGACCGCACCCGACTCGCTCACGCCGACCGCTCCTGCGGGCGGGGACCGAAGACCTCGGCGGACTCGAGGTCGTCGCGGTCCGACGGGCGCACCTGGCGCTCGTCCCGCTCGCGCTCCAGCGCACCGAGGTGGACGTCCTGGGTGCTGAGCTGGTGCTCCAGGGCGGCGATGCGCTCGTCGCGCTCCCCCACCTCACGGGCCAGCCGCTCCAGCAGCTCGTCGACCTCGGTCATCGAGTAGCCGCGCAGGGCCACCCCGAGACGCACGGCGACGACGTCCTGCTCACCGAGCGGGTGCGGGGGAAGGGGCCGGCGCAGGGAGTCGCGGACCGGCTCCTCGGCCATCCCGCCGAGCCGTCCGGTCGCCGCGACGGCCCCGATCGCCAGCACCGCCACCGCGACCACGGCCATCGCCCACTCCATGGCTGCGATCGTGCCACACCAGGGTCAGTCGGTGCCGCTGGCCGGCGGCTCACCCAGCCCGTCCAGGTCGGACCAGAAGGCGTCGGGGACCACGGAGGTGGCCAGCCGCTCGAGCTGGCGCAGCCGCTCGGTCGTGGTGATGCCGACCACGGTGGAGTCGACCAGGTCGCTGCGCACCGAGAAGTGCAGCGCGGCCGCGGCCAGCTCGACGTGGTGGTCCCGGGCCAGCTCGCGGAGGCGTTCGATCCAGCGCACCAGCTCCTCCGGCAGCGGCCGGTAGCCGTACTCCTGCTTGGAGGGGTCGGCCAGCACTCCACCGCCGAAGGGTGCGGCGTTGAACACCGTCATGCCCTGCTCGCGCGCGGTCTCCATCAGCGGTCGGGCGCTGCGGTCGGCCAGGGTGAAGCGGTTGTGGGTCAGGACCGCGTCGAAGGCGCCGGTGCGGACGTACTCGTGCACCATCTCGCGCGGGCCCGCCGCGATGCCGATCGCTCCCACCACCCCCTCCTCGCGCAGCTGCACCAGCGTCTCCACCGCGCCGCCGGGCGCCATCAGCTCAGCCACCGGGCGGGGCTGCGGGTCGTGCAGGTGGTAGAGCGGCAGGTGGTCGACCTCGAGGCGGTGCAGCGACTCCTCCAGCGAGGTGAGCACGCGGTCGCGGTCGAAGACGCCGGTGCGCGGGTCGGCGTCGGCCTTGGAGTAGATGATCTGCCCTGCGCGCAGGCCGCCGGCCCGGTGCACCGCCGCCCCCAGGTGCTGCTCGCTGCGACCGCCGGCGTAGGCGTTGGAGGTGTCGATGGCGTGCGGGGAGGCCAGCAGCCGGTCGGCGAGCTCGGCGGTCCGGGCGGCGTCCCCGCGGGCGCCGAGGAAGGACGTGCCGAGCGTCAGGGGCGTGGTGGGGACCGCGGCGGGGCTCATGCCGGGACCGTATCGAGGCCCGGGTTCGCACCTCATACCCTAGGGGGGTATGGTGTGGCGTGACCGACCGAGGAGGACGCGTGGAGCACCAGCACGGCTACATCCAGCGCAAGGACGACTACCTCAAGCGGCTGCGCCGCATCGAGGGCCAGGCCCGCGGGCTGCAGCGGATGGTCGAGGAGGAGAAGTACTGCATCGACATCCTCACCCAGGTCAGCGCCATGACCAAGGCGCTGCACGCGGTCTCGATGGGTCTGCTCGAGGAGCACATGACCCACTGCGTCGTGGACGCCGCCCGTGCGGGCGACGACGAGGCGCAGGTCAAGATCAAGGAAGCCACCGACGCCATCAGCCGGCTGGTCCGGTCCTGAGCGGCACCCCACCCACCGAAGGAGCACGAGCATGAGCAGCAGCACCACCTGGACCGTGACCGGCATGACCTGCGAGCACTGCGTCGCCTCGGTCACCGAGGAGGTCGGCGAGATCGCCGGCGTCACCGGCGTCCAGGTCGACCTGTCCTCCGGTTCCGTCGTCGTCACCAGCGACCAGCCCGTCTCCCGCGAGGACGTCTCCGCCGCGGTCGACGAGGCCGGCTACCAGCTGGTCTGAGAGAGGTCCTGATGAGCAGCCGCACCGACCAGGTCACGGGAGTGACGGTTCCCCCTGCCACCCGTGTCGAGCTCGACATCGAGGGGATGACCTGCGCCTCCTGCGCGAACCGGATCGAGCGGCGGCTCAACAAGCTGGACGGCGTCACGGCCAGCGTCAGCTACGGCACCGAGCGGGCCGTGGTGGAGCACACCGGCGCGGTCAGCACCGAGGACCTGGTGCGCGCCGTGGAGGCGACCGGGTACGTCGCCCGGGTCCCCCGCCGCGCCGAGGAGGACGCCGAGGCCCCCGAGGGTGGCCCCGACGCGGACCTGCGCCACCGCACCTTCGTCTCGGCGGTGCTGAGCCTGCCGGTGGTGCTGGTCTCGATGGTCCCGGTGCTGCAGTTCGAGGACTGGCAGTGGATGGCGCTGACCCTGTCCGCCCCGGTGGTGGTCTGGGGTGGCTGGCCCTTCCACCGTGCCGCCGCGCAGAACCTGCGCCACGGCGCGGCCACCATGGACACGCTGGTCTCGGTGGGCACCCTGGCCGCCCTGCTCTGGTCGGTGTGGGCCCTGCTGTGGGGCACCGCCGGGCGGGCGCCGATGGAGGGCATGGGCTCACCGCTGGAGCGTGGCGGCACCGACGAGGTCTACCTGGAGGCGGCCACCGCCGTCACCACCTTCGTGCTGGCCGGGCGCTGGTTCGAGGCCCGGGCCAAGCGGCGCTCGGGTGCGGCGTTGCGCGCACTGCTGGACCTGGGGGCGCGCGAGGCGGACCTGCTGCCCGACGGGCCGGACGGCGACCGGGTCGAGCTCGTCGCGATCGAGCGCCTGGCGGTCGGGGACCACGTGGTGGTCCGCCCGGGCGGGAAGGTGCCCACCGACGGCGAGGTGGTGCGCGGGCGCGCCGCGGTCGACGTGTCGCTGCTGACCGGTGAGCCGGTGCCGCAGGAGGTGGAGCCGGGGTCCGCGGTCACCGGCGGGTCGCTGGTCTCCGGCGGACGGCTGGTGGTGCGGGCCACCCGGGTGGGTGAGGACACCCAGCTGGCCCGGATGGCCCGGCTGGTGGACGAGGCGCAGAACGGCAAGGCGCGGGTGCAGCGGCTGGCCGACCGCATCTCCGGGGTGTTCGTCCCGGTGGTGGTCGGGATCGCGCTGGTGACCCTGGCGGCCTGGATCGCGCTCGGGCTCGGCACCACCGCGGCCTTCACCGCGGCGGTGGCGGTGCTGATCATCGCCTGCCCCTGCGCGCTGGGCCTGGCCACCCCGACCGCGCTGATGGTCGGGACCGGCCGCGGCGCTCAGCTCGGGATCCTGATCAAGGGCCCGGAGGCGCTGGAGGCGACCCGGAGCGTGGACGCGGTGGTGCTGGACAAGACCGGCACCCTGACCACCGGCGAGATGACCTTCGCCGCGGCGCTGCCCGCCGCGGGGTCGGGGGTCGACGCCGACACGCTGGTGGCGCTGGCCGGTTCGCTGGAGGAGCACTCCGAGCACCCGGTGGGACGTGCGGTCGCCGCCGAGGCCCGCCGTCGCGGGGCGCTGCTGCCGGTCTCGGACTTCACCGCCCTGCCCGGCGCGGGCGTCCGCGGCCGGGTGGGTCCGCCGGGGGCCGAGCACCCGGTGCTGGTGGGGCGTGCGGCGCTGCTGCGCGCCGAGGGCGTTCCGGTGGACGAGGACCTGCTGGACGCCCTGGCCGAGGGCGAGCAGGGCGGGACGGCCGTCCTGGTGGCCCGCGACGGCACCGCCATCGGGGTGGTCGTGGTGGCCGACCGGCTCCGCGACACCTCGGTCGAGGCCGTCGCCGGGCTGCGTTCGCTGGGGCTCCGGCCGGTGCTGCTGACCGGGGACAACGCCGTGGTCGCGCACCGGGTGGCGGCGGCGCTGGGCATCGAGGAGGTGCACGCCGGGGTGAGCCCGGAGGACAAGGTCGCGGTGGTGCGGGCGCTGCAGGCGGAGGGCCGCCGGGTGGCCATGGTGGGCGACGGGGTCAACGACGCGGCCGCGCTGGCCACCGCGGACCTGGGGCTGGCCATGGGCTCGGGCACCGACGCCGCGATGGAGGCCGGTGACGTGACGCTGGTGCGTCCGGACCTGCGGCTGGCCGTGGACGCCGTGCGGCTGGCCCGACGGACCCTGCGCACCATCAAGGTCAACCTGTTCTGGGCCTTCGCCTACAACGTGGCGGCGATCCCGCTGGCCGCTCTGGGCTTCCTGACGCCGATGGTGGCGGGGGCGGCGATGGCGCTGTCGTCGGTGTTCGTGGTGACGAACTCGCTGCGGCTGCGCCGGTTCCGCTCCTCGATCCGCTGAGCCCGGGCGCGGGCCGGGGGCGGTCGGCCCGGGTCGCGGAGCCGGGTCAGCCCTCGACCGGCCGGCGGCTGGGCAGGAAGGGGGTGCGGTTGTTGACCATGATGTCCAGCACCTCGTCGACGTCGTCGCTGAGCTGCAGCATCTCGACGTCGACGGGGTTGATGCAGCCCTCGGCCAGCGCCTGGTCCCGCAGCCAGTCCACCAGCCCCTGCCAGTAGGAGGTGCCGAACAGCACCACCGGGAAGTTCGTCACCTTCTCGGTCTGGACCAGGGTGAGGGCCTCGAACAGCTCGTCGAAGGTGCCGAACCCGCCCGGCATCACCACGAAGCCCTGGGAGTACTTGACGAACATGGTCTTACGGGCGAAGAAGTAGCGGAAGTTGATGCCGAGGGTGACGTAGTCGTTCAGCCGGCTCTCGAAGGGCAGCTCGATGCCGAGACCGATCGAGGTCCCTCCCGCCCCCGCGGCCCCCTTGTTGGCCGCCTCCATGATGCCCGGACCGCCGCCGGTGATCACCGCGTAGCCGGCCTGCACCAGACGCCGTCCGACCTCCTCCGCGGCGGCGTACATCGGGTGCCCCGGGCGCAGCCGGGCCGAGCCGAAGACGGAGATGGCCGGGCCGGTCTCGGCCAGCGTGCCGAAGCCCTCGACGAACTCGGACTGGATCCGCAGCACCCGCCACGGGTCGGTGTGCACGAACTCGGTGATCCCACGCGTGTCGAGCAGGTGCTGGTCGGTGGTGCTGCGGTGCTCGGCGTCGAGCACGCGCTCGACCGGGCCCTGTCGGTGCCGGTTGCTCGGGGCGACGGGGTCGGGCTCGGGTCCGGGAGCGGGTGTGCGCGGTTCCTGGGTCACGCGGTCACCCTAACCGCGCACCCGCGGCCCGGGCCGGGGTCCCTACGATGTGCCCATGCCTGCCCAGGGTCAGCAGATCACCGTCGAGGGACGCACCCTCCGGCTGACCAACCTGGACAAGGTGCTGTTCGCGGGGTCGGGCACCACCAAGGCCGAGCTGCTGCACTACTACTCCGAGATCGCCCCGCTGCTGCTCCCCCACGTCCGGGACCGGCCGACGACCCGGAAGCGGTGGCCGGAGGGGGCCGGACGGACCGACGGTGGCCGCGAGCTGGTCTTCTTCACCAAGAACATCGACTCGGGGACGCCGGACTGGGTCCGGCGGGTGCGGGTGCAGCACTCGGACCGGCCGGTGGACTACCCGGTGGCCGACGACGTGGCGACGCTGACCTGGTTCGCCCAGCTGGCCGCCATCGAGCTGCACGTGCCGCAGTGGCGCTTCGACGCCCGGGGGCGCCCGCTGAACCCGGACCGGCTGGTGCTCGACCTCGACCCCGGTCCGGGCGTCGGGCTGGCGGAGTGCGCGCTCGTGGCCCGCAGCGCACGCGACCTGCTGGCCGAGCTGGAGCTGACCACGGTGCCGGTGACCAGCGGGAGCAAGGGCATCCACCTCTACGCCGCCCTGGACGGGTCGCGGAGCAGCGAGGAGGTCAGCACCTGGGCGCGGGACATCGCCGGGGTGCTGCAGCGGTTGCACCCGGACCTGGTGATCTCGGTGATGCGACGGAGCGAGCGTCCCGGCAAGGTGTTCCTGGACTGGAGCCAGAACAACGGCGCCAAGACGACCATCGCGCCGTACTCGTTGCGGGGGCGGGGACGTCCGTGGGTGGCGGCCCCCAGGACCTGGGAGGAGCTGGACGACCCGGCACTGGCCCAGCTGGAGCTGGCGGAGGTGCTGGAGCGGGCCGCGACGCTGGGCGACCCGATGGCGGTGCTGCTGCCCGGTGGTGGGCGGGAGCAGCACCCGGGGACGGCGTCCGGCGGACCGTCGAGCGCGGCGGCCGGGGGCACGGAGGGTGGCTCGACGGGGTCGTCGGAGCCCGGTGGACGGTCCTCCGGTGGGACTCGTGGGGCAGCTGCGGGCACGTCCTCGCGCCGTCGTGAGCCCGTCGACGCCCCGGCGAGCGTGGCGGGGGGCGGGGCGGGGGGCGGGGCGGGGGGCGGGGGACCCGCCGAGGAGGAGGCCGACACCAGCTACCTGCCCATGCTGGCCAGTTCACCCGGCGGACGTCGCGACACCTTCTCCGACGAGGACGGCTGGGTCTTCGAGATGAAGTGGGACGGCGTCCGCGCGGTGGTGCACGCCGACGAGCAGGGGGTGCGGCTGGTGTCGCGGCGGGGCCTGCCGATGGCCTCGACCTACCCCGAGCTGACGGCGGCCCTGGAGCCGCTCCGCGCCCGCCGGGTGGTGCTGGACGCCGAGGTGGTGGCCCTCGACGCGGCCGGACGACCGAGCTTCGCCCGGCTGCAGCAGCGGATCAACCTGGCCCGCGCGGCCGACGTCGCCCGGGTGGCCCGCGGCGTCCCCGTGCAGCTGATCTGCTTCGACCTGCTCCAGCTGGACGGCGAGCGCCTGGTCGAGCGGCCCTACGAGGAGCGCCGGGAGCGGCTGGAGGAGCTGGTCGAGGAGGTGGGACTCGACGCGCGGATCCAGGTCCCGCCCGCGCTGGGCTCGGACTTCGCGGCGGCCATGGAGGTCAGCCGGGCGATGGGCATGGAGGGGCTGGTGGCCAAGCGGGTCGGCTCCCGCTACCACCCGGGGGCGCGCAGCGAGCAGTGGGTGAAGATCAAGGTGGTGAAGGCCCAGGAGGTCGTCGTCATCGGCTGGAAGGCCGGTCAGGGCAGCCGCGACGGCGCGCTCGGCTCGCTGGTGATGGCGGTGCCCCGCGACGGCGGGCTGCAGTACGCGGGCCGGGTGGGGACCGGGTTCTCCCAGTCCGCGCTGCGCGAGGCCGCCCGTCTGCTGGAGCCGCTCCGGCGTCCGGACTGCCCGGTGCCCGACGTCCCCCGCCCGGACACCGTCGACGTGACCTGGGTGGACCCGGAGCTGGTCGGGGAGGTCGAGTACATGGACTGGACGCCGACCGGCCGGATCCGCCACCCGTCCTGGCGCGGGTGGCGGCCGGACCGCAGCCCCGACGACGTGGTCGTCGAGGAGGACGTGCTGCCCGGCTGACGACCTCGTGGCGTCGGGTGCGACGCGTCCTCAGCGGCTCCAGTAGGGGTCGCGCCCGAGCCGGGCCAGCAGCCGGTCCTGCCCGGAGGCGTCGTCGGGGACGTCCACCGGCGCGGTGCAGATGCCCTCGCTGTAGAGCGCCTCGCCCCAGCCGTCGGTCGTGGCGGACATCGACCGCACCTCCTCCTCGTCGATGACCCACTCCTGCGAGGTGGCCCGGGCGACGTCCCAGCTGTGCACGACGAGGTCCCAGCCGTAGAAGTCGGCCATGGTGTCGCCGATCGTGGTGGGCCCGAACCAGCCGTCGTAGCCGCGGGCGGCGACCTCGCGGGACAGCCCTTCGGTCACCGCGGTGAGGTGCTCGCGCCAGGCGGCAGCCGGGTCGGTGGTGGCGAGCGCCTCGCCGACGTGGACGCCGTGCCGGCCCAGGAAGTCGCGCTCGGTGCTGACCACGTGCTCCACGACGTCGCGGACCGTCCACCCGTCGCAGGGGGTGGGGGCGTCCCAGCTCCCGGCCGCGCCGTCGAGCACGGCCGTGAAGCGCGCGGTCCTGGCGGTGAACCGCGGCACAGCGTCGTCTGCGTCGGCACGGTCGATGGTGTCGTGCTGGGTGGCGTCGGGTGCCGCGGCGGACGGCTCGTCGCTCGGGCGGTGGTCGGTGGTCGAGGCGGGTGCGGTGGGCTGGTCCGTGGTCATGACCCTGACGCTAGCGGCGCGGGTGGCGGTAGTTCTTGGACAGACCCGACAGGTCTGGCGCTTGGGCCGCGGTATCGCGCGTGGCCGCGGTGGCGACGTCCGAGGATGACGACCTCGGAACGTGACGGACTGCCGGAGGTGACGGCTGCCGGGGTGGCCACCGCGGGCGTGACGACCTACGGAGTTGTCCACAGATTCGAACGCACATCCGATTCTGTCAGTCCTGCGCCGTAGATTAAGGGCATGACGAAGCACCGCACCGACGCCGCAGCCACCCTGCTGGCCGACGTGCGCGGACACCGCGCGGCCGAGCACGCAGCCGCCGCTGCCGTGCTCCGGATTGCCGCCGAGTGGGCCGATCTCCACCCACCGGTCGAAGACGACTACACCGCCACCGCCACCCACGGCGGCCGCCCCACCGGCGCACCACTCGCAGGTGAAGGAACCCCGGAGGTCGACGAGGGCTGCATCGCCGAGCTCGCCGCCGCCCTGCGCTGCTCCACCGACGCCGGCACCACCCTCATCGGGCAGGCCCTCGAACTGCGTCACCGACTCCCCCGGCTGTGGGCACTGGTCCACACCGGCAAGGTCGCCCCGTGGCAGGCCCGCCTGGTCGCCGGACGCACCATGCACCTCACCCGAGAAGCAGCGACCTTCGTCGACGACCAGGTCTCCGCCGTCACCGGGAAGGTCGGTCTGACCCAGCTGGACCGGCTGATCACCACCGCGATCACCCGGTACATGCCCGATGAGGCCGAGCGGCAGCGGGTCGAGGCGGAGGAGAAGCGTCGCTTCGACATCTTCCCCGACCAAGACGGCCGCCGACACGGCCTCGCGGAGGTCGTCGGGGTCCTCGACCTCCCCGACGCCCTCGACCTCAACGCCGCCATCGGCGCCGGAGCGCGGATGCTCGCCGAGGCCGGAGTCGACAAGAGCCTCGACGTCCGCCGGTCCATGGCCGCTGGTGAGCTGGCCCGGTCCCAGCCGGCCCTCGACCTGACCACCCCTCAGCCCGACCTGCTCGACACCACCGCCACACCCTCCGCGACGCCCGCCGGAGCGGGAGCCAGCGAAAGCACCAGCGACCCCGCCGGACCCACGGCCGACGCCCGAAGCGGAGCGACCCCTGAGGCGCGCACCGCCGTGCCGGCCGACGCCCCGGCTGCGGCCGCCGCCGACACCGGGCACGCCGACCAGACCCCCGGCTCAGCAGCACCCGACGCGGCGACCGATCGCTCACCGACGACCGTCTGGCCGGGTCGAGCACCCGCGCGGGTGACCCTCTACCTCCACCTCTCCGCCGACGCGCTCACCGGCACCAGCACGTCCGGCTGGGTGGGCAACACCGGCACCCCCGTCACCGCCGACCAGATCCGCGACTGGTGCGGACGCCCCGACACCAAGATCACCGTCCGACCGGTGATCGACCTCAACACCACCCTCACCGCCGACGGCTACGACGCCCCCGACCGGATCCGCGAGCACATCGCCCTCCGCGACCGCACCTGCGTCTTCCCCTGGTGCAGCCGCCCCGCCCATCCGCGCTCCCAGAGGGAGCGAAGGGACGGCACCGCCAAGTGGTCCACCGACGCCGACCACATCCAGCCCTACGACACCGGCGGGCCGACCTCCACCGACAACCTCGCCCCGCTGTGCCGCAAGCACCACCGGCTCAAGACCCACACCCGATGGCGCTACCGCATGGTCGCCCTCGGCCACTACGAGTGGACCAGCCCCCATGGCCTCCGCTTCCGACGCGGACCCGACGGTGCCACCATCGACGTCGACGCCGTCGACGCCGTCGGCGACCGCCCGACGTCGACGGCACGACGTTCCGCGACCCCACATCAGGCGTCCGGGTCACCGCCGGGACGCTCGACGTCACGGGCACCAGCCCGTGCGCCGACGCCTGTCGGCTGACCCAGACCTAGGCCCAGACCCACGCCACCGGCTCGGGACACCACGTCCCGGGTCCGGTGGCGCGCGTGCGTGCTGGCGTCCCTCGGCGTGCCTCACGGAGCGACGGGCCTCTCGGCCCGTGGCTGGTGGCGGTCCCCGCCCGCCGTGGCCGGTGCCACCCTGGGTGACCGCCCCGGGTGGCCGGTGCCCCGTTCCTCCCCTCTCGACGGCGGACGGCCAGTGCAGGTACGGGGTGGAGTCCGGCGACCCGGACGGCATCCCGGTGATCCTCCTGCACGGCGGCCCAGGCGGGTCGCTGGGCCGGGCGGCTCCGTCGACCGGGTCGACCCGCGGGTCCGGTTGATCGGGTTCGAGCAGCGCGGGTGTCGTCGATCCCAGCCAGGACCACCGACCGGGTCACGACCCTGGTCGGCCGCCTCGACGTGAGCGGGCCCGTGGTCACGGCCTGAGAGGTCCACCGGCGCTGGCCCGGGAACGAGCTGATGGTGGACGAGGGCGAGGGACCGGCGCGTCCTCGACGACCCAGCGGTGGTAGCAGACCGAGCACCACCTCGCCGACCTGCTGTCGGAACGGCCGGCCCCTCCGCGGACCGCAAGACCCCGCCACGGGGTACGGCGACCCCGTCGCTGGGCAGGATGAGCGGGATGGATGATGACCAGCGCGCCTTCGTCGAGACCTTCCGCCAGTTCATGGAGCAGGTCGTGCGGGAGCGGGTGGCCAGCACACTGACCCCGACGGGGGAGCTCGTCGAGGAGCACCTCGGGACCCGGTCGACCAGCTCCCCGTGGTCACCGAGACCATCGCCGAGCACCGGCTGGTCGATGCCGACATCGCCGTCAGCTCCCTCGCCGCCACCGACCCGGGCGCCCGGCTCGTCGGGGTCAACAGCGTCGGCAAGATGGCGCTCGAGTCGGTCACCGACCTGCTGAGCAACCCCCTCGCGAACGTCGAGCAGGGAGCGGTGGACTACACCGAGGGTGGCCACCGGCCCCAGCACCCAGCGGCAGGTGGTCGCCCTCGGCCTCCACCTCTTCACCTTCGAGGGCTCCCCGGTGGTCGTGCTGCAGGCCGCGGCCCGATCGCGCTACGGCCAGGACGAGCCACGCCTCGACGTCGTGGCCACCGACCCCGCGGCCGCCGGCAGGCTGCTGGGCGAGATCCGGCGCCTGATGAGGGAGAAGAGCGTCCTGCGCGGACAGGTGATCAGCTTCGCCGAGCAGTCCCACTCCGGTCCGCCCAGCGGGACCACGTTCGTCCAGCGCCCCACGGTCCTCGCCTCCGACGTGGTGCTGCCCGACGGCGTCCTGGACCGGGTCGTCGACCACGTCATCGGGATCGGTGAGCACCGCGAGGCCCTGCGCGCCGCAGGGCGCCACCTCAAACGGGGCATCCTGCTCTACGGTCCCCCCGGCACCGGCAAGACCCACACGGTCCGCCACCTGATCTCGCGCACCGAGGGCACGACGGTGGTCCTGCTGACCGGTCCCGCCATCTCCCTGATCAGCGAGGCGACCGAGCTGGCTCGCGCCCTGCAGCCGGCCATGGTGGTCCTCGAGGACGTCGACCTGATCGCCCAGGACCGCTACGAGCACGGACCGCAGCCGCTGCTCTTCGCCCTGCTCGACGCGCTGGACGGCCTCGACGGGGACGCCGACGTCGCCTTCGTCATGACCACCAACCCGGTCGAGCTGCTGGAGCGCGCCCTGGCCGAACGCCCCGGACGGGTCGACCTCGCGGTGCCCGTGGACCTTCCCGACGACGAGGCCCGGGCCCGGCTCTTCACCCTCTACGCCGAGGGCCTTCCGCTCGGAGCCGAGGCGCTGCACGCCGCCGCCGAGCGCGCGCAGGGCATGACCGCCTCCTTCGCCAAGGAGCTGATGCGTCGAGTGGTGCTGCGGGCCGTGGAACGGGGCGGCGAGCCCGGCGACGGCGACCTCGAGGTCGCCCTGGAGCAGCTCCTCTCCTCCTCCGAGGAGCTCACCCGTGCGCTGCTCGGCGCGGGCACCAGGACCTCAGAGGAGTACCCGACCGACTGAGCCGCGACGCCACGGGGCCCCACGACGTCACCGGGTGTCGGTCAGCCACCTCAGCAGCGCGTCGTGGCAGGTGTGCAGGTCCGCGACCGGGCAGAACTCGTCGTCGGCGTGGGCCTTGCTCGGGTCCCCGGGGCCGAAGTTGACCGCCGGCACCCCGACCGCGGAGAACCGCGCCACGTCGGTCCAGCCGAACTTGGCCCGAGGCTCACCACCCACCGCCGCCACGAACGCCGCCGCCGCCGGCTGGTCCAGTCCGGGCCGGGCTCCGGCGGAGAGGTCCATCACCTCGACCTCGTGCGGGGCGAAGAGGTCCCGCACGAAGTCCACCGCCTCCTCCGGGCTCCGGTCGGGGGCGAAGCGGAAGTTGACGTCGACCACGCAGCGGTCGGGGATGACGTTGCCGGCGATGCCCCCACTGACCGACACCGCGTTGAGGCCCTCGTGGTAGCCCAGGCCGTCCACCTCGACCTGCCGGGGCTCGTAGTCGCGCAACCGGCTCAGCACGTCGGCCGCGTCGTGGATGGCGTTGTGGCCCATCCAGGCCCGCGCGGAGTGGGCGGCGGTCCCGCGCAGCTCGATCCGGCCCCGCATCGTCCCCTGGCAGCCGCCCTCCACCCGGGCACCGGTGGGCTCGCCCAGCACGGCGAAGGAGGCGTCCAGCCAGTCGGGGTGGCTGGCCGCCACCCGTCCGAGGCCGTTGCGCTCGGCCTCGACCTCCTCCTGGTCGTAGAAGATCCAGGTGACGTCGCGGACGGGCTCGCGGGCCGCCGCGGCCACCGCCAGCGCCACCGCGACCCCACCCTTCATGTCGCAGCTGCCCCGCCCCCAGACGGCGTCGACGCCGTCCACCTCCAGCCGTCGGGACGGCAGGTTCGCCGCCACCGGGACCGTGTCCAGGTGACCGGCCACGACCACGCGCTCGTCCCGGCCGAGCCGGGTCCGCGCCACCACCGTGTCGCCGTCGCGGTCGACCTCCAGGTGCGGCAGCGCCCTCAGCGCCGTCTCGACCTCGTCGGCGATCCGCGCCTCGTCCCCGCTCACCGACTCGATGTCGACCAGGGCCTGCAGCAGGTCGGGCAGGTCGGCAGTCAGGTCCAGGCTCATGGCGGCGACCCTACCGATCAACCGGTGCCGCACCGCCATCCGGCGGCGACCGGCTCGACCGCCCGCCTCCACTACGCTCGGCGCCATGTCTGAGACCCGTACCGCCCACGGCTGGGGCCTGGCCACGACCACCGACGACGGTCAGGTGCTGGACACCTGGTTCCCTGCGCCCGTGCTGGGCTCCGGCCCGGAGCAGCCGCCGGCCGAGCTGACCCCGAGCACCGACGCCACCCGCCGGGTGCGCACCGAGGTGGTCGAGGTGTCGATCGACCTCGACGCTGCCCCGGCCAGCACCCCCGACGCCTACCTGCGGCTGCACCTGCTCAGCCACCGCCTGGTGCGCCCCCGCGAGCTCAACCTGGACGGCATCTTCGGCGCCCTGCCCAACGTGGTGTGGACCAGCGCCGGCCCCTGCGCCGTCGACGGGTTCGAGACCGTCCGCGCCGCGCTCCGGGTCCGCGAAGGCCACGTCACCGTCTTCGGCGTCGACAAGTTCCCCCGGATGGTCGACTACGTGCTCCCCACCGGCGTCCGCATCGCCGACGCCGACCGCGTCCGCCTCGGCGCCCACCTGGCCAGCGGCACCACCGTCATGCACGAGGGCTTCGTCAACTTCAACGCCGGCACCCTGGGCACCTCGATGGTCGAGGGCCGCATCAGCGCCGGCGTCGTGGTCGGCGACGGCTCCGACATCGGCGGCGGCGCTTCCATCATGGGCACCCTCTCCGGCGGCGGCACCGAGGTGGTCTCCATCGGTGAGCGCTGCCTGCTCGGCGCCCAGGCCGGCATCGGCATCGCCCTCGGCGACGACTGCGTGGTCGAGGCCGGCCTCTACGTCACAGCCGGCACCAAGGTCACCCTCCCCGACGGCACCGTGGTCAAGGCCCGCGAGCTGTCCGGACGGAGCGGGCTGCAGCTCTGGCGCAACTCCACCACCGGCGTGGTGGAGGCCCGCAGCCGCGACGGCCGCACCGTCGAGCTCAACCAGGCCCTGCACGCCAACTGACCCCGGCAGCACCTGCCACGCGTCCCCCGCCGGGGACCGGACCTCCTTGCCCGGCCCCGGCAGACTGGACGCCCCCCGCCGACCGGCCCACCCCCGACCGGCTGTTCCAGCCGCCCGACCGACCGAAGGACACCCATGGCCACCGACCGGACGCGGGCGCTGCGCTCCGTGGGCTGCCTCGGCCTGGCCGTGCTGGTCCTGGTCGGCCTGGCGGTCGGCGGTTTCGCCCTGCTCCGGTCCCGCGGGATGGTCGAGCCGGCCCCCTTCCAGCCCCGCTGCGTGGCGGCGGCCAACGACCTCTCCGTGACGGTCAGCCCCGACCAGTCCCACTACACCGCGATCATCACCGGCCTGGCCGTCCGCCGCGGGCTCTCCCCGCGCGCCGCCTCGATCGCCATGGCCACGGTCTACCAGGAGACCGGGATCCGGAACCTCGACCACGGTGACCGGGACTCCGTCGGCCTCTTCCAGCAGCGGCCCTCCCAGGGGTGGGGCAGCGTCGAGGAGATCATGGACCCGCACTACAGCACGGGCCGCTTCTACGACGCCCTGGTCCAGGTCGACGGCTGGGAGAGCGGCGACATCAACGACGTCGCCCAGGAGGTCCAGCGCAGCGGCTACCCCGAGGCCTACCGCGACCACGTGCCCGACGCCCGGGTGCTGGCCAGCGTCTACACCGGGCAGTCCCCCGCCGCCCTGCGCTGCTCCTACGGCGAGCTCGACGCCGCCGACGCCGAGGGCCTGGTCGACTCCCTCACCACCACCCTCGGCGACCTCGACACGACGACCACCGACGCCGGTGAGGAGACCCCGGCCACGCTGGTCGTCCAGGCCGGCGACACCGACCTGGCCTGGGCGGTCGCGGCGCACGCGGTGGGCAACGGCGGGCGGCACGGCGTCCAGTCCGTGGAGACCGGCGGCCTCACCTGGTCCCACGACGAGGACGCCCTCGCCGACTGGCTGCCCGGCCCCGCCGGCGCCCAGGACAGCGTCACCATCACCTTCGCCGGCTGACCCGCCGCCGGTCAGGTCGGGCGGAGCCGGAGGGCCTGCATCCCCCCGTCCACGGCCAGCTCGACACCGGTGGTCGAGCCGTTGAGCGGGCTGGCCAGGTAGGCCACCGCCTGGGCCACCTCGTCCGGGCTGACCAGCCGGCCGTGCGGCTGGCGGGCCTCCAGGGCCCTGCGCTCGGCGGCGGGGTCGTCGGCCCCGGCCAGCAGCCGCTGCACCCACGGGGTGTCGGCCGTGCCGGGGTTCACGCAGTTCACCCGGATGCCCTCACGCAGGTGGTCGGCGGCCATCGCCCGGGTCAGCGCGGACACCGCCCCCTTGCTGGCGGTGTACAGCGCCCGCTGCGGCAGTCCCGCCGTCGCGGCGATCGAGGACGTGTTGACGATCGCCGCCGCCGGGGAGCGTCGCAGGTGCGGCAGCGCGGCCCGCGACACCCGCACCATGCCGACGACGTTCAGGTCCAGCACCCGCAGCCACTCGGCGTCGTCGTTGGCCGAGACGTCCCCGGTGGCGCCGATGCCGGCGTTGTTGACCACCACGTCCAGCCGGCCGTGCCGCTCCACCACCTGCGCCACCGCCGCCTCCACCGACGCGGTGGAGGAGACGTCGCAGACGATCGACTCGTGCGGGCTGTCGGGATCGGGGCGGACGTCCAGCACCACCACGGTGCAGCCCCGCCCCGCCAGCACCTCCGCCGTGCGCGCCCCGATGCCGGACCCACCGCCGGTGACCACCGCGACCAGCGACTCGAACTCCCCGCCGGTCATCAGGCGCCCCGGTAGGTCTGGCGCTGACGGCCCAGGCCGTCGATCTCCAGCTCCACCACGTCACCGGGAGCCAGGTAGGGGAAGCGGCCGGACAGCGCCACCCCCTCGGGCGTCCCGGTCAGCACCAGGTCGCCGGGCTCCAGCGTCATGTACTGGCTCAGGTCGCGCACCAGCTCCGCCACGGAGAACACCAGGTCGGCGGTCGAGGAGTCCTGGCGCGGTTCGCCGTTGACCCAGCTGCGCAGCCGCAGCGACGTCGCGTCGACCTCGTCCGGCGTGGCCACGTAGGGCCCCAGCGGGAGGAAACCGCGGCAGCACTTGCCCTTGCTCCACTGCCCGCCGCTCTCCTCCAGCTGGAAGGTGCGCTCGGACAGGTCGTTAGCCAGCACGTAGCCGGCGACGTGGGCCAGCGGGTCGTCGTCCTCGCCCAGGTTCGTGGCCTCCTGCCCGATCACCACCCCCAGCTCGACCTCCCAGTCGGTCTTGGTGGAGCCGCGCGGGATGGTCACCTCGTCGTCGGGCCCGGCCAGCGTGGCGGGGGACTTGAGGAAGACGATGGGCCGCTCCGGCGGGGCGGAGCCGCTCTCGGCGGCGTGGGCGGCGTAGTTCATGCCGATGCAGATCAGCGCCCCACCACGCGGCAGCGCCGCACCCACCCGCTGGCCCTCGACGTCCACCCGGGGCAGGGCGCCGCTGGCGACCGCCTCGGCCAGCGCCGCCGGCCCCTCGGCCCAGAAGCCGAGCCCGAAGTCCTCCACCACGCCGCCGGCGTCGTAGTGCACCCCGTCGACCTCGACCACCGGACGCTCCCCGCCCGGCTGACCGATCCGCAGCAGTCTCATCGTTCTCCCTCGTCGTCGTCTCCGCCGTGACCGGGTGGCCGCGACGGGTGGTGGCGGCTCAGCCGCGGGCGGGCACCAGGCCCTGCGCGGCCAGCGCGTCGAACAGCTCGTCCGGGACCTGCGCCTCCGCGCGGGCCAGGTTCTCCCGCACCTGCTCCGCGGACTGGGCCCCGAGCGCGACGCTGACCACCGCCGGCTCCCGCAGCGGGTAGGCGATGGCGGCCGCCGGCAGCGTGGTCCCGTGCTCGCGGCAGACCCGGGCGATCGCCCGGGCCCGCTCCAGGACGTCGGCCGGCGCCCGGTGGTAGTCGAAGTAGGCGTCCTCCGACGGCTCCTCCTCGGCCAGCACCCCGGAGTTGAACACCCCGACGGCCACCACCGCGACGCCGGTGCGGCGGCAGGCCTCGAACAGCGACCCGGCGGACTGGTTCAGCAGCGTGTGCCGGCCGGCCATCATCACCACCTCCGCGTCGGTCTCGGTGGCGAAGCGCTCCAGCGCCGGGGCCTGGTTCATGCCCGCACCCCAGGCCCGGAACAGCCCCTCGTCGCGCATCCGCGACATCTCCGGTGCGGCCTGGGTCAGCGCCTGCTCCAGGTGGTCGTCGGCGTCGTGGACGTAGGCGATGTCGAGGCGGTCCAGCCCCATCCGCTGCAGCGACTCCTCGACGCTGCGGCGCACCCCTGCGGCGCTGTAGTCCTGCACCCGCACCACGTCACCCGGCACCTCGAAGATGTCGTCGTCGCGCTCGGCGGGCCGCGGGTTGGGTCGGATCAGGCGACCGACCTTGCTGGAGACCACCACCTCCTCGCGCGGCAGCCCCTGCAGGGCCGCCCCCACCCGGCGCTCGGACAGCCCGAGCCCGTAGTGCGGGGCCGTGTCGACGTAGCGGACGCCACCGCGCCACGCCTCCAGCACGGTGGCCGTGGCCTCCTCGTCGCTGAGCCCGCGGTACAGGTTCCCCAGCTGGGCGGTGCCCAGCGCGACCCGGCTCAGCCGGACCCCTCGTGCCGCGAGCCGTGATCCGGTGCTCATGCTGCCCCTCCCAGGTAGGTGCGTCGGGCGGTGCCGGTGCTGACCGCCGCCCACTCCTCGGTGCTGGCGCCGGCGCAGGCCTCCCGCACCAGCGCCACCCAGCTCGTCCAGTCGTAGCCGGCACCGCGACCCTGCGCGGAGACCGGCCAGTCAGAGCCGATCATGCAGCGCCCGGCGCCGAAGACCTCCACCCCCCGGCGGAGGAACCACAGCGCCTGCTCGGCCAGCGGTCCGTCGGGGTCGGCCTCGGCGCCCAGACCCGAGAGCTTGAGCACGAGGTCGGGCGAGGCGGCGGCCAGCGTCTCCAGCGCGCGCGCCCAGGACTCGCGGGAGCCGGGCTCGCGCAGCGGCGGCTTACCGAGGTGGTCCAGCACGCACCGCGTCCCGGGCGCCCGGCGGACCAGCTCGGTGACCTCGTCGAGCTGGTCGGAGCGGACGCAGACGTCGAAGGTCAGGCCCCGCTCCCCCACCAGCCGCAGCCCGTCGGCCATCGCCTCACCGACCACGGCGCCCGCGGGCTCGGCCTGCAGCAGCCGGCGCACCCCGGTGACCAGCGGGTGCTCGGCCAGCCGGTCCAGGTGGTCGGCCAGCCCCGGGGAGTCCACCGGGGCCGCGGCCACGACGGCGACCACGTCCACCCCCAGCGGGCGTCCGGCGGCGGCCTGCTCCTCGACCCAGACCACCTCGGCCAGGGCCTGGTCGGGACGGGACTCGGCCTGCACCACCACCGACGCGGTGGCCGGCACCGCGGCGGCCGCCCGCTCGACGCGGTGCGGCTCCTCCAGGGCACCCAGACCGGCCAGCCACGGGTAGTCGAGCACGGACGGGTCCCACAGGTGCAGGTGGGTGTCGACGACCTCCACGTGGCTCCTTCGCTCGACGTCACGGCCGCGGTGGTTGGACTTCTGCCCGGGCCCCGGTGGGTCGGACTGCGTCCACCGCTGGCATCACCCTAGTGAGATGGGCGCCCGTGCTCCACACTGGTCCGATGAATGAGCCGAGGTCGCAGACCGATGTGGTGGTCGACGCCGTCCAGCAGATGATCCTCGACGGCCGGCTCGGTCCCGGCCAGCGGCTGCCGGTCGAGAAGGACCTGGCCGAGCAGCTCGGGGTCTCCCGCGGATCGCTCCGCGAGGCCGTCCGGGCCCTGTCCGCGCTGGGGGTGCTGGAGACCCGCCAGGGGGCCGGCACCTTCGTCACCACGCTGTCGCCGGACCGGCTGCTGGGCGGCCTCGGGTTCTGGGTCAAGCTCCAGGCCGGGCCCTCGGCCGTGCACGCCCACCAGGTCCGTCGGGTGCTGGAGGTGGAGGCGGTCGGACAGGCGGCGAGCCGGTTCACCGACGCCGACACCGAGCGCGGCCGGGCCGTGCTGGACCGGGCCGCGGCGGCCATCGCCGCCGACCCGCCCGAGCACGAGGTCATGCTGCAGGCCGACCTGGAGTTCCACCGGATGATCGCCAACCTGGCCGGCAACCCGGTGCTGTCGGCCCTGATCGACGCCATCAGCGCCCCCACCGTGGGAACCCGCTGGGCGGCCCTGTTCAACTCCCCCCGGCTGCACGCCACCCACCACGAGCACGAGGCCATCCTCGCCGCCCTGGCCGAGCGCGCCCCGGACCGGGCCCGCAGCTGGATGGAGGTGCACCTCTACGGGGTGGAGGCCACGCTCCCCCGCCACCCGGCCGGGGACTGAGCAGAGCGCCTGCCGCGAGGAGCCTCAGGCCAGCCGGGAGGCCGCGGCGGCGATGCGCTCGTCGGTGGCGGTGAGGGCCATCCGGACGTGCCGCCCGGTCACCTCCGGCTCGCCGTAGAAGTCACCCGGCGCGACCAGGACGCCCCGCCCGGCCAGCCAGTCCACCGTGTCGCGGCAGGGCTCGCCGCGGGTGGCCCAGAGGTAAAGACCGCCCTCGGAGTGGTCGACGGTGAACCCGGCGGCCTCGAGGGCGGGGCGCAGCACGGCCCGCCGGGCCCGGTAGCGCTCGCGCTGGGCCTCGATCTCGGTGTCGTCGTCGAGCAGCGCGGTCATCGCGGCCTGGACCGGGGCCGGCACGATCATCCCCAGGTGCTTGCGCACGGCCAGTAGCGAGGCGACCAGGGCGGCGTCGCCCAGCACGAACCCGGCGCGGTAGCCGGCCAGGTTGGAGCGCTTGGAGAGCGAGTGCACCGCCAGCAGCCCGGTGTGGTCACCGCCGCACACGTCGGGGTGCAGCACCGAGACCGGCTCGGCGTCCCAGCCGAGCTCGCCGTAGCACTCGTCGGAGGCCAGCACGGCCCCCCGCTCGCGGCACCACTCGACCCAGGCGCGCATCCGCTCCGGAGCCATCACGGCACCGGTCGGGTTGGACGGGGAGTTGATCCAGACCAGCCCGGGACGCAGGTCCCCCAGCCGGTCGGGGTCGTCCGCGGCGACCGCGGTGGCCCCGGCGACCAGCGCGCCCACCTTGTACGTGGGGTAGGCAGCCTCGGGGAAGACCACGGTGCGCGGTGCGTCCCCGGTGCCCGCACCGAGCAGGGTCGGCAGCCAGCCCACCAGCTCCTTGGTGCCGATCACCGGCAGGCAGGCCTCCGGGGACAGCCCCTGGACGCCCCAGCGACGGGCGGCCCAGCCGGCCATCGCCCGCCGCAGCTCCGGAGTCCCCGCCGTCTGCGGGTACCCGGGTGCGTCGGCGGCAGCGGCCAGCGCCTCGCGCGCCAGCGCGGGCGTGCGGTCCACGGGTGTGCCCACCGACAGGTCGACCAGACCGTCCGGGTGGGAGCGTGCGGTGGCGGCGGCCCCGGCCAGGGAGTCCCAGGGGAAGTCCGGCAGGCCGGTGGCGAGGCTCCCGCTCACGCGGGAGGGGACGTCACGCCGCGGTCGCGGGGCTCACTCATCGTGCTCCTGCGGCGGCAGCGCCTCGATCAGCGGGTGGTCCTTGTCGATCGGACCCATCTTGGCCGCCCCACCGGGCATCCCGAGGCCGTCGAAGAACTTGACGTTGGCGTCGTAGTAGTCCTTCCACTCCTCGGGGGTGTCGTCCTCGTAGAAGATGGCCTCCACCGGGCAGACCGGTTCGCACGCGCCGCAGTCCACGCACTCCTCGGGGTGGATGTACAGCATCCGGTTGCCCTCGTAGATGCAGTCAACCGGGCACTCCTCGACGCAGGCACGGTCCTTCAGGTCCACACAGGGCTGCGCGATGACGTACGTCACTGTTGATTCTCCTCTGGTGCGTGTGCTGTGACCGCCGTGGCGGCTCCGTCCAGTATGGACCCCGCTCCACCGGCGGTGCAGCGAAGGTCCACCTGCGCCCTACTCGCAGACGATCTCGTCCCCGGGGTCGTAGGTCCAGGTGTAGTTCTCACGCTTGACCTCCTTGCCGTCCTGGATGAAGGCGCGGTGGAAGTCGGCGGTGAAGCCCTGGATGGGTGCCTGGTACTCGCACTCGGGGTCGTCGCTCTCCAGCCGGCGGCCGGAGGTGAAGTCGGACTTCTCCGGGTCCGGGGAGCGGATCTCGTCGTAGACCGGCGTGGACCAGATCTTGACGGTCAGCGAGCCCTGCTTGCTGCCCGAGCCAGGCACCCGGTCGGCCTCGATCACCACGCCGTAGGGCGTGTCGTTCTTGAACCGC
This sequence comes from Auraticoccus monumenti, assembly GCF_900101785.1. GTDB lineage: Bacteria > Actinomycetota > Actinomycetes > Propionibacteriales > Propionibacteriaceae > Auraticoccus > Auraticoccus monumenti. Next base: position 2,719,907 of record NZ_LT629688.1, on the reverse strand, counting down.
AGGTCCAGCGACCCGTAGTAGACCGTCGCCTCACGGCCCGGTGGGTAGCGGGGGAAGTAGAGCGTGTGGGGGTGGTGCTCGACGTCCTCGAGACCGGCGAAGAAGGCGGCGTTGAAGATGGTGGTGGCACCCTGGGAGACCCCGCCGCCGGACTCCTTCTTGAGCACCCCGCCCTGGATGACGTAGCCGTCGACGAAGCCGTTCTCGGCCGACCGCTCGCCCACCACGCCGTTCATCGAGAACGTCTCGCCGGGGGCCAACCAGTAGCCGTCGATCCGCTTGGCCACCTGACCCAGGTTGGTGTTGCGGTACTCACCGCCGTTCGCGACCGGGAAGCGGGTGGTGAACTCACCGGTCACCTCGGTGACCTTCGCCTTCTCGGCGTCCTCGGTGGTGAACTCGGCCTTCTTCTCGGTCAGCTCGACCGAGGCCTTCCGCTCCGAGCCGGACGTGGTCAGCACCGGGCGGACGGCCTCGAGCAGCGCGTCCGCGCCGACGGAGGTGCCGTCGACGGCCTCGACCAGCTCGGGTGTGCCGCCCTCGAGGGTCCAGTAGGCGTCCTTGGCCCTGGTGGTGTCGAGCTCCTCGACGGCCTCCTCGTTCCCCTCCAGCAGCTTCTCCGCGTCGTAGCGGGCCACGTAGCCGCCCTCGGCGACCTCGAAGGTGGTGGCCGCGGCGATGCTCTCGGGGCTGACCTCGAAGGTGCCGGCGTCACCGGCCTCCACCTCCACGGGCGCGCTGACCGCGGGCTCGGCCACCTCCTCGGCCACCTGCTCGGCCTCCTCGGTGGTGACGTCGGGCTGGGTCACCTCGGCGGTGGCCTCCACGGTGGTGCTGCGCGGGTAGGCCTCCACCAGCTGCTCCACGGTGGCCTGCTGGTCCACGGTCACCCCGGTGCTGGCCTCCTCCACCTGCACCTCGGTGCCCTCGTAGGCCAGGGTGGCGTCCTCCGGCTCGCCGTCGGCCCCCTCGGCGAAGGCGGCGACGGCCTCGGCCACGCGGGCCTCGTCGACCCGGGTCACCGGCTCGCGCTCGCTGCCCCCGGTCAGCACCTGCCAGATCTGGGTGGGGTCCCAGGACCGTCCGGCCCCGGACTCCTCGACGGACGCGGCGCTGTCGATCGACAGCCCGACCTCCTCCGGCAGCAGCTCCTCGACGGTGTCCCCGGCGCTGAGCGTGATGGGGGCGTCGGCCCGGGGGGCGAGCTGCTCCTCCAGCGTGGCCACGGCCTCCTCGCGGGGGAGCCCGCCGATGGGCACCCCGCCGACCGAGGCGTTGCGCGGTGCGCGGTCACCGGCGAGCAGGTAGCCCGCGACGTAGACCGCGCCCAGCACCAGCACGACGGTGGCCACAGCCACCCCCACCACCAGGGCGCGGCTGCGCTTCGGCCGTGACGTGGACGTCGCAGCAGTGCTCTTCTTGGTCAATTCACGAGCCTCGGGTCGCAGGGCCGCCAGGGTCTCCCCCTCGGCCCCTCCGGACAGGGACCGTCCGATCCTACGCCAGCGGGGCCCCGGTCCCGTCCGGACGTGCTGGGCCGCTCACGCCCAGCGCCGGAAGCCGCCCTCGGTGTCGAGCACCTGGCCGACCACCCAGCGCCCCTCGTCGCTGACCAGCCAGGCGATCAGCCGGGCCGGGTCGTCGGGTTCACCCATCCGGCCGGTGGGGAAGGCACTTGCCACCTGGGTGATCACCTCCGCGCTCCGGTCCCCGCCCTCGACGTCCAGGTAGCCGGTGTTGACCGGGCCGGGGTTGACCGCGTTCACCACGATGCCCCGCTCCAGCAGGTGGTCGGCCACCGACCTCAGCGCCCCCAGCAGCGCCCCCTTGGAGGCGGTGTAGGCGATCTCCTCCCGCATCGGGCCCAGGTGCTGGCCCGAGGAGATCCACACCACCCGACCCGGTGGCTCCTCCCCCGGCCGCCACCGGTCGAATCCGGGCTGGGCGGCGAAGGCGCGGGTCAGCAGCAGCGTGGAGCGGGCGTTCACCTGCCAGTGCCCGTCGAGCAGGTCCGCGGTCTGCTCGGGCAGCGCCGCGTCCCCGCCGGAGCGGGCGTGCACGCAGACCAGGGCGTCCAGGTGGCCGAGCTCGGCGGCCAGCTCGCCGACGACGCGGTCCGGGGCGGCGGGGTCGGCCAGGTCGGCGGGCACCTCGGCCAGCCGGGCCCCGGGAGCCAGCTGCTCTCGCAGGGCTGCGGTCACCGAGGCCTGGTCGTCGGCCCCCCAGGGCTGGGTGGCGTCGTGGGCGCCGTGGTGGGTGAGGGCCAGCGAGGCGCCCATCCGGGCCAGCCGGGAGGCGACGGCGAAGGCGATGCCGCGGTGCCGGCTGACGCCGGTGACCAGCGCGGTACGGCCCTGCAGCGGGAGCGTCGAGTCGGTGTGCACGCGGCCATGCTGGCCGACCTGGGCGCCTGGCACCAGCGAGTTGACGCTGGTCCTCGGCAGCCGCGTGGGCGGTGGTCGGTGCGAGTCGCCCCTTCGTGCCGCCGACCGGGCGCGCGCGACGACCCTGGCCCCGCCCGTCCGCGCCCTGGTCGGAGCCACCTCGAGCGCAGGTGGCGAGTGGGCGCGATGTGTCGAGTCGCGGTCGGGTGAGGCGACGTCCGGCGGCCAGTCGCCGCGTCCCGTACCGCTGGTCCTGACGAGCCCCTGGCCGCTCCCCCGGACGCCCAGGACGACACCGCCACCCGACGCCCGGTCGTCCCTGTCTGCCGTGGCGAGTCGCCCCGATGAGTCGGGTGGGCCTCGGGTGAGACGACGACTGGCGGCGAGTCGCCACTTCCGTCGCTCCAGGCCGGGCCCCGGGGCGGGCGCTGCCGTCGTCACGGGCGACGAGTGGCCCCGACGAGTCGGGTGGGGGTGAGATTAGGCGACGTCTGGCGGCGAGTCGCCGCGTTCGTCGCCGGGGCCCGGGCTGGCGCTGCCGTCGTCAAGGGTGGCGAGTCGCCCCGACGGGTCGGGTGGGCGTCGGGTGAGACGACGACTGACGGCGAGTCGCCGCGTTCGTCGCCGGGGCCCGGGCCGGCGCTGCCCTCGTCACGGGTGGCGAGTGGCCCCGATGGGTCGGGTGGGGGTCGGGTGAGGCGACGTCTGGCGGCGAGTCGCCGCCTGGCCAGGGACGGGCTGCCGCGTGAGCTGGAGGGGGGCGTCGGCATAAGCGACGGCGGTCCAGTGTTGTCCGGGCGTGCAGCCGAACCAGCCGTCCACCCGTCCCGAGCGCCGTCACGGCGAGTACAAGGTCACCGAGGGGAAGCTGGTGGTGGCCGACCTGGAGGTGCTGGACGGGAGGATCACCGCGGTGGTCCTCTCCGGGGACTTCTTCCTGGAGCCCGACGAGGCGCTGGGTTGGATGAGCCGGGCGCTGGTCGGGCTGCCGACCGACCTACCGGTCGCTGAGCTGACCGCTGTGGTGGACCGGGCCGCCGGGGCCGCGGTGCTGGTGGGCTTCGACGCCCGGGCGGTCGCGCTGGCCGTGCTGCGGGCGCTGGGCCGCTCGACCGGCTGGTCGGACCACCGCTTCGAGCTGGTCGAGACCGGTCCGCAGCACCCGGCGATGCAGATGGCCCTGGACGAGGTGATCGCCCGCCAGCTGGGCGAGGGCCTGCGCGCCCCGGCCCTGCGGGTCTGGCAGTGGGCCTCCAACGCGGTGATCATCGGCTCGTTCCAGTCCCTGTCCAACGAGGTCGACCTGACCGCCGCCGCCCGTCACGACACCACGGTGGTGCGGCGGATGTCCGGCGGCGGGGCGATGTTCGTCGAGCCGGGGAACACCATCACCTACTCCCTCTACGTCCCGGCGACGCTGGTCGAGGGGCTGAGCTTCGCCGAGTCCTACGCCTTCCTCGACGCCTGGGTGGTGCGCGCGCTGCGCGGGCTCGGGGTGGACGCGCGCTACGTCCCGCTCAACGACATCACCTCCCCGGCCGGCAAGATCGGGGGCGCCGCCCAGAAGCGGCTGGCCAGCGGGGTGGTGCTGCACCACGTGACCATGTCCTACGACATGGACGCGGCCAAGATGCTCGACATCCTGCGGATCGGGCGGGAGAAGGTGTCGGACAAGGGCGTGGTGAGCGCCGGCAAGCGGGTCGACCCGATCCGCTCCCAGACCGGGCTGAGCCGCGAGGCCGTGGTCGAGGCCATGACCAGCCACTTCCGCGACAGCTACGGCCTGCACCCGGTCGACGTCGACCAAGGCACCCTCGAGGAGGCCGGTGAGCTGGCGGGGTCGAAGTACTCCGACCCCGCCTGGCTGGCGCGCGTCCCCTGAGCCACCCCAGGACGCGTGACGACCGTCCCGCTCAGCCGGTCAGGAAGCGGCGGCGGCGGTAGAGCAGCGCGTGGTCGTCGCGCTCGGTCGGGTCGGTGGCGACGACGCGTCCGATCACCACCGTGTGGTCCCCCGCCTCCACCACCCGCTCGGTGCGGCACTCCAGCCAGCTCAGCGCACCGACCACCACCGGCGTCCCCGAGACCGGGCTCGGGCGGAACGTGATCGAGGGCAGAGCGGCCAACCGCTCCGGACGTCGCCGCGACAGGGCCCGCGCCACCGGCTCCTGGTCCCCGGACAGCAGCGAGACCACCCAGTGCCCGGCCGCGCTCAGGTGCTGCCGGAAGCTGCCCTCCTGGCGGACGCTGACCATCACCAGCGGCGGCTCCAGCGACAGCGACGTGAACGAGGTGCAGGTCATCGCGTCGAACTCGCCCTGCTCGATGTCGCTGCCCGGGCCGCCGAGCGCGGCGACGACGCTGACCCCGGCCCCGAGGTGGCTCATCACCCGGCGCAGGTCGTCCCCGGCCACCTGGTCGGCGGAGTGCTCGAAGGGGACTGGCTGGGCCGGGACGGGGACGCTCACCGGGTGAGGCCGGCGAAGAGGTCCTCGGCCATGCCCTCGCCCTCGAAGGGGACGCCCTGGGCCAGCCGGTAGAACTCGTCGGACCACTCCTCGCCGCTGGTGAACATCTTCCACCACGGGTCGTCCATGCTCACCTGGCTGCGGTGGGCCCGCAGCGCCCCGAGCTTGTGCGCCGCCCAGGGGGCACCGTCGACGCGCACCGAGATGTCCTCGTCGGCCACCAGCATCGGGGGCAGCAGGTCGCCCTCGAGGTCCCCCCACTCCTTGAAGGTCTCGGTGTCCCCGGACTCGCGCAGCCGGCGCAGCGCCCGGCGCATGGCCGAGGCCGACATCGCCGACCACATCAGCCGCGACACCACCCACGGCTCGCCGAGGTCGCGGCGGTAGCCGGCGACACCGGCCAGGGCGACGGCATAGGTCGCGGCGCGGTGGGCCTGGATGTGGTCGGGGTGGCCGTAGCCGCCGTACTGGTCGTAGGTCACCAGCACCTGCGGACGCCGGTCGCGGAGCAGCTGCACCAGGTGGTTCGCCGCCTCGAGCAGGTCCGTGGTCCAGAAGGAGCCGTCCTTGAGCTCGGCGGTGGGCACCACGCCACCGGACTCGTCGTAGGCCATGCCCGAGTCGCGGTAGGTGCCGTCGCCGCCCAGGCGGACGAAGTCGGTGACGCCGAGCACGGCCATCGCCTCGGTCAGCTCACCGATCCGGTGCCGGCCGAGCGCGTCACCCTCGCGGAGGTGGGCGAGGTCGTCGACCACGATCTCGCCCTCCTCACCCAGGGTGCAGGTGACCAGCGTCACCTGCGCGCCCTCGGCGGCGTAGCGGGCCATCGCGGCCGCCGTCTGGCTGGCCTCGTCGTCGGGGTGGGCGTGCACGAACATCAACCGGCGGTCCGCCGGCGTGGAGGAGGAGGTCACCGGCCCACTGTAGGACGCTCCCCCGCACCCGGGCGCCCGCGCCCGTAGGCTGACGGCCGTGACCGCGCCGCACCCCGGGACCCGGCCCCACGAGTGGGTCCGACCAGGCCCCGACGGGTCCCCGCTGTGGGGGCACCGCGACGGGATGCGGGTGGGGCTGCCGCCGCTGCTCGGGCCGCGTGGCCTGCTGCGGGTCTACACCCCCTACCTCGGCCACGACCCGGACCGGATGGTCAACTACGTGGCGATCGAGCCGCGGCCGCGGCGGAGCGTGCGCCGGGGGTACTCCGAGCTGGAGCGCAGCCGCCTGGACGACGAGCCCGGGCTGCGGCTGTGGACAGGGGAGCCCGGCCCGGGGCACGACCCCGGGGTCGTGGAGGTCGTCGCCGGTGTCGAGTGCCTGACCGTGCTGGTGCACTGCGAGCGCTTCGCCGGCGGAGCGGAGGTCGACGTCCGGGTCCGGTTCCGGGCCGACCGGCCGCACGAGGTGGAGCTGGCCGCGGTGACCCGACCAGGCTCGGTCCCGCTGCGCCACTGCGTGCTCAGCGCCACCATGGGCAACTTCGCCCGGCTGCGGACCCTGCGGCTGCTGGACGGCCCGGTGCGGGCCGGCGAGCTGTGGCCGAGGCACCGGAGCAGCCGGTTCACGCGCCGGGCCCGCTTCGGGCTGCACCGGCTCCCCCGCGACGTCGAGGGCGCTGCGGTGGTCACGGTGCTCGGCGACGAGCCGGCACCGGAGCAGGCCGCCTACGCCGCCGACGTCGCCCCGCACTGGCACTGGTACGGCCGCCGGGCCGAGCAGTCCTGGGTGGTGCCGGACCCCAGCCGCCACCTGGTGGCCGCGGTCAACGGCCGGGTCGTCTACTGGGCCAGCCGGTCACCGATCCCCGGGGGCATCGCCTTCGAGAACGTCGAGGTGATCGAGCCCTACCGGCCCCTGCGCCCGCTGCGGTTCCGCGTCGAGCCCTGCGACCCGGCACCGCACGGGGACCGGCTCAGCTGACGTCGACCGTGTGCACGATCTCCCGCGGCTCGGCGAAGTGGCAGGCCGACGGGTGGGCGCTGACGCCGTCCCCGCGCGGGTCCAGCGCCGGGTCCTCCACCCGGCACACGTCCTGCATCTTGAAGCAGCGCGTGTGGAAGCGGCACCCCGACGGCGGGTTGGCCGGGCTGGGGACGTCCCCGCTGAGGACGATCTCCTCGCGCTTGCCGCGCAGGGTCGGGTCCGGCACCGGCACGGCCGACAGCAGCGCCTGGGTGTAGGGGTGGGTCGGACGCTCGTAGATCTGGGTCTCGTCCCCGATCTCGACCATCCGGCCCAGGTACATCACCCCGACGCGGTCGGAGATGTGGCGGACCACCGAGAGGTCGTGGGCGATGAAGACGTAGGAGAGCCCCAGCTCGTCCTGCAGCCGCTCCATCAGGTTGACCACCTGCGCCTGCACCGAGACGTCCAGCGCCGAGACCGGCTCGTCGCAGACCAGCACCTTCGGGTTGAGCGCGATGCCGCGGGCGATCCCGATCCGCTGACGCTGCCCGCCGGAGAACTGGTGGGGGTAGCGGTTGATGTGCTCGGGGTTCAGCCCGACCAGGTCCAGCAGCTCCTGCACCCGACGGCGCCGGCCGCCCTTGGGCTCCACCTCGGGGTGGATGTCGAAGGGCTCCTGGATGATGTCGCCCACCGTCTTGCGCGGGTTGAGCGAGGTGTAGGGGTCCTGGAAGACGATCTGGATGTTGCGGCGCATGGCCCGCAGCGCCGCACCGGACTCGGCCACCATGTCGACGCCGTCGAAGACCAGCGAGCCGCTGGTGGGCCGCTCCAGCTGCACCAGCATGCGTCCCAGGGTGGACTTGCCGCAGCCGGACTCCCCCACGATGCCCAGCGTCTCGCCCTTGAGGAGGTCGAAGCTCACCCCGTCCACGGCCCTGACGTGGCCGGTTGTCCGGCGCAGCACCCCGGTCTTGATCGGGTAGTGCTTCACCAGGTCGACCGCGCTCAGGATCACCTCGCCGCTCATCGCAGCTCCTCCTCATCGGTCTGGGTCTGGTTCGGGACGGCCCCCGCGGCGCTGTCGGCCAGCACCAGCTCGGTGAAGTGGCAGGCCGACCAGCGGTCCGGGCGCACCTGGATCAGCGGCGGCGGCGGGTCGTGGCGGCAGACGTCCTCGGCGTAGCGGCAGCGGGGGTTGAACGGGCAGCCCGCCGGGATCCGGGTCAGGTTCGGCGGCAGCCCGCCGATGGCCTGCAGCTCCTGGCCCTTCTGGTCCAGCCGCGGGATGGAGGCCAGCAGCCCCTGGGTGTAGGGGTGGGCCGGGGCGGCGTAGATCGGGTGCACGTCGGCGGTCTCGACCAGCCGCCCGGCGTACATCACCGCGATCCGGTCGGCCACGTCGGCCACCACGCCGAGGTCGTGGGTGATCAGGATCAGCCCCATCCGGCGCTCTTCCTGCAGCTCGGCCAGCAGCGCCATGATCTGGGCCTGGACGGTGACGTCCAGGGCCGTGGTCGGCTCGTCGGCGATCAGCACCGCCGGGTCCAGGGCGATGGCCATCGCGATCATGATGCGCTGGCGCATGCCGCCGGAGAACTGGTGCGGGAAGGCGTTGACCCGCTGCCGGGCGCCGGGGATGTTCACCCGCTCCATCAGCCGGATCGCCGCCTCCTTGGCGTCGCTGCGGTTGGCGCCGCGGTGGACCCGCAGCATCTCCGCGATCTGCCAGCCGACCGGGAAGACCGGGTTCAGCGAGCTGAGCGCGTCCTGGAAGATCATCGAGAGCTCCGGGCCGCGGACCTCGCGCCGACGCTTCTCGTCCAGGGTCAGCAGGTCGGTGCCGCAGTAGCGCACCGCCCCACCGGTGACGAAGCCCGGCGGGGTGTCGAGGATGCCCATGATGGCCTGGGCCGTCACCGACTTCCCCGAGCCCGACTCGCCCAGGATGGCCAGGGTCTCGCCCTCGTCCAGGTGGAACGTGACGCCGTTGATCGCCTTGGCCACCCCCTCGCGGGTGCGGAACTCCACCTGCAGGTCCTCGACCTCCAGCAGCCGGCCGTCGACCGGCGTCCAGGAGGAGTCGCTGCTGATCGCCCGCGCGGCGGGGGTGGTGTTCTCCAGGGTCTCGCTCACGTCGGTCACCGCAGCTTCGGGTCGAGGGCGTCCCGGACGGCGTCGCCCAGCATGATGAAGGCGAGGATCGTCACGGACAGGAAGATGGACGGGAAGATCAGCATGTGCGGCGCCACCCGGATCAGCCCCAGGGAGGAGGCCAGCGAGATGTCGATGCCCCAGGAGATGGCCGGCGGGCGCAGCCCGATGCCGAGGAAGGCCAGGGTGGCCTCGACGGCGATGTAGGTGCCCAGGTTCAGCGTGGCCACCACGATCATCGGGGCGACGGCGTTGGGCAGGATGTGGTTGGTGATCAACCGCCCCGAGCCCGCCCCCAGCGCCCGTGCGGCGTTGACGTAGTCGTTGGGCTTGACCTGCATCACGCTGGAGCGCATCATCCGCGCGATCGAGGGCCAGCCGAAGAGCACCAGCACCCCCACCACCTGGAGCACCTGGACCACGAACGGGGTGTCGAGGTTCGGCGGGAACAGGTAGAGGAACAGGATGCCGGCCAGCAGCAGCGGGATGGCGAAGAAGATCTCCCCGACCCGCGACAGCACGGCGTCCAGCCATCCGCCGTAGAACCCGGACAGCAGACCGGCCACCGAGCCGACCAGGGCCGTGCCGATGGTGGTCAGCAGGCCGACCATGATCGAGGCGCGAGCCCCGTAGATGGTGCGCGCGTAGACGTCGTAGCCCTGGCTGGTGGTGCCGAAGGGGTGCTCGGCCGAGGGTGGCTGCCGGGCGACGCCGAGGTCGCCGTAGAGCGGGTCGGTGCGGGTGAACAGCTGGGGCGCGATCGCCATCACGACCAGCACCAGGATCAGGATCGAGGAGATCCAGAACAGCGGGTTGCTGCGGAGCTCGCGCCAGGCGTCCGCGCCCGGGGAGCGGACGGCGTCCTTGGTGTTCTTGGTGTCTGCGGTGGGGGCGCCCGTGTTCGCCGCTGCGTCGACCGGGTTGGGCCGTAGCGACTCGGTCGGGGCGATCGGGTCAGTCATGAGCGATCCTCGGGTCCAGGACGCCGTACAGGATGTCCACGAACAGGTTGACGAGCAGGTACACGATCACCAGGCAGGTGACGGTGCCGACCACGATCGACCCGTCCTTGGAGTTGATGCCGCGGAAGAGGAACCCGCCGATGCCGTTGATGTTGAAGATCCGCTCGGTGACGACCGCGCCGCCGAGCAGCGCGCCGACGTCGTAGCCGATGAAGGTGATCACCGGGATCAGCGAGTTGCGCAGGGTGTGGATGCCGATGGTCCGGCCGGGGCCGAGGCCCTTGGCCCGCGCGGTCCGGACGTAGTCCGCGCGCAGGTTCTCCACCAGCGTGCCGCGCATCAGCCGGGCGATGTAGGCCACCGAGAAGGAGCCCAGGACCAGACCCGGGAGCAGCAGCTCGTACCAGGTGCCGGTCGAGGCCGTGACCGGGAAGAGCGACAGCCGCACCCCGAGCACCAGCTGGGCCAGGCCACCGATGACGAAGACCGGGATCGACAGCACGACCAGGCTGGACAGCGTCACCAGGTAGTCCAGGAACCGGCCCCGGCGGATACCGGCCAGCACCCCGGCGAGGATGCCGATCACGGCCTCCACCACCAGCGCGATGACCGCCAGCTTGAGCGTCGTGGGCCAGCGGAGCAGCAGCTCGCCGGCGACCGAGATGCCGCTGAAGGTCTCCCCGAAGTTGCCCTGGAACAGCTTGGCCAGGTACAGCCCGTACTGCACGAGCAGCGGCTCGTCGAGGTTGTAGTCGGCCCGGAACTTGTTGATGTAGGCCGGCGGGCAGGCCCGCTCGCCGCACCGGCCGGCGGCCGGGTCGCCGAGGGCGAAGACCATCACGAAGATCATGAAGGTCGCCCCGATGAAGACGGGGATCATCTGCAGGAGCCGTCGGATGATGTAGGTCCCCACGAGCCGCTCCTTCCTAGCGCTTCACAGCGCTCTCACGTGGTCGGCTTATCAGACCACACCCGGGACAGACTCACGGCCGGCCCCCTGGGGGGGACCGGCCGTGAGCAGGTGTCACTTGACGGTGATGCTCGCCAGGTCGGGGGTGCCGAAGGCGGTGATCTTCACGTTGTCCACGCGCTCGCTCCACCCCATCTGGGTCTTGCCGTAGAGCAGCGGGGCCACCGGGAAGTCCTCGGCCAGCTTGGACTCAGCCTGCTGGTAGAGGGTGTTGGCCTCCTCGCCCTCGGCCGCGGCGGCCTGGGTGAGGAGCTCCTCGAACTCGGGGCTGTCGTAGTCGGCCCAGTTCGAGTCCGCGCCCTTGGCGTGGATCGGGGTCAGGAAGTTCTCGATGGACGGGTAGTCCATCTGCCAGCCGGCCCGCAGCATGCCCTTGTACTCGTCCTCGTCGATGCCCTTGTTGTAGGTGGCGAAGTCGATGACGGGGTTGAAGGTGCACTCCACACCGAGGTTGTTGCTGATCTGGTTGCAGATGGCCTCGCCGACCTGCTGGTTGATCGGGCTCTCCTTGGTGTTGCTGGAGTAGGTCAGCGTGCCCTCGTAGCCGCCGGCCTGCTCGTAGAGGGCCTTGGCCTTGGCCACGTCGAAGACGCAGGCCTCACCGCACTGGTCGGCCTTGTAGCCGTCCACGACCGGGGACACCCAGCCGGTGGCCGGGGTGGCCGAGCCGCTGAACAGGGTGTCGGCGATGGCCTGGCGGTCGACCGCCATGGACAGCGCCTTCTTCAGGTCGGTGTTGTCCTTGAGCTGCTCGTCGGCCGGGGAGAAGGTGATCCAGCGCATGCTGCCGGTCTCCTTCTGGGCCCAGCGGTCCTGCAGGTCGGTCTGGTAGAGGTCGCCCACCAGCTGGTCCGGCGGGATCGAGTCGATCACGTCGAGGTTGCCGGCCACGACGTCGTTGTACGCCGCACCCAGGTCCTCGTAGATGCGGAAGGTCAGCTTGTCCGTGCTGGCGGGGAACTCACCGGAGTAGTCGGCGAACTTGGTCAGCACCATCTCGGTGCTGGAGATGGACTCCACCTGGAACGGGCCGGCGCCGATCGGCTTGGCCTCGTAGGCGTCCTGGTCGTCGAAGAAGGCGTCCGGCAGCGGCGCGAAGGCGGTGTAGCCCAGGCGGACCGGCAGGTTGGACACCTTGTCGGTGGTCTTGATGGTGAAGGTGTAGTCGTCGACGACGGCCAGCCCGCTCAGCTCGTTGGTCTCGGCCGGGGTCGCCTCGCAGTCGCCCTCGTCGCCGCACTGGGTGGCGGCGTAGCCGTCGATGGCGGAGTAGAAGTACGAGCCGGTCTGGCCGTTCTCGGCCGCGGCGGTGTAGTTCCAGGCGTCCACGAAGTTCGCGGCCTTGACCTCGGTGCCGTCGTGGAACTTGTAACCCTCCTTGAGGGTGACGGTGAAGTTCTGGTTGTCCTCGGTCTCGATCGCCTCGGCGATGTCGAGCTCGGGGGCGGCGGTGTCGGCGTTGTAGTGCACCAGCTTCGACACGAACACGTCGAGGACGTTGCCACCGCAGACCTCGGAGGTGTTGCCGGGGACCAGCGGGTTCTCCGGGGTGCAGCCGTTGACGGTGATCTCGCCGCCGCCACCACCCCCGCCGGTGCCGGGGGCCTGGGGATCAGGGGTCGAGCCACCGCCGCCACACGCGCTCGCCAGCAGGGCGACCGAGGTGAAGGTGGCGGCGACCATCGCGCGAGAGCGTGCTCGCATGGGGTGCCTCCTAGTGGGTGGGCGTCCGGATCGCGAACGTCCAGATGACGTGGGACGACGAAACCTCTCGCACATCCCGGTGCAGGTGACCAACTTTCTAGTCGACTGGTGCAGGCGCTGCAAGGACCGAGGCGGCGGGCCGGGCACAGCGCAACACAATCGTGACCTCCAGACGTCCGGCGCGAAACCCCTCGCCTCCACGTCACCCCTCCGAGAGGATGACCCGCGTGAGCACCGAGATCCGTGAGCTGGCCCCCGACGAGATGGCTTCGGCCCAGCGGCTGGGGCACGAGGCGTTCGGCTCCCCACGGCCCTCCGACGACGGCGGGCCCGTCCCCGCGGCACCCGGACGGCGGTTCCTCGGCGCCCTCGTCGACGGCCGGCTGGTGGCCAAGCTGAGCGCGGTGTCGCACCGCTCCTGGTGGCACGGGGCGGACGTGCCCACCCTCGGCATCGGCGGGGTCGCGGTCGAGGTGGAGCACCGCGGTGCGGGTCTGGTCGGACGGCTCTTCGCCGAGGCCCGCGCCGGGGCGGAGGCCGACGGCGCCGCGCTCTCGACGCTCTACCCCACCGCACCGGCCATCTACCGCCGGCTGGGGTACGAGATCGTCACCGACCTGCTGACCGTCGCCGTCCCCACCTCGGCCCTGGCCCAGCTGCGCGCCCCCGACGGCGTCCGGCTGCGGCGCGCCGAGGTGGCCGACGTGCCCGCGGTCCGGGAGGCGTACCGGGAGTGGGCCCGCACCCGCAACGGCCCGCTGACCCGCACCGGGCCGGCCTTCCCCGAGACCGACGAGGAGCTGCTGGGCGAGTTCAGCGGCATCACCCTGGCCGAGCGCGACGGCCGGGTGGTGGGCTGGTGCAGCTTCGAGCGCGGCACGGGCTACGGCCCGGAGTCCAGGATCGAGGTGACCGACCTGCTCGCCGTCGACCCCGGCGCCCACCTGGCGCTGCTGGCCTCGCTGGGCCGGCACGCCTCGGTGGTCGGACGGGTCGAGCTGCAGACCTCCGGTGACGACCTGCTGCGGCTGCTGACCCGGACCGCGGACTGGTCGGTGCTCGAGCGCAGCCCCTACATGCTGGCCGTGCTCGACCCCGTCGCCGCGCTGGAGGGCCGGCGCTGGCCGCCGATGGACGTGTCGCTCCCCCTGGTCCTCGCCGACGCCGACGGCACCCGGGGACTGAGGCTGGAGCTGGACGGCGAGGGCGGTGCCACCTGCACCACGACCGAGCCGGCTCCCGACGCCCCCGTGCTCACCCGGCGCGGGCTCGCCGCCCGGTTCTCCGGCCACTGGTCCTGCGCCAGCCTGCGCGGCGCCGGGCAGCTCGCGGGAGACAGCCGCCACGACTGGCTGCTGGACGCGCTGTTCACCGGCGAGTGCCACGTCCGCGACTACTTCTGACCCGGACCTCCGCCGGGCCGGAGCCTCACACCGCCGGCTTGACCACCATCACCGGCACCGGGGAGTCCAGCAGCACCCGCTGCACCACCGAGCCGAGCAGCAGCTTGCCCACCGGCGAGCGGCGACGGGTGCCGACCACCAGCATCTCCGCGTCCACCTCGACGGCCAGGTCGACCAGGGAGCCGGCGGTGTCCCGACCGCCGGCGGTGGTGCGCAGCGTCCAGGACAGGTCACCGACCTCGAGCCCGGCCAGCTCGCCGGCCACCTCGGCGTGGACCGCGGCCTCGTCCCCGGCCTCGGTGGTCAGCCCCTCGATGACGTGCAGCACGACGAGGTCGGTCCGGCGCAGGCGGGCCTCCTCGACCGCGGCGGCGAGGGCGGCGTGTCCGGCGGCGGTGCGGGAACGGGCGGCGGCGACGGTCATGACGGGACTGTAGCCCCAGGCGCCTGGCGGGGCTCCGGCCCGACGTGGCCCCGGACAGCACCCGCGGGCTACCCTCACCGCACCGAGCGAAGGAGCCCGATGAGAATCCCACGAGCCGCGCGCACCATCGGTGGCGCGGTCGCGGTCGCCGTGCTGGTGGTGGCGGCCGGCATCAACGCCAACCAGTCCGGGGCGGGCGCGGACCTGCGGACCAAGACCACGCTGATCGCCCCCGCCTCCCCCGGCGGCGGCTGGGACCTGGTGGCCCGCGAGGCGCAGCAGGCGCTCCGCTCGGAGAGCATCGTCGGCAACGTCTCGGTCAACAACATCCCCGGCGCCGGCGGCACCATCGGGCTGGCCACGCTCGCCCAGATGGACGGGCAGGCCTCCTTCATGATGGTCACCGGCACCGTGATGATGGGCGGCATCACCCGCAACAAGGCGGAGACCACGCTGGACGAGCTGACCCCGGTGGCCCGGCTGGCCCAGGACTTCGAGGTCGTCGCCGTGCCGGCCGACTCCCCCTTCCAGACCCTGGACGACTTCTTCGCCGCGTGGGAGGAGAACCCGGCGGCCCTGCCGATCGGTGGCGGCTCCGCCGGCGGCATCGACCACATGGTGGCCGGCCAGCTGGCCCGCGAGGCGGGCGTCGAGCCCGGCGACCTGGAGTACGCCGCCCACGCCGGCGGCGGCGAGCTCACCATCAGCCTGCTGTCGACCGCCGCGGGCACCGTCGAGGTGGGCATCTCCGGCTACAACGACTTCCGCGACCTGCTGATCAACGGCTCGCTGAGGGCGCTCGCCGTGGTCGCCCCGGAGCGGCTGGAGGGCCTGGACGCCCCCACCATGACCGAGCTCGGCTACGAGTCGGTCGACCTGGTCAACTGGCGCGGTCTGGTCGCCCCGGCCGGCATCACCGCCGAGGAGCGCGCCGAGCTGGAGTCCGTGGTGCTGGAGATGGTGGCGACCGAGCACTGGCAGGAGGCCGTGACCCGCAACCGCTGGCAGCCGTGGGTGCTGACCGGGGACGAGTTCACCGAGTTCCTCGTCGAGGAGCAGGAACGCGTCGACGTCATCCTCACCGACCTGGGGCTGGTGTGAGCACCGCGACGACGCCCGCCGCACCGGCGACGCCGAGCACCCCGTTCTGGAGCAGCCGCTCGGCCCTGGTGATGCCGGCGCTGCTGGTCGCGGTGGCGGTGTTCCTGGTGGTCGGCATCGTGCAGATGGAGGTCGCCGACGACTCCGAGCTCTTCGGGCCCAAGGCGTTCCCGACCCTGGTCGTGGTGGTGCTGCTGGTGGTGGCGGTGCTGCTCACCGTCAGCATCCTGCGCAACCCCGAGGTGCCGGCGCCGGTCGAGGGCGCCGACGGTGAGGTCGTCCCGACCACCAACTGGCGGGCCATGGCCGTCACCGTGGGCAGCGTCGCCGTGTTCATCGCCCTGCTCGAGACCGCCGGCTGGATCGTCGCGGCCGCGATCCTGTTCGCCGGGGTGGCCACCGGGCTGGGCAGCCGGCGCTACCTGCTCAACATCGGGATCGGGCTGGCCATCTCCTCGGTGGTCCAGCTGGTCTTCGTCGGGCTGCTGGGCCTCGCCCTGCCGGCCGGGATCATGGGGGTCTTCTGATGGACCAGCTGATGAGCCTGCTGCAGGGGTTCGGCGAGGTGCTGACGCCGACCAACCTGCTCTACGTGCTGATCGGGGCCGTGCTGGGGACGGCCGTGGGCGTGCTCCCCGGTCTCGGCTCGGCGATGGCGGTGGCGCTGCTGCTGCCGCTCACCTTCACCCTGGAGCCCCTGTCGGCGCTGATCATGTTCGCCGGGGTCTACTTCGGCGGGCTGTTCGGGGACTCCATCGCCGGCATCCTGATGAACACCCCCGGCAACTCCACCGCGATCGCCGGCGCGTTCGAGGGCCACCGGATGGCACTCACCGGGCGTGCCCCGCAGGCGCTGGCCACCTCGGCCATCGGCGCCTTCACCGGAGGCATCCTGGCCACCACGCTGGTGGTCTTCTTCGCCCCCACGCTGGCCAGCCTGGCCAACCGGTTCGGTCCCGGGGAGTACTTCGCGCTGGCCGTGTTCGCCTTCGTCGCGACGTCCGCGGTGGTGGCCGACTCCGCGCTCCGCGGGCTCGCCGCCCTGGGGCTGGGACTGGCCATCTCGGTGGTCGGCATCGACTCCGTCAGCGGCGCCCAGCGCTTCACCTTCGGGGTGCTGGAGCTCTTCGACGGCGTGTCCATCGTCGTCCTCACCGTGGCCCTGCTGGCTCTGGGCGAGGTCTTCCACGTCGCCTCCCGGGTCGGTCATCCCGAGGACCGCAGCCTGATCGCCAGCCAGGGACGTCCGTTCCTCTCGGGTGCGGAGTTCCGCGAGGCGCTGCCGGCCTGGCTGCGCGGCACGGCCTTCGGCGTCCCCTTCGGGGTCATCCCGGCCGGTGGTGCGGAGGTGCCGACCTTCCTGGCCTACGGCACCGAGCGCCGGCTGGACCGGCGTCGGAAGAACCCGATGTTCGGCAAGGGCGCCATCCGCGGGGTCGCCGGGCCCGAGGCCGCGGGCAACGCCACCGCGGGTACGGCGATGGGGGCGCTGCTGGCCCTGGGTCTGCCGACCTCGGCCACCGCCGCGGTGCTGCTGGCGGCCTTCCAGCAGTACGGCATCCAGCCCGGGCCGCTGCTGTTCGAGCGCAGCGGGGAGCTGGTCTGGGCGCTGCTGGCCAGCCTGTTCATCGGCATGGTGGTGCTGCTGATCCTGAACCTGCCCTTCGCCCCGCTCTGGGCCCGGCTGCTCCGGGTGCCCAAGCCCTACCTCTACGCCGGGATCGCCGTGCTGGCCTGCTTCGGGGTCTACGCCTCCACCGGCTCCCTGGTCGACCAGGTGCTGCTGCTGGGGCTGGGGATCGTCGGCTACCTGATGCGCCGCTACGACTTCCCCGTCGCCCCGGTGCTGATCGCGGTGATCCTCGGCCCGCTGGCCGAGGAGTCGCTGCGCGAGGCGATGAACAACTCCGAGAACAACCCGCTCACCCTGGTCAGCAGCCCGATCACCGTGGTGCTGTACCTGATGCTGATCGGTGCGGTCCTGCTCTCGGTGGTCAACAAGGTCCGGGCCCGGGGACGTCAGGACATCTGAGCCCGGGCCCAGAGGCGGTATCGGGGTGGCCGGAGCACGTCGGCACCAGCAGGATGTCGGTGTGACCACCGAGACCCGTCAGCTCACCTCCGAGGACCTCCGGGCGTTGCACGCGCTCGGCCACGAGGCCTTCGGCATCCCCCGACTCGCCGAGGACGCCGAGCCCGACCCGCTGCGACCGGGGCACCGGGTGGTCGGCGTGGTGGAGGACGGTCGCGTGCTGGCCGCGGCCAGCGGCATCGACCACCGCTCGTACTGGCACCGCACCGAGGTCCCCAGCCTCGGCATCGGCGGGGTCAGCGTCGCCGTGGAGCACCGCGGCAGCGGGCTGCTGGCCGGCCTGCTCACCGACGTCCACGACACCGCCCGCTCCGCCGGCGTCGCGCTCGCCACGCTCTACCCCAGCGCCCCCGGCATCTACCGCGGGCTGGGCTATGAGGTGGTCGGGCACGTGCTCACCCTGGCCGTCCCCACCGCGGTGCTGGCCCAGGTCCGGGTCCCCGACGGCGTCCGGCTGCGGCGGGCCGAGCTGGCCGACGTGCCCGCCGTCCGGGACCTCTACCGTCGCTGGGCGGCCGGCTACAACGGTCCCCTCACCCGCACCGGGCCGGCCTTCCCCGCCACCGACGCCGAGCTGCTCGCCGCCCCCAGCGGCACCACCCTGGTCGAGCGCGACGGGGAGCTGATCGGCAGCTGCTCCTTCGACCGCGGGCACGAGGTCAGCCCCCGGGCCGCCATCGGCGTCCGCGACCTGGTGGCCCTGGAGCCCGACGGCTACCTGGCCCTGCTGGCCTCGCTGGGCAGCAGCGCGTCCGTGGTGGGGCGGGTGGAGATCCACACCAGCGGCGACGACGTGGTCCGGCTGCTGACCCGCTCCTCGGACTGGGAGGTGGTCGACCGCGCGCCCTACATGCTGGCCGTGCTCGACGTCGCCGGCGCCTGCACCCAGCGGCGCTGGCCCCAGCTCGCGGTCCGGCTCGACCTCACCGTGGCCGACCGCGACGGTGAGCAGGGCTGGTCCCTGGAGCTGGACGGGTCCGGCTCGGCCACCTGCGAGCCCGCACCGGTGCGGCCGGGGGCCCCGGTCCTCACCCGCCGTGGCCTCGCCGCCCGCTACGCCGGGAGCTGGAGCTGCCACGCGCTGCGGCAGGCCGGGTTGCTGCACGGGGACGCCGGCAGCGACCCGCTGCTGGACGCCCTGTTCACCGGGGACTTCCACGTCCGCGACCACTTCTGAGCCAGGTCCCCGGTGCACCCCCGGCCCTCCGGTCACCTCCCCGGAGCGCCGGTCTAGGGTTCGGGACATGACTGCGACGATGGAGTTCGGGCTGTTCATCCCCCAGGGCTGGCGTTTCGACCTGACCGAGGTGGCCGAGGCGGACCAGTGGTCGGTGATGCGTGACCTCGCCCAGCGGGCCGACCGCGGCGACCACTGGCAGAGCCTGTGGGTCTACGACCACTTCCACACCACCCCGGTGCACAGCGAGGAGGCGACCCACGAGGCCTGGACGCTGATGGCCGCGCTGGCTGCCAGCACGGACCGGATCCGGCTCGGTCAGATGTGCACCTGCATGGCCTACCGCAACCCGATGTACCTGGCCAAGGTGGCCGCCACCATCGACCACGTCAGCGCCGGCCGGCTGGAGATGGGCATCGGCGGCGGCTGGTACGAGCACGAGTGGCGCGCCTACGGCTACGGGTTCCCCCGCGCCGGCGTCCGGCTCGGGATGCTGGACGAGGGTGTCCAGATCTTCAAGCAGGCCTGGGAGACCGGGCACGCCACCCTCGACGGCACCCACTACCAGGTCGACGACGCCCTCTGCTTCCCGCTGCCGCGCCAGGCCGGCGGGCCGCCGCTGTGGATCGCGGGCGGCGGGGAGAAGGTCACCCTCAAGATCGCCGCGAAGTACGCCCGCTACACCAACTTCGACGGCTCACCGGAGGGCTTCACCCACAAGTCGGCGCTGCTGGCCGACCACTGCCGCGAGGTGGGCACCGACTTCGACGCCATCACCCGCTCCTCCAACTACAACGTCTTCATCGGCCGCGACGAGGCCGAGGTGGCCGAGCGCCGCCGGGCCTACGTCGACCGGGTCACCCCGCACCTGGGCGAGGAGCGGGTGCAGGCCCAGCTCAAGGGCTTCGACGGGCTGGCCGGCACCGGCACCGTGGAGCAGGTGGTCGAGAAGCTGACCGCGGTGCGCGACCTCGGCATGACCTACGGGATCTTCTACTTCCCCGAGGCCGCCTACGACACCTCCGGCATCGAGCTGTTCGAGAACGAGGTCATCCCGGCCCTCCGCTGAGCGCACCCCGGACCGGTCGGGCACCTGCCTGACCGGTCCCGGGCCGCTCGTGGCAGCGTTGGCCCATGGCCGGCCGTGGTGAGGATGAGCGTCCGCTGCAGCGGTACCAGTCGATGCGCCACTTCGACCGGACGCCGGAACCGGCCGGTCGCCCCGGCACGGCACCGGAGGGGACGCCGCGGTTCGTGGTGCAGCGGCACCGGGCGCGGGCGCTGCACTACGACGTCCGGTTCGAGATCGGCGGCGTCCTGGTCAGCTGGGCGGTGCCCAAGGGCCCGACGCTGGACCCCGACGTCCGCCGGCTCGCCGTCCACGTCGAGGACCACCCGCTGGAGTACATCGACTTCGAGGGGGTGATCCCCTCCGGTGAGTACGGCGGCGGGGACGTCATCGTCTGGGACGCCGGCACCTGGGAACCCGCCGAGGGCGTCGACCCGGTCGAGGAGCTGGCCACCGGCACCCTGCACGCCCGCATGCACGGGGAGAAGCTGCGCGGGCAGTTCGTGCTGGTCCGCACCCGCCGCCAGGGGTCGTCCAGCGGCGGCAAGGAGCAGTGGATGATGCTGCACAAGCACGACGAGGACGCCGTCACCGGCTGGGACGCCGCCGACCACCCCCTCTCGGTTCTGAGCGGGCGGACCAACGAGGAGGTCCAGGCCGACCCGGACCGGCTGTGGCGCTCGGACCTGCCGGCCGACGAGGCCTCGGTGGAGCTCAAGGTGCCCGTGCCCGACCCTCCCGGCGAGGAGGAGCTGGCAGCGCTCGACGCGCTGGAGAAGCAGGGCCGCTGGGAGGTGCTGGGGCGCACGCTCAAGGTGACCAACCTGGACAAGGAGCTGTTCCCCGGTCGCGACGGGCAGCCGCCCGTGACCAAGCGCGACCTCGTCCGCTACGCCGCCCAGGTCGCGCCCACGCTGCTGCCCTACCTCGCCGGGCGGGCGCTGAACATGAACCGCTTCCCCGGCGGCGCGCAGACCAAGGGATTCTGGCACAAGGAGCTGCCCACCCACGCCCCGGAGTGGGTGCCCCGCTGGGAGAACCCGGCCGCCGACCCGGGCGAGACCCGCACCTACCTGGTGGTGGACGAGGCGGCCGCGCTGGTCTGGGCGGCCAACTTCGGGGCCCTGGAGTGGCACCCCTGGACCAGCCCGACCGCCGCCCCTGACCGTCCCTCCTACGTGCTGTTCGACATCGACCCCGGGGAGCAGACGACCTGGGAGGAGGTGCTGGTGATGGCGCGGCTGCACCGGACCGCGCTGGAGCACCTCGGCGTGCGCGGACGCCCCAAGGTGACCGGTCGGCGGGGCGTCCAGATCTGGGTGCCGATCCGGCCCGGACCCACCTTCGACCAGACCCGGGCCTGGGCCGAGACCGTCTCCCGCAGCGTCGGCGCGGTGGTGCCGGAGCTGGTCAGCTGGAAGTGGACCGTCCGCGACCGCGGCGGGCTGGCCCGGCTGGACTACACCCAGAACGCGGTCAACAAGACGCTGGTCGCGCCGTACAGCCCACGGCCGTCGGCCGGAGCGCCGGTCTCGGTGCCGATCGAGTGGGACGAGCTCGACGACCCCGCGCTGCGCCCCGACGGGTTCCTGCTCCGCGACGTGGTCCCCCGGCTGCTCGAGCGCGGTGACCTCTTCGCCGACGTGCTGGACCACGACCAGGACCTGCCGACGGTCACCTGAGCAGAACCGGTCGCTGACCTGACGTCTCCGGACCATGCGCGAGAGGTGTCGGGTGAGCGTCCGGTTCTGCTGGTGGGGTAGGACTGGGGCGACGTCGAGCAGGAAGGAGCAGCCGGTGGCACGGTCGATCTGGTCAGGGGCCCTGTCGTTCGGGCTGGTGAGCGTCCCGGTCGGGCTGCACTCGGCCACCTCCGAGCACGAGGTGCGCTTCCACCAGTTCGAGCGCGGCACCACCTCCCGGATCCGCTACAAGCGGGTCAACGAGGACACCGGTGAGGAGGTGGCCCACGCCGACATCGTGAAGGGTGCCGACCTGGGCGACGGCCGCTCGGTGGTGCTGACCGAGGAGGAGCTGGCGTCCGTCGAGCCCGGGCGGAGCCGCACCATCGACATCAGCGACTTCGTCGACGCCGCCGAGATCGACCCGATCTACTACCAGAAGAGCTACTACCTGGCCCCCACCGACGAGACCGCCCAGAAGCCGTACGGGCTGCTGGTGGCGGCCCTGGAGAAGGCCGGGAAGATCGCCATCGCCTCCTTCGTGATGCGGAACAAGGAGTACCTGGCCGCCATCCGGCCCTCCGGCGACGTGCTGGTGCTGGAGACGATGTACTTCGCCGACGAGGTGCGCGACCCCGCCGAGGAGCTGGACACCCTGCCCTCCGCGCCGTCCTCGCGGAGCAAGGACGTGCAGATGGCCATCGACCTGATCGAGGCGATGACCAGCCCCTGGGACCCGGCCAGCTACCGCGACCACTACACCGAACGGGTCCAGCAGCTGGTGGAGGCCAAGCAGCAGGACCGCGAGGTGGTCACCGAGGCGCCCGAGGAGGACACCGGCCAGGTGGTCGACCTCGTCGCCGCGCTGCGGGCCTCGCTGGAGAGGGCGCGCGGGCACAAGGCGGGCAACGAGCACCGCGGCGGCACGCTGACCACCCGCGCTGCGGGCTCCGGTCAGGGCTCGGCGGAGGGCAGCACGGGGTCCGGGAAGGGCGGCAGGAGTCCCGGGAAGGGCGAGGGCAAGGGCGAGGGCAAGGGCGAGCGCCGCCGGGACGAGGACGTGGCGTCGATGTCGAAGTCCGAGCTGTACGCGCTGGCCCAGGAGCTGGACGTCGACGGCCGCTCCTCGATGACCCGCGACCAGCTGGCCGAGGCCGTCACCCAGGAGGGACGCCGGGCCGGGTGAGCGGCGAGACCACCCGCGGCGGCGCACCCGGGGCGTCCAGGGTCTTCGCGGTGACCTCATCCGCCTCTCGTCGTGCGGGCGTCAGCCCCGGGCGGTGAGGTAGGCCAGGACGGCCCGCACGCGGCGGTTCTCCTCCCCGGGTGGGAGGTCCAGCTTGGTGAAGAGGTTGGCGACGTGCTTGGAGACCGCGCCTGCGGAGAGCACCAGCTGCTGGGCGATCTGGGCGTTGCTGAGCCCGCGGGCCATCAGCTCCAGGACCTCGCGTTCCCGGGGCGAGAGGGCGTCCAGGGCGGTGCGACGGTCCAGCACGAGCAGCGAGGCCACCTCGGGGTCGATCACGACGCCACCTGCGGCGACGATCTGCAGCGAGTGCAGGAAGTCCGCGACCCGGGACACCCGTTCCTTGAGGAGGTAGCCCAGACCGCCGGTGCCGGGGTCCCCCGGCGCCGCCGGACCCGCTCCACCGTCGAACAGCTCCGTCGCGTACGCCGAGGCCACGTACTGGGACAGCACCATGATGCCGATCCCCGGGTGCCGGGCGCGGATCCGCACCGCGGCGTCGAGCCCGTCGACCGTCATGGTGGGTGGCATCCGCACGTCGGTGAGGACGACGTCGGGCGGCTGCCCGCTGGTGACGGCGTGGTCGACGACGGCCTCGAGCTCGGGGGCGCTCGCCGCCTGGGCGAGCACCTGGTGGCCCTGCCGCTCGAGCAGCCCGACCAGACCCTCCCGGAGCAGGGCCGCGTCGTCGGCGACCACGAGTCTCACCGCCCGACCTGCTGCCAGGTCGGCGAGCCGGCACCGGTGACGCCGGGCTCGCCCTCGGGGAGCAGGAGGGGCACCCGGGCGACCAGTGACGTGGGGCCGCCGGCTGGGCTGGCCACCTGTAGGCCCCCACCGAAGGCGGCGAGCCGTTCGGACATGCCGGCGAGGCCGTGACCGGGACGGACCCGGGCCCCGCCGGGACCGTCGTCGACGACGGAGACGTGCAGCGTGTCGTCGGCGCTGAGCAGGACGGTGACCCGGGCGCCCGGCGCGTGCTTGGCGACGTTGGTCAGCGCCTCGGAGACGAAGAAGTACGCCGCCGCGGCAACCCCCTGGGGAACGGGCGGAAGGGGGTGCGGGACACGGACCACCGCGGGCAGCCCCGAGCGGCGGGCCAGGTCGCGGACCGCCGCGTCGAGGCCGACGTCGGACAGGACCTTGGGGTGGATGCCGGCGACGGTCGCGCGCAGCGCGGCCAGCGCGGCGTCGGTCGCGTCCTGGGCCTCCGCCAGCAGCTCGGTGACCTGGCGGACCTCCCGGGGCGGGGCGACCACCGTGCTGAGGAGCAGCGCCGCCTCCCCGATCTTCAGCGAGGACGCGACGATGTGCTGCTGGGAGCCGTCGTGCAGGTCCCGCTCGATGCGACGTCGCTCGATCTCGAAGGCGTTGACGATCTCCAACCGCGAGGAGCGCAGGTCGCCGACGTGGCGTGCCCACTCCGCCGGGTCCCGCGGCGGTACGGCGAGCGGCTTGCGTCGCTCCAACGCCACCACCGCCGCGGTGCACAGCCCCAGCCACGTCACCAGGGCGACCACCGCCACCGGCGCGCCACCCCCGGGCCCGTCGGCCGCCCACCAGCAGGCGACGGCGCCGAGACCCGCGACCGCCCCGAGGCACAGCTGGAGCAGGAAGAGGCCTCGAGGGGCGAGCGGCTCGCGCGAGACCCTGGGGACCATGCGCCCAGACTACGAGCGACCAGCGGGGAACCGGGTGGACCTGGGTCCACCCCTGGTCGGGTCCTGGCGCCATGGTCGGGCCGGCCACGACAGGGTGGGATGAGGTCATGCGAACACGTACCACCACCCCCGCACTCGCAGCACGGGGCGTCTCGAAGTCCTTCGGCCGCGTCAGGGCCCTCGCCGGCGTCGACATCGACATCCCGGCCGGGCAGTCCGTGGCGATCATGGGCCCGTCGGGCTCGGGCAAGTCCACCCTGCTGCACTGCCTGGCCGGCATCCTGGTGCCCGACTCCGGCGAGGTCCACCTCGGGGACGTCGCCGTCTCCGGGCTGCCCGATGCCCGGCGGTCGCGGCTGCGCCGGGAGCAGCTCGGTTTCGTGTTCCAGGACGGCCAGCTGCTGCCCGAGCTGTCCGCCCGGGAGAACGTCGCCCTGGCGCTGTTGCTCAACGGCTCCTCCCGCGGAGCTGCGCTCCGGACGGCCGGGGAGTGGCTGGAGCGGCTGGGCCTGTCCGGGGCCGGGGACCGTCGCCCGGGGGAGATGTCGGGCGGTCAGGCCCAGCGCGTGGCGATCGCCCGGGCCATGGTCCACTCGCCGGCCGTCGTCTTCGCCGACGAGCCCACCGGCGCGCTCGACCAGGCCACCGGCCACGAGGTGATGCAGATCCTGACCACCACCGCGGCCATGGCGGGCACCACGCTGGTGGTGGTGACCCACGACCTGCAGGTGGCCGGCTGGTGCTCCCGGCTCGTCGAGCTGCGTGACGCCATGGTGCACGCGGACCGCCCGCTGACGGGAGAGCCGCGATGAGCATCGCCGTCACCCTCGCGCCACGCCTGGCGATCGCGCGGCTGCGCGGAGCCCGGGGCGGGGCCGTCCTCGACGTCCTCGCCGTCGCCGCCTTCACCGTCTCGGCGTTCCTCGCCCTGACCGTCGCCGGTGGCACCTGGATGTTCGTCCAGCGCTGGCAGCACCCCACCGCGGCGACGCTCGCCGCCTTCGACCTGGACGCCCCGGCGGCCGCGAGGGTCCTCGAGGGCTACGTCATCCTGGCCGCCGTCGCCTGCGCGCTCCTGGTCGTGCCGGTGCTCAACCTCGGCGCGGCGGCCGCCCGTCTCGGTGCCCGGGGCCGCGCCCGTCGCCTGGCCTCGCTGCGTCTGATCGGGATGACCGGCCCCGAGGTCGTCACGATGTCGGTGATCGAGACCCTGGTCCAGGCAGCGGCCGGCACCGCCCTGGGCAGCGTGCTGTGGACGATCAGCCTGCCCGCCTGGCAGGTGGTGACCTTCCAGGAGCAGCCCGTCGCCGCCGGGGAGCTGCTGCTCCCGTGGTGGGTGGTGCTCGCCCTCGTGGCGGCGCTGCTCTCCCTGGGTGCGCTGTCGGCCGCCGTCGGCCTGCGGCGGGTGCACATCTCGCCGCTGGGGGTCGCGCTGCAGCAGACGCCCCGGTCGCTGCGGCTCTGGCGGCTCGGCGCGTTCGCCCTGGCGCTGACGGCCTTCGCGGTCTTCAGCCGGTTCTTCAGGGTGGGGACGCTCGAGCTCGGGATCTACGTCTTCTTCGCCGCCATGGTCCTCCTCGTCGTCGGCGCCGTGAACCTCGTCGGCCCCTGGATCCTCCAGCTCCTGGCGCGACCCTTCGCCCGCACCGCCTCGGTGCCGCGACTGATCGCGATGCGACGGATCGTCGACGACCCCCGGGGCGCGTGGCGCAACGTCTCCGCCGTCGCGCTGCTCGGGACGGTCTCCGCCTACGCCGCCATCGTCCCCACCGACCCGGCAGCCCTGGGCGACGACCCCCGGGACCTCACCGCCGTCACCGACCTGCGCACCGGGGTGCTGATCGCCCTGGCCGTCGGGCTCGTGGTCGCGGCCGTCTCGACCCTGGTCAACCAGGCCGCCACGGTGGTGGACCGGGCCGAGGAGAGCGTGGCGATGGACCGCGCAGGAGTGCCGCGACCGGTGCTCGACGCCGTCCGCCGCTACCACGTCCTCGCGCCGCTGGTGTTCACGCTCGCGGTCTCCGTCGGCGTCGGGTTCCTCCTGGTGACGCCCTTCACCGGCATGTTCGGCATCCAGGCCTCCGGGGTCCTGCTCGTCCTCCTCACCGTGGTCGTCGGCCTGCTGCTGACGCTCGGGGTGGCCGAGGCCTGCCGGCCGCTGCAGCGCGCCGTCCTCGCGCAGACCTCCCGCCGCAACGACTGAGCGGGGCGAACCGTGTCCGGGATCCTCACCTCCGCCCTGGCGGCCGTCCTCCTCGGTGCCTTCGTGGGCGCGGCGCTGTTCGTGCCCTTCGTCGCCGCCAGCTACCGCTGGCGCGGTGGCCTGTCGACCCGGCGGCTCCTGCTGTGGTTCGCCGCACTGGTGTACTTCTGGGCGATCTGGACCTACACGCTGCTGCCGCTGCCCAGCCCCGACGCCGTCCGGTGCGCGGGGACCAACGTGCGGCTCGGCGCGTTCCTCGACGACATCGGGGAGGCGATCAGCGGACCCGGCACCGCCCTCACCGCCCCCGGGGTGCTGCAGGTCGTGCTCAACGTGGCGCTCTTCGTCCCGCTGGGCTTCCTCCTGCGCGTGCTCGGCCGCCGCGGCGTCCCCGCCGCGGGCCTGGTCGGGCTCGCCCTCAGCCTGCTGGTGGAGCTGACCCAGCTCACCGGGGTGTGGGGCGCGTACCGGTGCGCCTACCGCGTCTTCGACGTCGACGACCTGTTCCTCAACACCGTCGGCGCGGTCGTCGGGTCGCTCCTGGCGCTCGCCGTGCCCCGACGCCCGCGTGGCGGGGGCGGGGACCCGGCAGCCGACCGGCCGCGGCCCGTCACGCGGCGCCGACGTGCGGTGGGGATGGCGTGCGACGGCCTCGGTGTGTACTCCGTGATCTTCTCCGTGGGCCTCCTGGTGCAGCTGTGGCTGGAGCTCGTGGCGAAGGACCCCGCCGCGGTCGCCGCGGGCACGTCGGCGTCGTTCATCGGCACGTCGGTCGGCGTCGGCGCGTGGTTGGCCGTCGTCCTCACGACCGGTCGCTCGGTCGGCGACCACGCCGTGCAGGTGCGCTTCACGCGCGGTGCGCTGCCCGAGTGGCTGGCGCGCGTCGTCCGCTTCGCCGCCGGGGCCGGCGGGTACGCCGCGCTCGCCGCGCTGCCCACCCCGTGGAGCACGCTGGCGCTGCTGCTGCTGGTGACGACCCTGGTGCTGCTGCTCGTCTTCCCCGACGGTCGCGCTCTCCCCGGTGCCGTCGGCGGCCGGCGCGTCGTCGACGAGCCGACCCGACGGTGACCGTCCGCTCACCCGGGCTCGGAGGCGGACCGGGCCCGCCCTAGGGTCGGTGCCATGACCCCACTCCCCCGCAGCACCCCCTCGGAGCAGGACGTCGACCCGGGCAGCGTGCTCGCCCTGCTGGACGCCGTCGAGGCCGCCGGCGTCGAGCTGCACAGCCTGATGGTCCTGCGCCACGGCCACGTCGTCGCCGAGGGCTGGTGGGCGCCCTACACCGCGGACCGGCCCCACCTGCTCTACTCCCTGAGCAAGAGCTTCACCTCCACCGCCGCCGGGCTCGCCGCGGCCGAGGGGCTGCTCGACCTCGACGACACCCTGCTGTCGCACTTCCCCGAGCTCGACGCCGACGCCACCGACCCCCGCAGCCGCTCCATCCGGCTGCGGCACGTGGCCGCGATGGCCAGCGGGCACGCCGAGGAGACCCTGCAGCGGGCGCTGGCGATCGACCCGGTCGACGTCGTCCGCGGCTTCCTGAGGATCCGGCCCGACGCCGAGCCGGGCACGGTCTTCGCCTACAACCAGCCCTGCACCTACTCGCTGGGCAAGGTGGTCCAGCGCCACTCCGGGCAGCGGCTGACCGAGTACCTGCGGCCCCGGCTGTTCGAGCCGCTGGGCATCGGCGAGGTCGGCTGGCTGCGCCACGGCGAGGACGAGCTCGGGTTCAGCGGTCTGCACGCCCGCACCGAGGACGTCGCCCGGCTGGGCCAGCTCTACCTGAAGCGCGGCGCCTGGGAGGGCCAGCAGCTGCTGCCCGAGGCCTGGGTCGAGGAGGCCACCCGCAGCCACGTCGACAACCGCACCGACGACCCGACGGTCGGTCCGGACTGGCAGCAGGGCTACGGCTTCCAGTTCTGGGTCAGCCAGCACGGGTTCCGCGGCGACGGCGCCTACGGCCAGTTCTGCCTGGTGCTGCCCGAGCAGGACGCGGTGGTGGTCACCACCGCGGCCACCGACCAGATGCAGGTGCTGCTGGAGGCCGTCTGGGCCCACCTGCTCCCCGGTCTCGGCGCCGGCCCGTCGGACCGAGCGGCGGAGCAGGAGCTGCTCGACCGCCTGGCCGGCCTGCGCCTGGCGGACCCGTCGACGACCGACCGCCCGGACGACCTGGGTCCGTGGAGCCGGCGGTTCGAGGCCACCAGCGAGAGCGACCGCAACCCCGCCAGGGTCAGCGCGGTCACCATCACCCCCGACGAGGACGCCCTCACGCTGGAGCTGACCGACCGGGCCGACGGGCTCCGGGCGCGGGCCGGTCTGGACGGCTGGCTGGTGCAGGAGGCCGACGGCACCGACGGCCCGGTGCCGGTGGCCGCCGCCGCCGGCTGGAGCGACCCGGGCACCCTCGTCCTGGAGGTGCTGTTCCTGGAGACCCCGCACCGGCTGCGCCTCACCTGCTCCGCCGACGGCAGCGCCGTCGCGGAGTGGCCGACCGTCCCGCTGCACCAGGTGCCGCTGGCGGCCCTGCGCCGCCCGCGCTGACCACCCGGGGCCGCGTCGCTACTCCGTCAGCGCGCGGCCCTTCAGCTCCGGCAGCAGCAGGGCCGCCCCGGCGGCCACCGCGAAGGCGGCCCCGAAGACGGCGAAGACGGCCCAGCTGCCGCCCAGCCCCACCAGCGGGGGCACCACGAACGGGGCCGCGATCGAGGCGAGGCGCCCGAAGGCGGCCGCCGCCCCGGCACCGGTCCCCCGCACCCGGGTCGGGTACAGCTCCGGGCCGACGGCGTACAGCGCACCCCAGGCACCCAGGTTGAAGAAGGACAGCATCATGCCGAAGCCGATGATGGTGGTCACCGAGTCCGCGGTGCCGAAGAGCAGCGCGCTGAGGGCCGAGCCGAGCAGGAACGTCGCCAGCGTGGCCCGCCGGCCCCAGACCTCGATCAGCCAGGCCGACACCGCGTAGCCGGGGAGCTGGGCCAGGGTGATGATCAGGGTGTACTGGAAGGACTTCACCAGCGAGAACCCGTCGGCCACCAGCAGGCTGGGCAGCCAGAGGAAGGCGCCGTAGTAGGACAGGTTGATGCAGAACCAGACCACCCACAGCGCCCCCGTCCGCCGCCGCAGCGCCGGTGACCAGATGGACTCCCCCGCCGTGGCCGCGGCGCCGGACCCCTCGCCCTCGGCGCGCGCCGGGGCGGGCTCGGTCGACGGGACGGGCCCGGTCGCCGTGGCGGGCTCGGGTGCGGCCACCCCGGCCGCCTCCTCGTAGCCGCGCACGGCCGCCTCGGCCTCCTCGTGGCGTCCCTTCCCCTCCAGGAAGCGCACCGACTCCGGCAGCCCGAAGCGGACCACGGCGGCGTAGACCGCCGGCACGGCCCCGATCGCCAGCGCCCACCGCCAGCCGTCGTCGCTGGTGGGCACCACGAAGTAGCCGATCAGCGCGGCCAGGATCCAGCCCAGCGCCCAGAAGGCCTCCAGCGCCACCACCACCCGGCCGCGGATGGCCTTGGGCGCGTACTCGCTGACCAGCGTCGAGGCCACCGGGAGCTCGGCACCGAGCCCCAGCCCGACCACGAACCGCAGCGCGACCAGCATCGCCAGCCCGACCGAGAGCGCGGCGGCGCCGGTGGCGAGACCGTAGACCAGCAGGGTCAGCGCGAAGACCTGGCGGCGTCCGAGCCGGTCGGCCAGCAGTCCGCCGACCGAGGCGCCGATGGCCATCCCGACGAAGCCGATGGAGCCGACCAGCGACACCTGACCGGCGCTCAGCGACCACTGCTGGGCCAAGGCGGCCATCACGAACGAGATCAGCCCGACGTCCATGGCGTCCAGCGCCCAGCCCAGCCCCGAGCCGCCCAGCAGCCGGGCGTGGCGCCGGGTGAAGGGCAGCCGGTCGAGGCGTTCGGAGCGGCTCAGCCGCTGCTGGGTGGCGTGGCTGCTCACGACGGCTCCCGGGCTCGAGGTCGGACGGTCGGGACGCGCGGGGCGCCCCGGGAGGTGAGGTTACCTCCGTGTCCCCCGTCGCCGGAGCGGCGACCACGGCGGCCGGTCAGCGGGACACGGCGCCCCCGGTCGCCGGGGGACGCGGCTCAGGACTGGCGCATCACCCGGGCCGCCACCGGCAGGGCCAGTCGTCGCGGCAGCACGCGGGCGGCCACCGACTGGATCCGGTTGGGGACGTCCGGCACCAGGTAGGGAGGGAGCCGACGCCGGTCGAGCGCGGCCACCAGGGCGTCCACCACCTGCTCCGGCGTGGTCACGTTCCCCCCGAGGACGCCGTGCTCGCTGCCGGCGACGTCGAAGAACTCCGTCGACGTGGGCCCGGGGCAGAGCGCGGTGACCCGGACCCCGGTGCCCTTGACCTCCTGCCAGAGGGCCTCGCTCAGGTGCAGCACGTAGGCCTTCGTGGCCACGTAGGCGGCCAGCCCGGGGGCCGGCTGGAACCCACCGGTGGAGGCCACGTTGACCAGGGTGCCGCTGCCCCGGCGCACCATCGGCTCCAGCACCGCGCGCGTGATGGAGGTGAGGGCGGTGACGTTGAGGGTCAGCATCGCCTCGAGCTTCTCGGGGTCGTTCTCGACCAGGGGTCCGTAGATCCCGAAGCCGGCGTTGTTGACCACCAGGTCCGGGGAGCGCCCGGGCGCCTCCGCGGCGAGGGCCTCGAGCAGGGCGGGACCGGCCCCGGCGCGTCCGAGGTCCATCACCACCGGGTGCACGGTCACCCCGTGGCGGCGTCGCAGCTCCCCGGCCAGCTCGTCCAGGCGGTCCCGGCGCCGGGCGACGAGGACGAGGTCGGTGCCGCGCTCGGCCATCCGACGCGCCACCAGGGCCCCCAGCCCGGAGCTGGCGCCGGTGACGAGGGCGAGGGCGGGGGTGTACGGCATGGGCGGACCTCACGAGGGGCGACGGGTTCCCCACGCTAGCGCGAGGGGCCGCCGCTGACACCGGCAGGGACTACGGTGCTCCCGCGACGACGACCTCGTCACGACCTGTCGACCGACCACGGGGAGCCCTGACCGATGAGCACGAACCCGCCCGAGGGACGACCCGGCCAGCCGGGCCCGCAGCCGGGCCCGCAGTGGGGCCCGCAGGGCGGACCCCACGGCGAGCTGCCGCGTCCCAGCTGGGCCCAGCCCGGCCAGGGCCCCGGCCCGGCTCCCCACGGCGCCCCCCAGCAGCCGGGCGGCTACCCCGGCCAGCCGGGCGGCCCCTTCCCGGGCGGACCCCACCCCCACCAGGGCCAGCTCCCCGGCCAGCCCGGTCCCTACGGCCAGCCGCCGCGGCCCGGCCAGCCCGTGCCGGGCCAGGGCTTCTCCCCCGCCCCCGGCGGTGGCTCCGGATCCGGTGGGAGGAAGACCGGTCTGCTGATCGGTGCCGGCGTGCTGGCCCTGCTCCTCGTGGTCGGTGTGGCGGTGGCCGTGCTGACCGGCCGCGGCGAGGGGCGTGAGACCGCCGCCCCCGTCGAGCCCCAGGCGCCGAGCACGTCCACGCCCGAGCAGGCGGTCCAGGGGTACCTGGACGCTCTCGCCGGCGGTCGGGCCGAGGAGGCCCTCGGGTACCTGTACGAGCGTCCCGAGGACGACGACCTGCTGACCGACGAGGTGCTGGCTGAGGCCGCCGAGATCGCCCCGATCACCGCCATCACCGTCACCCCGCCCGCCTCGCCGGACGCGGGCGAGGTCACCGCCACCTACCAGGTCGGTGAGGAGCAGGCGAGGTACGACTTCACCGTGGTCGGTGACGAGGACCGTGGCTTCACCATCATCAGCGGCGTCGTCCGTGCCTCGATGAGTCGGGTGGAGGGCCTGGACGTGCTGGTCAACGGGGTCGCGCCCGCCGACCCCACGTCCTTCTCGCTGTTCCCCGGCGGCTACGAGGTCACCACCACCCAGGAGTACTTCACCATCGAGGGCGGTGAGCGGGTGGTCACCGACCCGCGGTCCACGGAGAGCTACTTCGACGTCGAGCCGGTGCTGGACAAGGAGGGCACCAAGCTCTTCACCACGATGGTCACCGAGGCGGCTGACACGTGCCTGTCCTCGAACAAGCTGAAGGCCGGCTGCGGGCTCGACCTGCCCGAGAAGTTCGACGACGGCACCCCCATCGTGGACGGGACCGTGAAGCGCTCGGCGCCGGCGGAGACCCGCAAGAACCTCAAGGAGCTCAAGCCCGCCCCGAGCTACGACGACCCCACCCTGGTCACCCACGACGGCTACCTGGGCACGGTGAACTTCCAGGCCCGCTGCAAGGACGGGAAGAAGGAGTACGACTGCGAGGCGCTCTTCGGAGCCCCTGCCTTCGGCCGCCCCTCCCTCGACCTGGCCGCCGAGGAGCCCGTGGTCGAGTGGGACTGAGCCCCACCGCCGGCCGGTGACCGCACCCTGGCGCAAGCCCTGCCCGCCCGGGCAGGCCGCGCGCGAGGCCGCCGGGCTGCGCTGGCTCGCCGGGGCCGGCGGTTGCCGCGTCGTGCGGGTGCTGGGTGCTGAGGACGACCTGCTGCTGGAGCGGCTGTCGCCCCGACGCGCCGACGCCCCCGCCGCCGAGGCCCTCGGGGTGGCGCTGGCCCGGACCCACGCCGCCGGGGCGCCCTGGTGGGGAGCTCCCCCGCCGGGCACCGAGGGCGACGGGCAGCTGGGCGCCGCCGCGCTGCCCACCCCGTCGACCCCACCGGCGGGCTGGGGTGCGTTCTACGCCGGCTGGCGGCTGCAGCCCTACCTCCGTGCCGCCCGCGACGCCGGCACCCTCGACGCCGCCGCGAGCCAGGAGCTGGACCGGCTGCTGTCCCGGATCGCCGACGGCCACCACGACCACGACCAGCCGGCCCTGGTGCGCTCCTCCGGCCACGTCGCCGCCCGGCTGCACGGTGACCTGTGGAGCGGGAACGTGGTGTGGACCGGCGACCCCGTCGAGGCGGTGCTGATCGACCCTGCGGCGCACGGCGGGCACGCCGAGACCGACCTGGCCATGCTGGCCCTGTTCGGCCTGCCGCACCTGGAGCACGTGCTGGCCGGCTACCACGAGGCCTCCCCGCTGGCTGACGGCTGGCGCGAGCGGGTGGCCCTGCACCAGCTCCACCCGCTGGCGGTGCACGTGCTGCTCTTCGGCGACTCCTACGTCGCCCCGCTGCTGCAGGCGGCGCGCCGTGCCGCTGAGGGGCGGGGACGCGACTCCGGGGCCGTCGGGCCAGGATGGTGACCGTGACGAGCACTCCCCTGACCCTGCCCACCGACGGGATCACCGCCCGCATCCGGGGCGAGGGGGCGACCCCCTGGCAGGCGGCGGTGGACCACCGGTTCGTGCGTGAGCTCCTCGCCGGCACCGTCCCCGACGACGCGCTGGCCGGGTACCTGCTGCAGGACCAGCAGTTCCTCGACGGCTTCCTCCGGCTGCTGGGCCAGGCCCTCGCCTCCGCGGACGCGCCGGCGTCCCGGTTGGTGCTCGCCCGTCAGCTGGGGATGCTGGCCGACGACGAGCAGGGCTACTTCGAGGACTCGCTCGCCGCCCTGGGCGTCCCCGCCGACGTCCGCCGCCACCCTCCGCTGCTGGGCACCACCGCGGCGTTCCAGACGCTGATGGCCGAGGTGGTGGCCTCCCGCAGCTACCCACGGCTGCTGGTGCTGCTGGTCGTGATGGAGGTCCTCTACCTCGACTGGGGCAGCCGGACCGACCTCGGCGAGCCGACCCGTCCGGAGCACCTGGGCTGGGTGGAGCTGCACCGGGGACCGGACTTCACCCGCTGGTGCCAGTGGCTGGTGGACGAGCTCGAGCGGGTGGCTGCCACCTGCCACCCCGCCGAGCGGGGGGAGCTGGTGGCCCTCGGCGTGCGCACCGTCGAGCTCGAGCTCGCCTTCTTCGACCAGGCCCGGTGAGCGGCGCCCCCAGGTGTGACGCGGGGCGACGGGCCCAGTCCCAGGGCCGGGCCTCGCAGCGACAGGCCGAATCGCGGGGAGCCGTCGTGAGAATCAGGCTGTCGATCCGGGACCTTCGTCGTCCTGTGATGACAGCGCGGCGGAGACGAGCTCGGGCTTGACCTCCGCCTCGGTCTCGATCTGCTCGGGAGAACGCAGCTTTGGAGGCGCCGCAGACCATGCCTTGAGTCGCTGACCCACATCCCCGTAGGTCAGGTCGATGGAATCCAGCAGCGAGTCGATGAAGCTCCCTCGACCAACACCTCGCTTCGTCCCCAGCTTCTGGATCTGCGCCACGGTGAAGGACTTGATCTCCTTCTGAGGGTCGGCCACCAGCTTGGTCGCATCTTCGCGGACGTCACGGAGGAGCTCTGCGGTGCCCACTCGGCTTCGTGGCACGAACGCCTCGACCCGAAGCCCATCCGGTGCGTCCTTCAGCTGGCGCACGAGCCAGTTCACCCGCGTCGTCGGGCGGCCTGTCGCTGGCGCTTCGAACGAGAACGAGCACGTGACCTTGTTCGCCCTCAAGTCTGCTTCGACGGTCATGGGAGAGACGGCGTTGGGAATGCGGATCTGCGACCGCAAGACCCCGTGCTCGACGAGCTCCGCTGTGACCACGTTGAGTCGAAGCTGTGGCTCCGCCACCTGCTGACGCGTCAGCACGGGTACGACCTCGGTGCCCAAGTTGCGCCCGAGGCGCAGACACGCGAAACGGATGAGGGCCTCGAAGCGAGAAGCCAGTTCGCCTGCGGACTGATCAGTCGGCCGCAGGGTGCCCGACGCCACGGCGTCCCTCACGCGAACCCAGTCCGCGCCCATGTCGTCGAAAGACATCGCCCCCGATTTAGGGTGCTCGAGGTACCTGATGAGCTCTCCGAGGATCCATGCCTGCTCGGGGTCCGCGACACCGCGGAACTCCTTCTGCATGACGGCCTGGGTGAGGACCTCCGTCCACGACCAGTGGTGCAGCTCCACCCGGCGGAGCTTTCTGCGGTCGACGGTGGTCGGGTGCAATCCCGGAGCCGGCGGAATCTCGTTCGAGATGGTGATGACCGCATCGAATCCCTGCTCCCGCGCCACGTCGAGGTAGTTCTCGATCTGTTCCGCAGTCAGCTGGTTGGAGCCCGTCTTCACCTCGACCAGAGCCACCCAGACGCGGTTACCGCGCTTGGCACGGATGAGGCCGTCGGGGTACAACCTTTTACCGGTTACCGGCGAGGTCGAAAGGCACTTCGATGAACGTCTCCAGCTGGCTTGCTGGCGCCCCGAGTGGTCCCGTCAGGGCCTTGGCGTACTCCCGGACTGCTCCCATGACAGCCAAGAGCGCCGAGGTCGCCCCCCGCTCCTGCTCGTCCGCCCCATTGATACCCGACGTCGGAATCAGACGCGCGGCATTCCACGACTTCTCGTCGCCCATGACCTCTCCTTCGAGGTTGATCTGCTGCGGAGGCTAGTTGCCCTGCGCGGGGAGAGCCACCACATCCCCCATGCACTCAGATAATCGTTATGGACGTCGGCCCTCAGGTGTGACGGGGGCGACGGGCCCAGACGAAGCAGTAGAGCCCGTAGGCGGCCAGTCCGAGCGCCATCACGGTGAGCAGCACGACACCGAAGGGCTGGGCGCGGACGGCCTGCAGGGCGCTGTCGAGACCGCCGGCGCGCTCGGCGTCGTGGGTCAGTGCGGCGGCGGCGAAGAGGCTGCCCACCACGACGAAGGCGATGCCCTTGGCCACGTGGCCGACGACCCCCAGCAGCTCACCGGCGCGACCGGTCGACCCGGAGAGGTCCTCGCGGAACTTGCGACGCACCCCCTTCACCGCCTGGCTCACGCCCACCGCGGCCACCGCGGCGGCGACCAGCAGGACCAGCAGGAAGCCGGCCGGGTGGCCGAGCAGCCGCCCGGTCAGGGTCTCCTCCGACTCACCGCCACCACCACCGCCGAGGGCCACCCGGACCGCGCTGACGCCGAGGACGGCGTAGACCACCGCGCGGCCCAGCGAGGACAGCCGCTTGCGGACGCGCGAGGCACCGGTGCGGTGCAGGTGTCCGAAGGCCGCCTCGATGACCTGCCACAGGGTGAGGGTGAGCAGACCGAGGGCCACCGCGCCCAGCAGGACGCCGCCCAGCGGCTGCTCGGCGAGCTGGCGCAGGGCCCCGCTGTTCGAGGCCTCCTCCGAACCACCACCACCGAGGGCCAGCTGCAGGGCCAGCCAGGCCACCAGCAGGTGCACGACGCCGTAGGCCCCCAGGCCCAGCCTCACCAGCCAGCGGTAGGCCGGGTTGTCCTGGATGGCCTGACCCGCGTCCTCGGCCTTGTCCTGGACGTCTCCGGCGGTGTCTCGGGCCTGCTGGGCCTTGCGCTGGGCGTTCATGGGCTGACCTTATCCGCGCGTCGCCGCGCCGGTGGCCGTCGCGGCCACCGCGCGTGCTCACCCGACGGCGGCGCGCTCCATGGCGGCGACGTCGATGCGTCGCATGCGCATCATCGCCTCGGTGGCCCGCTGGGCGACGCCCGGCTCGGAGGAGGACAGCAGCTCCTCCATCCGCCGGGGCAGCACCTGCCAGGAGAAGCCGAAGCGGTCCTTGAGCCAGCCGCACATGGACTCCTCCCCGCCGTCGGCGACCAGGGCGTCCCAGTAGCGGTCGGTCTCGGCCTGGTCCTCGGTGTGGACCTGGATCGAGACCGCCTCGGTGAAGCCCCGCTGCGGTCCGCCGTTGAGGGCGAGGAAGGGACGTCCGTCCAGGGTGAAGGAGACCGTCAGCACCTCCCCCACCCGCGGGCCGGCCACGAAGCGGTCCACCCGGACGATCTCCGAGCCCGGGAAGATCGAGGTGTAGAGCCGAGCGGCCTCCTCGGCCTCGGAGTCGAACCAGAGGCAGGTGGTCATGTCGGGCACGGGGGTCTCCTCTCGCCGCCCCGCCCGGTGCGGGGCTCTGGCTGCTCCGACCCGCCCGGACCGGCATACTCATCGCAGCCAGGCCCATCATCTCCGCACACCCGGGCCGGCACCTGGTCACCGGCGACCACCACCGACCACCAGGAGGAACCCCATGGCTGCACCCGCCGCCCGCAACCTCGGGGTCGAGGAGGAGTTCCTGCTCTTCGACGCCCAGGGCCCCGGCCTGCGACCGGTGGGCGACGCCGTGGCCACCGCGGCCACCCTCGCCGGCGCCGGCCACCAGTACGACCACGAGTTCAAGCAGGTGCAGGTGGAGCTGGGGACCCGGCCGTCCACCGACCTGGCCGACGTGCGCCAGCAGCTGCGCGAGCGCCGGACCCACCTGGCGGCCGCGGCCGCCGAGCACGGGGCCCGGCTGGTCGCCGTGGGGATCAGCCCCGTGGAGCAGGACGCGCTCACCACCCCCGACGAGCGGTACCAGCGGATGGAGGGCCACTTCGGCCACGTCGCCCGCCACCAGCTGTCCTGCGGCATGCACGTGCACGTCCAGGTGGACTCCGACCGGGAGCGGGTCGCGGTGGTGGACCGCCTGCAGCCGTGGCTGCCGGTGCTGGTCGCCCTCAGCGGCAACTCCCCGTTCTGGGGCGGGGAGGACACCGGGTACGACAGCTTCCGCTCCCTGACCTGGGGGCAGTGGCCGACGTCCGGCCCCACCGCCCGCTTCGGGGACCTGGCGACCTACCGCGACACCACCTCGACCCTGGTCGGGCTCGGGGGTGCGCTGGACGAGGGAGGGGTCTACTACCCGGCCCGGTTGTCCCCGCGCTACCCCACCGTCGAGGTGCGGGTCTCCGACGTGTGCGCCTCCTCCGAGGACGCGGTCAGCCTGGCGGCCCTGGTGCGCGCCATGGTGGAGACCGCGGTCCGCGACGAGGCCGACGGCGTCCTGGCCCACGACCTGCGGGCGGAGGTGCTCCGGGCCAGCTACTGGCGGGCGGCACGGTTCGGCGTCCACGAGCACCTGCTCGACCCCACCACCCTCTCCCTCGCGCCGGCCTGGGACGTGGTGGGCAGGTTGGTGGCGCGGGTCGGTCCGGCCCTGGAGCAGGCCGGCGACCTCGAGCCGGTGCAGGAGGGGTTGGCCACCCTGCGTCAGCGGGGCACCGGGGCCGCCCTGCAGCGGGCCACGCTGGCCGCCGGCTCCTGGCCCGACGTGGTGGACGCGCTGGCCGCGGCCACGCTGGGCTGAGGGGGCCGGGAACAGCTGGACCTCCACCGTGCTTGACGTCCTAGGGTCGTGCTGACGACCCGAGGAGGGTGGCACGACGATGAGCATGGAGATGACGGCCTACCACGCGATGTGGGCCAGCTCGCGCGGCAGCGAGCGACGACGGGTGACCCGGGAGACGTTGCGACGGGTCTGGCGGTTCGTGCACCCGCACCGCGCCCGGGTGGCGGCGTTCGTGGCCACCAGCGTGGTCACCGCCGCGCTGGGCGTGACGACCCCGGTGATGGCCGGACGGGTGGTCAACGCCATCACCGAGCAGCAGCCGTCCTCGGTGGTGGTCCGCTGGGCGCTGCTGATCGCCGTGGTCGCGGTGGCTGCCGCGATGCTGGGACTGCTGGCCCGCTGGCTGTCCTCCCGGCTGGGTGAGGGCCTGATCCTGGACCTGCGCCGTGAGGTCTTCGGCCACGTGCTCACGATGCCCGTCGCCTTCTTCAACCGCACCCGCACCGGCGCGCTGGTCTCCCGCCTCAACAACGACGTGATCGGCGCCCAGCGCGCCTTCAGCTCGACGCTGTCGGGGCTGGTCACCAACGTGGTGGCGCTGCTGCTGACGGTCGGGGTGATGCTCAGCCTGAGCTGGCCGATCACGGTCTGCGCCCTGCTGCTGCTGCCGCTGTTCGTGCTGCCGGCCAAGCGGATGGGACGCCGGATGGCCGCCCTGCAGCGGGAGGCCGCCGACCACAACGCCGCCATGGGCAACCGGATGACCGAGCGCTTCTCCGCCCCCGGCGCCCAGCTGGTCAAGCTCTTCGCCGACCCCGACGTGGAGACCGCCGAGTTCACCGCGCGCGCCGACGCCGTGCGGGCCATCGGCGTCCGCACCGCGATGGCCCAGTCGATCTTCGTCACCGCCCTGACCCTGGTCTCCGCGCTCGCGCTGGCCATGGTGTACGGGATCGGGGGCGTGCTGGCCTCCGACGGGCGCCTGGACGCCGGGACCGTCGTCTCGCTGGCCCTGCTGATCACCGGCCTGTACGTGCCGATGACCGGTCTGGCCAGCGCGCGGGTCGAGGTGAGCAGCGCCCTGGTCAGCTTCGAGCGGGTCTTCGAGGTGCTGGACCTGGTGCCGATGATCCGCGAGCGCGAGGACGCCGTCGACCTCCCCGAGGGGCCGCTGGAGCTGCGCTTCGAGTCCGTCGACTTCAGCTACCCCACCGCCGAGCAGGTCTCGCTGGCCTCGCTGGAGGACGTCGCGGTGCTGGACAACCGGGCCGACGAGCAGGTGCTGCACCAGGTCGACTTCACCGTGCCCGCTGGCACCATGACCGCGCTGGTCGGCTCCTCCGGCGCCGGCAAGTCCACCATCGCCGCGCTGGCCACCCGGCTGCAGGACGTCGACGGCGGGGCCGTGCGCCTGGGCGGGGTGGACGTCCGCGACGCCCGGTTGGCCTCGATGCGGCAGGCGGTCTCGCTGGTGAGCCAGGACGGCCACCTGTTCCACGACTCGATCCGGACCAACCTCCAGCTGGCCCGACCGGAGGCCACCGACGAGGAGATCTGGGAGGCGCTGCGCCAGGCCCGTCTGGAGAACCTGGTGCACACGCTGCCCGCCGGCCTGGACACCGTGGTCGGCGAGCGCGGCTACCGCCTCTCCGGCGGGGAGCGGCAGCGCCTCACCATCGCCCGGCTGCTGCTGGCCCGCCCGCGGGTGGTCGTCCTGGACGAGGCCACCGCCCACCTGGACTCCACCTCCGAGGCGGCGGTCCAGGCAGCCCTGGCCACGGCGCTCACCGGGCGGACGTCGGTGGTCATCGCCCACCGTCTCTCCACCATCCGGGCGGCGGACCAGATCTGCGTGATCGAGGGCGGCCGGGTGCTGGAGCGCGGCACCCACACCGAGCTGCTGGCCCTGGACGGGCGCTACGCCGAGCTGTACCGCACCCAGTTCGCCGAGGCGCCCACCCCGGCCTGACCCCGCTCGGGCTGCCGGTCTAGCCGGTGGTGGGCTGCGGGACGCAACCGCAGGACCGGCGCACGACGAGCTCCATCGGGAAGGTCTCGTGGTGGGACGCGCCCGGGGTCAGCAGCTGCCGCACGGCGGCGGCGGCCATGCTGTCGACCGGCTGGCGGGCGACGGTCAGCGAGGGCCAGGAGTACTCGCACTCGGCGGTGCCGTCGAAGGTGACCACGGCGACGTCCTCCGGTACCCGGACGCCGGCCTCGTGCAGCGCGTACAGCACCCCGATGCCCTGCAGCTCGGAGCTGGCGAACACCGCGGACGGCGGGTTGGCCGCCTCCAGCAGCCGGCGGGCCCCCTCGTAGCCCCCGGCGCGGGTGAAGTCGGCGCGGGCGAGAGGTCCGTCCAGCAGCCGGGCCGAGCGGAGGGCGTCCTGCCACCCGCGCTCACGCGCGTCGGCACCGGCGCGGCCGTCGTCGCCGATGACCAGACCCACGTCACGGTGGCCGTGCACGGAGACCAGGTGCTCCACCGCCGACCGGGCACCCTGGGCCGCGTCCGGACCCACGGTCGAGTGGCCGGGGATCGGGGAGGGGGCGTCGAAGACGACCGACCGGGCGTTGTTGCGCTGCAGGTGCTCGAGGGTGTCGGCCGTGGCGTTCTCGCTGGCCACCAGGAACCCGTCGACCTGCCGACCGATCAGGTCGTCGAGGATGTGGCGGCTCGAGGCCGCGCTCCGGTTCCGGTCGACGTTCCCCATCACGACGGCGTACCCCGCCTCGTTGGCCGCGGCCTGGATGCTGAGCGCGAGCTCGGTGAAGTAGGGGTTCTCCAGTCCGCCGAGGACGAGCCCGAGGGTGCTGGTGCTGCCGATCCTCAGAGCGCGGGCGCTGACGTTGGGCCGGTAGCCGAGCAGGTCGATCGCGGACCGGACACGGGCCGACGTCTCCTCCGAGACCGGTCTCGGGCCCCCGTTGACGACGTAGCTGACCACCGCGGAGCTCACCCCGGCGTAGCGGGCCACGTCGTCGCGGGTGACCGGTCGCCGCGACCCTTCCGGCGTGATGCGTCGCCCCAAGGCCAGGTCTCGCCTTCTCGAGGATCTCTGCCCGACCGTCGGCGGACGGTGGGCTCCGTCGATCCCTCAGGACCCGGTCCGGCGGACGTTACCACTCCGCCGGGCCGGGCCCGCGGACGTCGTCGCCGCAGGCTCCAGCCCTCCCGCGGCCTCAGGTCTTGGAGCCCGAGAGCGCGATGCCCTCGACGATCTGACGCTGGGCGAGGATGAACAGGACGAGGAAGGGGACGGCCGCCAGGGAGGCCGCAGCCATCAGACCACC
The DNA here is from genome assembly GCF_900101785.1 of Auraticoccus monumenti. Lineage (GTDB taxonomy): Bacteria > Actinomycetota > Actinomycetes > Propionibacteriales > Propionibacteriaceae > Auraticoccus > Auraticoccus monumenti. The sequence goes on along the minus strand of NZ_LT629688.1, from coordinate 2,677,970 downwards.
CCAGTCGGAGGAGTAGGCGCCCTTGAACTGGGTCACCCACAGCGGCAGCGTGAACAGGCTCTCGCTGTTGAGGAAGATCAACGGGGTGAAGAAGTTGTTCCACTGCCCGAGGAAGATGAAGATGCCGAGCGCCACCATCGGGGTGCGGAGCAGCGGCAGGATCATCGTGACGAAGATCTTGACCCGGCTCGCGCCGTCGATGGCGGCGGCCTCCTCCAGCTCCAGCGGGATGCCCCGCACGTACTGGCGCAGCAGGAAGACCCCGAAGGCGTTGAACAGCGCAGCCGGCACGATGAGCGCCAGGTGGGTGTCGATCCACCGGAGCTGTCCGAGGATGATGTAGAGCGGGATGATGGTCAGCTGGACCGGCACCATCATCGTGGCCAGGAAGACGGCGAAGAGCAGGTTGTTCCCGGGGAACCGCATCCGTGCGAACGCGTAGGCGGCCATGGCGCAGGTCAGCAGCGACACCAGCGTGACCACGGCCGCGATGTAGACGCTGTTGAGGAACGCCGACCCGAACGTGCCGGTGCCGAAGGCCGTCTCGTAGTTCTGCACGGTGGGGTCCACCGGGAACAGCTTCGGCGGCCGGACGAAGATCTCGTCCAGCGGCTTCAGCGAGGACAGCAGCATCCAGATGAAGGGCAGCGCCATCAGCACGCCGCCGACGATGAGGAGGAGGTGGAGCGGGATCCGCCTCCAGGTGAAGGGCCGGCGCCGGACCGGGCCCTTCCTGTCGTTCTTCGTGGCCTCGAGGGCCTGGGTCGTGATGTCGGTCGCGATCGTCATTCTGTGTAGTGGACCCATCTCTTCTGGGCCAGCAGCTGCAGGCCGGTGACCGCCATCAGGATCAGGAAGAGCACCAGGGCCAGGGCGGCTCCGCGGCCGAAGTTGAACTCGCGGAACGCGATCTGGACGATCTCGTAGACGATCGTCCGGGCCGAGGACGGTGCTGTGGTCTCGAAGAACACGTAGATGTAGTCGAAGACCTGGAAGGAGCCGATGATGCCGGTGATCGAGAGGAACAGGATCGTCGGCGACAGCAGCGGCAGGGTGATCCTGCGCAGCTTCTGCCACTCCCCCGCACCGTCGATGTCGGCGGCCTCCAGCATGGACCTCGGGACGTTCTCCAGCCCCGCCATGAACATCACCATCTGGTAGCCCAGGCCCTGCCAGATGCTGACCGCGGCCAGCGCGGGGATGACGGTGCGGGAGTCCTGCAGCCAGTCCGGCGCGACGACGCCGACCTCCAGCAGCAGGTTGTTGATCGGTGAGAGCTCGGGGTTGAGCAGCCAGAGCCAGATCGCCGAGACCGCCACCGCGGAGGTGACGACCGGGGCGAAGAAGAAGATCCGGTAGAGGTTCTTGATCCTCCCGACCTTCTGCAGCAGGTAGGCGGCGACGAAGCCGGCGGCGAGCAGACCGGGCACCTGCAGCACGGTGAACCACAGCGTGTTCCGCATCGACGTCAGGATCTGCGGGTCGGTGAACACCCAGCGGAAGTTGTCCAGCCCGGCGAAGGAGCGGGTGCCGAACCCGTCCCAGTTGCTGAAGGCCAGGACCACCGCGAAGACCAGCGGACCGAGCATGAAGACCAGCAGCCCGACCAGCTGCGGGGTCAGGAACCCGAAGGCCAGCAGGCTGTCCCTCCGCCGGCGGGCCCGACCCGCCCCGGTGTCCCGGGGCGGGGCGAGCACGTCGGGAGCCGGCCCGACCTCGTCGAGGACGGCCACGGTCAGCCCTGGCTGTTGATGTAGGCCGCGATCTTGCTGGCGAAGGTCTTCGCGTCGTCGCCGCCCTTGATCGACTTGTCCATCTCGGTGGCCAGGTTGGTCGAGACCTTGGCGTTGCGCGCGACGGGCAGGGGCACGGCGTAGCCCTGGCTGGCGATCTCGGTGAACCAGGCGCCGTGCTCGGGCAGCCCGCCCTCGGTCACGACCTCCTCCAGACCGGCCGTCGACGCCACCGCGTTGCCACCGCCGGACAGACGCGCCCGCTGGCCGTCGGCGCTCACGAAACGGCTCATGAACTGCAGGGCCGCCTGCTGGTCCTGGGCGTCGGTGTTGACCGACATGGCTGCGCAGAACACCGCGACCGGCTTGATCACGTCACCGGTGTCCGAGGGCAGCGGCGCGATGTCGTACTGGAGGTCCTCGAGCTTCTTGAGGTTGGGCAGGATCCAGCGCCCGTACTGGCAGCTGGCCAGCTGACCGCCGTAGAACAGCGCGTCCACGCCCTGACCCTTGGGCAGCGAGCCGCCGTAGCTGATGGTCTCCGCCGCGAAGTGGTCGAAGAGCCACTCGATCACCTCCATCGCCCTCGGGTCGGTGTCGAACACGGCCTCCTCCTCGTCGAAGGCGGTGCCACCGAAGCTGGTGATGTAGCTGCTGAGGTCGGCCCAACCGGACTCGAAGACCAGGCCGCGCTTGCCGGTGCCCTTGACCTTGACCAGCAGGTCGTCCAGGGCGGCCTGGTCCCAGGTGCCGCCCTCGAAGGCCTGGGCCGGGTTCGTGGTCACACCGGCCTCCTCGAGGAGACCCTTGTTGAACCAGAACACCTTGGGGTTGCAGTCCACCGGGACGCCGTACAGGCCGCCGTCGGCGTCCTTGCACCACTCGAGCAGGCCGGGAAAGGTCGAGTCCGCCGTGATGGCGGAGTCGGGGCCGGCGAGGAAGTCGCTGAGCTCCACCAGCTTGCCCGAGGCGATCAGGGGCGCCATCGAGGTGTCACCGACGTAGAAGGCGTCGGGGGCCGAGCCGCCGGCCAGCTGGGTCAGCAGCTTGGCCTGGTAGTCGCCGACGACCTGCTGCCAGGTCACCTCGGCGCCGTGGGCAGCCTGGTAGTCCTTCGAGTACTGCTTGTAGCGCTCGCCCTCGCCCGGGTTCGCCCAGGACCCCCAGGTGACGGCGCCACCGGCGTCCCCACCGCCGCCGCCTCCGCTGCCGCCGCCGGGACCGCCGCTGCTGCCGCCCGCGCAGGCGGTGAGCAGCGAGCCCGAGCCCGCCGCGGCGGCCGCCAGGCCGGCGCCACCGAGCAGACGACGCCGGCTCAGGGCACCCCCGACCGAGGGGTGGTTGTTGCTTCCAGTCATCTCATTCCTCTCTGAATGCTGACCGCTGCCCGGGTGCCACCGGTCCGTGACGCCTCTGCATCATGCGGTCGCGTGACCCGGAGTGTCAACGTGTAGATCCGCGCCGGATCTGCTTTACACCCTGTCACAGCGGCAATATTGGTCCGAAAGCGCCTCATCGCTCTACAGGTGTAGATGCGACATACTCGCTCCCATGGAACGTGCAGCAGACCCCTCGCGCCCCACCTCTGCGGGGACCGGCGACGTGCAGCTCACCGGCGTGACGGCACTGGCCGCCTCCGGCGGGACGGTCCTCCGGACCCGGCAGGTCGGCGCCGACGTCGTGGAGCTGACGGCGAGGGCCGCCGACGACCGGCCGGGGCTCCGCGTCGAGGTGGACCTGGGGGCTGCGGTCGGCTACTGGCACCCCGGCGCGGACAGCGCCCAGCTGCTCCAGCCGGACTGGGCCGGGTCCTCGGCCACCGGTCTGGTCTCCTCCGCGCCGGTGGGCGCCCTGTACGACGCCAGCGGGAGCGTGCTGCTGGCCTGGGCGGCCAGCGAGGCCGTCGCCGAGCTGTGCGTCACCACCGGGGTGTCGGAGGAGCGCAAGACGTTCGTGGTCGACGTCCGGACGGTCCGCCCGTCGAGTGCGCCGCTGCAGGTCGTCCTGGACACCAGCGGCGGTCCCCTCGCCGCGACGCTGAGCCGTCTCGCCACGTGGGTGTCCGACCGGTTGCCGGGCTCCCCGCTCCCGGTGCCGCCGGTGGCCGAGCAGCCGGTCTACTCGACCTGGTACACGTTCACCCAGGACGTCGACGCCGAGCTCGTCACCGGCGAGGCCCGCCTCGCCGCCGAGCTCGGGTGCGGCTCGGTCTTCGTCGACGACGGCTGGCAGCGGCTGGCGCACGGCCGCGGCTACCAGGGGTGCGGCGACTGGGTGCCCGACCCCGCCAAGTTCCCCGACCTCGCCGCCACGGTGCGCGACCTCCGTGCCACCGGTCTGGGGGTCGCTCTGTGGGTCGCGCCCCTGCTGCTGGGCGAGGAGAGCGACGCCTTCGCCACCATGGCGCCGTTCGCCCCGCACCGCGAGGACCGTCTCAGCTGCCACGTCCTCGACCCCCGTCGGCCCGAGACGCGTGCCTTCGTCGTCGACACCTGCCTGCGGCTGGTCACCGAGCACGGCGCCGACCTGCTCAAGATCGACTTCCTCGAGCAGGCCATGGCCTACCGCGACGCACCCCCGGCCGGCGACGTCGCCTACGTCGGCGAGGCGATGGCCCGGCTGCTGGGTGAGCTGCGGGAGGGGCTGACGCGGGCCGGCAGACCGGGGGTCGCCTTCGAGTTCCGCCAGCCCTACGTCAGCCCGGCCATCGCCCGCTACGGCGAGATCCTGCGCGCCCACGACTGCCCGGCCGACAGCGTGACCAACCGGGCGGCCAGCGTCAACGCCCGGCTGCTCGCCGTGGGCCAGGTGATCCACGCCGACCCGATGATGTGGGGACCCGCGGGCGGCGCGGCGGCGGTCGCCCAGCAGCTCTACGCCGGCTGGTTCGCGGTCCCGCAGATCTCGATGCGGCTGGCGACCCTGGACCAGGAGCAGCGGACGGCGCTGCGCGGGCTGCTGCGGCTGTGGCGCGAGCACTCCGAGGTCACCCTGCACGGGGAGCTGCAGGTGCTCGGCCCCGAGCGAGGCTACGACGTCGTCACCGCCACCCGCGCCGACCTCGACCGGTCCGTCACGGTGCGCAGCGCCCCGGTGGTGGTCGATCTCGACACCCAGCCGGTGACCGGGGTGTCGGTGGTCAACGCCACCCCCGAGCCCGTGCTGCTCGCGCGGACGTCACGGCAGGTCCTCGGCGGCGTCGTCCGGTCCAGCTCCGGCGCTGAGACGGGTGGGCTCAGCCCGACGGGCCCCGGTCTGCTGGAGCTCGCCGTGCCGGCCTGGGGAAGCGTCACCCTGCGGCTCGGCCAGCCCGCCTGACCACCGGCGACGACGGCGCCGGAGCGCTCGAGGGAGCGACCGGAACGGGTGAGCCGGCGGATCTGGACCAGGGCGACGAGCGCCACCGAACTGGGGGCCACTCGCAGAAGCGGTCACTGAGCCCGACGGCCCGGCCTCACGGCCGGGGCCGTCGGGCTGGGTGACCGGTTCTGCGGGTCGTCGGTGCGGCCCGAGCCGTCTCAGCCAAGCCACCCCGCGCCACCGCTCTCGGACGCAAACCGCCGCCCACGCCGGTGGACGCCGACTTGAGCCCGACGCGACGTCATGGTCTGGGGTGGGTGGCATGCACCGGATCCGCTTCTTCTACCTAGCCGGCTTCTCCGTCTCGCTGCTGGGGAACTCCATCACCGCCATCGCCCTGCCGCTGGTGGTGCTGCTCACCACCGGCAGCCCCCTGGGCGCGGGGATCGTGGCCATCGCCGCGGCGGTACCCGCAGCCGTCGCGGGGCTGCTCATGGGCGCGCTGGTCGACCGCGTCAACCGCCGCACCGCCGCCGTCCTCTCCGACGTCATCTCGGCGGTGGCGCTGCTGATCCTGCCGGTCGTGCACCTGACGGTGGGGTTGGAGCTCGGCTGGTTCGTCGCCGTGGCCGTCCTGAGCTCGTTCGGGGACGTCCCGGGCATCACCGCCCGTGAGGCCATGCTGCCGGCGGTCGCGGACGCCGCCGGGCTGGACCCCGCCAAACTGATCGGCATCCGGGAGTCGTTGTCCGGGGCGTCGTTCCTGCTCGGTCCCGCCGCCGCCGGCATCCTGGTCGCCACCCTCGAACCCGTCACGGTGCTCTGGATCACCTCCGGCCTGGCGGCACTGGCGGCGCTGCTCACCCTCGCCCTCCCCGCACGCGCGACCGTGCTCGTCGGCGGCGGCGTCCCGGCTCCCGCCCAGCGGTCGATGTTCCGCGGCCTGGTGATCATCTTCCGCTCGCCGCTGCTGCGCGGGCTGGTCCTCCTCGGACTGGCCCTGGCTATCGTGCTGGCCGCCACCCAGGGCATGGTCATCCCGGTCCACTTCGCGTTCCAGGGCGACCCGCAGCTCGTCGGGTTCGTCCTCAGCGCCCTGGCCGCGGGTCTGCTGGTCGGTCGCGGGGGCTTCGCCGTCCTCGGGCACCGGGTCCCGCACCGCGTCTGGCTCGTCGTCGGTCTGGTCCTGGTCGCGGTCGGCTTCTCCGTCATCGCGGTCCTCGGCCCGGCGTGGTCGGTCCTCACCGGAGCAGCCGTCGTCGGCCTCGGCGCCGGGTGCATGAACGCCGTCGTCGGACTGGCCCTCGTCGACGTCGTCGCCGACTCCCAGCGCGGGACGGTGCTCGGCGCTCAGAACGCGCTGCTGACCCTGGTCCCCGCAGTCGGCATCGGCGCGGCCGCCGTGCTGATCGAGGCCGGCGGTCTGCAGCTGACCACCATCGCGCTCGCGGCCCTGTGGGTCGTCTCGGTCGTCGCCGCGCTCCTGACTCCCCCACTCCGCCGACTCGGCTCCACCGCGGCCTGACACCGGCCCGACCAGAGAGGACGACACATGAAGACCCTGACCAGCCTCCGGACGGTGCTGCGCGAGAACTGGCGGACCTACCTGGTCATCAACGCCGCGACCTACGGCGCACTCGTCGCGATGATGATCGCGACCTCGCTGGTACCCCGGTTGCGCGAGGGAGGGCTCGAGGGGTCGACGGCCTTCGGGAACCTGCCGGGGCTCTCGGCCGTCACCGACGCCTACGCCGCCGGTGACGTGGTGCAGGCAGCCCTCCTCACCTTCCTCGCCAACCTCCTCCTCGCGGCGGTGCTCACCACCACCCTGCCGTCGCTCGTGATCCCCTTCCTCGGGGTCGTCGCGACGGTGGGACGTGCCGGGCTGATCGGGATGTGGCTCGCCCCCGGGTCCCCGGGCGAGGCGCTGGCGCTCATCCCCCACGCTCCCGTGGTGGTCGTGGAGTTCCAGGCCTACGTCCTGGCGGCGCTGGGATCGGTGATCCTCTGGCGCCGGACCACGACCTACCGACGCCGGGGACTCCCCTCCGCCTGGGCGGGATACCGCGAGGGGCTCAGGGCGAACGCGCGTCTGTACCCCGTCATCATCGGGGTGCTCCTCCTCACCGCCGGCTACGAGGCCGTCGAGGTCATCCACCTCATGCCCCTCCTCCGCTGACCCGGGCACCCGAGCTGGCGAGGAGGTGCGGGTGCCACACGGGTGTCAGTCCAGCAGCCGGGCGATCTCCTCCAGCGCGGTCGCCACCTCGGCGTAGCTGGTGCTCAGCGGTGCGAGCCCGAGGCGGACGACGTCGGGTTCGCGGAAGTCGGGGACCACGTCGACCTCCCACAGCCGGCGGCAGAGCTCGCGGGCGTCGGGGTGGGTGAGGGTGACGTGCGCGCCGCGCCGGCCTGGGTCCCGGGGTGAGGCGACGCCGACCCCCAGCCCGGCCAGGTGCTCGTCCACCACCTCCACCACGAAGGCGCCCAGGGCCAGCGCCTTGGTGGTGACGGCCTCCAGCCCCACCCGGTCGACCAGCTCCACGGTGTCGGCCAGGCCGGCCATGGCCAGCACCGGCGGCGTCCCGGAGATGAAGCGGCGGACCCCCTCGGCCGGTCGGTAGCCCGGACCCATCACGAACGGCTCCGCGTGACCCATCCAGCCCTGCACGGGCTGGGACAGCCGCTGCTGCAGGCGCGTGGCGACGTACCCGAAGGCCGGGCCGCCGGGGCCGGCGTTGAGGAACTTGTAGCTGCACCCCACCGCGAGGTCGACGTCCGCGGCGTCGAGGTCGACCGGGAGCACGCCGGCGGAGTGGCAGAGGTCCCAGAGCACCAGCGCACCGTGCTCCCGCGCCGCGGCGGTGATCTCCGCCAGGTCGGCGCGCCAGGAGGACTTGTAGGCGACGTGGGACACCAGCACCACCCCGGTCCGCTCACCGAGGTGCTCGCGCAGGTGCTCCAGCTCCACCCCCCGCGCCGGGTCCGGGCTGAGCCACACCAGCTCGGCACCGGTCTCCGCGGCCACGCCCTCGGCGACGTAGCGGTTGGTCGGGAAGTTCTCGGTGTCCAGCACCAGCTGGGGACGTCCCCGCTCCATCGCGTCAGCCACCGCGGCACGCAGCAGCTTGTAGAGCAGCACCGTGGTGGAGTCGCCGACGAACACCTGCCCGGGGGCGGCGCCGAGGCAGACCCGGCCGAGGTGGTCACCGAGCTCGAGGGGCAGCTGCATCCACTGCTCGTCCCAGGAGCGGATCAGCCGGGTGCCCCAGGCCCCGACCACCAGCTCCTGCAGCCGCGCGGCCGTGGCCCGCAGCGGGCGACCGAGGGAGTTGCCGTCGAGGTAGGCCCGCACCGGCGGCTCGCCCTCGACGAACTCCGCCCGGCACCAGGCCAGCGGGTCGGCGGCGTCCAGGGCCGCCGCCCGCTCGGCCACCCCGGGCAGCCGGCCGCTCACCGGCCGATCCTGGTGCGGACGGCGTAGAGCTCGGGGAAGAAGGTGACGTCCAGCGCCCGGCGCAGGAAGCCGACCCCGGACGAGCCGCCGGTGCCGGTCTTCAGCCCGATCGTGCGCTGGACGGTGGTCAGGTGGCGGAAGCGCCAGAGCTGAACGGCGTCCTCCAGGTCGACCAGCTCCTCGCAGGCCTCGTAGGCGTCCCAGTGCGTCTCTGCGTCGGCGTAGACGGCGCAGAGCACCTCGGTCAGCTCGTCGTCCTCGGTGTGCGGCCGGGTGAGGTCGCGCTCGAGCACCCGCGCCGGCACCGGATGGCCCTGGCGGGCCAGGCAGCCGAGGAACGCGTCGTAGAGGCTCGGTCCCTCCAGCAGCTCGGTCAGCACCCGCGTCCCCTCCGGGTGGTGGGCGTGCACCGCGAGGGTGGCGGCGTCCTTGTTGCCGAGGACGAACTCGAAGGCGCGGTACTGCCAGGACTGGAAGCCCGAGGCGCGGCCGAGGAAGTCGCGGAACTCGGAGTACTCGGTCGGGGTCAGCGTGGCCAGCACCGACCACTGGTCGGTCAGGGTGCGCTGGATGTGCTTCACCCGGGCGATCCGCTTCAGCGCAACCCGCAGCCGGTCGGCCTGCAGCAGGGCGACCGCCGAGCGCAGCTCGTGCAGCACCAGCTTGAGCCAGAGCTCGGAGGTCTGGTGCTGGATGATGAACAGCAGCTCGTCGTGGTGCTCGGGCTCGCTGACCGGGTGCTGGGCGGTGAGCAGGGTGTCCAGGTCCAGGTAGGAGCCGTAGCCCATCTCGGCGCGGAAATCGGTGGCCATCCCCGGCTCGACGCCGCGGGGTCCAGGGGGCACGAGCTCAGCGCTCGCCGGGGAGCACGGTGACCAGCGACTCCGCCGAGCGCATCGCCGCGTCCTGCAGGCCGACCAACCCCTCCAGCCCGGGCGGCACGTCCTTGAAGACCGGACGGACCTCGAAGGCCAGGTCCAGCAGCTCCTCGCGGGTGGGGACCCTCTTGCGCAGCACCATCGCCTCGCCGGCCAGCCGGCCGTACTCGGCCGTCCGGCCCTGCCAGCCGGGGTTGCTGGCCAGCTCGGGGTGCTCGCGCATGGCGTTGACCAGGGCGTCCAGGGCCTTCTCCAGCTGCAGCAGCTGGCGGCGCCTCTCCTCCAGGTCCAGGGCGATCGGCAGGTCCTCGCCCGACTCCTCGTCGCGTCCGAACAGCTTCTTGAACAGGTTCACCACGTCACCTCCAGGGAGCACCGCCGGTCCACGTCGCGGTCAGTCTAGGCAGAGGCACCGCAGCACGCTGCCGGGCGCCGGGCGCGGGACCCGTCCCACCCCCGGGGCCGGACGCGCGGCCGGGCCGGGTCGATCACGGCTAGCGTGCACCCCGTGACCCTCGCGCTCGAGCTCGCCGTCCACGACCCGCGAGGCATCGCGGTGGCCTCCCGGGTGGGCCCGACCCGGATCGAGCTCTGCACCGCCCTCGCCCTGGGCGGACTGACCCCCTCGACCGGGCTGGTCGACGCGGCCGTCGCGGCCCGCGGAGCCGGCGGACCCGCCGTCCACGTCCTGATCCGCCCGCGCTCGGGCGGCTTCGACTACGACCAGCACGAGCGGGCCGTGCTGCTCGCCGACTGCCGGGCCGCCGCCGCCCACGGGGCCGACGGGGTGGTGGTGGGGCTGACCCGGACCGGCCCGGACGGTGCTCCCGAGCTCGACCTGGACGGGGTGGCCGAGGTGGTCGCGGCGGTGCCGGGGCTGGAGGTGACCGTGCACCGGGTGCTGGACACCCTGCGCTCCCCCGCCGAGGCCGTGGCGGCCCTGCGGGGCACCGGCGTCCGTCGGGTGCTCACCTCCGGGGGCGCGCCCCGGGCGGTCGACGGGCTCGCCACGCTGCGCGACGTGGTGGCCGCCGCGGGCGGTGAGATCGAGGTGATGGCCGGCGGCGGGGTCCGGCCGGAGTTCGTCGCCGCGCTCTCCGCGGTGGGGGTGCACGCGGTGCACGCCTCCGCCAGCCGCGACGGGGCCGACGTGCTCGACCTCGGCCTGGGCTCCTCCCCGGAGTCGACCCGTCACGCCACCACCGACGAGGACCTGGCCCGCCACCTGATGGCCGCGGTGCGGGCCGCCCGTTGAGCGCGCCGCTGCTGGGCGTCGACCTCGGCGGGACGTCCACCAAGCTGCTGCTGGGCCGGCCCGGTCCCGACGGCGCGGAACCGCTGGAGCAGACCCAGGTCCCCACCCCGCGAGGGCCGGGCGCGCTGGACCTGCTCGCCGACCGGGTGCAGGCCTTCCTGGCCGGACGGACGGTGGCCGCCGCGGGCGTCACCGTGCCCGGCCTGCTGGACGGCGACGGCGTAGTGACCCGGTCGGTGAACCTGCCCTGGCTCGACGGCGTGGCGGTCGGGGACGTCCTCGGCACCGCGCTCGGGGTCCCGGTGGTGGCCGTCCACGACGGGCGGGCCGCCGCCCGGGCCGAGGCCGTCCTCGGTGCCGGGCGCGGGCACGCCGACGTGTACGTGCTCACGCTGGGCACCGGGATCGCCGGGGCGCAGGTGATCGGCGGCCAGGTGCTGGCCGGGGCCCATCTGTCCGCCGGCGAGGTGGGGCACGTGAGCCAGGACGACCACGGACGGCTCTGCTCCTGCGGGCAGCGCGGCTGCCTGGAGACCCTGGTCGGTGCCGAGCACCTGGCCCGGCGCTGGCAGGAGGTGCTGGCCGCCGAGGGCAGCACCCCGCAAACGGCTCCGACGGCCCGCGACCTGGTGGAGGCCGCCCGCGCGGGCCACCCGGGCGCCAGCGCCGTCCTCGACCAGGCCACCACCGCGCTGGCCCGGGCGCTGCTGGCCCTGCTGGCCACCGTCGACCCGGGTCTGGTCGTGGTCGGCGGTGGCCTTGGTCAGGCCGCGGACGTGGTGGTGGCCCCGGCGGTGGTCAAGCTCACCGAGCGGGCCACCTTCCACTCCGTGCCCCCGGTGGTGCCGAGCGCGCTGGGTCCGTGGGCCGGGGCCTGGGGCGCCGTGCTCGGCGCCGCCGACCAGCGCTGAGGACGACGACGGTCTCAGCAGCGGTCCTCAGCCGGCAAGCTGCTCGCTCAGGAAGGCCGACAGGTCGGCGATCTCCTCGGGGTTCACGTTGTGCCCCAGCCCGGGGTACACCCGCTCGGTCAGCTGCAGGTTGGCCTGCATCCAGCGCCGCGTCCAGCCCACCACGACCTGCGGCACCAGGGGGTCGACCGAACCGCGGGCGTACAGGGCGGGCAGCCGCTGCTGCTGCAGGGCGGCGTCGTCGGGAACCAGCGGGGAGACGAAGCCGGAGAGGTTCACCGCGTAGCGGAACCGCCCCGGCGCCTGGCGGACGGCCTCCAGCGCCGTGCACGCGCCCTGGGAGAAGCCGAGGATCCCGACCGGCGCGGTCAGCCCCGCGCCGTCCATCCAGTCCAGCACGTAGCGGGCGGAGCCCTCGATCTGCTCGGTGGTCACGCTGGCGTCCAGCGGGAACCAGCCGTAGCCGCCCTTCCGCCGCATCGGGCCCCGCAGGAAGGCCACGTCGAGGGCGTCGGGCAGCTGGCGGTGCAGCTCGAAGCCGATCGACTCCGTCATCCCGTGGCCGTGCAGCACCAGCAGCACCGGGCGCTCGCCGCCCGGCTCGTGCGGGCGGGACCACCGGACGGCGTCGGGGTCGATCATGCGGGCACCGCGACCTGGTCGGGGCCCAGGAGGCGGTCGGTCGGGTGCGGGTGGAGGGGCACGGGGACGCTCACGGCCGGACAGGTACCCGACCCGGCGCGGCTGACTCCTACGCTGCCGACCCGTCCCGCCTGCGGGCAGCGCCCGCACGCAGCAGGGCCCGGACGCCCCCCTCAAGCGTCCGGGCCCTGCCGCGCCGGTCAGACCGGCGGGATCAGGACGTCATCACCCGGGTGTGCAGGGCCTGGACGGCGTAGCGGGCCGACCAGAACGCCCCGTGCTGCCAGGCCGAGATCTCCGACATCCAGTCACCGGCGAAGTACACCTGCCCGCTCCCCTGCTGGAGCTGCTTGAAGCGTGGTGAGCTGGTGTTGGGGAAGGCCCAGGCGCCCTCGATGTGGGGCACCTTGTCCCAGGAGATGGAGAAGGCGGTGTCCAGCTCGGAGCGGTACTTGTCGCCGTGGATCTTGACCCCCTGCTCGACGGCGCGGCGCAGCCGGCCGGCGTGGGAGAGGCTGCCGTAGGCACGGGCGTTGGCGCCGGTGTTGTAGTAGCCGATGATCAGGCCCTTGCGCTCGCCGTAGCCGTAGGACGGGTACCACAGGTGGGCCAGGTCCATGTCGGTCTCGGTGATGCCGCCGTAGATCTTGTGGTCCTCCTCCCACCAGCGGGAGCGGTACTGCAGGCCGATCTTGCCGGCCGGGGACCGGGTGGCGAACTCGCCCAGCGCGGCGTCGGTCTCGGAGCCCCAGTTGGTGTCCCAGCGACGCATCAGGGCCGCCGGGGCGCTGACCACCGCGAAGTCGGCCTCGATCTGGCGCTCCTTGCCGTTCGCGGCGGTGTAGGTCACCCGGACACCGTCGGTGGTGTTCTGGACGCTGCTGACCACCGACTTGAGCAGGACGTTCTGCGTGCCCACGGCCTTGGCGAGGTACTGGGAGATCGTGTCCATCCCTCCCTTGGGCTGGAACATGAGCATCGACTGCTCCCAGTTGATCTCGAAGGGGAAGTACTGACCCACCTTCGAGGCCAGCACCTCCGAGACCGAGCCGGGGCCGGGCAGCGGGGTGCCGTGCTCGTTCCAGGCCGAGGGGTAGACCGAGTAGCCGCGGTTGCTGCCTCCCTGGTACTTGCCGTCGGTCAGCGAGCCCCAGCTGCGCAGGAACGCGCGGAGGTTCTCCTTGTCGGCTTCGCTCAGCCGCCCGTCCAGCGCACCCTGGTCGGTGGCCATGGTCAGCAGCTCGGAGGTGTAGCCGAAGACGTCGGCCTTGGCGGTCCGGTAGCGCACCGGGTTGCCCGGGGTGGCGCCGGACTTCTCGTTGTAGAGGTAGGCGTCGGCGTTGGCGTTGGTGAACACCTCGTAGGGGACGCCCAGCTCACGCATGTAGTCCATGGTGACCATCCACTGGGCGATGCGGGCGGCGCCGGCGTTCATGTAGATGCCGTCGGCGAACCGGGCGACCTGGCGGTTGCCGTCGAGGTCGGTCTCGGCGTCACCGGGGCGCATGGTCAGCGTGCGTCCACCCACGCGGTGGCGGGCCTCGAGCACGGTCACCGTGTAGCCGGCCTTCTGCAGCTCGTAGGCCGAGGCCAGCCCGGCGGGCCCGCCACCGACGACCACGACCTTCTTGGCCGTGCGGCCCGTCAGGGAGAAGTCACCCTTGCGCGGCGGCTCCCACTCCTCGTTCCGCGGCTGGGCGCCCGCGGTCGGGGCGAGGCCGAGGGCGCCCATCGCGGCGAACATGACGCCGGCGCTGGAGGTGGCGCCGACGGCCTGGAGCAGGTGGCGTCGGGTGATGGCGGGGGTGTTCTCGTCAGCCATGCGAGACCTTTCAGGGAGGGGGCCTGGGGAGCCGGGTGCTCGGTCGTCCGTCCCGGTCACCACCAGTGCCGTCCCGGACGGTAGGGCGGCGGGATGTCGGTTCCCGGCACGCCGTGTTGCGGCCCGCTTACCGTTCCCGGGCTCCTGTGACCGTCGTGTTTCGGCGCCGTCCGCGCTCCCCGCGCCGCGTCGGGGTGCCGGACGTCGGGGAGCGCGGGTGCCGACCTGCGACCGTCATCTGGCGTCATCACCGCGATACGCGCCGTCGCTACGTTCCGCGGCAGACCGGACGGCGCCCTGGCCGTCGGGCCCGCACCGGACGCCCACGCGGGCGTCCGCCCACTCTGGAGGCAGCATGAAGAACCCCGTGAAGATCGCCCTCGCGGTCGCCGTCACCCTGGCCGTGGCCGTACCCGTCACCGCGGTGGCCGACGACAAGCTGTTCCGGCCGAGGGCCAACCAGGCCCACTCCTTCACCACCGGGGACACCCCGAGCATCGCCGACGGCGTGGCCATCGGGCGGATGACCGACTGGTACAAGTCCTCCGGGCTGGGGCCGCGGGCGATGAACACCACCGCGGGCGCCACCGCCGAGCAGCGCTACATCCCCACCGACGTCTTCCCGGGCGGGCAGCTGCCGGCCGGGGTCACCCTGACCGAGGCCCAGGGCATCAACGTGCTGATGCGGATCGGGGAGAACCTCGAGCGGGCCGGGCTGGACTACGACGACGTCATCTCCATGCGCGTCTTCCTGCAGAACCCCGACGGCCAGGCCGAGATGGACTTCGCCGGGTGGAACCGGGCCTACCGGCAGTTCTTCGCCAACACCAACCTGGCCACCGGGAAGACCCTGGACGTCCAGCTCGGCTCGGCCACCACCACGCCGATGGTGGTCAACGAGGCCCGTCCCTCCCGCTTCGCCCTGGAGATCGAGAACCTGCCGGTGGACGGCTGGCTGGTCGAGGTCGAGGTCGACGCGGTCTACCCGCGCTGACCCGACCGGGCCGGTCCTCCCCCGGGACCGGCCCGCCGGGCGCCTTCCGCGGTCGGGACGCGGTCGGTGCGACCATGGCCCGGTGGACCGGGACGGCGTGGAGCGCACCGAGGACGGGCGCTGGATCGTCGTCGGCGGGCGCCGGTGGCGCGCCGAGGACCCGGGGCTCGACCCGGACGACGCGGCCCGCCTCCGCTCGCACCTGGGCCGGGCCCGGTCCGCGGTGCGCACCGCCGGTGACGACGACGCCCGCCGCGCCGCCCGGGACCGGGTGCAGCTGGCCAAGGAGGGTCTCGGGGAGCGCGGGGACCCCTGGTGGGACCTGTCGAGCGCCGAGCGCGCACGACGGGCCGCAGACCGGCTGGACCGGCTCGGGGGCTGAGCCGGACCTCGGCCCGACCCTTCCCGTGCGTCGGCCGCCAGGCATAGCCTGCGGCCATGAGCGTCCACCGTGACCGGCCCACGATGCCCGACGGGTACGGCGTCCCGGAGAGCGCCGACGGCCTGCTGGAGTGGGCGACGGTCGAGCAGCAGCTGGTCGGGGCCAGGCACGTGTGGCTCAGCACCACCCGTCCGGACGGACGTCCCCACGTGGTGCCCCGGTGGGGGGTCTGGCTGGACGGCCGGTACTTCTACGACGGCTCGCCCGAGACCGTGCACGCCCGCAACCTGCGCACCAACCCGGCCTGCGTGCTGCACCTGGAGAGCGCCACGGAGGTCGTGGTCGTGGAGGGCACCGCCGCGCCGAGCGAGCCGATCACCGGCGAGCTCGGGGAGCGGCTCTCGGCCGCCTACCGCGCGGCCTACGGCGACCAGGGCTACGAGCCTGCTCCCGACGCCTGGTCGGGCCCGGACGCGGGTGGCATGTGCGTGCTGCACCCGGTCTCGGCGCTGGCCTGGCGCCGCTTCCCCGCCGACGTCACGAGGTTCCGGTTCGCCACCCCGCCGGCGGCGCCGGCGAGCTCAGGCGACCGGCAGGGCGGGGATCCGTCCTCCGGTGCCTGATGGGCCGGCGTCACCCGTTCGTGTCGTCCTCCAGGGCGCCTGATCACCCGGGCACGAAGCCGACCTCAGAGCCCGGTCAGCTGCACAGCTCGACGCTTGGGCACCCGGGGTCAACGGCCGAGCTCACCGGGTGGTGGGCTGGGCGAGCGCGGCGGACCGCTGCTCTGCGCACCTTGCTACCAGTGGCAGTGGCACGTGGGCGGACCCACGCTCCGTCCACCTCGGTGATGCGTGAGCCTCAGCTAGGTGCAGGGGTTTCGATGGCCTGCAGGAGGTCACGGAGTGAGCTGATGCGGGGCCGGTAGTCCGTAGGGCCTTGGTCGTGACGGTCCAAGAAGGCGGCCCGCAGCCCTGCTCCTTCAGCACCTTCGACATCGTGGGCGAAGTTGTCCCCGACGTAGACCGTCTCAGATGGGCTGACTCCCAGGTGGTCGCAGACCGTCAGGTAGGTCTTCGGATCTGGTTTCGCCACCCCCAGGTCGTCGGTGGCCCAGACGGGCCCGACTAGTTGCAGCAACGCGATTCGCTCGAGCTTGGCCAGCTGTTGCTGGCGTTGGCCGTTGGTCAGCACCGCCACCTGGTAGCCGGCGGCGCGCACGGCTCGCAAAGCGGGCGCAGCATCGGGGAACGCCGACCACGACCGCTGGCAGCAGTCGAGGTACACAGCGAACAACCGGTCCAGCTCGGCCTCATCATCCGGGGCCTCCACCCCGACGAGGGGGAGGTAGTCCCGGAGCCGCCGGCGGCGCTGCTCCTGCCAGCCGCAGGCCCCGGACGCCCAGCTCTGCACATGGCGGTCCTCGGCAGCGAACCACGCTGCCTCCAGGTCAGCGGTGGACTGGGCCCCAAGCTGCTCGGTGAGACCTGCCACCCCTAGGGCGGCTGACGCCTGGTGATCGAACAGTGTGCCGTCCAGGTCGAAGATCACCGTGGTGATGGAGGCGTGCACCTACGTCAGGCTAGCCGCCATCGACCCTTGCCAGTCCACGAGCCGATCCCCTACTGACACACGGCGGCATCGCGCTCCTGGGCGCCTCTCAAGTCGCCTGCTCGAAACCCCTGATCCAAAGAAAGTGGCGGGGGTCACACGACTTTCGAGCAGTGGTTCTGACCCAGCGTATCGGCGACCCGCCGGGACCGCTCGAAGACCATCGTCACTGAAGCGGTGCAGCTGGATCAACCGTCTACCGATGCAGCGGTGACAGCAGGCCAGCAGTACGTTGACCAAGTGAGTTCCTCAGCAGCACCTGAGGAACCCCGATGAGCGGACGACCGACACTGCCGCCGACCCTCGCCGCGGCCCGGGGTGCCCTTGCCCCGCTGGTCCTCGGCGTGGTGCCGGAGCGGATCCGCAGCCGCGCGCTGCAGGGCACCGACCGGGACGACCTGGCCCTGGTCACCCGGGGCCCGTTCGGGACGCTGCTCGGGGCCGGGCTGCAGGTCGGGTCGGAGGTGGTGACGGTGACCGCCGGCCTGGCTCGTGAGTGGGGAGTGGAGGCGACCGCGGTGCTGACCGCAGCGTTCGAGGACAGCCGGTCTGTGCTGGGACGCACCCGGCTCGAGCTGGTGCAGCCGGGCACCTACCGCTCGGTCGACCCCGAACTGCCGGCCTGGCTGTTGCACACCGACCTCGTCGCCGACCGGGTGGTGGTGCCGGGCGAGCGGCTGCTCCTCGTGCCCACCGCCGACTGCGCGCTCCTCACCGGGACCGGAGACTGGGACGGCCTTCGGACGGTGGCGGAGCTGGCCAGCCGTGAGCTGAGGGACCACCCGCAGCACGCCGTCAGCCGCGAACCGCTGGTGTGGCGGCACGGGGGCTGGCAGCAGGCGGACTGGCCCTCGGGCCGCGAGGCGGCCGCAGTCGACCGGGCGCGGGCCGAGGCCTTCGCCCGCGCCCGCGGCGACCTGGTCGACGACTACTCGCGCGCCTGCGAGATGGTGCGACCCTCGGCGCGGGCGGGTGATCTCCCGCTCCGGCGGTACCGCGAGGGGCGGCCGGTGGCCACCGCGGAGCTGGACGGCTGGTTCCAGCTGGCGGCTCTCCTCGGCGACGTCGGCATCGCCGCAGAGGTGCGGGCTACCGCGCGGGCGGCTGAGGATGTGCGGCTGGGGCAGGGCGTCGGCGGCCTCGCCGGTGCCGCTCCCTCCCACGCCCCGGAACAACTGCTCGCGACCCTGCTCGACCGCAGAGGGGTGACCGTGATCGTCGACCGCGGGTCGCATCCGGCGGCGGTCGCGGCGGAGGTCAGCGACTCTCCGACGGCGCAGGCGGCCGGGGTGAGGATCGAGCTCGACCCCGACCTGCGCGGAGCGGTCGAGATCGCCGAGGCCGTCTCGGTACAGCTGCGCCCAGCCGGGTGGAGCACTGCAGCGCTGGGTGACCTGGACTCCAGCGTACGGCTCGTCCATTATCCGAGCTGGAGGGCCGATCAGGTGCGAGCGGCGCTCGACCTGATCGGCGACCCGATGCTCCTCACCTGGTTCTGAGCGAGTCGGACGAAAACCAACCGACGGGCATCTCACCGAAGTCTCGGAGTGAGGACAGCCGCCAGTCGAAACGCCCGTTGAGGGATCCCTCAGTGAGACTCGCTTCGGCGCAGGGGCGTGTTTTGGCCTATCCGGTCCTGAGACTTTGGAGCCAGGCGTCTCGTCGGGCTTCCTTCTGTGGGATCAGCGAGCTGGACTCGTCCGGGTAGGACACCGCGAAGGCGTGCATGATCAGCGCGTCGGCGATGACGTGGCTGGCGCCGTGGGTCCGCATGACCATCGTGGCCAGGCGAAAAGTGTCGAGGTACCGCTCCTGGCCGATGAGGTGCTGCGTCGCGCCCGACAGGCCGACCTCGTCGACCACCCGGCGGAACAGGTCTGTATTGCGAACCAGGGCGCACGCGGGATGGAGCCGGTCTCGGTAGATCTCAGGATTGGCAGCCAGGTCGGGCGCCATCTCGGTCTCGCCGTCCCACGACATGCGCGGGCCGGCCCCGAACGTCGTCGGAGTGCGCTCCAACTCCTCTTGCAGGGTGCGGATCGTTCCGGGCCTGGTGAAGCAGACGTCGGCGTCGAGGAACAGCACGTAATCAAGTTCTGCGTTCCTCGGGTCGAGTACGAACTTGCTGAGCACCTGACCGTGGGAGTTC
This sequence comes from Auraticoccus monumenti, assembly GCF_900101785.1. Taxonomy (GTDB): domain Bacteria; phylum Actinomycetota; class Actinomycetes; order Propionibacteriales; family Propionibacteriaceae; genus Auraticoccus; species Auraticoccus monumenti. The sequence goes on along the minus strand of NZ_LT629688.1, from coordinate 2,658,836 downwards.
GTGGTTGTTGTGGTGTCGAACCCGGACTGCTGAATCTCCGCACCGTACTGTGCCGCCGCGTCCAGCATGGCGGACCGATCGTCGATCGAGGCGTTGTCGTAGACCGTCAGGCGGCCGAAGCCAGGGTTCTGGACGAACAACGAGCGGATCAACAGCTCAGTCCAGGCGGAGGTGTTGTGGTTGACGACGACCGCACCGATCTGAGCATCTAACTGGGAGCGCACCGTCCATCCCTAGCACCCCAACCAGCCACATCGCGATGGATTGGGCCACCGCCCGGTGATGGATCCCTCAGCGTGCCGCCGTAGTTGGGCTGAGTGGCTGGTCCAGGACGTCGTGGAGCAGGTGGGCCATCCGGTCCAGTGGTGCCTGGTCGTAGTCAAACAGGTACTCAGGTGGAGGCGGGCGGGTGTCTCGGTCGTACCAGGCGATCCCGCCGCGTCCGACCCGTTCGGCCAGCGCGCTGTGCGGTGGCCAGGAGTTGATGGCGGTCTCCCACACGCGGCTGTCCAGGGTGTAGGACGTGTTGCCAGTGCTCGCGGCGGTGACCTCACCGATGCGGAGGTAGCGCTGTCCGGGAAGGGCGCACTCATCTGGGATATTGGGCATTCCCCGCAGCTGCAGCCCCTGGCGCGGTGTCTCGCGTGGGTAGACGAAGGCCTCGATGTGGGCGTAGCAGTCGGGTGCGATCACCCAGCCGGCTGCCCACCGTAACCCGTACCGGTGCCGGAGAACGGCGCGGCGCAACAGCCGGGTGGCGCCCCACATGGGTTGCTCGACCCAGGAACGCAGGTCCTCCAGGGCGGCCAGCCACGGGTCGGCGTTCAGCGAGGGCGACATGACGGTCCACCACGGCTCCTCACCAGGGCGCACGGAGGGGTCTTCTGGTCGAGGTGGACGCGCACCGGTCCACGGAGTGGTCACCGTGCCGGGGTCCCCACTCCACACGATGCCGTCCTTCACCCACCCCTGCTCACGCCAACCTCTGACGTCAGGACGGTTGAGCAGCACGACCTCCTCAGCCGCCCGCCGCACTGACAGGCTGATGCCCCCAGGCCGACCTCTGAACCAGGGTCCTGCTGGACGATCACACCTACCGGCCCGAAACCCGGGTGAGCGAGCACGCAGACGAAGCGGCCGGGATCGAGCGGCCAGGCCCCCAGAAGGGCTGACCGCTCGAACTGGCGCCGACCGGCCAGCAGCCACAAGAACCGCTCTAGCTGGTCCAGCGACCACGGCTCACACGGCTCGAGCTCGCCCACTTCCTCAACGAAGGCGTCACTGAGTGGCGGCAACCACAGTGTCGGGCCTCCTTTACGCAGCGGCTGGAAGTACGAGAAACTGCCATCGGTCAGCAGCAGCCGGAAGTGACGCTCCCGAGACGCCCGAGGCCAGCCCTGACTCCACCTCTTGGTGAGGTGCTGCAACATGGCTCGCACCGCGGCTTCTCCTGGTGGGAGGTTGCGCCACGGGTGTGGGGCGCGGGAGCTGCTTATCGCCTCGCTCAGCTGTTCGACTAGGGCGATGAACGCGTCCATCTCGAAGTCGAGAAACACCGACGGCGAGGACGGGTCGAAGTCCACCGGTGCGCTGCCGGCGGTCTCAGCAGCAGGGCCGTGCACGACGAGCCCGTCCTCCAACTTTGCCAGCTCGCTCACGAACAGCGTCAGCAAGGCCTGCGAGTCCAGATTATTCACCTACCCACAGTGTCAGAGGCTTCCGAGGACCAGGAAGAACCGCACTAGCAAAAAGGACTGACGGCGCTGCAATCGAGCAAACCAAACTCGACCGAGACTTGCATACGGCAGGCCGACGCCACGCACGGTGAGGGATCGGCTACCGGACGTCTACTGGCGATAGGTCCATGTGCCTCTGATGATGGTCGCCGTCCGCTCAAGACCGACCTTCCCGTCGACTTCCCTTAGTGCTCGCCCGCTGACGAACAGACCTCGTGGATGGCCTCGAGGAGGAGGGCGTGGCACCTCGACGGGGCGTCCTCGAGGACGTCCTGGAGCTGCACAGCGAGCGGGCTGGAGTCGACGTCGAGGTCCTTGGTCCAGCCCTCGGGCTCGTAGCGGGCGCGGATCGAGAGACTGAAGAATAGGGCCCACCAGAGCACCAGGGCGTTTGGCTTCGGCAGGACCCCACCGATCTGAGGAAGGATCCAGGTATTGTAGCCGATTCGGGCCTGGCGCGCTTCGAGGTGTGCGACGGCCGCCGTGTGCTGTTCGCGGGGGACGGTGACGGCGAGGTCAACCCACGTTTCCCTGGAGTGCTTGAACAGGAACTTCGAGCGGTCTTCTAAAGGTAGAACTTCGAATGGGTACGGGCCGTAGTTCGACCGCACGTAATCCGCCACGTCCCCTTGGGTCGGCAAACGGTCGCCGACGTCGCTGCCCAGAAACCCCAAGGTCATGACGGCCATCTCAGAGTTGATGGAGTGGTCCAGGATGCAGCCCGCGGTGACAGCGGGTGGTTGATCCGAGCCGGCCAAACGTCGCTGGAAGAGATGCGGGTTGACCGCCCACAGCTGCTCAAAGGTGACGGGAGCCTGGAACTCCGTGAAGTCGCAAAGGTGGCAGAGCGCCGCGAACATGCCTGTGCCGGTGGCCTCGACCGACATGGACCTGAGCGAGCCACGCAAGTTCCGCTCACGAAGCCCATGGCCCTTCGTGCGGAAGTCTCGATCGGCGATACTCGGGGCACAGGCGAACAGCGCCCTAACGCCCTGGGCAATGCCGTAGAACACCAGCATCGGGCGGACGTCGGCAGGCGTCTGCGAAGCGGCGTTGAGCAGCTGCTCGGACTGCTCCAGCGCTGAACAGAACACCCTCCGGCGCTCACCCTTCATTGCCTGCCCTGGTGGCGCAGCCCGCATGGCTCTGAGTTGCAGGCTGTCTCGCAGATCGGCGTCTAGGGGCCGCGAGCCGGTAGCAGACACGAGTATGACCATGAGGAAGTATCTGTCAGATCGCAATGGCGTAACGCAAGTACGCGGAGCGTGGACGACGCCAGCGACCTGGCGGGCGCACGAGCAAATGGCCCACCGTGGCCGAGTCCGTAGGTCGATGATGGGGCTGAGTCAACAACGTGCTCCCGTACGACGGTCCCGTTACGGATCCGCTACCGGGCGGCCGGGATTCCGGACGTCGAGTGAGAGCCGAGTGAGTATCCAGCAGCTTCGTCGAGCCGAACCAATCGTGGTGGTTCACCGCGGGGAGAGAACTGCTGTACCTGGCCGCCTGGTCGAACCCGAGGATCAGTGCGGTGGATGTACTCCAACCGCCTCTCGGCATCCACGTCCTCGGCATCGGCGCGCACGACGAGGTCGGCGAGCTCGTCGCCCAGCTCGACGTCCATCGTGCGGCCTGGCAGCGGCATCGCTCCCCAGTAGTCCCACAGGAGCAGCTCGTCACCGAAGCGGTGGGCGACGTCCATGATCAGGTAGGTGAGCACGAACCGAGGTCGGGTCTGCTGCACCGATAGGTGACAGTGGTTCTCAGGCGGCGAGTGCGACCTGAGTGCTGTTGATGGTCTCGTACTCGATCGGGGTCAGTCGACCCAGGCGGGCTTGTCGTCGGCGGCGGTGGTAGGTCTTCTCGATCCAGGTGATGATGGCCAGGCGTAGCTCGGCACGGGTGGCCCAGCAGCGCCGGTCCAGCACGTTCTTCTGCAGCAGTGAGAAGAAGGACTCCATCGCCGCGTTGTCACCGGCGGAGGCGACCTGGCCCATCGACCCGACCAGGTGGTGGCGGCGCAGCTCGTCTAGGAAGCGTCGGGAACGGAACTGCGACCCACGGTCGGAGTGGACGACGCAGCCGTTCACCCCACCGCCGCGGCGGGCCACTGCTGAGGCAAGCGCGTCCACGGCCAGCTGGGACCTCATCCGGCTGCTCATGGAGTAGCCGACGATCCGGCCCGAGAACACGTCCTTGATCGCGCAGAGGTAGAGCTTGCCCTCGCCCGGGGGGGTGCTCGGTGATGTCGGTCAACCACAGCCTGTTCGCAGCGGCCGCGGTGAACTCGCGCCGGACCAGGTCGTCGTGGGCCGGCGGGCCGGGCTTCTTGCCGTTGGCTCCACGCTTCTTCCCGAACACGCTCCACCAGCGGTTGGTCGAGCAAATCCGCCACACTGTCCGGTCACAGGCTCGGTGACCCCAAGCGCGGGCTTCGTCACCGAGGAGCCGGTGACCGAACTCCGGGTCGTCGCGGTGGGCGTCGAACAACGCGTTGGCCAGGTGGGCCTGTTGGAGCATGCGGGGCGTGATCGGTGCAGCGAGCCAGCGGTAGTAGGGCTGGCGGGCGAGTTTGAGTACCCGGCACGTCACCGTGACGGGGATCCCGTCGGCGGCGAGCTCGCGGACGAGCGGGTACATCATTTTCCCGGCAGGTTCGCCTGAGACAGGTAGGCCGCAGCCCGGCGCAGGACCTCGTTCTCCTGCTCCAACAGCCGATTGCGACGGCGCAGCTCTTTCAGCTCGGCCGAGTCTGTCAAGGTCGCGCCCGGTCGGTGGCCGTCCTCGGCGTCGGCCTTGGCGAGCCAGTTCCGCAGGCAGGACTCGCTGATGCCGAAGTCTCGGGCGATCTCGGCGATCGGAGCCTCGCCGCGGCGGGCCACCGCCACGACATCGTCACGGAACTCCTTGGGGTGGGGTCTGGGCACAGTGCACATCCTTCCAGCGGTGCCCTCTGGCACCACAGATCAGATGTCACCTACTCGTGCAGCAGACCCGTCCCATGAATTCCGCTGCGGGGAGGCGGACGCCGAGGTCGTCGATGGATCGGCCGTGCTGTCGGTGACCGATCCAGGCGGCCGCAGCCGTCAGGAAGGGCGAGTCGAGGGCGGTGCTGATGTCGTGCGGGTCCGCCAGCGTCTCTCGGGGTCCCTCGAGCCTGGGGTCGAACCGGACCCATCGACCGCCCAGCCATGCCTCGGCGACGACGTGATCCTGTCGTCGGTCGCCGTGGAAGTACTCAGCGAACCCGAGACGGCTCCGTGCGGGAACACCGTGCTGGCGCAGGATGCCGACCGCGAGCAGCACTTGGTCACGGCAGCAGCCCTGGACCCTGTCGGCCTCGGCGCGCTCGTGCTGCAGCGGCTTCCCGTGTCGTTGTTGATCGATCTCGAGGATCCTGCTGAGCCAGCGAGCGTTGATGTCGTCGTTGCTGGAGGCGGGCAACGGGCCGCTCGCGAACCAGTAGTGGGCGATCAGGTTCCGTGCCACCGCGCACACGCTGGCGAGGTCCCTTGGCACGTCCGCCAGCAGATCGGCGTAGCGCCCCGGGTTGGAGTAGGCCGAGTGCCTCGAGAAGTGCGGCGCCGGCTCATGCCGAACACGAGACTGGGATTCCCCTGGATCTGTCGATTCCATCCACTGACCCTAAGCGAGCAGCTTCGACGCTCGCGGTTCTTAGGGCGTAGAGGGCTTGGCTACGGGCGTCGCGAGTCCGGCAGGGGGTGTGCCGTGCGAGGGTTCTCAGCATGTCTTCGATGGAGCAGGACTTCTTCGACGTGGTCGCCCAACGACGGTTGGTTCGGCCCTCCGTGCGAGCGATCATCTTCTCCAGCGACCTCCAACGTGTGCTGGTCCAGCGGCCCAGTGACTCACCCGGCACCAACTACGCCTTCATCGGTGGCGAGTACGAGATCGGCGACACCTTCGAAGCGCGGTTGCGTGCCGAGATCGAGGAGGAGACCAACGCGCGGCTGGTGAGCTGGGAGTACCTGTTCGTGGTCGAGAACCGGTTCATGGCTGGTGACAAGCAGATCCACGGGTTGGAGCACTACCTACGCGCGACCATCGACCGCGAGGACGTCGAACCCCGGGAACCGCACCTGGTCCAGGAGTGGCTCCCCGTTGCCGACGTGACCTCGGTCGTCCTCCGACCCGTAGCAGTGCGTGACCTGATCGGTGCTGAGCTGGCAACTGTCCGCCATCTCGTCATCGACGGGTGGTCGTCAGACCTGACCTAGCAGTAGCCGCCTACCTGGGCAGAGAGCTCGTAGCTGAGGCCTCCGGTCGCCGATCCCTTGCCGGGATGCAGTCGGCGGTAGCGTCGAACTTGTGTCGTACAGCCAGGAGCGGGTGCAGGGTGCGGCTGACCACTGGGGCCTGGTGATCGGGGAGCCCTTGACGGGTGGGTCCCGGTCGGCCGTCTTCGCCGCACGCGATGCTGGAGGCAGCGACGTCGTGCTCAAGCTCCCTCCCACCCGCGACGACGGGCGCGGCGCAGCCTCTGCCGAGGCCGCTGCGCTCAGCTCGTGGGCTCGAACGGGTGCAGCGATCACCCTTCTGGACGCCACCGACGATGCGCTGCTCCTGGAGCGCGCACGACCGGGTGCCGGTTGGCCGTGGGGGTCACAGAAGGCAGCTGTCGGGCCCATGGTCGACGTCGCCGGGGAACTGCTAAGCCGGCTGTGGTCGGCGCCGACGCCAGCTCACCAGCTGCCGACGCTGGACGAGGTGTATCCCGAGCACGAGCGGGTCGCTCGTGGGGACGCGGCCCTGGAACAACGTGAGCGCGGCGAGCCAGATCGCGGCCTCCTGGGGCTGCTGCGCCTTCCGGACGCCCGGGCAGCAGCGGACCACCTGTCTCACACGACGCGCGAGCCGAGGCTGCTCCACGGAGACTTCATCACCAAGAACGTGGTCAGCTCCGCCGACAGCCCAGTGGGCTGGGTCGTGCTAGACCCGCTACCCGTGATCGGGGATCCCGGCGCTGAGGTGGGTGCGTTCGCGGCCTACCAACCTGCCGAGCTGATCCTGCCGGTGGCGGAGTCGCTGGCCAGACTGACCGGAATTGAGGTGAGGCGTTCCCTGCGGTGGACGGCAGTCTGGACTGTTCACCAGGCGGCACAGGCGTGGCGGAAGGACCAGGAAGAGGTCGACACCCTGATCGCCTCGGCCACGGTGCGCGCGCTGCTGATCCCTGACGGACCTGCACGTTAAGCGATCCCGCTACGGACGTGCCTCAACGGCCCATGGCGGCCACACAGTGCGCGGCGCGGGTGGATCGATGCCACGTAGGCGGACGTGGTGACGTTGTCGTCGGTGCGAATGGTGGCCCATAGGCTGTGGGGGCGCTGCTTAGAGTGCTGGTCGATCCAAGCGAGCACCTCGTTGAGGTCGGCTTCGGTGAGTTCCCACTCGTCGGAGCTAGATGGGCTGTCCCAAAAGAAGACCCGGTAGCTCGGGTCGTCCACCTCGTGGGTCTGGTCGCGTGGGTCGATGGGCGTGGCTTGCATCGAGGCAACCTACGCCGTGTGGCAGTGAGGTGGCGCACACGGTGAACCATCGCTCATCTGTGCGGGGCTCGGACGTGCCGCCGCTTTGGCTCCAGCGCTTCGTACCCAGCAACAGGCGCGGCTGGTGGGGTGAACGTCTCCGTGAGACGCAGCGACGTCATGTCTGAGGGTTGGCTCCGTCTAGTGACCAGTTCATCCGGTACTCACGTCGGACCTGGACATCGTGGCCTACCTCGCGGTCGATGCGATCAGCCAGCTCGTCACCCTGGATGAGCCAGCGCTCCTCGTCGGTCACCTGCCAGCCCTGAGCCCACCGCTGCAGCGCCTCACCGAGCTCTACGCTGAGCTCGAAATCTTCGGGGCTCGCGGTGTAATGGTCGGTAAATGACTCCCAGAGTGGATGGACGCGGCCGTAATCGCAGAACATTCTGAGCACTCGGCGGCCGTTGGGCAGTCTCGGTGGCTGCTGCTCGATCGAGCGCCTCATCAGGAACCGCTGCTCCATGTCGCGCCGGCGATAGCGCTCCACCGAGGAACTCGGAGCCTTCAGGTAGTCCATACCCACGAGCCAGGCAAGCTGCTGCTCGTGCCGGCCAGGAAGAACGGTCAACAGGCTCCACAGCGCATCATCGCCGGCAACAATCTCCGCTGTGTTCAGGATCCCTGACAGGTCAACGTCGTTGAACCAGTCGTGTTGCTCCACAACTGCTTCGGGGCCGCGATAAAAAAAACACGCGGTAGTGCGTGACGTACTGGTGGGGTACGTCGTCGGCGGCGTACGAGAAATTCTTGGCCACGCTAGGAGGCTAGTACGCGGACAGTCCTCATCCGTTGGCGCTCGCACTAGCGGCGCCCGCAAGCCGGTCCCTCACCGGGACGCCTCTTCCCAGGCTCGGCTCATGACGGGCAGCCGAGCCGGCTGCGGAACTCTGATTCCCGTAACACCCGCCCGCGAAAAAGCCCGGTCTAGGCCCCTCAAACGCAACAGGCCAGCACGCTGATCGGCTACGCCCGGGTGTCCACCACAGGGCAGGGCCTCCCCGCCCAACGAGACGGCCGCCTCGCCCTCGGCGCTGAGCACATCTACGTCACCCACAGACTCACCGGCACCCACCGGACATCAACTTGGCCTGCCCGAGGCTCTAGCCGCCTCCCCCGGGGCGACACAGAGCTCGGGTGTGGAGTAGTCATCACCCAACCTGAGGTACCAGAACGAAACGACGTAGTCGCCTAGTCATCGGGTCGCTTCGGCGGGCGCCGCACCGGGCAGGTGGAGCAGCCGATCGACGTACTTGGCGATGACGTCGACCTCGAGGTTGACCGGGTCACCCGGCTGCTTGGTGCCGAGGGTGGTCAGGGCCAGGGTGGTGGGGATCAGGGAGACCTCGAAGAAGTCCTCCCCGACCGCCGACACCGTCAGGGAGACCCCGTCGACCGTGATGGACCCCTTCTCCACCACGTAGCAGGCCAGACCGGCGGGCAGCCCCATCCGGACCACCTCCCACCGGTCCCCCGGCGTGCGGGACACGAGGGAGGCGGCGCCGTCGACGTGGCCTTGGACGATGTGGCCGCCGAAGCGGTCGGTGGCCGCCATCGCCCGCTCCAGGTTGACCGGGTGCCCGACGGCCAGGGCGCCCAGGCTGCTGCGGTGCAGGGTCTCAGCCATCACGTCGAAGACGACGACGTCCTGGTCCACCGCGGTCACGGTGAGGCAGACCCCGTTGACCGCGATCGAGGCGCCGTGGACGGCGTCGGTGCTGACCTCCTCCCCGCGGACCCCGAGGACGGCCGAGTCGCCCTGGTGCTGCAGGTCCACGACCTGGCCGAGCTCTTCCACGATTCCGGTGAACATGTTCAGGACCTTCCGTCGGTGAGAGGGGTGGCCCGGACCCGCAGGTCCGAGCCGGCGAGGTCGAGGGCACGACCGACCAGCCTCGACGGCTGTCGCGATCATCAGACGGTCCCCTCGTGCTCGGTCCAGCTGGACGAGCTCCGGGACGACGGTCAGCCCAGCGTCGTCACCGCGCACATCGGTGCGCCGGACGACCTGGACCCGCAGACCGCACCGCACTGCTCAGGGCCCGCTCGAGCGGCACCTTGGCGGTCTGGTCAGACCTGCGCACGTGCTACCTCCCATCCGGACTTTCACCGTCGGTCCTGGAGTTCCACCAGGTCAACCGGCTGCTGGCTGCAGACGGGTCGCGGACTGCCACCGCCGGCTCGGAGTTGCACCGACCCCGGAGCACGGAGCCACCGGTCTGCCACCTCACCGAAGAGGCCTTCCGCGCTCGAGTTAGGCCCAAGCAGCACCAGCAGAGGCCCGGAAACGCCGCTCACCGGACCCTCCTCGCGGCCTGCTCACACCCCGGCGTGCTGCCCGGTCCTCCTTGCTGAGGCGTCGTCGAGAGAGCGGGAGGTCCTGATGCCCAGGGTGCTGGTGGTGGGTGGCGGGTACGCCGGGTTCTACGCGGCCCGGCACCTGGAGAAGGGGCTGCGCAGGGGCGAGGCGGAGGTCGTCGTCGTCGACCCGCGGCCGTACATGACCTACCAGCCGTTCCTGCCCGAGGTGATGGCCGGCTCGGTGGAGGCCCGGCACGCCGCGGTGTCCCTGCGTCGGCACCTGCGGCGGACCACGGTCCTCGCCGGATCGGTCACGGCCATCGACCACGCCTCGAGGTCGGTGACCGTGCACCCCGTGGAGGGGGACGACTACCCGCTGGGCTACGACGTCATCGTGGTCACGGCCGGGGCGGTGACCCGCACGCTCCCCATCCCGGGGGTGGCCGAGCAGGCCATCGGGCTCAAGCACGTGGAGGAGGCGGTCGCCATCCGCGACCGGCTGCTGGTGGCCTTCGACCGCGCCTCGGGGCTCCCTCCCGGACCTGAGCGGCGCCGGCTGCTGACCGTCACCTTCGTCGGCGGTGGTTTCACCGGTGTGGAGGGGTTCGGTGAGCTGCTGTCCCTGGCCACCGCCCTCCTCGAGCGGTACCCGGAGCTGAGCGCGGACGACCTGGGCTTCCACCTGGTGGAGGGCAGCGGCCGGATCCTCCCCGAGGTCTCGGCCGGCCCGGGAGCCTGGGTCGTCCGCTCGTTGGAGGAGCGGGGGGCCTCCGTCCACCTCAACACCTTCCTGCAGTCGGCCGAGGACGGCCACGTCGTCCTGTCCGACGGCACGGAGCTCGACTCCGAGCTGCTCGTCTGGACGGCGGGCAACGGCGCCAACCCCGTGGTGGCCAGGCACACCGACCTCCCGGTGGACGACCGCGGACGGGTGGTCGTCCGAGCCGACCTGCGGGTCGGGACGACGGCCGAGCCGGTGGCTGACGCGTGGGCGGCCGGGGACGCCGCCGCCGTGCCCGACCTCGCCGTGGGCACCCCGGGCGCGTCGACCGTGCCGAACGCCCAGCACGCCGTCCGTCAGGGCCGACTGCTGGCCCGCAACATCATCGCCGCGCTGCAGGGCCGCGCGCCACGGCAGTACGTGCACCACAGCGTCGGTGCCGTCGCCACGCTCGGTCTGGGCCGGGGCGTCTTCGAGTCCGGTCCGGTGGTGCTGAAGGGGTTCCCGGCCTGGGTGGTGCACCGCGGGTACCACGCGCTCGCCGTCCCCACCTGGGAGCGGAAGATCCTCGTCCTCGCCGTCTGGCTCGTCGCCCTGGTCTTCGGCCGGGACATCGTCTCCCTCCAGTCGGTGCAGCGTCCCCGTGACGCCTTCGTCCACGGCGGGGTCCCCGATGCTCACCGCTGATCGCGCCTCGGGACACGGAGCCGCACCGAAGCGGTCGACCACCTCGGTCCGCGTGGACGACACGGCCGGTGGCCGCCTCGGCCGTCTGGTCGCCCGGCTGCGGGCCCGGGCCGTGCCCAACCGGTGGTCCGGCTACCTCGGCGTGGTCTCGGGAGCGAGCCTCGGAGTGCTCTTGGTCACCGGCGTGGTGCTGATGGTCTTCTACGACCCGTCCAGCGCCCTCGTCCGGTACCACGGCAGCTACGAGCCGTTGCGGGGCGTGGAGGTGTCGGAGGCGTACGCGTCGACCCTCCGCATCTCCCTGGACCTGCGGGGTGGGTTGGTCCTGCGCCAGGCCCACCACTGGGCGGCGCTGGTGCTGCCGGCGTCGGTGCTCCTGCAGCTGGCCAGCCTCTTCTTCACGGGGGGCTTCCGGCGGCCGCGGCAATGGGGCTGGGTGCTCCTGGTGGGCGTCCTCCTGCTCGCCATGGTCAGCGGCTGGAGCGGGTACGCCCTGCCGGACGACTCCCTGTCCGGGACGGGGCTGCGCATCGTGCAGGGCGTGGCCCTCGGTGTCCCCGTGATCGGCACCTGGGTGACCTTCGTCCTGTTCGACGGGGAGTTCCCCGGCCGGATCATCGAGAACCTCTACCTGGTCCACCTGGCCGCGCCTGCCCTGCTGGTGGTGCTGGTGGTGGTGCGGCTCCGGATGGCCTGGCGGGACGGGCCGGCGCAGCTCCCCGGTCCCGGCCGCTCCGAGAGCACCGTCGTGGGCCTGCCGTTGTGGCCCGCTGCGACGGTCAGGGCGGGCGGGATGTTCCTCATCACGACCGGCCTCCTGGTGCTGATGGCCGGCACCATGACGATCAGCCCCGTCTGGCTCTACGGCCCCGCCTCACCCGCCGCCGCCTCGGCGGGCAGCCAGCCCGACTGGTACATGGGCTTCCTCGACGGGGCGCTCCGCCTCGTCCCGCCCGGGTGGGAGGTGGTCTGGCTCGGACGGACGTGGACCCTCGCCGTGCTGGTGCCGCTGGCCGCCGTCGGGGTCTTCTTCACCCTCCTGATCAGCTACCCCTTCCTCGAGAGCCGGCTGACCCGGGACCGCCAGGAGCACCACCTGCTGGACCGACCCCGCCACACGCCGAACCGGACCGGCACCGGTGCCGCCGGCATCACCTTCTACGGCGCGCTGTGGGCCGCGGCGAGCGCCGACGTGATCGCCACCCAGTTCCACGTGTCCTTCGAGGGCGTCATCTGGGTGCTGAGGGTCGTCACCGTCCTCGGACCGCTCGCGGCCTTCGTGATCGCCCGTGGTGCCTGCCTCGCCCTCCAGGACGACGACCACGAGCTGCTGGCCCACGGGGCCGAGAGCGGCAGGGTCGTGCGGGACCCGGGCGGGGGCTACTCCGAGATCCACCGACCGGTCGAGGGTCGACGCCGCCTCGGGCTGACGCGCCCCGAGACCTCCCCGCACCCGGTGCTCGACGGCCCGCCGGCCCCGCAGGCCGCCGACGCCGACCAGGAGCCGGCCGTCCCTGCCGCGGGCCACCGCAGGTGACGCCGTCGGGTGCCGCCTCCCGCCCCAGCGCCCCGCGCGCCACGTCCTGCACCCCGCGCCCCGCCGGGCAGCCCGGTCCCCACCAGCACGACCCACGTCACCGTCCCAGCGAAGGAAGTCCGATGCACCCCACTGAGCGACCCTCCGAACACCCCCGGCCGCGTCTGCTGGTGGCCCTCCTGCTGTCCCTCGGCCTGGCCCTGACGCCGTCCGCGCCGGTGGCACGGGCGCACAGCGCGCTGGAGTCCAGCACCCCGGGAGCCGGGTCGACCATCGAGGCGATGCCCGCCCAGCTGGAGCTGGTCTTCAGCGAGGAGGTGCAGGAGGTCGGCGCGGACGTCGTCCTCGTCGACGAGCAGGGCGACAGCTGGACGGCGGGGCCGGCGGAGGTGGACGCCGTGGTCGTCACCTCCCCGGTGGAGCCCGACGTGCCCGACGGCCGCTACGAGATCCGCTGGACCATCATCTCCGTCGACGGCGCCCCGATGGCGGGAGACGTGCGATTCGTCCTGGGGGACGAGGTCGACGACGTCCATCCCCTCGACGTGGTGCTCACCGCCCAGGACGCGACCCGGGTCCTGGTCGGCGCGCTCGCCGTCCTCGTCGCGGTCCTCGCCCACCTGGTCCACGGGCTCCTCACCGTCTACGGCTCCCATCCGACGACGGCCGGCACCGGCCAGAAGGAGAACCACCATGAGTAGCACCGAGCGCCGCCTGTCGACCACCGTCCTGGTGATCGGCACGGGCGGTTCCGGCCTGCGGGCCGCGATCGAGCTCGCCGAGCGCGGGGTCGACGTGATCGCCGTCGGCAAGCGGCCCCGGCTGGACGCGCACACCTCCCTCGCCGCCGGCGGCATCAACGCCGCCCTCGGCACGATGGACCCGGCCGACTCCTGGCAGCAGCACGCCGCGGACACGATCAGGGAGAGCTACCTGCTCGCCCACCCGCACACCGTCGAGGTCGTCGCCCGCGGCGCGGAGGAGGGGATCCGCGACCTCGAGCGCTACGGCATGACCTTCGCCCGCGAGTCGGACGGGCGGATCTCGCAACGCTTCTTCGGTGCCCACACCTGGCGTCGCACCGCGTTCGCCGGCGACTACACCGGCTTGGAGATCCAGCGCACCCTCGTCGCGCGCGCCGAGCAGCTGCGGGTGCGGATCGTCGACGGCATCCACATCACCCGCCTCCTGGTCGCCGACAACACGGTCTTCGGCGCCTACGGCTTCGACGTCGCCGACGGCACCCGCTACCTGGTCCACGCCGACGCGGTGATCCTCGCCGCCGGCGGGCACAACCGGATCTGGCGGCGCACCTCGTCACGGCGTGATGAGAACACCGGCGACTCCTTCCGCCTCGCCGTGGACGCCGGCGCCCGACTGCGCGACGCCGAGCTCGTGCAGTTCCACCCCTCGGGGATCCTGCAGCCGGAGAACGCCGCGGGCACCCTCGTCTCCGAGGCGGCACGCGGCGAGGGCGGCATCCTGCGCAACGGACTCGGGGAGCGCTTCATGCAGCGGTACGACCCCGACCGGATGGAGCTGTCCACGCGCGACCGGGTCGCGCTGGCCGCCTACACCGAGATCACCGAGGGACGCGGCACCGAGAACGGTGGCGTCTGGCTCGACGTCTCCCACCTCCCTCGCGAGACGATCATGCAGCGGCTCCCGCGGGTGTACCAGACGATGATGGAGCTGCAGATGCTCGACATCACCCGCGACCCCATCGAGATCGCCCCGACCGCGCACTACTCGATGGGTGGGGTCTGGGTGCGCCCGGAGGACCACGGCACCGACGTCGACGGGCTCTACGCCGTCGGCGAGGCGGCCAGCGGGCTGCACGGGGCCAACCGGCTCGGTGGGAACTCCCTGATCGAGCTGCTGGTCTACGGACGGATCGTCGGCCGGGCCGCCGCCGACTGGTCCGCGTCCCTGACCGCGCAGCGTCGGTCCCCCGCAGCCGTCTCCGGTGCTCGCGCCGAGGTCGACGCGCTCCTGGACTCCGACGGCACCGAGAACGTCCGCGCTCTGCAGCGGGCCATCCGCGACACGATGACCGAGCACGCCGGCGTCGTCCGGCACGAGACCGGTCTGGCCGCGGGCCTGGACGACATCGCCGAGATCTCGGAGCGGCTGGAGCACATCGGCATCCACCCCGACATCGCCGGGTACCAGGACCTCGCGCACGCGTTCGACCTCAAGGCCTCCCTGGTCGCCGCGCGCGCCACCCTGGAGTCGGCGAGGGAGCGACGCGAGACGCGAGGGTGCCACAACCGCAGCGACCACCCCGACCTCGACCCGTCGCTCCAGGTCAACCTCGTCTGGTCCCCGTCCAGCGGCGTGGTCCACGAGGGCATCCCTCCCGTCCCCGCGGAGATCTCCGCCCTCATCGGGGACGTCTCCACCACGGGCAAGCTCGTCGAGTAGCCGCCCACCCCACCGCCAGCTCCGCCACACCCGTGCCGTCCTCGGAGCCCGAGGACGGCACCGGCGTGCACGGGGCGCGCGACCCGCAGGCAGGAGGGCGGGGGCACAGCCCGGGGCTGGGCCCCCGCCCGTCGCGCGCTCCCGCCCGTGCCCGGGTCAGCGGCGGGGGAAGCCGTCCCGCCACGTGACGTGCTGGGGCACCCACCCGGCGGCGCGCGCCTTCGCGTTGGACACCGCGCGGCCGCGGGGGGCACCCTCCGGGAGCCCGGCGACGTCCGGGGTCGGAGCACCGAGCCCCCCGGCGTAGGTCGGCAGCCACTCCGTCGCGGGCGCCGGCTCGTCGTCGACGACGTTGTAGGCCCCGTCAGGCCACCCGATCGCCTGCACGGTGGCAGCGACCACGTCGTCGATGTGCACGAAGGAGGTGATCGCCGGCGTCGCGGGCACCAGACCCGCCACCACCGCGTTCGCCATCCTGGCCCCGGGGGCGTACCAGGTGTCGGGACCGTAGAGCAGGCCGTAGCGCAGCAGGGTCGCGCGCGGCATCCGGGTCACCAGGCGCTCCATCGTCTCGACGTCGGAGCCGGGCTCGACGGGGTCGTCCTCGACGGCAGGGGCGTCCCCGGCGGTGTACGCCCCGGCGGTGCTCTGCGCGATCATCCGTCCCACGCCGGCGGCCTCGGCGGCAGCGACGAGGTTGGCGGTGCCCGCGCGCCGGAGCCGTGCGTTGGCCTGGGCATCGAAGTCGCCCAGGTCCGTCAGCTCGTGCAGGACCAGGTCCGGTGCGGCCTCCGCGACCGCGGTGGCGAGCTGCGGCCAGTCGTAGACGTCGACCACCACCCCCTGCGCGCCCCGCTCGCGGAGGTAGCGCAGGTCCTCGGCGCGACGGGTCGTCGCGGTGGTGTCGTGGCCCGCCTCGACGAGCCGTGGGATGAGCCGGCTCCCGATGACGCCGGAACCGCCGGCGAGGAAGATGCGCATGGTCGCCTCTCTCGTGGGTCGTCGATGCAGCTCGCGGCCTGGTGGCCGCCGGTGGATCAGGGGACCAGGGTCAACCGGTCCGCCTGCTGAGCCACTCGTCGAAGGTCTGCCGGCCTTGACGCGTCCCCGGTCCGGGGAGCAGCGTCCCGTCGCGCATGCCGCTCCCCCAGCCGCCGGGCAGCGGCACCTCGATGACGGCGCGGGTCCGGCTGGTCGCCGCGAGGTAGCGCCGCACCAGGTCCGCCACGTCCTCCTCACGCGGTCCGGCGAGGTCGGGCTCGAGCCCCCGCGGCTCACCCGAGGCGATCGCCACGAGCTCCCTGGCGACCTCGCTCGCCGCGACCGGCTGCGACCGCATCGACGGGACGACCTGGAAGGGGCCCACCCGGCCGCGTCCGAGCAGCTGCACCGCGAACTCGTGGAACTGCGTGGTCCGGATCAGCGACCACCCCCCAGCATGCGCCTGGACGATGTCCTCCTGGGCCACCTTGCCCGCGTAGTAGCTCGCGTCCAGCTCCCGGGCGCCGACGATCGAGATCGCGACGTGGTGCGGCACCCCGGCCGCCCGCTCGGCGGCGAGGAGGTTCCGGGTGACGGTGCCGAAGAAGCGGGTGGACACCCTGGCCGACGTGGTGCTCCTGCTCGAGGCGTCGATGACGGCCGACGCCCCGCGCAGGACGTCGACCAGCCCCTTCCCGGTGACCAGGTCCACCCCGGATCCGCGGCTGATCGGCACGGGTTCGTGCCCTGCCCCGCGCACCGCGTCCACCACCTGACGGCCCAGGGCGCCGGTCGCCCCGGCGACGACGATCTTCATCACCTCACCGACCGGGACCCGGCGGGAGCGTGCGGGGGCTGGAGGATCTGTGTGGTCACAGGGTCAATGACCTGGGAACGGACGCAAGTGTGAGCCACCACCTCACATCCCGGCCGGCTGTGCGGTCTGATGGAGGAGGAGGATACCCATGACACCCGACGAACGTGATGCCCTGCAGGCCGAGGTGCTCGGTGAGCGGCGCCACCTGGTCTCGCTCGCCTTCCGGATGCTCGGCACCGTCGCCGAGGCCGAGGACGCCGTGCAGGAGACCTACATCCGCTGGTACCGGATGAGCGAGGACGAGAGGGGCGCCATCGAGGTGCCGCGCGCCTGGCTGACCCGCGCCGCCAGCCGGGTCTGCCTCAACGTCCTGGCCTCCGCGCGACGCCGTCACGAGCGCTACGTCGGCGAGTGGCTCCCCGAACCGGTCCCCGCCTACGCGTTCAGCGCGGCGAGCTCACCGACGGACCCGCTGGAGCAGGTCACGCTCGACGACTCGGTCAGCACGGCGCTGCTCGTGGTCCTCGAGTCCATGACGCCGGCCCAGCGCGTCGCGTTCGTCCTGCACGACGTGTTCGCGATGCCCTTCGACGAGATCGCCCAGGTCGTCGGTCGGACGCCGGCGGCGTGCCGCCAGCTCGCCACCGCGGCCCGCCGCCGCGTCCAGCAGAGCCGCAGCCAACGGGCCTCCCGCTCCGACCACGACGCCATCGTGCGGGCGTTCGCGGCCGCAGCGCGAGGTGGTGACATCGCCGGACTCGTCTCCGTGCTCGACCCGGACGTCGTGCTCCGCTCGGACGGCGGTGGCATCATCACCGCCGCCCGCAACCCGATCCTCGGGGCCGACAAGGTCGCACGCTTCCTGCTCGGCGTCCTGCGGAAGAACCCGAGGGCCGCGGTCCTGGAGCAGGAGACCCCCGACGGGCTCGGCTTCGCGATGTGGGACGAGGGACGCATCATCGGGGTGGTCACCCTCGACGTCGTGGCCGGTGTCGTCACCGACGTCCGCATGATGATGAACCCCTACAAGCTCACCCTGTGGAACTGACCTCACACACCGAGGGGTCATCCGGTCCTCACGTCGACGGCGCTCCGGTGCGCCGCGAGGGGAGAGGGACCGTGGTCAAGGCCCACACCGCGAGCATCGCCGCCCGCGACCAGGACTACCGGCGGATCGGCATCGACCGCGACACCGTCCGCAGCTGGGAGGACGGCGCCCGCACCGACGGCCGCCGTGGGACCTACGAGTGGTGGTACTTCGACGCCCACCTCGACGACGGCGCCAAGCTGGTGGTCATCTTCATGACCAAGGACCTGTCCGCGCCCGAGAAGCCGCTGAGCCCGATGATCCGGATGAACCTGGACCTGCCCGACGGCCGTCGCCTGGACGTCATCCGCGACTACCCGGCGGACACGTACACCGCAGCCACCGGGCGCGCCGACGTGCGGATCGCCGGCAACAGCTTCACCGGTGACCTCACCTCCTACCAGATCGATGTCGCCGTCGACGACGTCCAGGTCCACGTCACCCTCGACGCCCAGATCCGTCCCTGGCGGCCGGAGACCGGCCACCTGGTGTTCGGCGAGCAGCGGGCCCAGGAGTTCTGCTGGCTGCCGGCGGTGCCGCAGGGCTCCGTCCAGGGCTCCTACGAGGTCGGGGGTGTCCGCACCGAGGTGACCGGGACCGGGTACCACGACCACAACTGGGGCAACGTCGGGATGATGTCGATCATCAACGACTGGTACTGGGCACGGGGCGCAGCCGGCCCGTACTCGGTGATCGCCTCCTACATCACCGCACACCGGAAGTACGGCTACGAGCCGATCCCGATCTTCATGCTCGCCCGCGACGGCGAGGTCGTCGCCGACGACGCCGGCTCCGTGCACTTCCGCACCGATGAGGCGTACACCGACGAGACGACGGGGAAGCCGGTCGCGAGCACCACGTCCTACACCTACGACGACGGCACCGACCGGTACGTCGTGACCTTCAGGCGGGAACGCGATCTCGTCGCCAGCACCTTCCTGCAGGAGCTGAGGGGGTGGCGGAAGATCGCCGCACGCCTGATCCGCCTCGACGGCGCCTACCTGCGCTTCGTCGGCGAGCTCACGATCGAGCGGTGGTCAGGAAGCACGCTGGTGGAGTCGTTCACCGACGAGGCGATCTGGGAGCTCATGTACTTCGGGCACCCGCGTACCGACGTCACCACACCGGTACGTCCCGGCTGAGCACCACGGCGTGAGGGGCCCCGCTCGGCGGACCTCGGCGTGAGGTGGGTGGGCAGCAGCAGCGTCTCCCGCGCCACGGACGAGCCGGCCCCGGCCCAGACCACACCCACATCGACACCGTCGACCCGCACATCCACACAGGAGGAGGAACAGATCATGCCCGCGAGAATGCGTCTGGAGGAGGTCGCCCCCGAGGGCTACCGCACGGTGATGGAGCTGCACGCCTACGCCCGGGCGACGGTGGACCCCGTCCTGCTGGAGCTCGTGAAGCTCCGCGCATCGATGGTCAACCGCTGCGCCTACTGCGTCGACACGCACAGCACCGAGGCGACCGAGGCCGGGGAGGACCCGCGGCGGCTGTTCGCCCTGGCCGCCTGGCGGGAGACGCCGTTCTTCTCGGCCCGGGAACGTGCCGCCCTCGCCCTCACCGACGCCGTGACCCGCGTGGCGGACGCCGGCGTCCCCGATGACGTCTGGGACGAGGTCACCAGGCACTTCACCGAGAAGGAGGCGGCCGATCTCGTGATGGCCATCATCATGATGAACTCCTTCAACCGCATCGCCATCAGCACCCGGAAGGTGCCGGCCGTGCCATGACCCTCCGCCCCACCGGGCACGGGAGCGGCCGGCACCGGGCGGGGCCGGGCGGGCCTCAGGACGTCACCGGGCGAGGTGCCTCACGAGGGAGGACCCTGCGCGGTCATACCCACCAGCCGCCGCTGCCCGGCGGCGCCGGACCGCGGGGCGTCACCGCCTCCCACCGATCGAAGGAGAACCCTCGTGACCAGATTCATCAGGGTCGGGCTCGCCGTCCTGCTCCTCGACCAGCTCGTCGTCGGGGCATGGAACGCGATCTCGCCCGAGACCTTCTACCGCTACTTCCCCACCGCCGACCTGACCCCGCCCTTCAGCGAGCACTACGCCCGCGACTTCGGCGGCGCCACCCTCGGGATCGCGCTCCTGCTCGGCATCGCCGTCGTCCGGCCGAGGGCGCACTTCGTCATCCCCGCCGCCCTGGCCTACTCGCTCTTCTCGGTCCCGCACTTCTTCTTCCACATCGCCAACCTCGGAGGTGCCACCGTCGGTGAGGCGATCGCCCTCACGACGGGGAACGCCGCGGTGGCCCTGCTCGGGATCGCGGTCGTCCTGGCGACGATCGCCCGCGACCGACGCGTCGCCCGGCAGCAGCCCGGACCCTTCGTGTACCCGTCCAGCTGAACCTTCTCGAGGTGAGCCAGGGGGCCTGGCGACGTGCCCGGAGCAGGGCCCCCTCGGGTGGGTCGTCGCTCGGGCCGACCGCGACCTCACATCCGAGCCAGCCGTCCGGTCCTGGTGGATGAAGGGCGCGGCGACCACCGCAGGACCCGCTGCCCCAGGACGACCAGCTCGAGGGATGCACAGAGAGGCCGACCCATGTCCGCACCACCGAAGGTGCCCAGCACGCCGGGGACCGCCGCGTCCCGCGAGGACGACGACCTCGCCCTCGCCTTCTACCGCCAGATGGTGCTGATCAGGAGGTTCGAGGAGCGCGCGGCGCGCGGGTACGCGGAGGCCAAGATCGGCGGCTACTGCCACCTGAACCTCGGCGAGGAGGCGACCGTCGTCGGGCTGATGGCGGCGCTCCAGCCCGACGACTACGTCTACGCCAGCTATCGCGACCACGGCTACGCGTTGGCACGCGGGATCGCCCCCGGACGCGTGATGGCCGAGCTCTACGGCCGCACCGACGGTGTCTCGAAGGGGTGGGGCGGATCCATGCACCTGTTCGACGTCGAGGCACGGTTCATGGGCGGCTACGGCATCGTGGGCGGCCAGGTCCCGCTGGCCACCGGCACCGCGCTCGCGGTCGCCCACCAGGGCGGCACCGAGGCCGTGCTCTGCCAGATGGGCGACGGCACGACGAACATCGGCGCGTTCCACGAGTCGCTCAACCTCGCCGCGCTGTGGGACCTGCCCATCGTCTACGTCGTCAGCAACAACGGACTCGGCATGGGCACGACGGTGGTGGACTCCTCCGCCGAACCCGAGCTGTTCAAGCGCGCCTCGGCGTACCGGATGGCCTCCGAACGCGTCGATGGGAACGACCCGGTCGCCGTGCACGCGGCCGCCCTCCGGGCGCTGACCCACGCCCGTGCAGGGAGGCCCTTCCTCCTCGAGACGGTCACCGAGCGCCTGAAGGGTCACTCCGTGGTCGACCCCGCCGGGTACCGCACGCGGGAGCAGAAGGCCCAGCTGCTCGCGGACGACGCGCTGGCCGCCTACGCCGCGCGTCTGAGCGAGCGCGGGATCCTCACCGACGACACGACCCGGGAGATCGACGAGGCCGCCAAGGCGGACGTCGACGACGCCGTCCGGTTCGCCGACGCCAGTGCGCACCCGGCGGTGTCGACCCTCTTCGACTACACCTACGCGACCGCGGTCCCGAACGACTCGCGTCGGCTCCCTGGACAACCGCTGTTCCCGGCGGCCGCCGGACCCGATCAGACCATCAGCGGAGAGGCACCGGCATGACCGTCATCAGCTACCGCCAGGCCCTGCACGACGCGTTGCGCGAGGAGATGCAGCGAGACCCCGACGTGCTCCTCATCGGGGAGGAGATCGGGCGGTTCGAGGGGTCCTACAAGATCACCGCCGGGCTGCTGGAGGAGTTCGGCCCCCGCCGCGTGCGCGACACCCCGATCGCCGAGGAGGGCTTCACCGGCGCCGCCGTCGGCGCCGCGATGGTCGGGCTTCGACCCGTCGTGGAGATCATGACCATCAACTTCTCGCTGCTGGCGCTGGACCAGATCGTCAACCACGCCGCCAAGATCTACGGGATGTTCGGCGGCCAGGCGCGCGTGCCCCTGGTCATCCGCACCCCCGGTGGTGGCGGGCAGCAGCTCGGCGCCACCCACTCCCAGAACATCGAGCTCTACTACGCCTTCGTCCCCGGCATGAAGGTCGTCGCACCGTCGACACCGGTGGACGCGAAGGCGCTGATGCTCGCCGCGATCAGGGACGACGACCCGGTGCTGGTGCTGGAGAACCTCGCCCTCTACAACACCACCGGCGAGGTCCCGGACGTGGTCGAGCCGGCAGAGATCGGACGTGCTGCGGTCACCCGCACGGGGAGCGACATCACGGTGGTTGCCTACTCGCGGATGGCCGTGGTGGCCACGAAGGCGGCCGAGCTGCTCGCCCGTGAGGGGGTCGACGTCGAGGTGGTCGACCTGCGGAGCCTCCGTCCCCTCGACCGGGACACGGTCGTCGCCTCGGTGCGGAAGACGAGCTGCGCCGTCGTCCTCGAGGACGACTGGCTCACGTACGGCATCGGCGCCGAGATCGCCGCGACCATCTCCGACGGCGCCTTCGACTGGCTCGATGCTCCAGTGCGGCGGGTGGCGATGGCCGAGGTGCCGATGCCCTACGCCAAGTCGCTGGAGACGGCCGCGCTGCCCTCCCTGGACGATGCGGTCGGCGCCATCCGGGACACCCTGGACGCCGTCGCGCACCGAGCCCGGGAGGCACGACCGTGATCGACATCCTGATGCCCCGCCTCTCCGACACCATGACGGAGGGCACGATCGCCGCCTGGCACAAGAAGCCCGGCGACCCCGTGCAGCCCGGCGACGTCCTGCTGGAGATCGAGACCGACAAGGCGCTGATGGAGCAGGAGGCCTACGACGCCGGCACCCTCGTCGAGATCCTCGTCGCCGAGGGCGGGCAGGTCGAGATCGGGACGCCGATCGCCCGGCTGGACGACGGCATCGACCACGGCGTCGACCCCGGGGCCCCGACGCCGCCGGCAGCAGCCGAGGTCACGCAGACGCCTCCCGGTGACGATCCGGACCCGACGTCCAGGCGGCTCTTCGCCACCCCCCTCGTCCGGCGGCTGGCCCGGGAGAACGACATCGACCTCTCGACCATCACCGGGACCGGGCCCAACGGACGCATCGTCCGCGCCGACCTCGCCGCGGCTGCCGCCACCCCTGCCGACGCGCCGGAAGACGAGGCACCAGGAGACGGCGCACCAGGAGACGGCGCACCAGGAGACGGCGCACCAGGAGACGGCGCACCGGTTCCGCCGCACGCACCGGACCCCGCGCCGACCACTGCTGCGGACCGTGCGGAGGACGAGCGCGCACCCCGACGCACGCCGTTCGACCCCGTCCGCCGGGCCGTGGCCTCTCGCCTGACCGAGAGCGCGACCATCCCGACGTTCACGGTCACGGTCTCCGCCGACGTCGGTGCCCTGCTCGGCCTGCGGCAGCAGGTCAACGCGGCGCAGGCGGACGGCGGGATCAAGGTCAGCGTGAACGACCTCGTCGTCCGCGCCGTCGCCACGGCACTGCGCGCCCACCCCGGCCTGAACGCCTCCTACGACCCGGCAGGTGGGGGCGCGACGCTGATGCACGACCGTGTGCACATCGGGATGGCCGTCGCCTCCCCCGCCGGGCTCGTCGTCCCTGTGATCCGGGATGCCGACCGGGCGTCGGTGACGACCATCGCCCACGCCGCGCGCGACCTGGTCACCCGGGCCACCGAGCGCCGACTCACCGCCGGCGACATGAGCGGGGGCACGTTCACGGTCAGCAACCTCGGGATGTTCGGGGTCGACCACTTCACCGCCATCATCAACCCCCCTCAGGGCGCGATCCTGGCCGTCGGCGGCGTCCACGAGGAGCTCGTGCTCGTCGACGGCGAGCCGGGCTCCCGCCAGACCATGAGCGTCACGCTCACCTCCGACCACCGCATCATCGACGGAGCAGCTGCCGCGCGGTTCCTCGCCACGCTGGTGCAGCTGCTCGAGAGCCCGCTCCGCGTCCTCAGCTAACGCCGGCCACGCGCTCCCGCACTCCCCTGGACCCCCGAAGTTCCCACTCCACGAAAGGACATCTCCATGACCACCTACGACGTCGGCATCATCGTCGGCAGCATCTCCTCCACCTCCATCAACCGGCGCCTGGCCCGAGCACTGACCGTGCTGGCACCGGAGGCCGGGCTCCGCCTCACCGAGATCCCGATCCGGTCCCTGCCGATGTACTCCGCGGACCACGACGCCGCGATCCCCGCCGAGGCCGCGGAGTTCAAGCGGGCGATCGAGGCCTCCGACGCGATCATCGTCGTCACCCCTGAGTACAACCGCTCCGTCCCCGGTGTCCTCAAGAACGCCCTCGACACCGCCAGCCGACCGTGGGGCGACAACAGCCTCGCCGGGAAGCCCACCGCCGTGATCGGCATGTCGATCGGGACCATCGGCACCGCGGCCTCGCAGCAGCACCTCCGCAACATCCTGGCCTTCCTGGCCGCCCCCACCCTCACCCAGCCCGAGGCCTACCTCCAGATCCAGGAGGGACTCATCACCGACGACGGCACCGTGACCGACGTGCTGACCGCGGAGTTCCTGATGAGCTGGCTGGTGGCCGCGCGGGAGCACTTCGAGAGGGCCCGACCGGCTCTCGAGCCCATCCCGGCCGGTCAGGGATCTGCGGCATGAGCAGGTGACACCCGACCGGCCACCGTCCAGGACCGCAGGGGTGGGTGCGCCCCTGCGGTCCCGGTCGGGCGGGTCGAGGAGACAGCCGGGTGAGGGCGGTGCATCGGCCGGCTGGAACCGGGCCTACCGGCAGTTCTTCGCCAGCACCACGTGGCCACCGGCACGACGCTGGACGTCCAGCTCGGCTCGGCCACCACCACCTGGCGCCCCGGCGCTGATGCGGACTCCCCACCGACGGGACGGGACCGGCGCCGGGTCTTCCGGACACGGCCACCCGACGGCCACGGCGTCGCTGCTGCGGGTTCACGTCAGGGCCCTTGTCTGGGGACCCCGTCCCCACCAGTCGGAGGTCCCCCCGTGCCACAGCACGTCCGTCTCGGCGCAGCACTGCTCGCCCTCGCCCTCGCATCAGTCGCCGTCCCGGCCGACGCCGCCCCGGAAAGGGACGTGCGCTGGGGTCCCCCGATCGACGTCCAGGTGCTCTCCGTCACCGACTTCCACGGAGGGGACAAGCTCCCCTCGCAGGACACGGACATCTACCTCTCCGACGGGACCGTGCACGAGGCCGGCGACGCGGCCTACCTGGCGAGCGAGCTCGACCGGCTGTCGGTCCGGCACCGCCGGGGCAACACGTTCCGCGTGCTCAACGGCGACAACCTGACCGGCTACAACTACCCGGACAAGTCGCTGGCCAACGAGCCGGCCATGGAGGTCCTCGACGCCCTGGACTTCGAGTTCAGCTCGGTCGGCAACCACGACCTCGACTGGCGCATCGACTACCTGCTCGACCACACCAGCGAGCAGGCCTGCCCCGGGGGGCCGCGGGCCGACGACTGCTTCGTGGACTCCACGGGGGCCCTCTCCGCGGGTGCGGACTTCGAGTACCTCTCCGCCAACGTGCACTGGCGCGAGTCCGGGGACCTGGTGTTCCAGCCCTACGCGATCCGCGAGGTGGAGGGTCGGCGCGGCACCCGGTCCAAGGTCGGCTTCATCGGGATCACGCTCCAGGGCTCGGACCGCCACGCCATGTCCTACAACGACGCGCTGGAGACCACCGACGCCGTCACCGCGGTGAACCACTACGCCGCCGAGCTCCAGGCGCAGGGGGTGGAGGCCATCGTGGTGCTCGACCACGAGGGCCTGCGTCAGGACTCCAAGGCCGTGGACGCGTGCGAGAACCCGCGCGACCTGGCCTGGACGGTGGCCACCCAGGCCGTGCCCGCCGTGGACGCGGTGATCGCCGGCCACACCCACGGCCTCGCCAGCTGCACCGTCACCGACCCGGCGGGTGACCCCCGTCCGCTGGCCATCGGCGGCTCGTACGGCAACGTCATCGCCGAGCTGAACCTGTCGATCGACCCGCAGACGGACGACGTGATCCGCGACCGATCGGGTTTCACGATGCACCCGGTCACGCAGGACGGGCGGCCGGACCCGGAGGTCCGGGCCATCAAGGACCACTGGGCCGGCTTCGCGGCCGAGCGGGCCACGACCCCGGTGGCGTGGACCGAGGGGTCCGCCACCCTCCAGCGCGACGCCTCCGGGGAGTCCACCCTGGGCAACCTGGTGGCCGACGCCATGCTCCGCTCCGCCGCGACCGAGCCGCAGCTGGAGGCCGACCTCGGCATGGTCGCCACGCGCGACCACTCCGGGCCCGGGTGGAACAGCGAGATCCACGGCGACCTCCCTGCCACCCCGCACGCGGACGCGCCGGCGGGACTGTCGGCGTTCACCCACCAGGCGGCCTTCGAGGTGTTCGGCCACGAGCACAAGGTCGTCACGGCGACCCGCACGGGGGCGCAGCTGGAGGCCGCGCTCGAGCAGCAGTGGGTGGTGGGTCCGGACGGGTCGGAGACGTTCTACCCGATCGCGGTGTCGGCCGACGTGCGCTACACCTGGCAGGCGTCCGCGCCGGTCGGTGACCGGGTCGATCCCGCCTCCATCACCATCGGCGGCGCCCCCCTCGATCTCGGACGCACCTACCGGGTCGCCGGGCCGGTGGACACCTTCAACGGTTCCAGCGACTTCCCCGCGCTGCGCACGACCGAGCTGATGCGGACCCACCCGCACACCGACCACATCACCTTCGTGTCGTACCTGCGCGAGCTCGGCTCCGTGACCCTCCCCGAGCAGGACCGGGTCCAGGTCACCCCCTGAGCACCGCACGCAGGACCAGCCCCCTCGTGGCGTTGCGAGGGGGGCTGGTCCGGTGGGCCCCGTCCCTGCTGGCGGGTGGCCTCGGGCCGTTCTGAGCACCTCGGCGGGCGGCGTTCGCGCACCCGATCCCGCGCCGTCACCTGCACGTCCTCCTGACGTCCTCTGCCGGGACCAGGCTGGGGTCGCCGGACCCGGCACCCCACCCGCCCCAGGAGGAACTGTGCGCTCCCCCCGTGCCCTCTTCGTCGCCGCCGCCCTCGCGCTGCTGGCCGTCCCGGCCGTCGCCTCGGCGCAGCCCACCCCGCAGCCCGACACCGACGGTCGGTTCACCCTCGCCGTGGTGCCCGACACCCAGTACCTGATCGACTACGAGCAGGGGGTGACCCGCTCGGACGCCCGCCCGGTCGCGGAGGCCTTCGAGTGGATCGTGGAGAACCGCGAGGAGCGCGACATCGCCTTCACCGCCGCCCTGGGTGACATCACCGAGCACGGCACCGCCGAGGAGATGGCCGGCGCGGACGAGGTGTACCGCGTGCTGGACGAGGCGGAGATGCCCTACAGCGTGCTGGCCGGCAACCACGACGTCCGCGGCGACGACGACACCCGTCCCGACACCCCCTACCTCGACGTCTTCGGACCGGAGCGGGTGGCCGACCTGGGCACCCTCGGCGGCAGCGACCCCACCGGCTACAACACCTTCCACGTCTTCTCCGGCGGCGGCCGGCAGTGGCTGCTTCTGGCCCTGGACTGGCGGATGTCCGACGCCTCCTTCGCCTGGGCCCAGCAGGTCATCGACGAGCACCCGCAGCTGCCCGTGATCCTCACCAGCCACGAGCTCGTCCTGGACGGCGGGGACGGCGTGGCGGCGTTCTCCGGCTACGGGCAGGGCCTGTGGGACCGGTTGATCGAGGACAACGACCAGGTCTTCCTCGCCATGGGCGGGCACTTCTGGCCCACCGCCCGCGCCTCGATGGAGAACGCGGCCGGCAACCCGGTGGAGCTGGACCTGGTCAACTACCAGGAGCAGTACTACGGCGGGGCCGGGATGATCCGGCTCTACACCTTTGACCTGACCGCCCACGGCATCGACGTCGAGACCTTCTCCCCCTGGGCCGAGCGGGAGCGGGCCGAGGGCAACCCGCTGGCCGGGGACGTGGCGCGTCCCACCCGGGCGATCGACCGCGCGGTGGACCAGTTCTCCCTCGAGATCGACTTCGCCGAGCGGTTCGCCGGGTTCGCCCCGGCACCGGGCCGTGCCGCGGCCGCCCCGGTGGAGGCCTCCCTGGTGGAGGGGACCGTCGCCTACTGGCGCCTCGGTGACACCGGTCGCCGCCGCGGTCAGGACGGTCGCCCCGTCCCGGCGGGCACGCCCGGGCTGGCCGACCTCTCCGGCCGGGGCAACGACCTCCGGATGGTCACCCCCGAGGGCACGCCACGCGGGTCGCTGGTCTACCGCGACGACGCCGACCCCCAGCAGCCCGGCGCGGGCAGCCTGGAGTTCACCACCAACCAGGCGTCTTACCTGCAGACGGTGCCCGGCGCCCCGCTGGAGGAGGAGCGGTTCGAGGACGGCTACACGATCGAGGCCTTCGTCCGCCTCCCCGAGGACTGCTGCTCCGGCGACCGGCAGTGGATGGGGATCCTGTCCCGGCTGGCCACCGGTGCCGACGAGGGCAAGACCGGCGGATGGAGCACCGCGGCCCCGATCGCCACGCTGAGCGTCTCCCCCAGCCGGCAGCTGCAGTGGGAGATGTACCCGACCAACCTGCCGACGACCCTGACCAACTGGGGTCACGAGATGGAGGACGAGGTCTGGCGCCACGTGGCCGTGGTCAACGACGGCTCGACCACCACCGTCTACGTCGACGGCGCCCCGATCGCCCGGAACCCCAGCGCGACCAGCGTCGGGATCGACGGCGACCCCAGCCCGTGGCTGGTCGGGGCCAGCTCCTTCGACGGCGAGGTGGAGAAGAGCTTCGCCGGCCGCCTCGGCGACGTCCGGATCGCCGAGCGGGCGCTCTCGCCGCAGGAGTGGCTCACCGCCGGCCGCTGAGCCGCCGTCGTGGCGTGACCCCGTCCCGGACGACCCGGGGCGGGGTCACTGCCTGCCCGGGGTGGCCGCCGGGCTGCCCGGTGCCGCAGCGGGGACCGGCACGACGTCCTCGACGTGGACCAGCGACCTGACCCGGGACAGGGCGACCGGCACGGTGGCCAGGGCCATCGCCGCGGTGCCGACCAGCGCCGCGGTCAGCGGACCGGTCGCGGTGGTCAGGACGCCGCCACCGATGGCCCCGATCGACAGGGCGCCCCAGGAGACCAGCCGGTAGCCCGCGTTGACCCGCCCGCGCAGCTCGCCGGGCACCGCGAGCTGGCGGAGGCTGACCGCCTGGGAGTTGGCGATCCCGATGCCGGAGCCGGAGACCAGGAACGTCCCCGCCAGCAGCGCGATCCCCACCCAGCCGCCGAGCTGGAGCAGCAGCACCCCCACCAGCGGCGCGCTGTTGCCGAGGAGCAGGGAGGCCACCAGGGAGCGGCCGTAGCCGAACCGTGCGGTCAGCCGCCGGCTGTACAGGCTCCCGACGAAGGCGCCCGTGCCGGTGGCCATCAGGACCAGGCCGAGCACCAGCGGCCCGAGCGCCAGCTCGTGGAGCAGCAGCACCACCAGCGCGATCATCAGCACCTCGTTGCCCAGGTTCCACAGGGCGGCCTCGGCGACCAGGACCCGCAGCACCGGATGGCGCAGCAGGTGGCCGGTGCCCGCCCGGGCCTCGGCCAGCACCGAGGAGCGGCCCCTCCGGGCGGGGCGGGAGTCCGGCACCCGTACCGAGGCGATCAGCGCACCGGAGGCGAGGTAGCCCAGTGCGTTCAGCACCAGCGCGACCGGCGCCGTGAGGACCTGCACCAGCAGCCCGCCGACGCCGTTGCCCGCCACCCCGATCACCGACTGGGTCGCCGTGATCTTCGCGTTGGCGTCGATCAGCGCCCCCTCGGGCACGACCTCGGGGAGGAAGGAGAAGTCGGCGAGCGCGTACAGGACGGTCAGCGAGCCGATCAGTGCGGCGGCGGCGACGAGCACGGGGATGGTCAGCCAGCCACCGAGGGCCAGCACGCAGACCGCGAGCAGCAGCACCCCGCGGGCCAGGTCGGCGAGGACCAGGAGGGGCCGTCGGGGCAGACGGTCGACCAGCACGCCGAGCCAGAGGGTCAGCAGGAGGTAGGGCAGCAGCAGCGCCGCCCGGACCCAGGACAGCTCGGCGGCCGAGGCCCCGAGCGTGACGACCGCGAGCACCGGGATCGCCAGCTCGCCGATCTCCGCCCCCAGCCCGGCGGCGGCGCCGGCACCCCAGACCCGGCGGAAGCGTGGCACCTGCCAGGCGTTCGTAACCTTCGTCATGGTTAAGAAGGTTATGTTGCCAACCGGCGTCGCGGCAAGGGGGGTTACGCTGGCGGGGTGAGCGCGTCGTCGTCACCGGTCGTACCGGCTCCGGGAGACCTCGAGCTGGTGCGCGCCTTCGTCAACTCGGTGGACCTCGAGACCGGCGTCGACCGGCTCGCCGACCCGACGTCCTGGCGGGAGTGGGCGGACCAGCACGACATCGACGTGCCCGCCTCGGAGGCCGACCTCGGTTCCGCGCGCCGACTGCGGGAGTCCCTGCGGGCCGCCCTGCTGGCCAACCACGACCGGGCCCCGCTGCCGGACCAGACGGTGACCGCCCTGGACGAGACCGCTCGCCGCTCCCGCCTCACCGCGCGCTTCACCGCCGACGGGGTCCACCTCGAGCCCGGGGGGCAGGGCGTGGACGCGGTGCTGGGACGCGTCGTCGCCGTCGTCGCCGCCGCCATCCAGGACGGCACCTGGTCCCGGCTCAAGGCGTGCGCGAACGACACCTGCCAGTGGGCCTTCTACGACACGTCCCGCTCGCGCACGGGCCAGTGGTGCTCGATGCGGATCTGCGGCAACCGGGCCAAGCAGAGCCGCTGGCGGCAGCAGAACGGCGCCCACTAGCCGGCTCGCCGGACGCCCCTGGGTGGCTCGCGCCGTCCTCAGGCACCGTCGTCGCTCCGGCCGGCCCGGGTCAGCCGCGCGCCCCAGTCGAGGGCCAGCCGCGCCAGCTCCGGCGGCGCCAGCACGGTGAACTCCGCCCCGATCGAGCCCAGCGCGAACAACGGACCCTCCAGGGCGTCGGTCTCCATGGTCATCCGGCAGCTCGTCGGCGCGGTCGGCTCGACGTCGGCCCAGCGGCCGACCGAGGCACGGACGGACTCCGTGGACGCCTGGACCACCACCTCCACCCGGTACCGCCCTCCCCCGGCACCCCCAGCGACGCGCTCGCGGACGAAGGCCCCGACGTCGTCCGAGGGCGGGGTGCGGGGGGCGAACGGGACACCGGTCCCGGCGGCGTCGCCGATCCGGTCGATCCGGAAGGTGCGCCAGTCCCCCCGGTCGAGGTCGTAGCCGACCAGGTACCAGCGCTGCCCGAGCGGCACCAGCTGCAGCGGCTCCACCCGTCTCGCCGAGCGCGTCCCCTCCAGGCTCCGGTAGCCGAACCGCACGCGCTCGGAGTCGCGGCAGGCCAGGGCCAGCGTGGTGAGGACGTCGTGGTCGACCGGCGCCGCGGCGGTGCTGCGCCAGCTGGTCGGGGTGCTGGCCCCGCGGACGGCGTCCAGCCGGGCCCGGAGCCGGCGGGGCAGCACCTGGACGATCTTGGTCAGCGCCCGGAGACCGGCCTCGTCGGCGTACCCGGAGGCCAGGTGGCTCTGCACCGCCACCGCCAGGGCGGTCGCCTCGTCGTCGTCGACCACCAGCGGCGGCAGCGTCGCCCCCGGTGCCAGCGCGTACCCGCCGTCGACCCCGGGCTGGGCCCGGAGCGGGTAGCCGAGCTCCCGCAGCCGGTCCACGTCGCGACGCAGGGTCCGCGCCGACACCCCGAGCCGCTCGGCCAGCAGCGCACCCGGCCAGTGCCGGCGGCCCTGCAGCAGGGAGAGCAGCTCGAGGGTGCGTGAGCTCGTCGAGGCCATGCGTCCTCCCGCGGTCATTGCGGTCAGTAACTGGCCGCGATGCTCCGTAGCGTAGCTGGTGCAGCACACCGCAGGACGCGGAGCCGCCCGGGTGCCTCCCGGTCCACCACGCTCGAGGAGCAGACATGACGATCACCACCACCACGCACCTGAACTTCCGCGGCCAGGCCCGTGCCGCGCTGGAGCTCTACCGCTCGGTCTTCGGCGGGGAGGTCCTCGCCGTCACCTACGCCGACGCGCAGGACACCAGGGAGCCGGCCGAGGCCGACCAGCTGATGTGGGGCCAGGTCCGCAGCGAGGGCGGGTTGCACCTGATGGCCTACGACGTGCCGGCGCGGCTGCCCTACGAGCCCGGCGTGAACCCGGTGTTCGTCTCCGTCCGTGGGGCCGACCCCGAGGAGATCCGCGCCGCCTGGGCCGGGCTGGTCGAGGGGGCGACCGTCGTCCAGGAGCTGGCGCCGGCCGGCTGGTCCCCGCTCTACGGGATGCTGCGCGACCGGTTCGGGGTCACCTGGGTGCTCGACGTCGAGGTGCCCTACGCCGCGGGCTGAGCGGTGCGGGCGACCCGCGCGAACTGGCCGGGCGGGACGCCCATCAGCCGCCGGAAGTGGCGGCTGAGGTGGGCCTGGTCGTGGAACCCCACGGCCACGGCCACCTCGGCCGCCCGCTCGCCGGCCAGCAGCAGCCGCCGGGCCCGGTCGAGCCGACGTCCGGTCAGGTAGCGGTGGGGTGGGATGCCGTACTCGGCGGAGAAGGCCCGGACCAGCGTCGACTCCGGGGCGTCCAGCAGGTGGCCGGCCCGGGCCAGGGTGATGCCGGGGACCACGGACGCGTCCAGCAGCTCGCGCAGCTCGCGGGCCAGGCGGCGGGTGGGCGCCCCGGGTGCCGGAACCCGCTCGTCGCCGGAGCCGGGCAGGTGCCCGCGGAGCCGCTCCACCACCAGGGCCAGCCGACCCTCGGCCTCGAAGGCCTCCTCGGGGCGGGTCAGCACCCGGTGCAGGTGGTCCAGCCCGGAGTGCAGCACCGGGTCGGCCCAGCCCGGGTGGTCCACCGCCCGACCGGTGCGACCCTCCCCCAGCACCGCGGCGTCGAGGTAGACCACGCGCTTGCGGAACCCGTGCCCGGTGGCGGGACGGCCGTCGTGCGGGACCCCGGGCGGCAGCACCGTCACGCGGGCGCGGCTGGTGTCGTGGCGGTGCCGGTCCAGGTCGTAGACCACCGCTCCGTCGTCGACCAGCAGCAGCGTCCAGGTGTCGTGGGTGTGGGCGGGGTAGGCGTGGCCGACGAGGTGGGCGTGCAGCACCTCGGTGACGCCGGGCACCTCCGGCCGCCAGGCGCGGACCTGGCTCGCTCCCCCGGACCTCGGCACCGCTTCAGGCTAGCGCGCAGGAACGTACAAGACGCGGGTCGGTCGGCGGCGGAGGATGCTGCCGTGACCGACTCCTCCGCGCTGACCGCACCCCGCTTCGAGACCAAGGTGGCCGTCCTCGTCCGCGACGACCTGGAGGTGTGGCAGCGGCTCAACGTCACCGCGTTCCTCTCCAGCGGGCTGACCGCCGCCGCGCCCCAGCTGGTCGGCGAGCCGTACCAGGACGCCGACGGGCAGACCTACCTGCCGCTGCTCGGCCAGCCGGTGCTCGTCTTCACCGCGGACCTGGCGCTGCTCCGGGCCGTGCACGAGCGCGCCGTGCGGCGCGAGCTGCCGCTGGCCGTCTTCACCGCCGACATGTTCCGCACCGGGCACGACGCCGCGAACCGGGCCGTGGTGCGTGACGTCCCCGGCGCCGAGCTGGACCTGGTGGGGCTGGGTCTGCACTCCACCCGCAACGTGGTGGACCGGGTGGTCAAGGGCGCGGCGCTGCACCCCTGACCACGAGGGGCTGGGCGTGACCGCCACCGGTCGGGCAGCATCGAGAGCATGATCTTCTCCGACCCGCAGGTGATCCTCTTCGTCGACGACTGCGAGCGGGCTGCGGCCTTCTACGCGACCTTCGGCTTCGAGGAGACCTTCCGGGCACCCGCGTCGCAGCCCTTCAAGATCGAGATGGTGCTGGGCGGGTTCGGCCTGGGGCTCGCCCTCCCGGGTCCGGCCGCCGAGCACCACGGACTGGAACCCGTCACCTCGGGCCACCGCGCCTGCATCACGCTGTGGACCGACGACGTGGAGGAGGCGTCCGCGGTGGCCGTGGCCGCGGGTGGCGCGCCGCGCTCCGCACCGCACCCGTTCCGCGACGGGCTGCGTGTCGCCTTCGTCACCGACCCCGACGGGCACCCCGTGCAGCTCGTCCAGCGCCAGCCCGCCTGAGACCACACGCCGACGACTTCCGGCTCTGCGTGGTCAGGACCGGGCGGCCGGCGCGGAGCACCGATCCTGGCCGCTCGGAACGCGTGGCGGATCAGCGGCAGAAGGCCCGTCGGACCGTGGCAGCGAGAGCGCGGCGGCGGCGCTCGTGGTCGGCCTCGGGCTCGTCCGGGGTGGCCGTCCAGGTGATCGAGGCCTGCGCCCACGTCCCGGCCAGCGCGATCAGCAGCGACCACAGGTCAGCGGGGTCGACGTCGTCCACCACCAGTCCGGCCTGCTGGGCCCGCGTCACCTCGCTGAGCTTGGCCACGTCGTGGTCGGCCCAGTGCGCGAAGAGGTCACCGGCCGGCGTCCGCTCCAGCCGGGCCCAGGTGACCAGCCGGACCAGCACCGGGTCGTGCAGGTAGGCGTCGTAGAGGCGCACCGCGTACCCCGGCAGGTCGTCGACGGTGAGGGGGACGCCGTCCACGTTGGCGGCCACGTGGGCGGCGAAGATCGTGTCGAACAGGGCGTCCTTGCCGCCGAAGTAGGCGTACAGCTGCGCCTTGTTGCTGCTGGCGGCGGTGGCGATCCGGTCCACGCGCGCACCGGCCATACCGTGCTGGGCGAACTCGGCGGTGGCCGCGGCGAGGATGCGTTCGCGGGTGGCTGCGGCGTCCCTCATGCGGCCCAGCGTAGCGCCGACCGACCGGTTGGTTGCTTCGCTCACGACGATCTCCTACTCTTCTAACCAACCAGTTGGTTTCTACGAGAGGTCATCCCATGCGGACCACCACCGGCTACGTCGCCGACTCCCCCGACAGCCTCCTCCAGCGCCGGCCCGTCCAGCGACGCGAGCTGCGGCCCGACGACCTGGCGGTCCGCGTGGACTTCTGCGGCGTCTGCCACAGCGACCTGCACGCTCTCCACCAGGGCAGCGCCGACGCCTTCCCGCTGGTGCCGGGTCACGAGTTCGTCGGGGAGGTGAGCGCGGTGGGCGCCGACGTCTCGGGCTTCGCCGTCGGCGACCCGGTGGCGGTCGGCAACATCGTGGACTCCTGCGGGGTCTGCGCCATGTGCCAGGCAGGGCAGCAGAACTACTGCGAGGAGTTCCCGACCCTGACCTACGGCGGCCGGGACCGCCAGGACGGCACCCTGACCCAGGGCGGCTACTCCCGCGAGTACGTGGTCCGGGAGTCCTTCGCCTACCACCGCCCCACCTCCCTGGACGCGGCCGGCGTCGCCCCGCTGATGTGCGCCGGGGTGACCGTCTGGGAGCCGCTGCAGGCCTGGGACGTCGGTCCGGGCACCGTGCTGGGTGTGGTCGGGCTCGGCGGCCTGGGTCACCTCACGGTCAAGCTCGCCCACGCCCTCGGCGCGGAGGTGACGGTGTTCACCACCTCCCCCGCCAAGGCCGACGACGCCCGTGCCCTGGGGGCGGACCACGTCGTGGTCTCCACCGACGCCTCGGCGATGGCGGAGCAGCGCGGCCGCTTCGGCCTGGTCATCGACACGGTCTCGGGCCCGCACGACCTCGGCCCCTACCTCCACTGCCTGACGCTGGACGGCACCCTGTGCTCGCTCGGTCACCTCGGCCCGGTCACCGTGGAGACCATGCACCTGCTCGGTCGCCGGCGACTGACCTCCTCCGGCAGCGCCGGCCACCACTCCACCCAGGCGCTGCTGGACTTCTGCGGCGAGCACGGCATCACCGCCGACGTCGAGGTGCTGCCCTCGGCCCAGGTGCAGACCGCGCTGGACCGGCTGGCCCGCAACGACGTCCGCTACCGCTTCGCCCTGGACCTCTCCGACCTCGACTGAGACCAGCCACCCGGTGTGGGCACCCGACGGTGGGGCGCCCTGGGGCGCGGCTCGACCTACGGGCGGGTGAGCTGGCAGCCGGCGAGCAGCCGCGCCACCATCGCCCGCGCGTCCTCGCGCACGTAGCCGGGCCCCAGGATGCAGAGGTTGCCGACGGCACGCATCAACGCGTACGCGGTCACCTCAGGATCCAGCCGTCCCCGGTCCGCGGCGGCGTCGACCAGGAGCCCGCACGCCGGCACGAGCGTGTCGAGCATCAGGGTGTGCAGGCTCTCGAAGGCGGCGTCGTCGGACTGCAGGGCCGCTCCCAGTCCGTGCTTGGTGACCAGGAACTCGACGAATGCCTCGATCCACCGGGACAGGGCCCGGTCGGGTTCGGGTGAGTCCGCCAGCTCCACCGCCAGCGCGGCGCACTCGTCGATCTGGTGGCGGTAGACGGCGACCACCAGGTCGGCCCGGCTGGGGAAGTGGCGGTACACCGTCCCGAGGCCCACCTGGGCACGTCCGGCGATGTCACGGATGGGCCCGTGCACCCCCAGCTCCACGAAGACCTCCGCCGCAGCCGCCAGGAGGGCCTGCCGGGTGCGCTGAGCGCCCGCATCACGGGCACCGGTGGGTCGGGGCACGGGTCGCCGTCCTCTCGGGTTGTTTGCGGAACACTGTTCCGCTAGCGTGGTGGAACAACGTTCCGTCAAGTATGCGGCACGCAGCCTCGTCCAGGAAGCCAGCACATGCCCACTCACCGCCAGCAGACGATCGCGATCAAGCCGATCAGCGTCCCCTCCGACGACCGACCCGTGGAGCTCGAGGTCAAGGTGACCGCTCCCACCCGGGGCAGCGACCTCCCGGTCATCGTCTTCTCCCACGGCAACGCGTGGTCGATGGACGGCTACGAGCCCCTGGTCGACCGCTGGGCCGCCGCCGGTTTCGTCGTCGTGCAGCCCACCCACCTCGACTCGCGCCGGATCGGCATCGGGCTCGACGACCCCCGGTTTGGGACCATCTGGCGGGTCCGGATCGCCGACCTCCACGCCGTGCTCGACCACCTCGGCGACGTGCTCGAGGAGGCCGGGCTCTCCGAGCGGACCGACCGCTCGCGGGTCGCGCTGGTGGGGCACTCGTGGGGTGGTCAGACCGTCGGTGCGCTGCTCGGTGCCCGGGTCCTCGACCCCGCGGGCGATGCCGGCGAGGACTTCTCCCGGGACGACATCGGGGCCGGCGTCCTGATCGCCGTGACCGGGACCGGGGACTCCCTGACCCCGTTCGCGCTCGAGAACCTGCCCTTCATGAGGCCGGGCTACCCGACGATGACGACCCCTGCCCTCGTCATCGCCGGCGACGAGGACCGGTCCAGGATGTCCACCCGCGGACCGGACTGGTTCCTCGACGCCTACCACCTGAGCCCCGCACCGAAGACCCTCGTGGTCGTCCCGGGCGGCGAGCACACGCTCGGCGGCATCGCCGGAGAGGCGGTCAGCGAGACCACCGACCCCGATCCTGCTCGCGTCGCCCTCGTGGCCGACGCCGTCAGCGCCTACCTCCTCGACACCCTCGACGTCGACGACCGGGCGTGGGCCCGGTTCGCCGCGGACGTCGGCTCCGGACAGACGGCGCTCGTGGAGCACAAGGGCTGAGCCGGTCCGCCGGTCGCCCCACGACCGAGACCCGACGGGACTGCCTCACGACAGCAGGGGGACGGCCACCCACCACCCGGGCGCCCAGTGGGTTGCGGAGGCCCGGCCGGATGGCCCTCGCCCCTCGGTCAGCGACCCACCGCGGACCCGATCGCGTCGACGAGCATCCGGACGAGCTGCTCCCCGTCGACGTCCCACGCCTCCTTCGCCAGGTGACCGCTGAGCTCGAGTCCCGCGATCCCGTGGGCGCTCGACATCAGCAGCGCGCCGTAGCGAGGAGCGTCGGACTCCCCGACCAGGTCGGCGACGACAGCGAGGAACTGGTCGTGCAGGCGGCTGGCGGCGGCGACGGCCTCCGGGTCGCCGGCCGGGGTGCTGAACATCAGCGCGTACAGGTGCGGTTGCCGACGCCCGAGCCCGATGAGGGTGAGCAGAGCCCGCTCGAGTCGCGTGCCCGGGTCCGAACCGGCGTCTGACCGCAGACGCTCCACGGCGTCGGCCATCGTGCTCCAGGCGTCCACGGCGAGCTGGGTCAGCAGGTGGGACTTGTCCTCGAAGTGCCCGTACGGGGCACCCCGCGACACCCCGGCGCGAGCCCCCACCGCGCGCAGCGTCACCGCCTCCGGTCCCCCCTCGTCCAGCAGCTCGGAGGCCGCTCGCACGAGGGCCCTCCGCGTCGCTGCAGCGGCTTCAGCCCGTGTCACCATGCCCAGACTCTAGTTGACAACGTCACATGAGTTGTCCACAGTGGTTTACATGACAACGTCACATGAAACACCCATCGACTCGGTGGCGCTCCGGCGGCTGATGGACCGCGCTGAGATCACCGACGTCCAGCTCCGCTACGCCACGGGGACGGACTCCCACGACTGGGAGCTCTTCCGCAGCTGCTTCACCGACGAGGTGGAGGTCGACTTCAGCGCCGGGTTCGGTCAGCCCGCCACCCGTCTCGCGGCCGACGACTGGGTCGCGGGGACCGCGCCACGGATGGAGTCCTTCACCGCGACCCAGCACATGATCACCAACCAGGTCATCACGTTCCACGACGAGGACCACGCCACCGGCGTCGCCTACGTGCGAGCCAGTCACCACCTCCCCAACCCCACCGGGGACAGCGACTCGGTCGTGCACGGCTACTACACGAACCGGTTCCAGCGCACCCCGGAGGGATGGCGGATGAGTGCGGTGAGGCTGACTCCGGTGTGGATGACCGGCAACTTCGGGGTCTTCCAGGACGCGGTCGGCGCCGGAGCCGCTGCGCAGCCGTCGGTCCCCCGCACCGACGTGGTCGGCTGATGGCGGCGTCCTCCGCGGCGGACGTCCCTCCCGCCGCAGGACGCACCGTCGTCGTCACCGGCGCGAACAGCGGCATCGGTCGCGTCACCGCGCGCGTGCTCGCCGAGCGGGGCGCGCGCGTGGTGCTCGCGGTGCGTGACCTCGCCAAGGGCCGCGAGGCGGCGTCGACGATGGCGGGGGACGTCGTGGTCCGCCGGCTGGACCTCGCCGACCTCTCCTCGGTGGCCCGGTTCGTGGCGGAGCTGACGGAGCCGGTCGACGTGCTGATCAACAACGCCGGTCTGTCGCTCCCGCCCCTCTCCCGCACGGTCGACGGCTTCGAGCTGCAGCTCGGCACCAACCACCTCGGGCACTTCGCGCTGACGAACCTGCTGCTGCCCCAGATCCGGGGTCGGGTGGTGACCGTGTCCTCGCAGGCCCACCGGCTCGGCTCCCTCGACCTCACCGACCTCAACTGGGAACGGAGGCCCTACCGCGCGAACCCGGCGTACGGGCAGTCGAAGCTGGCCAACCTCCTGTTCACCGCCGAGCTCCAGCGGCGACTCGGCGAGACCGGGTCGCCGGTCATCGCCACCGCGGCGCACCCCGGGATCTCGGTCACGAACCTGTTCCGACCCCAGCAGGACACCCTCCGGGCACGCCTGGGCGGGGCCGTGCTCAGGTTGGTCGCCCAAAGCGAGGAGGAGGGGGCCCGCCCGGTGCTCCACGCCGCCACCGCCGACGTCCCCGGCAACAGCTACCTGGGCCCGAACGGGTTCATGGAGATCCGGGGTGCGCCCACCCTGGTCGGTCGGGCCGCCAGGGCCCGGGACCTCGGAGTGGCGCGACGGCTGTGGGAGGTCTCGGAGGAGCTGACCGGCACGACCTTCCCACGTCGGCACCCCTCGTCGACGTCCTGAGCTGACGGGTGGTGGCCCGAGCTCAGGCTCGCCGGGCCGGATCCGCCGCGACACCGGCGGCGACGTCGCACCTCGGTCGGCGACGCCGGCCGTTAGAGCTCCCCCGCTCAGCTGTAGCGGTGGCTCTTCTCGGGGTGGGCCGCCTCGCGGGTGCAGGACCGCCCGTTCATGGACTGGTGCCCGCACCGCTCGACCTCCACCGCGGGGCTGACGGCCTCCGCGGCGGGGCTGACGGCCTCCGCGGCCACTGCCCGTGCGGTGCTCCTCGGGCGGGCGGTCGGCACGACCGGTCCCTCGTCGGCTGCTGCTGGCGTCACCCGGCGGGCGGCGTCGCCGGCGTGCCTCCGGGCGTAGTTGGCTTCACGCATCGCCCGCTGGGCGTCGACCTTGCTCATCGTCGGATCACACCTGTGACCCTACGACGCCGCACCGACAGTTCTCGCACACCAGAGCGCTCCCCGGTGTCCGGGCCCGTCCGACCATCTCCCGCAGCCCGCCCGAGGGTCGTCCGGTCGGCCCGCTGGTACCCCACCGGACGTCACCGCAGGCCCTCCTCGGAGGGTGCCGCAGCGGCAGGGACGGACAGCGACGCCGTGAGGTAGCGGGTCCGCCGCTCCTGGAAGGCGCGGTGGCTGCGGCTGCCCTCCAGCGCCGCGAACCGCGCGAAGAGGGGGTGGGCCAGCCGCGGCACCCAGGCCCGGACCAGACCCAGCTTCCGCTCGCTGTCCAGGTCGAGGGCGTGCACCACCTCGGCGGTGATCTCCTGCTCGTCCTCGACGACCATGCCCGAGCCCTGCAGCTGCGCCCGGGTCCGCGCGACGTCGGCCGCCGGACGCAGGTCGGCCCAGAAGAAGCGGCCACCGGGACGCAGCACCCGACGCACCTCCGCCAGGAACGTCGGCACCGAGTCGTAGCAGTGCGAGGACTCGACGCTCACCACGACGTCGAACGAGGCGTCGGGGAAGGGCAGGTCCTGGGCGTCCCCGACGGC
Source organism: Auraticoccus monumenti (assembly GCF_900101785.1). Classification (GTDB taxonomy): domain Bacteria; phylum Actinomycetota; class Actinomycetes; order Propionibacteriales; family Propionibacteriaceae; genus Auraticoccus; species Auraticoccus monumenti. Next base: position 2,618,280 of record NZ_LT629688.1, on the reverse strand, counting down.
GAACCGCAGCCCGGGACCACGGCGGTCCCGGGTGCAGAGGTCGACGGCCGCGGCGGACAGGTCGACCCCGGTCGTGGACCGCGGGCCCCGGTAGCGGCTCAGGAAGCTGACGCCGCCACCACGGCCGCAGCCGACCTCCAGGACGTCGAGCCCCGTCAGGTCGGCGGTGACGGTCCGGTCGTAGAGCTGGATGCAGAACCGGTCGAGCTCGTCCTCCGGCTCCAGCGTGCGCGGGGTGCTGGCACCCAGGGGTGCGAACCCGTAGTTCATGAAGGCCCACTCGGGCCGGTCGATGCGCCGGGCCATCAGCTCGTAGCACCCGTGCCAGACCTTCTGCCGCAGCCCCATGCTGCAGGGTAGGCCTCAGCGGGTGCCCTCTCTCGAGGCCCCGTGCTGCGTCGAGCCGGCGGGGACGTCGTCACGGGGCGGCCGCGCGGAGTCTGGCGACGTCCTGGCTCGGGGGGAGGCCGAACTCGCGGCGGTACTCGCGACTGAACTGCGAGGGGCTCTCGTACCCCACCGCGTAGGCCACCGCGCCGATCCCGCCGGGGTCGGCCACCAGTCGCAGCCGAGCCTCCTGCAGCCGGATCTTCTTCTGGTACTGGATCGGGCTCATCGCGGTCACGGCGTGGAAGGCCCGGTGGAAGGCGGACGGGCTCATCCTGGCCAGCTGGGCGAGCTCGTCCACGCGCACCGGCACCGCGAAGTTCTCGCGGGTCCACCGGACGACGTGCCGCACGCGGCTCAGGCTGCTGTCCGGGAGCCCCAGCTGGCGCACCGTCGCCCCCTGCTCCCCCGTCATGACCAGCCAGAGGATCTCGCGCTCGATCATCGGGGCGAGCACCGGGATGTCCCGCGGGTGGTCGAGCAGCCGGAGCATCCGGATCGTCGCGTCGAGCAACCTCGCCGAGACCCGGCCGACCGCGATCGCTGCAGGGGACGACCCGTCCCGGCCCGGACGTCCGAAGCCCTCCGCCGCAGGGCCCAGCATGAGCTCGGCCACGGCCTCCGGGCGCAGCTCGAGGCCGAAGCCGAGGGCCGGCTCCTGCGGTGTGGCGTCGACGAACTGACCGGACACGGGGAGGTCGACCGATGCGACGAGGTACTGGCCCGGTCCGTAGTCGTGCACCGTCGTGCCGACCGAGAGCCGCTTGGCGCCCTGCGCCACCACCGCCAGGATCGTGCCCGACATCGACTCGTCCTGCGCCCCGGGGCCGTCCACGCGCGACACGAGGACCCCGTCGATGGCCGTCCGGGTGACCCCTCGGGACGCACGCGCCGCGAGGAGCCCTCGGAGCTCGTCGAAGGACATGCGGCGATTGAAGCACCCCCACCGCGAGGGGAGCACCCCAGGCGGGCCGGGAACGGCAGGATCAGGCAAGAAGTCGACCGGTCTGCCCTCACACCCCGGGTCGGTCAGACGGTTGTCTGGAGGCATGAGCGAACAGCGAGATGAGAAGTCCGTCGTCGTGGTGACGGGTGCCAGCGCCGGGATCGGACGCGGGGCCGCCGTGGAGATCGCAGCCCGGGGCTCCGGGGTCGTGGTCACCTACAACTCCCGCCCCGCAGGAGCTGAGGAGACGGTCGCGACGATCCGTGCGGCGGGCGGCAGCGCGGTGGCCCTGCCCCTCGACGTCGGGCGGAGCGAGACCTTTCCCGAGTTCAGGGCGGCGTTGTCCAGCGTCCTGGAGAGCGAGTGGGGCACGCAGCGGGTGCAGGCGCTCGTCAACAACGCAGGTTTCGGTGGCGGCGTCGCCTTCGAGGAGATGACCGAGGACGCCTTCGACCGCTACTACCGGGTGCTGCTGCGGGGACCGTACTTCCTCACCCAGACGCTGCTCCCCCTGCTCGCCGACGGCGGCGCGGTCCTGATGACCTCCAGCAGCTCGGCGCGACCCGGGGACACCGAGCCGGGCTACTCCGGCTACGCCGCCATGAAGGGCGCGCTGGTCGTCGCGACCCGCTTCCTGGCCAAGGAGCTGAGCCACCGCTCCATCCGCGTGAACTCGATCTCCCCCGGACCGACCCGGACCCGTCTCGGTGACGACGCGTTCGAGCGCTTCCCCGCCATCATCGAGGGGCTCGCGGCCAAGACCGCCCTGGGTCGCATCGGGGAGCCGGAGGACATCGGTCGCGTGATCGCCTTCCTGGTCTCCGACGACGCGGCCTGGATCACCGGGGAGGACCTGCAGGTCTCCGGGGGCTACGCCCTCTGACACCTCCGTCTCGGCCCCTGCCGCCACCAGCGGACCGGGGACCTGGCGAGCTCCGTGCAGGACGTGGTTTCCACCGCGGACCCGCGGGCGGGGACAGCGGGGAGCGGTTACCGGGAACGCTCCAGCTTCCGCACGTGACCGCTCGGCACGCTGTGCACGCCTCCTCGTGGCCACTCGGCGTGGACCCAGCCGTCCTGCTCGGACGTGACGACGCCGACGTCGCCGGTGCGGACGAGCCCGTCGAAGACGGGTGCGGCCACGTACTCGACGCGGTCCCCGTGCTGGTGCTCCGGGCCGGGTGGCCCCTGGGGCAGGGGCCCGGGTGCCGCGGTGCTCATCGGCCGGTCAGCACCGTCCCGGGGCCGGAGCCGGCGCCCCAGCGAACCGCTGCAGCGTCGATCAGGTTGGTCGGGTCCCAGCCCGCCCCGGCCACGGTCCCCCAGGGCCTGACCCACTCCCGGTCCACCACCTCGGCCACCACGCAGGTGATGTTGTCGCGGCTGCCCAGGGCCAGCGCCTCGGCCACGACGCGCTCGGCGGCCGCGTCGAGGTCCAGGGTCAGGGCGTCCGCGAGCTGGACGTCCTCGAGGACGTCGGTGACCCCGTCGCTGCACAGCAGCAGCCGGTCACCGGCCACCAGCTCCAGTGGGGTGATCACCAGCTCGACGTCCTCGTCCTGGCCGAGCGAGCGGGTGATGACGTTGCGGTGGGGGTAGCTGCGGGCGTCCTCGGGTCGCACCACGCCGGCGTCGAGCATCTCCTGCAGCAGGCTGTCGTCACGGGTGAGCTGGGTGAGGCGTCCGGCCCGGAACCGGTAGGCCCTGGAGTCGCCCACGTGGCCGAGGGCGACGGTGAGGCCGTCGCTGAGGACGGCGGTGGCCGTGGTCGCCATCCGGTGCCGATCGGCGCGGTCGGTCGCGTCGGTGTGGATCTGGCGGTTGGCGAAGGTCAGGGCCCGCGTCAGCAGCTCGGCGGCGGCGACCCTCCTGCCCTCCATCAGCGCGGCCGCGCTGGCGACGTAGGTGGCGCTCGACGAGGCGATCTCCCCGGCGGCGGCCCCACCCACCCCGTCGGCGACCATGAGCAGCGAGGAACCGGCGAAGGCGGAGTCCTCGTTGTGGTTCCGCACCCCGACGTCGGTCCGCACGACGGATCTGAACTGCAGCATCGGCGCCTTCCATCACGTGGTGGTCTTCCGCTCCGAACCTACCCCCGGTCGCCGGGTCGCGGGGGGTGTTCGGAGCAGGCCGTCGGAGCTCAGCGGTGGGCGTCGGTCTCGTAGACGTCGGGGACGCCGTCGCTGTCGGTGTCGTGCTCCTCCTCGGCGCAGAGGCGGCGGTAGGTGCGGTTGCGGAGGCGCAGGATGACTGCGGCGACGAGCGCGGCGGTCAGGGACCCCACCAGGACCCCCACCTTGACGTGCTCGTCCCGCTCGCTGCCCGCGCCGTAGGCGAGGTCGCCGATCAGCAGGGACACGGTGAAGCCGATCCCGGCGAGGACCGCGAGGCCGAGCACGTCGACCCAGCGAAGGCCCTCGTCCAGGGTCGCCCTGGTGAAGCGGGACATCAGGAAGGTGGCACCGAGGACACCGATCGTCTTGCCCGCGACCAGACCCACGACGATGCCCAGCGCGACGGTGTCGGAGAGTGCGTCGGCGAGCCCGGAGAACCCGCCGACGGTGACGCCGGCGGCGAAGAAGGCGAAGACGGGCACCGCGAACCCGGCCGACAGCGGCCGGACCTTGTGCTCGAGGTGCTCGGCCATGCCCGGCCCGGCCTCGGGTCCCCCGGCGGCCTGGCTGCGGAGGACGGGGACGGTGAAGGCCAGCAGCACGCCCGCGACCGTGGCGTGCACCCCGGAGGCGTGCACCAGCGACCAGGTGAGCACGGCGAGCGGGATGAGCAGCCACCACGACCGGACCCGCTTCTGCACCAGCAGCCCGAACAGGGCCAGCGGCACCAGGGCGAGCAGCAGGAGCAGCGGGTGCAGCTCGCGGGTGTAGAAGATGGCGATGATGGTGATGGCCAGCAGGTCGTCGACCACGGCGAGGGTGAGCAGGAAGGTCCGCAGACCGGCCGGCAGGTGGGTGGAGACCACGGCCAGGACGGCGAGCGCGAAGGCGATGTCGGTGGCCGTGGGGATGGCCCACCCCTGCAGGGCGTCACCGCCGGCGCGGAGGTTGACCAGCGTGAACAGCAGCGCCGGCACCGCCATCCCACCCACCGCGGCCACGACGGGCACGGCGGCGCGACGCGGGTCCCGGAGGTCACCGGCCACGAACTGGCGCTTGAGCTCGAGACCGGCGACGAAGAAGAAGATCGCGAGCAACCCGTCGGCGGCCCAGGTGCCCAGACTCAGGTGCAGGTGGAGGGCGTCCGGGCCGACGGTGAGGTCCCGGAGGTCGCTGTAGGCCGACGACCACGGCGAGTTGGCCCAGACCAGCGCGACCACGGTGGCGGCGAGCAGCAACGACCCGCCGACGGTCTCCCGCTGCAGGACCGTCCCGATCCGTGACACCTCTCGCCAGGAGCCACGGGGGAAGAGCGGGCGTCGCTGGGCAGGTGTGCTGCGCATGGAGATCCGATCTGGGGTCGACGGCACCTACTGCCGCATCTTCCCACCCACCCGTGGTCCGGGCCGCGCGTCCCGCGGGACGTGGAACGGCGATGCCGCCCGGTGGGTGGAGGGCCCCGGGTCGCGCCTCAGGCGGGGTCGTCCCCGGGCTGCGGTGCCCCCTGCAACGAGGCGGGTGCGCTGGTCAGGACGCTCAGCGTGCCGTCGGTCTCCAGGACGACGGCGGCGACCTCCTCGAGGTCCGCGTGACCCGAGGCACGAGCCGCCTGTCGCAGCTCGTCCGCGGTCACCCGCTCCCTGCGCATGGCGCCCGTCAGGAACCCCTGGCGGTAGAGCAGGGCCGGCTCGGTCTTGACCAGGCGCTCCACCCGCCGGCTGCGTGAGGAGGCGAACGCCACCCCCCACTGCAGCGCGACGAGCAGGGCCAGGGCGAGCAGCCCCTCGGCGAGGGAGACGGTGCTGGAGAGGAGGACCGTGGCCAGGGTCGAGCCCAGCGCGACCGTGATGACGAAGTCGAAGGCGTTGAGCTTGGACAGCGTCCGCTTCCCCGAGACACGCAGGAGGAGCAGCAGGGCGACGTAGGCCGCCACCCCCATCGCGAGGATGCGGAGCAGGTCGTACCAGGTGTCGAAGAGCATGGACCACCCTGACATCAGCGGTCGTCGGCAGCAGCCACCGGGCCCGGGCCGGCGCCGTCGACGCCCGGCTGGGCCGCGTCGCGACGCGGGTCCGTGCCGACCAGGAAGTAGGCCCCGAGCGTGCCGGCCAGGGTGGCGAAGACGACGACCGAGAAGACGGCCAGGACCACCTCCAGGACCTGGGCGAAGGGGTCGGGGCGCCCCAGCGGTTCTCCGGTGATGGCGGCCAGGGCGGTGGCGTGCAGGGCGCCGCCGTAGGTCGGGTAGCTGCCGAAGCCGTAGAGCAGCTGGCTGCTGGCCAGGACCGTGATGGCCGTCACCACCGCCAGCCACGCCACCCGCCCTCCGAGGACCTGGCGGACCGAGCGGGACGAGCGGACCGTGGAGGACAGCACCCGCCCGGTCCGCAGCACCCGGATGGCCCGGACCAGGCGCAGCACCCGCAGGAACGGCAGCACCAGGAACAGCAGCTGCCACCAGTTCCGCCTCAGGAACCGGCTGGTGCTGGGGGCGACCACCATCCGCGCACCGAACTCGGCGGCGAAGACCGCCCACAGCAGCCACCCGACGATGGTGAGGGCCGTCCCGACGGCGCTGTCCGGCCGCGTCAGCTGCTCACCCAGCACGACGAGGAGGAACAGCACCCCGAGCGCGCTCATCGCCGGCGTCAACCGGTCGAGCAGGTCCTGCGCCCAGGCCTCACGGCGGGACCGGGACCAGCTACGAGGTGAGGACACACGAGGTGCTCTACCCAGGTTCGCGTCGGGCCACCCGACCTCGTGCCCGATCAGCCGGCGGCGTCGCACGCCGCCGGTGGCCGCGCCGTCGTGCGGAGGCGTCGCAGGGCGGACCGGAGCGGACCACCCCGGTGGGACCATCCTCGGGTGGAGCGATGGAGAACCAGCAGCCGGCTGCCCGTGGTCCTGGAGGTCCTGCGCGGGCCCGAGGCGGAACCCGCCGCACGCCGGCTGGCGGAGGCCTTCGGGGGTGAGCCGGTGGTGGTGGGCGAACGGCTGGTGGGCGAGCCCGGCTACCGGTCCCGACGGCTGCTGTTCGCCTCGGGCGGGGAGATCATCCTGCACGACGACGCCGTCGCGGCCGTGCTCCTGCACCTGCGGCCGACGTCGGCCCTCACGAGTGGGCTCCACCTCCCGGACTGGATCGACGGCGTCGACGACGACGCGACCCTCGACCAGCTGACGACGGCCCTGGAGGCGCCCCGGCACCTCGCCGGGTTCGGCTCCCCGTACCTCGCCCTCGACGGCGGGTACGCACGGTTGACGTTCACCGAGGACCGCGGGTGGAACGACCCGGGCAACCTCGAGAGCATCACCGTCACCGCGGAGAAGCCCGGTCTCACCTGCCGCCCCGAGGACGACGACTGCCCCAGCTGCAGCGACCTGCTGGTCCGCAGCAGCGACCCGACCGGCGGGTTCGACGTGGCGGCCACCACCGCCTCCCTCACCGCGGCGCTCACCGCCGGGCTGGTGACCGAGGACGCCCACTGGGTCCGGCTCGCCGACCTGCGGCCGCTGCACGCCTCGGGCCTGATGGCGCGGGTGGAGAGCCAGCTCACCTGCACCACGTGCCGGCGGATCATCTGCTTCGCCCTGCTCCAGGACTCCCCGCCGACCTTCACCTACGCGGTCCTGAACGACGCGCGCCGGCGACCGCTCGGAGCCATCCCGCCGGTCGAGCAGTGGGGCGACACCGCCCGCATCGCCGAGGAGCGCGAGGCGATGCACTACCTGGACCACGAGCCGGGGGCATGGTTCCTGCTGGAGCAGCAGGACGTCCTCTACCTCCAAGCCAGGTACGTGATCAGCTCGATGGCCGACGACTCCGCCCTGATCCGCCTGGACGACTCCGAGCGCGAGGCCTACCGCACCGGCGGTCGGGACCACGTCGCACGCCTCGCCAGCCGCATCCACGACGGGTCGCCGCACCGGGAGGAGTCGCCCTACCACCAGCGGGACCTGCTGCAGGGGTCGGACGGGGCGAGCTACCGCGAGGCGGTGACCCGGGCGATCGTCAACCACACCTGGCTGGCGGAGCAGCGCCGGCGGTGACGGCTGCGGGTCGACGCCGGAGGCCGCGCACACGGCAGGGCGTCCTCGGCTGCCGTCCGCGGTCGCCGATGGGCGCGTCGTCGTGCACGACGCCAGCAGGCCTCACGCCAGCCGTGCTCGCAACGTCGCCGATCCCTCGCCGGTCAGGTGGTCGAGTGCCACGGTGCGGCCCGTCATGGCCAGCAGCACCGACTCCGCACTCCCCCGGACCGCGGGCCCGTCGCCGTGGGACCAGTCGACGTCCTCGGCCTCGAACCGCAACCCGTCCAGCGCACCCTTCGGGGTGAGCCCGCGACCGGCCCGGGTGGTGAGGAAGGTGAGAGAGGCGCACGCCCGCTCGGCCGGGAGCCGACGGCTGAGCTGCAGGGGCCAGCGGATGTCGAGGCCGTGCACCAGCAGGTCGGTGAGCGGGGCCTCCGGACCCGCGCCCGGAGGCGTCCACCTCGAGCCGGCCCTCCGCCGCAGCACCTCGACGAGATCGCCGACCGGTCGCTGCCCGTGCTGTCGTGCCAGACGGGTGTTGGCCCGGTCGAAGCTCCCCCCGGCGCCCATGATGGCCAGCACGAACCTGGGGGTGCTCACCTCGAGGGGGACGACGAGGTGCGCCGCCACCTCCTGCACGCTCCACCCGCTGCACAGGCTCTGGGTCCGGAACTGCTCGTCGGTGAGCCCCGACAGCAGGTCGGCCATGCCGCGACGCTCGTCGGCGATCGCGCTGAAGACGTCCACGCCCTCATCGTGGCACCGCGTGACGGCAAGGGTGGGCACCTCGTCGTCGTGTCAGAGGTCGGGCGAGGACGACGTCGTCCAGCCGTCACTCCACCGGCGGCCAGGCGCCGGCGACGTCGGCGATCAGGGCGACGATCTCCCGCGACGAGACCTCCAGGTGGCTGCGGCTGCTGATGATGGGCCTCGGGTAGGGGCCGTCGGGTCCTGGGACGGTCTCGTCGCGGGAGAGCCGGAGGTCGCGCGCGACCGCGTGCAGCCTCACCGGCTCTGCCTGGCGCACGCCGTCGACCTCCACCCACGAGGAGCACTCCTGCGAGTTGAGGCCGCGACCGAGCAGGACGGCCAGACCCACCAGCACCGGTCCCTCCCCCACCTCGACCGTGAAGGAACGGTGGCGAGGGTCGCCCAGCCGGCTCCCACGGGTGACGGTCGCCCCGGCGGTGCGGTAGGCCTGCATGAACTCGCCGATCGGGAGTGCGGTGTATCCCCCGTGCTCGGTGAGCAACGAGTCCTGCTCGTAGGCCCCCGTCGCCTCGCTCGACCAGTCCCGTCGCCGGTCGCACCAGCGGTACCAGAGGTCGCCGAGACCGGCACGCCCCAAGGCCACCGTCAACGGAGGCGGGGTCGCTGATCCCGGCGTCACGGTGCCCACGTCGGATCAGCACCTGCACGGCCCGTGGGCTTCCGACTCGCGATGGTCACCGACCCATCCAACCGCACTGGTGCGAACACCCTCGGGCCCGCTGGCCACGCGTCAGGCGGGGCGACGAGAGCACCACGACTGGAGAGTCTGCCTCGCTCTGCTGACCGACACACCGCCACCTGCTCCCACGCGGGTGGACGACGGTGTCCTGCTCCGATCGGGCCTCGTCCCCTGCTGTGCCGTCGGGGCGACGCTGGAGAACCTCGACCGGTGCACCGCAGGCCGCACCACCGAACCCGCTCCTCGGCACCGAAGAGCGACTACGACGAGGCCGCCGGCTCGAAGGAGATCCCGCCGGACCTGGTGAAGTCCCGGATCGCGATGAAGGCTTCTCCCGCGAGGAACGATTCGAACGCTCGGACCTCGTCCTCCTCGTCCTGCTGCTCGCTGGAGCGCCACGCGGGATCAGCGAGGACGTCCTTCTTAACGGCCTCCGCGATCTCGCCCAGCGTCCTCTCCCCGTCGATGAGAGGCAGGAACCGCGCACCGAGCTCGGAGAGGCCGAACGGCGGGTCATCGCCGACGCGGACGAGGCAGCCCTGGTCCAGGTCCTCGACGAAGGCCATCTCCCGCCGAGGCACCGGGACCACCGTGAAGTCCTCGAGGGCGGCGTCGCCCTTCATCAGGGTGATGCACCCTTGGTCAGCCAGCCATCCCAGCAGGCCCAGCTCCTCGGCCGAGAACTCACGGTCACCGACGGTGGGGTCCAGCGAGTCGACCAGGCTGCGGTACTCCGCGGTCAGCCGGACGCCCCGCTTGTCACCGCCAGCTCGATCACCCACGGTGAGGATGTACCCGCCCTCGGACGGCGTCAGGTACCCGAGTCGCACATACCGGGTGCTCGGATCCAGGATGGCTGGGTGGTATCGGATCGTCATGGGGATGGTCCTCTTCTGCGAGCTTCCCCGCGTCGACGTCAGGAGCCAGGGCCGGCGCCTGATGGGATCCGGGCGGTGTTCGCGGGGCCGCGTGGAGCTGGGCCTCGTCCTGCTCTGCACACATCTCCAGATGATCACCGGACACGCGGTCGACCGCTGATCCGTCAGCCCGACCGTCCCGCTCCGAGCGGACGGGCAGGCGATCTGCGGTCCGCCAGCGGGCGGCGTGCGGAGTGTCTGAGGTTCGCGGGTGCGTCGTGGACTGGGGATCCGGCGGAGCTGGTGCGATGTGTTCGAGACGCTACCAGGGTGGCGCTGAGGCGAGTCCCAGCACTCGAGGGCATCGCGGGAGCACCTCAGAGGGCGGCCGAATCCTGTCAGTACAGGTCGCTGTGGATACACGCGCGGGTGTACCGTCAGCGGGGTGCTGATCTCCACGCCTGTTGACGCCCTGGCTCGCTTCGGTCACGCCCTCTCCGACCCCACCCGTGCACAGGTGATGCTGACGCTGCGGGACGGCCCGGCCTACCCCGCTGACCTGGCCGACCGGTTCGGTGTCACACGGCAGTCGATCTCGAACCACCTGACCTGCCTCCGCGGCTGCGGCCTCGTCGTCGCCGTCCCGGAGGGTCGCCGGACCCGCTACGAGCTGACCGACCCACGGCTCGCGCACGCACTGGCCGACCTGCTGGCGCTCGTGCTGGTCGTCGATCCGCAGTGCTGTGGCGGTGTCGGCTCCGAGGAGGGGACGTCGCCGGACTGCGGCGAGCTGCCGACGGTGGTGCCGGGTGCGGCCGACGGAGTGGTGCCGGCATGAGCGTGCTCGTGGGTCCGTCGCCGGTTCGCCGCGCGGTGCTGGCGCGGCGGGTGCGCTGGTTCGTGTCGGCCACCATCGCCTACAACGTGATCGAGGCCGTCCTGGCGCTGACCGCCGGCCACCGGGCGTCCTCGGCCGCGCTGATCGGCTTCGGGCTGGACTCGATCGTCGAGGTCGCCTCAGCGGCCGCGGTGGCGTGGCAGTTCGCCGGGCGGGACCCCGAGGCCAGGGAGAGGGTGGCGCTGCGGGTGATCGCGTTCTCCTTCTTCGGGCTGGCGGCGTTCGTCACCGTCGATGCCGTCCGGTCCCTGCTCGGAGCCGGCGAGGCCGAGCACTCCACGATGGGACTGGTGCTGGCCGCGGTCAGCCTCGCGGTGATGCCGTTGCTGTCCCACGGGCAGCGGCGAGCCGGTCGGGAGCTGGGTTCGCGGTCAGCCGTCGCCGACTCCAAGCAGACCCTGCTCTGCACCTACCTGTCCGGTGTCCTGCTGATCGGCCTCGGCCTCAACAGCCTGTTCGGCTGGAGCTGGGCTGATCCCGTCGCCGCTCTGGTCATCGCCGCGGTGGCGGTGCGGGAAGGGCTCGAGGCCTGGCGGGGCGACAGCTGCTGCAGCCCGGTGGCCGAGTCGGCCGCCGTCACTGCGGGCAGCGGCTGCGGGTGCGGCGCGACGTGCTCCGACGGGTGCTGAAGGGCCACCCTGCCGGTCCGCGCGAGCCCGTCGGCGTCGCGGACGCCAAGGGTCTTCGTGCAGACGCATCGAGGCTGAGGAATACTGATAACCATGCCCAATAAGAAGCAGCAACGATTCGGCAACCCGGCTCGGCAGGCCGAGGTCGAGGCCAGGCGGCAGGCGCGAGCGGTCGCAGCCCAGGCGGTGGCCGTCTCCGCGGCCGCGCAGCGCAAGACGGACTCCGGCTGCGGCAGCTGCTGCGACTGAGCCGGCACCCGGCTGGTCCTGGCCGCCGGCCGGTGGTCACCGGCCGGTGCGGACACCGCTGGTTCAGACGTTGAAGCGGAACTCCACCACGTCGCCGTCGGCCATCACGTACTCCTTGCCCTCCAGGCGCACCTTGCCGGCGGCCTTGGCGGCGTTCATCGAGCCGGCAGCGACCAGGTCGGCGAAGGAGACGATCTCGGCCTTGATGAAGCCCTTCTGGAAGTCGGTGTGGATGACCCCGGCGGCCTCGGGGGCGGTGGCGCCCTTCTTGATCGTCCAGCCGCGGGACTCCTTGGGGCCGGCGGTCAGGTAGGACTGCAGACCCAGGGTCTCGTAGCCGACCCGGGCCAGGTGGTCCAGGCCGGGCTCCTCGATGCCCATCTCGGCCAGGAACTCCGCGGCGTCCTCGGGCTCCATCTGGGAGATCTCGGACTCGATCTTGGCGTCCAGGAAGATGGCCTCGGCCGGCGCCACCAGGTCGCGCATCCGCTGCAGCAGCTCGGCGTCCTCCAGCTCGTCGGAGTCGCAGTTGAAGACGTAGAGGAACGGCTTGGCCGTCAGCAGGAAGAACTCCCTGAGGGGCTCGCGGTCCAGCCCGGCGGCGAAGACGCCCTTGCCGGTGTTGAGGACCTCCAGGGTCTGCTGGACCGCAGCCAGCACGGCGGCGCGGTCCTTCTGCATCCGCGACTCCTTGACCAGCCGCGGCACCGCCTTCTCCAGGGTCTGGATGTCGGCGAGCACCAGCTCGGTGCTGATGGTCTCGATGTCGCTGCCGGGGTTCACGTCCCCGTCGACGTGGGTGACGTCGGCGTCGCGGAAGACCCGGGTCACCTGGCAGATGGCGTCGGCCTCGCGGATGTGGGAGAGGAACGCGTTGCCCATCCCCTCGCCCTGGCTGGCGCCCTTGACGATGCCGGCGATGTCGACGAAGGACACGGTGGCCGGGACGATCTTCTCGGAGGAGAAGATCGTGGCCAGCACGGGCAGCCGGGCGTCGGGCACCCCCACCACGCCGACGTTGGGCTCGATGGTGGCGAACGGGTAGTTCGCCGCCAGGACGTCGTTGCGGGTCAGCGCGTTGAACAGGGTCGACTTGCCGGCGTTGGGCAGGCCGACGATTCCGATGGTGAGTGCCACGTGGGCGAACTGTACCGGCCGCTGGCAGGCTGGGCCTCCTCACACACCGGGGAGAGGACGTCCGTGGAGCTCGACGCCGAGGGGTTCGCCCTGGCCACCGACCAGCTGGCCGAGGCCGATCCCCGGCTGGCGGCCGTGCTGTCGCGGTGGGGACGCCCCGGTTTCTGGCACCGGCCGCCCAGCTTCGCCACCCTGGTGCTGCTGGTGCTGGAGCAGCAGGTGTCGCTGGCCTCGGGCAAGGCCACCTTCGACCGTCTGCGGGCCCGGGCCGGGGGTGTGGTGACCGTGGAGAGCACGGCGGCGCTGAGCCTTGACGACCTCCGCGCGGTGGGCTGCACCCGGCAGAAGGCGGGCTACCTGGCGGGTCTGGCCGCGGGCGTGCTGGACGGGTCGGTCCCCTTCGACGCGATCACCCGCGGTCCGCGGCAGGAGTGCCGGGCGGCGCTGCTGGCCCTGCGCGGCATCGGGCCGTGGACGGCGGACGTGTGGCTGCTGGCCTGCCGCGGCTTCCCCGACGAGTGGCCGGTCGGTGACCGGGCGCTGCAGGTGGGCTGCGGGGACGTCCTGGGCACCGGCTCGGCGCTGGTCGGTGAGGAGCTGGTGGCCGCCGGGCAGCCGTGGGCCCCGCACCGCTCGACGGCCGCCCGGCTGGTCTGGCACGACTACCTGTGCCGGCGCGGCCGGGCCGAGACCGTGGTGGACGGCCTCGACCCGGTCGGTGGGCCGGACTCCTGACCGGTCCGCGCACCGGCCCCGAGACCTGCCGGCTCAGAGGGTGACCACGATCTTCCCCCGGGTCCGGCCGCGCTCGGCGTGGGCGTGGGCGTCGGCGATCCCCACCAGCGGGAAGGTGTGCTCGATCCGGGGGGTGTAGCGGCCCTGACGGCCCAGCTCGGCGGCGGCCTCGAGGAGGGACGAGTCGTTCTCGGCGTTGACCACGTGCGTGCCCAGCCGCTGCCCGCGCGCGTGGTCGGCCACCGTGGCCACCCGCTGCGGGTCGCCCACGAGCGCGACGAGGTCGTCCAGCGAGCCGGAGGAGGCGGTGTCCAGCACGACGTCGACCCCCTGCGGGGCGAGGGCGCTGACCCGCTCGGCCAGACCGGCACCGTAGGTGGTGGGGACCGCGCCCAGGTCGCTGAGGAACCCGTGGTTGCGCTCGCTGGCCGTACCGATCACTCTGGCACCGTGGGCGACGGCGATCTCGACCGCGGCGCTGCCCACGCCCCCGGAGGCCCCCTCGACCAGGAGCGTCCGACCGGCCAGCGGGCCGAGCGCGGCCAGCCCACGCATCGCGGTCACCGAGGCCAGGGCCGCCGCCGCCCCCTGCTCGTCGCTCCACGTGGCCGGGACCAGCGCCCAGGCCGAGAGCACGACCAGCTCGGCGGTGGCACCGGTGACACCGGTCAGCCCGAAGACGCGGTCCCCGGTGCCCACCCCCGTCACGCCCTCGCCGATCTCGTCGACCACGCCGGCGACGTCGCGTCCCGGGATGGCGGGCAGCGGCACCGGGAGCACCTGCTGCAGGTCACCGGCGCGGAGCTTCCAGTCGATGGGGTTCACGCTGGCCGCGGTGACGCGGACGCGGATCTCACCGGTACCGGGGTGCGGGTCGGGCGCCTCCTCGATGACCAGCTCCTCGGCTCCGCCGTACTGGTGGAAGCGTGCTGCGCGCATGGTGTCCGTCCTGCCTTCGTGCTCGGGATGACCTGGTGCATCCGGTGCTCGTCAGGCTAGGACCTGACGCCGACGTCAAGGGCAAGTCGGCCCTCGCCGACGTCCCAGCCGGCGCGGACGTGCTCGGACCCGCCCGCGGCGGGTCAGGCGTCGACAGCGGCGTCGGTCCGGCACCGATGACCGTGCACGAGTGACGCCGCCGAGGCCGCGGGTCAGCTGGGCCAGGGCGGGAGCAGGGGCGACAGCCGGTCCAGCTGCTCCCGGGACACCCAGGAGGGGTTGGCCGCGAAGGGCTGCCGCTGCACCTCGAGGTCGTCCACCCCGACCATCCGCAGCTCGGTGTGCTCGACCGGCTCGTCGAGCAGCGCGACGTCGAGCTCGACGCGGGCCCGGACCCCCGCACGACCGGCGGCCTCGTGCCAGTAGCCGTGCTCGTCCTCGGCCCAGGGGACGACGGGTGCGGTCAGCCGGCCCAGGCCCCAGAGCCCGCGCACCAACCCGTCGCGGCCGTCCCCGGAGACCCAGAACAGCACCTTGTCCCCCGGGCGCATCAGCGCACTGCGGTACCCGGGTCGGACCGCCCAGGAGGTCAGCCGCCGCTCCCCCGTGTTGAGGAAGGCGCGCAGGTCCCACACGGCCGGGTTGGCCTTGAGCAGCCAGGCGCCCAGCCGGTCGCGTTCGACGGTCCGTGCCACGGTTCCTCCGGGCCGCTGCTGCCGGAGTCCCTCAGGCCCGGCTGCCGGAGCCGGGGCGCAGCCCGGGGATCAGCACCGCCGCGACGACGAGGTGGAGCAGGACCAGCACGGTGACGGTGGAGGTCTCTCCCCCGCTGGTCAGCGGGCCGACGAGGGACAGGACGGTGCCCAGCACGGCCAGCACCACCCACACCAGCGGGGCGCGGTGGCCGGCGACCCGGCTGAGGAGGGCGGAGACGCCCCACCCGAACAGTCCGGCCACCAGGGTGGCGATGATCACCGGCACGGCGCCGATGGTCATCGGCTGACCGCCCTGCGCCACCTCGAGGGGCACGTCGAGCAGCAGGGCCGCCACCGCCCAGACGAGGAGGGCGACGGCCACGGCGACCAGGAGGGCGAGCAGCGCACGCCTGGGCCCGGGGGCCGCGGCCCGGGGACGACCCGCGCTCACGGTCCCGCCGGGGGTGGACGTCGGGCCGGAGGCGGTCGGGTCGGTGCTCATGAGCGTGACCCTAGGACGTCGGAGGGTCCCCCGGGCAGCCCCCGTCTCGCGGACGCCGGCGGGCGGCGTCAGGCCATCCGCCAGTACCCGCCCAGCGCCAGCGCGAGGTCGCGGAGGTCGTCGGTGGCGCACATCTCGCGGGCGGAGTGCATCGACAGCAGCGGCGTGCCGACGTCGACCACCAGCATGCCCAGCCGGGTGGCGGTCAGCGGGCCGATGGTGGAGCCGCAGGGGATGGCGTTGTTGGAGACGAAGGGCTGGGTCCGCACCCCGCCCTCGGCGCAGGCCCGACGCCACAGCGCCGAGCCGACGGCGTCGGTGGAGTAGCGCTGGTTGGCGTTGATCTTCAGCAGCGGTCCGCCGCCGAGGATGGGCCGGTTGACCGGGTCGTGGTGACCCCCGTAGCTGGGGTGGACGGCGTGCCCGGCGTCGGCGGAGACGCAGCTCGACCCGCTGACCATGGCCCGCACCTGGTCAGCGGAGGCCCCCAGCGCCAGGGCCGTGCGGTGCAGGACGTCCTCGAGCACGGGTCCGGCTGCCCCGCTGCGGGAGCCGGAACCGACCTCCTCGTGGTCGAAGGCGGCCAGCACCGCGACGTCGGTGGAGGCGCTCCCGGAGCCCGCCAGCTCGATCAGCGCGGTCAGCGAGGCGTGCACGCTCGTCAGGTTGTCCATCCGGGAGCAGGCCAGGAAGTGGCCGAAGTCGCCGAAGTACCCGCCGCGCTCGGTGGGGTAGGCGACGAGGTCGTGCCCGGCCACGTCGCGGGGGCGCACCTCGGCGGCGTCGGCCACCAGGTTGAGCACCGAGGTGCCTCCGACGAGGTCGACCAGCGGCGCGGTGTGCTGCTGCTTGTCCAGCTTCAGGCCGTCGTTGACCCCGCGGTCGAGGTGGATGGCCAGCTGCGGGATCCGCATCACGGGGCCGGTGCGCACGGTGTGGACACTGCCGTCGGCGGTGACCACGCGTCCGGCCACGCCGAGCTCGCGGTCGAGCCAGGAGTTGAGCAGCGGACCGCCGTAGACCTCGACACCCACCTGGCTGTAGCCCTGCTGGTTGAGCAGCGGGTCGGGCTTGAGCTTGAAGGTCGGGGAGTCGGTGTGGGAGCCCACCACGCGGAAGCGGCTGCGCGGGCCGGCACCCTCGGGCACCCACCAGGCCATCAGCGCGCCGTCGCGGACCAGGTAGTGCCCGCCGGCCGAGGCGTCCCACTCCTCGGCCTCGTCCTGCTGGGTGAAGCCGGCCTCCGCCAGCCGGCGGGCGCCCTCCTCGGCCGCGTGGTACGACGACGGGGAGGCGGCCACGAGCTCGATGAAGTCGTCGGCGTGCAGCCGCGCGGCCGGCGGCTCGTCGGAGGATCGGAGCGGGAGCGGGTCGGTGACGGACATGACGACCATCCAACCAAGGTCCACCGACACTTCTCGACCAGGGCAGGGCCCGGCGGCCGCGCGCTACCCGGCGGAGCCGACCAGGGGCAACCAGGTGGCCGCGCTCGACAGCAGCGCCACCACCAGGAACGTCACGGCGGTGACCACCAGCCACCGTCGACGGTGCCGCCCCAGCGCCATCACCGCCGGACCGGCGCTCAGGCCAGCGTGCGGGGAGAGCACCAGCCCGACCTGAGGGGACCGGGCGGCTGGCGTCCGGTCCGAGCAGGTCCAGGTCGACCACCAGGGACGGCGGGCGGTGTCGCAGGGCGGCTGCGACGGCCGCCGACCACGGTGCGACCGCCGGTCGGAGGACGGTCGCACCGTGGGCGGGCGGACGCGCTCAGCGGCTGCCGGGGAGACCGACCACGCAGGTGGCCGCGGAGTCGGCGGCCGCCGCGATCTGCTCGATGACCGCCGAGCCGCTGGTGTCGCGTTCGACCAGGCGCTGCAGCAGCCGGACGCCGGCCCGCTCCCGACCACGGTTGTCCGCCTCGCCGATCCGCTCCAGGGCCGCCCGGATCTCGGCGCGCTGCGTCGCGGGGAGGGCCTGGCCCTCAGGGCTCTCCAGGGCCTGCCAGGCGAGCTCCATCTCACCCTGCAGCGGGTCCCTGGTACCGGTCGTGTAGGGCCGGTCGGTCAGGCACTGCTCGGTGGAGGGGTTGAGGAACCGGGTCAGGAAGGTGTGGGCGGCGATCTGCGCGGTCCGCTCCTCCCTGAGCCGGTAGTTGCTCTCGGTGTCGTTCAGGTAGGTGCGGCCGTCGGGGAAGCGGTCCTGCAGGTCGATGGCGGCCTGCAGGTGACGCACCGCCCAGTCCTCGGGCGGGGCGGAGAGGTCCGCGCCGAGACCGTAGCTGTGGGCGATCACGTCGGCCTGGGCGAAGTACAGCGGGAAGGTGGTGCCCCAGTCGTTGCCGTCGGGGTAGTAGATGCCCGGGCCGCCCGGCTCGTAGATGGTGCCTCCCGGGGCGCGCCACGGCGGGGACGGGAACTCCAGGTCGACCAGCGCCTCGTAGGTGAGGTCGACGTTGCGCAGGTAGGCCCGCGCCGGGAGCTGGCCGGTCAGCTGCTGGGCCAGGGCGTTGTTGACGTTCTGGTCGAAGGCCAGCATGTAGATCGGGTGCATCAGGTTGTGGTTCTCGACCGTGCCGTCGGGCTCGACGTTGGAGCCGTCGAGCAGCTCGTCGAGCTGACGGCCGTTGACCACGTCGCCGGCCGAGACGTCCGCAGGGGTCGCCCAGGCGGCCAGGGAGAGCTCGAGGGCCTCACCCTGCCAGCCGGCGCTCTCCGGGGCCTCCGGCATCATCGTGGCCGCCAGGGCCGACAGCGAGCTGCGCCAGGCGTTCTCCTCGGCCTGGGTGTTGCCCGGGCGGATGATGCTGCCGGCGGCGTCGCGGTAGTACTCCGGAGCGGGCATGGCGTCGGCCTCCATCGCCACCATGTTGGTGACGCAGGCCTGCTGGCCGGGGCTGAGGTCGTCCCAGAGCAACCAGGCGGCGAAGCCGTTGTAGTAGGCCCAGAGCGAGGACTGCCACAGCCTCGCCTCGGTCCCCCAGCCACCGGGGTCGTTGGCGCGGTGCTCCGCGGCCGCGGAGCTGACCAGCCGCACGACGCGCTCGCGCGCCTCGGCCTCGGGGACGCCGGTGTCGCTGGCGTCGTAGGCCCCGGTGGCCAGCAGGATCGCCGAGCTCACCGCCACCATGCCGGGACCGCGCAGCGCGTACTCGGTGTTGCCGAGGCGCTGGGCGAGGTTGATCCGCTCCGCGTCCTCGTCGGCGAAGCGCTGGTCCCAGTAGGTGGTGGTCAGGTGGCGGTTGGCGTTGCGGGCAGCCGTCAGCGCGAGCCGGGTGACGTCGTCGGAGGGGATCGAGCGGCCCGCCAGGTCGGGCGGGGTGACCGTCCGGGTGGTGGTGGCCGCCGCCTCGCACAGACCCCAGTGGTCGGTGCGGGAGCGGGCGGCCAGGGTGACCTCGCCGATGGTGCCGCGGTAGAAGAACTCGGTGCCGCGGTCGCCTCCGTTGCCCAGGCGGACCGGGCTGCCGTCGTTGACCACCGGCATGGCCATCGGGACCTCCCGGTCGGCGGTGGCGTCGCCGCGGATCCGGATGCTGACCGTGCCCGGCTCCCACTCGACACTGACGTCGTAGGAGGCGCCTGGCCGGGCGGTGACACCGGTGCCGAACTGGGCCCAGGAGGCCTGCCCGACCACGCGGGACCAGAAGCGGAACTCCCCGTTCGGCATGATGTAGACGGCCCAGCCCTGGTTGGTGGTGGAGCGGCTGGTGGCCACCGCCTGGTGGGAACGGGTGAGCTCGCCGGGTACGACGTCCTGCAGCTCCAGGCGCCAGCTCGCGTCCCCGGGCTCCAGGCGGCGGTCGTGGGGCAGCTGGATCTCGGAGTCGTCGCGACCGGTGAACCGGGCGCTGCCGTCGACGAAGGCGACACCGGGCAGCGCGGTGCCGTGACGGTCGGCCACGGAGTCCCGGGCGTCCCCGTCGAGGGTCCAGGTGGAGCGCGCCTCCTCCAGGTCGTCGGCGGTGGCGGGGGTCGCGGGGGTCAGCAGGCCACCCGCGAGGGCCAGCGCCACGGTGGCGGTCAGGACGCGGGACGTGCGGCGGCGGGCGGGTCGCGCCGCGGGGGCTGCGGGAACGGGGATGTGGGCTTTCGGTGGCATGAGCACCTCGGGGGATCAGGGGGCCACGTCGTCGTGAGCCGCCGGTGATCGATGTCTACCAGCGCGTCCACCACTTACGCAAGGTCTGTTCTTAAGGGCGTCGGTACGGTGGGCCGGTGAGTGAGACGACGGCGCAGCGCGGACCCCGTGGTACCGCGAGGCTGCGCCAGCTGAACACGCGACAGGTGCTGTCGGCACTGCGCGAGGCCACCCGGCCGGTCTCCATCGCCGAGCTCGCCGCCTCGACCAGCCTGACCCGGCCGACGGTCGCCCAGATCGTTGCGGGGCTGGAGGAGCGGAGGTGGCTGCGCCGGCACGAGCCGATCGCCGCGAACGGCCGGCCCGCAGCCCGGTACGGGCTCGCGCACGAGTCCATCGCGGTCTTCGGCATCGACGTGGGTGCCCACCGCACGGTCGTGGAGCTCGCCGGTCTGGACGGCACGACGCGGGCGCGGCGCGAGGCTCGTCGTGCCCAGTCCCTGAACGCCGAGACCCTCCGCGCGGTGGGGAGCATGGTCGAGGAGTGCCTGGCCGAGGGCGGGCTGGAGACGACCGGTGTCGTGGCGGGCACCGTGGCCACCCCCGGCATCATCGACCCGGTCACCGGCAGCATCGTCCTGCGCCGCCACCTGGGCACCTGGGACGCGCACCAGATCAGCTCCGACCTCGCCCGCTGCACCGTCGGTCGCGTCACGGTGGAGAACGACGCCAGCCTGGCCGCGCTGGCCATGTCGGACCTGCCCGGCGTGCCGGCCAGCTTCCTCGGCCTGCAGTGGGGCCAGCGTCTGGGGGCCGGTGTCGTGCTGGCGGGGCAGGTGTACCGGGGTCGGACCGGGGCGGCCGGCGAGCTCGGGTCCCTGCTGCTGCCCGACCCCGTCACCGGGGAGGTGAGCCAGCTGGAGGACGTCGTCCGCGCCAGCCGGCTCCCTCTGCTCGGCGGGCTCCCCGACCTCTCCACCGAGGAGCTCGCGCAGGCGGCCCAGGGCGGTGACCCGGGAGCGCAGCAGGCACTGCGCCGGGCCGTCGACGCGCTCGCCGCCGCCGTGGCCCCCACCTGTCTCGCCCTGGACCTGCAGGTGGTCACGGTCTCCGGGGCCATCGCCCGGTGCGGTCCGGCACTCACCACGGCGCTGCGTGACGCGCTGGCCGCGCACGGAGCGGTCGGTGTCGAGCTGCTGCTCTCCCCCTTCCTCGAGGACACCGTGCTCCGCGGAGCCGTCACCAGCGCCACCGAGGCCGGCTGGGACTGGTTGCTGGAACGCTGCGGTGCACCCGGGGCGGCACCGGTGGCCGCACGGCCCTGACGAGTCGCACGACCTGACCCCGTCCGGCGGGGACGCCCGGCCGCTCGGAGCAGCTGGTGCGACACCGGGCCGGCCACCTGACGGGACCGGGCGGCCGTGGTGTGACCCAACCGGTACCCGGGTGCGCGGTGCGTCGGTCCGGAACTGTCGGAGGCCCTTGGCAGGATCGTGGTCATGGACTCCACCGCCCCCGCGCTGCTGGTCGGCCTGCTCATCGGGCTCGTGATCGGCCTCGCCGTCACCCTGCTGCTGGCCCGTGGCCGCAAGCAGGTCGACCGTGCCGAGGCGCAGGCTGACGGCGACCGCTCGCAGGTCGAGGTGGAGCGCGCCCGCGCCGAGGCCGACCGGGCCAAGGGCGAGGCCGCCGTGGCGCGCAGCGAGGCCGCCGACGCCCGCACCCAGGTCGCGGAGGCCCAGCAGCGCGCGGCGGAGGCCCAGCAGCGGGCGGCCGAGTCCGTGGCCGAGGCCCAGCTGCGCGTCACCGAGGCGGTCACGGAGGCCAAGGGCGCCGTCGCCGACCTTGCGGGGGTCAGGGCCCGGCTGTCGGGGGTGCAGGCCGAGCGGGACGCCGCCCAGCTGCGCGCCGAGGGGCTGGCCGCCGACCGCGAGGCCCTCACCAACCAGTTCAAGGTGCTGTCGGCGGAGACGCTGGACGTGCAGGGCCGGCAGGCCGAGGCCGTGGCCGACCAGCGGCTCCGGGCCACCGAGGCGCTGCTGGCGCCGGTCCGGGAGAGCCTGAAGGCGGTGAACGACCGGCTGAGCGAGGTCGAGAAGGAGCGCGTGCGCCTGTCCACCGACCTGGTCAACCAGGTCCGTGCGGTGCACCAGACCGGTGAGAGCCTGCGCCACGAGACGCGCGCCCTGGTGACGGCCCTGCGCAAGCCCCAGGTCCGCGGCGCCTGGGGTGAGATGCAGCTGAAGCGAGTGGCCGAGGTGTCGGGGATGATCGAGCACTGCGACTTCACCGCCCAGCACACCACCACCGCCGACGACAAGGTGGTCCGCCCCGACATGCGGGTGGACCTGTCCGACGGCAAGTGCGTCTTCGTCGACTCGAAGGTGCCGCTGGCTGCCTTCCTGGAGGCCCACGAGACCGACGACCCCGCTGAGCGGGAGGCCGCCATGGCCCGCTTCGCCCAGAACGTGCGCACCCACGTCGACCAGCTGTCGGCCAAGCGCTACTGGTCGGCCGAGGAGGGCACGCCGGAGTTCGTGGTCCTGTTCATGCCCAGCGAGGCCCTGGCCGCCGAGGCCTTCTCGGTCCTGCCCGACCTGCACAACTACGCCGCCGCCAAGGACGTCGTGCTGGCCACCCCCACCACGCTGATCGCCATGCTGCGCGCGGTGGCCTACGGCTGGAAGCAGGCCCGGCTGGCCGAGAACGCCGCCGACGTCCTCCGGCTCGGCCGCGAGCTGCACGACCGGCTCAGCACCCTGGGCAAGAACTTCGACCGGGTCGGACGCGGGCTGCGCTCTGCGGTCAACGCCTACAACCAGACCCTGGGCACGCTGGAGACCCGGGTGATGGTGAGCGCCCGGCGCTTCCGTGACCTCAACGTCACCGACGCCGAGCTGGACGGCTACACCCCCGTCGAGGAGCCGGTGCGCTCCCTGGTGGACGCCGAGCTGGTCGAGGACGCCGCCCAGGTCGAGCCGATGATCGGACGCCAGCGGCGCACCCCGCGGCTGACCACCGGGCAGGAGCACGACACCCTCTTCGGCCGTGACCCCGGTCTGGACGAGCTGGTCGAGGGCGAGGTCGACGAGGGCGCGACGTCCGAGCGGCGCAGGACCAGCTAGGTCGTCACGTGGCACGGGAAGGCGAGTCGGCCCTGGTCGAGCGAGCCAGCCAGATGAGGAGGCCAGGATGAACGCGATCGTGGATGACGCCATGCAGCGGCTGCGTCGGGTGATGAACGACCCCGAGGTCTACTCCGCCGAGGCTCGACGCGAGTCCGAGCAGGTCGTGCGAGCCGAGATGGCCCGGGAGAAGCGGAGCCGCTCAGGTCGGGTCGGCAAGGGCACCAACGCCGCCTGAGCGACGCGCCAGCACCACCAGCTCACGACCCGGGCGGTCCGGTGCCTCCCGCACCTCGCTCACCTCGAAATCGGCCTCGCCCAACGACGTGCCCAGCTCGGCCTGCGAGCGGAACCTCAGCGTCGAGGTCGAGACCGGCAGCGGCTGGTCGCGGTCCAGCAGCTCGACGTGGCTGTCGAAGGTCACCAGCGGGCCGTCCACCGCGGTCACCTCGGTCCAGGACGCCACCCGGCCGAACCCGGGCACGTCCACCTCCACCCGGCTCCGCACCGGGTCCCACTCCCGCCACGCCTCGCGCTCCGGCACCCGGGTCTCGAAGACGAGCCATCCCCCCGGCCGCAGCGCTCGGTGCACCGCGGTCAGGGTGGCGGCCCAGTCCTCGTCGGTGACGAACACCTGCGCCACGTTGCCGGTCATCACCGCGAGGTCCACCTGCAGCGGCGGGAGTGCTGCCGCGTCGCCCTCCACCCAGCGCACGCGGTCCGCGCCGGGCTTGCCCCGGGCCACCTCCAGGGAGGCGGCCGCGGGGTCCAGGCCCACCACGTCCGCACCACGACCGGCCAGCAGCACCGCGAGGCTGCCGGTGCCGCAGCCGACGTCGAGCACGCTCTGCGCCCCGAGCTCGTCGACCAGGTCCAGGTAGGCGTCCAGGTCGTCGCGGACGGGGTCCAGCGGGTCGTAGAGCCGAGCCAGCACCGGGTCGGAGAAGATCAGGTCCGGCACCGGCCCGCTCAGCCCTGGTGGTCGATGGCGCGGTGGCGCTGCGCCTCACCGGCCGTGCCGTACGGGTAGTCCTCCAGCACCGGCGCGCTGACCTCGTCCAGGCGCTGGCGCTGGGCGTCGTCCAGCACCACGTCCGCAGCACCCAGGCACTGCGTGAGCTGCTCGGTGGTGCGAGCCCCGAGGATCACCGAGGTGACGGCCGGACGTCCGGCCAGCCAGGACAGCGACACCTGCGTGGGGCTGGCGCCCAGCTCCTCGGCCACCTCCGTCACGGCGTCGATGACCTGCCAGGTCCGCTCCTCGGCGTTGCGCTTGTCGTAGGCCTCCATTCCCCGCTTCGGGTTCTCCCCCAGCCGGGTGGCGCCGGTCGGGGCGCTGTCGCGCTGGTACTTCCCGGTCAGCCAGCCGCCGGCCAGCGGGGACCAGGGCAGCAGCCCCATCCCGGCGTCCTGCACGGCCGGCACGATCTCGGCCTCGATCCCCCGCACCAGCAGGTTGTACTGCGGCTGCAGCGTCACCGGCGCCGGCCAACCGCGGTGCTCGGCCAGCCCGACGGCCTTGGTCAGCTGCCACCCGGTGAAGTTCGACAGCCCCCAGTAGCGGACCTTGCCCGCCGCCACCGCGGCGTCGAAGAAGGAGACCGTCTCCTCCAGCGGGGTCAGGGCGTCCCAGGCGTGCACCTGGTACAGGTCGATGCTGTCGGTCTGCAGCCGGCGCAGCGAGGCGTCCAGGGCCTGGGCCAGGTGCTTGCGGGAGAGGCCGATGCCGTTGGGGTGGCCGGCGGTGTTGAAACGCCCCTTGGTGGCCAGCACCACCTGGTCGCGGACGGCCGGGCCGCGCTCGGTCAGCCAGCGGCCGATGATGGACTCGGACTCGGTGCCGGCGTAGACGTCGGCGGTGTCGACCAGCGTCCCGCCGGCCTCGAGGTAGAGGTCGAGCTGCTCGTGCGCGGTGGCCTCGTCGGACTCGGCCCCGAACGTCATGGTGCCCAGCGCGTAGGTCGAGACAGCGGCTCCGCTGCGGCCCAGGGTGCGGTACTCCATCGATGCTCCTTCGGATCGGGTGGTGCGTGGGCGCCCGTCGGGGCACCCCGCGTGCCGGTACCCGTCCGGGAGGGGCTCAGACGTCAGTCGCCGGCGACGTCGCGCCGCAGGTCCCTCCGCAGCTCCTTGGGCAGCGCGAAGACCAGGTTCTCCTCGGTCAGCCGCTCCTCCACCGCCACCGGGAACCCGCGCTCGGTCAGGTGGGCCAGCACGCCCTCGACCAGGTCGTCGGGGACGGAGGCGCCGCTGGTGATGCCCACCTGCGTCACGCCCTCCAGCCACGCCTCGTCGATCTCCGACGCGTCGTCGACCCGGTAGGCGGCAGCGGCGCCGGCCTCCAGGGCCACGTCGACCAGCCGGACGGTGTTGGAGGAGTTCGCCGAGCCCACCACGATCACCAGGTCCGAGCCGGCGGCGATCTGCTTGATCGCGGCCTGCCGGTTGGAGGTGGCGTAGCAGATGTCGTCGCTGGGCGGGTCCATCAGCAGCGGGAACCGCTCGCGGAGCTTGTGCACCGTCTCCAGGGTCTCGTCGACGCTGAGGGTGGTCTGGGAGAGCCAGGCCAGCCGGCTCGGGTCCTTGACCTCCAGCGCCGCCGCCTCCTCCGGGGACTGCACCAGGGTGATGTGCTCCGGGGCCTCCCCCGCGGTGCCCTCGACCTCCTCGTGACCGGCGTGGCCGATCAGCAGGATCTCCAGGTCCTGGCGGGCGAAGCGCTTGGCCTCGTTGTGCACCTTGGTGACCAGCGGGCAGGTGGCGTCGATGGTACGCAGGTTCCGCTCGGCGGCCTCCGCGTGCACCATCGGCGACACGCCGTGGGCGGAGAAGACGACCATGGCCCCCTCCGGGACCTCGACGAGCTCCTCGACGAAGACCGCACCCTTGGCCTCGAGGTCCGACACCACGTGCTTGTTGTGCACGATCTGCTTGCGGACGTAGACCGGGGACCCGTAGGTCTCCAGGGCCTGCTCCACGGTGATCACCGCGCGGTCGACGCCGGCGCAGTACCCCCGCGGTGCGGCCACCACCACCCGCTTCTCCTGCGACGCGGTCGGCCGGCTCTGCGTGACGGGCAGGGTCTGGTCAGGGGCGGTCATGGCGCCGAGTCTACGTGGGCGGCGGGACGCCTCCCGGCGCCGGCGGGAACCGTCGGTGCTGGCCACTACGCTCGCGGCCATGGGTCTGGAGTCGTCACCGGAGCAGCCGCAGCCGCTGCGCGTGATCGCCCACCAGGTCAAGGGCTGGATCGACCGGCTGGGCTGGGTGTGGGTCGAGGGGCAGCTGATCCAGGTGAACCGCCGCGCGGGTAGCGCCACGGTGTTCCTCACCCTGCGCGACAAGCTGGCGGAGGTGTCGGCCAGCGTCACCACCGGCCCCCAGGTGCTCGACGCCGCCGGCCCGCTGACCGAGGGGGCCACGGTGGTCGCCCGGCTGCGCCCCTCCTACTACACCCCCAACGGGCGCCTCTCCTACCTCTGCGACGAGATCCGCCCGGTCGGCGAGGGGCGTCTGCTGGCCCAGCTGGAGCAGCGCAAGCGGATGCTCCAGGCAGAGGGGCTGTTCGACCGCTCCCGCAAGAAGCCGCTGCCCTTCCTGCCCCGGGTGGTCGGTCTGGTCACCGCGTCCAAGAGCGCCGCCGAGCGCGACGTGGTCGACAACGCGCGACGCCGCTGGCCGGGCGTGGTCTTCCGGATCCGCTACGCGCAGGTGCAGGGCCCCAACGCCGCCACCCAGGTGATGGAGGCGCTGGCCGCCCTGGACCGCGAGCCCGAGGTGGACGTCATCGTGGTGGCCCGCGGCGGGGGCTCGGTGGAGGACCTGCTCGCCTTCTCCGACGAGGGCGTGGTCCGTGCCACGGCGGCCTGCCGGACCCCGGTGGTCAGCGCCATCGGGCACGAGACCGACTCCCCGATCCTCGACCTCGTCGCCGACGTCCGTGCCTCGACGCCCACCGACGCCGCCCGCGCCGTGGTGCCCGACGTCGGCGAGGAGCGGCTGCGGGTGCAGCAGGCACGGGAGCGGATGCGCCGGGCGCTCCAGCAGCGGCTCGACCGCGAGCAGCACCGCCTCGACGAGCTCCGCCGGCGCCCCGTCCTGACCGACCCGCTGGCCTCCTTCGAGCTGCGCCACGAGCAGCTGGTCGGCATGCGGCAGCGCCTGCACCGGGCCGTCGAGCACGCCCTCCAGCGCGAGCACACCGCCGTGGAGCACCTGCTGGCGCGGGCCCGCTCGCTCTCCCCGCTGGCCACGCTGGAGCGTGGTTACGCCGTGCTGGCCGACGCCGACGGCCACACCGTCAGCTCCGTCCGGGGTCTGGAGCCGCAGGCGTCGGTGCGGGCCTGGCTGCGCGACGGCACCGCCGACCTGGTCGTCACCGCGACCTCCCCCGACCCGACCGCCGTCCAGGAGGACCGATGAGCACACCCGACCCCAGCACCGAGGACGAGCTGAAGGCCCTCGAGGAGCTCGGCTACGAGGAGGCGCGCGACCAGCTGGCGGAGGTGGTGCGGGCGCTGGAGTCCGGCGGCAGCGCGCTGGCGGAGTCGCTCACGCTGTGGCAGCGCGGGGAGAAGCTGGCCCAGGTCTGCCAGGCCCGCCTCGACGGCGCCCGCGCGCTGGTCGAGTCCGCGCGCGCGGACGACGCGACCACCGGCTAGGGCCGGTGGTCGCGTCGCGGTGGTGATCGGTCTCAGGCCGTCTGGTCGCCGGTGGGGCGCTCGCCGTCCGGGGCCGTCATCGTGGGCTCGGAGTCCTGGTCCTGCTCCTGCTCCTCCCGCTCCTGGTTCTGCTCGATCAGCTTGTCGTGCTCTTCCGGGTCACTGTCGCTCATACCGTCCAGGTACCCCGCGCCACACCCGGCACGCACGGTTGGCCGACCCAGGTGCGGGTAGGAGACGGGCGAGCCGTCGTCCCGACCCCGAGGAGAGCTCCCGTGCCCCACAGTCCGACTCCCCTGCCCACCACCGTCGAGCGGAGCACCCGGTGAAGCTGCTGAACCGGTTCTCCGGCGTCTTCGACACCCTGGCCAAGAAGATCGAGCAGGCCGAGGTCCTCGACGCCGCCGCCGACCCTGCCGCCGAGGGCGCCGGTCGGCTGGTCTCCGGCCCCACCGTCCGCAGCCTGCTGGGCGGCACCCCGTTGGGCCACCCGCTGCACCCGCTGCTGGTCACCGTGCCGATCGGCGCCTGGGCCACCGCCGCCGCCCTGGACGCGCTGGGTAACAAGCCCGGAGCCCGCAGCGCCGTCGGCGTCGGCGTCCTGGTCGCCCCGTTGGCCGCGGCCGCCGGGGTGCACGACTGGGCCACGACCCAGGGCGGTGAGCGCCGGGTGGGCTGGGTCCACGGCCTGCTCAACACCGTCACCCTCGGGCTCTACGCGGCCAGCTGGGTGGCCCGCCGTCGCGGGAACGACCGTCTCGGCGTGCTGCTGACCCTGCCCGGCCTGGCCCTGCTCGGCACGGCGGGCTGGCTGGGTGGGCACCTGTCCTACGCCCGCGGCGTCGGGGTCGACGTCACCGCCTTCGAGCCCGAGATCCCCGAGTGGGTGGACGTCGCCGCCTCCACCGACGTCCAGCACGGACAGCTCACCGGGGTCAGCGCCGAGGACACCCCGGTGCTGCTGACCCGCGACGCCGACGGCACCCCGCGCGCCCTGGCCGACCGCTGCACCCACCGCGGCGCGCCGCTGCACGAGGGCCAGGTCGAGGACGGCTGCGTGCGCTGCCCCTGGCACGACAGCCTGTTCGACCTCCGCAGCGGCACGGTCGTGATGGGCCCGGCCAGCCGTCCCCAGCCGGTGCTGGAGGTCAGCGAGCGCGAGGGCCGGCTGCTGGTGCGCCGACCCGCCGGCTCCTGAGCCGCTCCCGTCGTCCCGGTCGACGAGGACGGGCGCGACCCGTGCCGCGTCGACCGGGCGCCGGTCAGTCCTGCGGGGTGAGCGTGGTCTCCCACAGCGTCTGCCCCGCCGTGTCCCGCAGCCCGACGGTCATCTCGGCCTCGGCGCTGATGGCTGCGTGCCCGAAGAACTGGTTCCCCCCGCGGGGTGACTGGTTCGGGTAGTCCGCCACCTTGCTGAAGACCACCTCGGGGCCGAAGGTCTGGTCCATCGCGTTGGCTCCGAAGGTGCCGGAGCTGATCGGCCCCGCCACGAACTCCCAGAACGGGTCGAAGTCGTCGAAGGCGGCGCGGGCGGGGTCGTAGCGGTGGGCCGCGCAGTAGTGAACGTCGGCGGTGATCCACACCACGTTGCGCACCCGGGCCCGCTTGAACGCCTGCAGCACCCGGGCGATCTCCAGCTCCTTGCCCAACGGCTGACCCGGATCGGCGTTGGACAGGCTCTCCTGCGCCTGGCCGTCAGGCACCACGATCCCCAGCGGCAGGTCGGCCGAGATCACCTTCCAGGTCGCCCGCGACGCCCGCACCGAGCGGATCAGCCAGTCGGTCTGCTCCTCGCCGAGGATGTGCCGCAGCCCCGGCTCCCGGCCGTCGGTGTTCGGGTCCTTGAAGGTGCGCATGTCGAGGCAGAACACGTCCAGCAGCGGGCCGCGGGAGATCTTGCGGTAGATGCGGGCCTCGGCGAACCCGTCGCGCCCGCGTCCCCTGACGTGGGACGGGGTCACCGGCTGGTACTCCTGCCAGGCCCGGCGCCCGCGGGCCGCCAGCACGTCGACCCGCTTCTCCTGGGTGTAGCGCTCGTCGGTGAGCACCTCGCCGGGATACCAGTTGTTCGTGGTCTCGTGGTCGTCCCACTGGGCGATCACCGGGGTGTCGGCGTAGAAGCGGCGGACGTTGTCGTCGGTCAGGTTGTAGCGGTGCCGACCACGGAACTCCGCCAGCGTCTCGGCCACCTTGCTGACCTCGGGCGTGACCACGTTCCGCCAGACCTGACCGTCGGGCTCGACCACGGTCTCGGCCAGCGGCCCGTCGGCGTAGATGGTGTCCCCGGCGTGGATGAAGAAGTCCGGACGGGTCTCGTGCATGGCCCGGTACCCGGTCATCCCGCCCAGCTCGGGGTTGATGCCCCAGCCCTGGCCCGCGGTGTCGCCGGTCCAGACGAAGCTGGTCGCGCGCGGACGGACCGAGCCGGTGGTGAAGCGGGCCACCGAGGACTCACCGCGCCGCCCGCGGCCGTCGACGAACCAGAGCTCGGCCTCGACCTCGGTCCCGGCGGGCAGACCCTGGACCGGCAGGTGGGCGGTGAAGTCGGTGTCGGAGGTGGCCAGCGGCCCGCGGAACGTCCGACCGCCGATCCGGGCCATCAGCCGCCCCTCACCGGAGGAGCGGGCCCACAGCACGGCGGCGCTGGTGGTGACGTCGCCGGTCTGGACGCCGGACGGGAGGGTCAGCCGCTCGAAGCGCTGCGCCGGGGAGGCCTGGGCCGGCAGCACCGACCCCCCTCCGGCCAGGACGGGCAGGGTCAGCGCGGTGGCACCGGCCCCGGAGATGAGGCCGCGGCGCGAGATGGAGGTCATGGGGCCCACCCTGGACCCGGTACCTGAATGCTGGCCGGCCGTGAGGTGGCGGCCCGGTGACGAACCGCGCGCCACGCGGGCACGAGGCGGCCCGGAAAACCCCGTGCGGACGGTGCGAGGGCGGCGTAGCGTGCCCGTCGTCCCATCCCCGACCACGAGGTGTCACCGGCCAGTGAGGCTCTGAGGTCCGAGACCTGCGCGCGACTGCGGTCGCGTGCGTCCGTGACCTCTCGAGCGGCCGACCCCGTCGTCGCCCTCCCGGTCCCCGCAGCGTCGCTGCGCAGCGTCTCCACGCGTCCCCGTCCCCGGATCCCTGGAGAACCATGCCTGCGCTCACCACCTCGAACCTCACCTTCGCCTGGCCCGACGGCACCCCCGTCCTCGACGGCCTGGACCTCACCGTCGGACCCGGTCGCCACGGGCTGGTCGGCCGCAACGGGGTCGGCAAGTCGACCCTGCTGCGGCTGCTCGTCGGCCGGCTGACCCCCCTCGCGGGATCTCTGCAGGCCCCTGGCGCCCGGCTGCTCGAGCAGGACCCCGCCGCCGACCCCTCCGCCCTGGTGGCCGACGTCCTGGGTATCACCGGCGTCCGCGACGCGCTCCGCCGGATCGAGGCCGGGTCGCTGGACCCGCGCGACTACGACACCGTCGGGGACGGCTGGGACGTGGAGGAGCGGGCCCGGGCCGAGCTGGGCCGCCTCGGTCTGGGCGAGGTCTCCCTCGACCGGGCGGTCGGCTCGCTGTCCGGCGGTGAGCTGGAGCTGCTCAGCCTCGGCGCCCTGCTGCTCACCGGGGCCGGCACCCTGCTGCTGGACGAACCCACCAACAACCTCGACGGCCGGGCGCGGGAGCGGCTGACCGACGTGGTGCGCGGCTGGCGCGGCACCCTCCTGGTGGTCAGCCACGACCGGGCTCTGCTCAACGAGATGGACGCCGTCATCGAGCTGCACCGCACCGGGCCCGCGGCCTCCAGGGGCGTCGGCCACTCCGTGGCGTCGGTGTACGGCGGGGGCTACGACGCCTACCGGGAGGCCGTCGAGGCCGAGCAGCAGGCGGCCCGCGAGGCCGTCACCGCGGCCTCCAGCGCGCTGCGGCAGGAGCGCCGTGACCTGGCGGACAGCCAGCAGACGCTCGCCTCCCGGCGTCAGGTGGGGAAGAAGGCCGAGCGGGAGAAGCGCGTGCCCGGCATGGTCGCCGGGGCTCGGAAGCGGGCCGCCCAGGTCAGCGCGGGGAAGTACACCGCGCTGCACGAGGACCGGGTGGAGCGGGCCAGGGACTCCCTGGAGCTGGCCGAGCAGCTGCTCCGCGAGGAGCGCGACATCGTGGTGGACCTCCCCGACGCCGCGCTGCCCCGACGCCGGCAGGTGCTGACCTGCGAGTCGCTACGCCCGGCCCGGGCCGCCTTCACCCTCGACCTCGACCTGCGCGGGCCGGAGCGGGTGGCCCTGGTCGGACGCAACGGCATCGGCAAGACGTCCCTGCTGCGCACCGTCGCCGGGCTGCAGGAGCCGGTCTCGGGGACGGTCCAGCGGCACGTGCCCTGGCGCTGGCTGCCGCAGGGCGCCGACCTGCTGGACGACTCGCTCACGGTGGCCGAGAACGTCGCCGCGCACGCACCGACGGCCACCCCGCTGGAGGTGCGCTCGCGGCTGGCCCGGTTCCTGTTCCGGGGCAGGGAGGCCGACCAGCCGGCCGGCACGCTGTCCGGCGGGGAGCGGCTGCGGGCGGTGCTGGCCTGTCTGCTGCTGGCCGAGCCCACCCCGCAGCTGCTGGCCCTGGACGAGCCGACCAACAACCTGGACCTGCCCAGCGTCACCCACCTGGTCTCGGCGCTGAACTCCTACGCCGGGGCGCTGCTGGTGGTCAGCCACGACCGGCCCTTCCTGGACGACCTCCGGCTGGACCGCGTGGTCGACCTGGACGAGCTCACCGACCACCCTGACGCCGACGACGCACCGCCCCCGGCCGACCCCGTCGACACCCCTCCTGCTGCCGAGGGGCGGAGCTGACCCGTCCACGCCCCCTCAGCACCCAGACACAGCGGACCGTCCCTCCCCACCCCCACGCCACCCCCACGCCCCCCGGCTCGCGGCAGCGAGTCGCCCCCAATGGTCGTCTGGGAGATGGACGAGGCGACACCTCGTGGCGAGTCGCCACCCGGCCCCCGGGGCGCCCTGAGTGCGGGGGGCAACCCGCCCCACCCGCAGCAGCCGCGGCGAGCCGCCCCAAGTGGTCGTCTGGGAGACGGACGAGACGACCACTCGGGGCGAGTCGCCACCCCGGCCCGCCGGGGGCCCTGAGGACGAGGCAACCGCGCCCCACCCGCAGCAGCCGGCGGCGATTCGCCCCAAGTGGTCGTCTGGAAGGCGGACGAGGCGACCACTCGGGGCGAGTCGCCAACCGGCGCGCCCTGAGGGCGCGGTGCAACCCGGCCCACCCGCAGCAGCCGGCGGCAAGTCGCCTCCCGTGGTCGTCGGGGAGACGGTCGAGGCGACCACTCGGGGCGAGTCGCCACCCAACCCGCCGGAGCGCCCTGCGGACGGGGGCAACTCGCCCCAGCCGCAACAGCTGGCGACGAGTCGCCCCGAGCGGTCGTCTGGAAGACGGACGAGGCGACACCTCGGGGCGACTCGCCACCAGGCCCACCGGGGCACCCTGAAGGCGGACGGGTGCAGCCCGCCCCACCCGCAGCAACCGGCGGCGAGTCGCCCCCAGTGGCCGTCGGAAAGACGGACGAGGCGACACCTCGGGGCGAGTCGCCACCCGGCCGACCGGGGCGCCCCGAGGGCGGGGAGTGCACCCCGCCCCACCCGCGGCAGCCGGCGAGTCGCTCTGAGTGGTCGTCCGGGAGACGGGCGAGGCGACACGTCAGGGCAAGTCGCCACCCGGCCACCCGGCCACCAGGGGCCGGGCAGCAGGGGACCTCGGGGCGGACGGGTGGGGGCCGGTGTCGGGGGCGTGCGTCATGATGTCCTCCGGACGTGGCCGACGCGTCCGAGGCACAGTGAGGAGCCGTCAGTGACCCTGGTCTGCGGGATCGACTCGTCCACCCAGAGCTGCAAGGTGCTCGTCGTCGACGCCGCCACCGGGGAGGTGGTCCGCAGTGGTCGGGCCAGCCACCCCGACGGCACCGAGGTCGACCCGCGTCACTGGTGGGACGCGCTGCAGGCGGCGGTCGCCGACGCCGGTGGCCTGGACGACGTGGCCGCGGTGTCCGTCGCCGGTCAGCAGCACGGCATGGTCGTGCTCGACGAGCAGGGGCAGGTGATCCGTCCCGCGCTGCTGTGGAACGACACCCGCTCCGCCCCGCAGGCCGAGCAGCTGGTGGCCGAGCTCGGCGCCGAGCAGTGGGCCCGGCGCACCGGCGTCGTCCCGGTCGCCTCCTTCACCGCCACCAAGCTGCGCTGGCTGGCCGAGAACGAGCCCGAGCACGCCGCCCGCGTCGCCGCCGTCGCCCTCCCCCACGACTGGCTCACCTGGCGGCTGCTGGGCCACGGCCACGAGGGCGGCCCCGCGGACCTGTCCGCGCTGGTCACCGACCGCTCCGACGCCTCCGGCACCGCCTACTGGAGCCCGCACACCGGCGACTGGGACACCGAGCTGCTCGAGCTCGCCCTCGGTCACCCGGCGCACCTCCCCCGGGTGCTCGGCCCCGGCGAGTCCGCCGGTTCCACCGTCGCGGAGGGGGCGGTGCCCGCCGGGCTGGTGGTCGGCCCCGGCGCCGGCGACAACGCCGCCGGCGCGCTCGGGCTGCAGGTCGTCCCGGGCGACGTCGTGGTCTCCATCGGCACCAGCACCACCGTCTTCGCCGTCACCGACGCCCCCGTCGCCGACGCCAGCGGCACCGTGGCCGGCTTCGCCGACGCCGCCGGCGCCTTCCTGCCCCTGGTCTGCACCCTCAACGGCGCCCGCGTCCTCGACTCCGTGGCCACGCTCCTCGGCGTCGACCACGACGGTCTCGGCGAGCTGGCGCTGCAGTCACCCCCCGGCTCGGACGGGCTGGTGCTGCAGCCCTACTTCGAGGGCGAGCGCACCCCCAACCTCCCCGACGCCACCGCCACCCTGTTCGGCATGACGCTGGCCTCCACCACCCGCTCCGGGCTGGCCCGGGCCGCCTTCGAGGGGCTCCTCTGCGGGCTGGCCGACGGGATCGAGGCGGTGCAGCAGGTCGGCGTCGGGGTGGAGCGGATCCTGGCCATCGGCGGGGCCGCCCGCTCCCACGCACTGCCGCGGGTCGCCGCGGGCGTCTTCGACAGCACCGTGGACCTCCCGGCCCCCGGTGAGTACGTGGCCCTCGGCGCCGCGGTGCAGGCGGCGTGGGCGCTGGCTGGGGAGCGTCCCCGCTGGGAGCGCTCGGTCACCGAGAGCCACGAGCCGCGGCACGTGCCGGAGATTCGGGCCCGCTACCGCGACCGGCTACCCGAGGCGGCGCGCGAGCAGCTGGGCCGGATCGGCTGAGAAGAGCTGCTGGGTGACCATGCTGGTCGCCCCGAGCACCCCGGCCACCTCGCCGGAGGAGGAGGGCACCACCCGCAGCTCGTGGGTGGCCAGCGGGATCGAGCGACCGTAGACCACCTCGCGGACCCCGGCCACCAGGTGCTCACCGGCCCGGGCGATGCTCCCGCCGAGCACGATCACCGACGGGTTGAGCAGGTTGACCACCCCGGCCAGCACCGCCCCGACCTCGCGGCCGGCCTGGCGGACGGCGTCCCTGGCCCGGACGTCACCGGCCCGGACCAGCGCCACCACGTCGGAGCTGGTGCTGACGTCGAGCCCGGAGGCCCGCAGCACGGCGGCGATGGCCGGGCCGCTGGCCACCTCCTCGAGGTCGCGGACGTCCTCGCTGGGCCGGGGGCTGTCGGGCAGCCACGGCACCCGCAGGTGGCCGAGGTCGCCGGCCGAGCCCGAGCCGCCGCGCTGGAGCGTCCCACCGGCGATGATCCCGGCCCCGATACCCGTGGACACCTTCACCACCAGCAGGTCGTCGACCCCGGACCAGGGTCCGGCGTGCTCGGCCAGGGCCAGCAGGTTCACGTCGTTGTCCACCAGCACCGGCGCGTCCAGGTGGCGGCGCACGTGCGCGGGGATGTCGAAGCGGTCCCAGCCGGGCATGATCGGCGGCGTGATCGGACGACCGGTCGCGTGCTCCACCGGGCCCGGGACCCCGATGCCCACGCCCACCACGTCCGACGGTCCCCGCCCCACCGAGGCGAGCAGGTCCGCCCCGGCGCCGAGCACCGTCTCCAGCACGGGCTCCGGGCCGTCGGCGATGTCGAGGTCGAGGGTGCGGGAGGCCAGTACGGCGGCGGACAGGTCGGTGAGGGCCACCGTGCCGTGGGTGGCGCCGAGGTCGATGGCCAGCACCAGCCCCGCGGCGGGGTTGAACTCCACCCGGGCCGGGGGACGGCCGCCCGAGGAGCGGGCCTCACCGGCGGCGACGACCAGGCCCACGCGCTGCAGGACGTCCAGCCGGGCGCCCACGGTCGAGCGGGAGAGGCCCGTCTCGACGACCAGCTCGGCCCGGGTCCGGGGGCGGCGGTCACGCAGCAGGGACAGCACGTCGTCGACCCCGCGTCCGCGCGATCCGGCCACCCCAGTCACCTTGTGAGTAAAGCACAGCGGGTCAGTCGCGAGAACGATCGACCTTTTGCTTGACATGCAACAAAAGACGGGGGAAGCATGGGACGTGCGCCGGGGCAGCCGCTCCTGCGCCCGCCCTCCCGCACCGCAGCCAGGAGCACCGTGAACCTCTCCGTCCAGCTCTACACCGTCCGGGAGGCCGCCGCCGCGGACCTGACCGGCACCCTCCAGCGTCTGGCCGACCTCGGCCTCACCCGCGTCGAGCCCTACAACATGCTCGGCTTCGGCGACGAGCTGAGCTCCGCGCTCCGGTCCAGCGGGCTGGTCGCACCGACCACGCACCAGGGGTTCATCGGCAGCAGCGACGACGAGCTGAACCGGGTGTTCTCGGTCGCGAGCTCGATGGGCATCGGCACCGTCATCGACCCCCACGTCCCCACCGACCGCTGGCAGCAGGCCGAGGACGTCCGCGCCACCGCCGAGGCCCTCAACGCCGCCGCCGTGGTGGCCGCCGAGCACGGCATCACCGTCGGCTACCACAACCACGCCCACGAGATCGCCTCCCGGATCGAGGGCACCTCCGCGCTGGAGCACTTCGCCGGCCTGCTCTCCGACGAGGTCGTCCTCGAGGTGGACGCCTACTGGGTGGCGGTGGGCGGCGACGACGCCGTGCCGCTGATCCAGCGCCTCGGCTCCCGCGTGGTGGCCGTGCACGTCAAGGACGGCCCCGGCACCTCCGACACCAAGGCGCAGGTGGCCGTGGGCAGCGGCACCCAGCCGATCGCCGAGCTGATCGCCGCCACCCCCGACGCCCTGCACGTGATCGAGCTCGACGACTGCGCCGGTGACCGGTTCGAGGCCGTCGCCGACAGCGTGGCCTTCCTCCAGCGCCTGGAGCAGGAGGGCACCCGATGAGCGGGAGCAAGGCCGAGCGTCCGATGGGCGTCGGCGTCATCGGCGCCGGCACCATCTCCACCCAGTACCTGACGAACCTCACCCAGTTCCCCGACCTCGACGTGCGCTTCGTGGCCGACCTGGACGCCGACCGCGCCCGGGCCCAGGCCGAGGCCTTCGGCGTCGCCGGGTCGGGCAGCACCGAGCAGCTGCTGGCCGACGAGGGCGTCGACATCGTGGTCAACCTGACCATCCCGGCCGCCCACGCCGAGGTGGCCGCCGCCGCCCTGGAGGCGGGCAAGCACGTCTGGAACGAGAAGCCGATCGCCCTCGACACCGCCAGCGCCAAGGCGCTGCTGGACGTCGCGGAGCGGACCGGTCGCCGGGTCGCCACCGCACCGGACACCTTCCTCGGTGCCGGTCTGCAGTCCTCGCTGCGGCTGGTCGCCGGCGGCGGCATCGGCACCCCGCTCTCGGCGCACACCATGATGCTGAGCCCCGGACCGGAGTCCTGGCACCCCAGCCCGGACTTCCTCTTCGCCGTCGGCGCCGGTCCGCTCTACGACATCGGCCCGTACTACCTGACCGCACTGGCCCAGTTCTTCGGGCCGGTGCACCGGGTCCAGGCCACCCTCGGGCAGTCCCGGCCGCAGCGCGTCATCGGCTCCGGCCCCCGCGCCGGGGAGAGCTTCCCCGTCGAGGTGCCCACCCACGTCGCCGCCCTCTACGAGTTCGCCGACGGCCACACCGCCAGCTCGACGTTCAGCTTCGACTCCGCGCTCAAGCGCACCCAGTTCGAGGTGGCCGGGCTGGAGGGCACCGTCGAGGTGCCCGACCCCAACACCTTCGAGGGGCAGCTGGTGATCCACCGCCCCGGGCTCGAGGAGCCCGAGACGGTGGCCAGCACCGGCTCCACGTTCACCCGCGGCACCGGGGTGGTCGAGCTGGCCCGTGCGGTCCGCGCCGGACGTCCCGAGCGCGCCTCAGGGGCCCTGGCCTACCACGTGCTCGACGTCATGCAGGCCACCATCGAGGCCGGCACCAGCGGTCGTGCGGTCGAGGTGGCCAGCCGCTTCGAGGTGGTCGAGCCCCTCACCGAGGACTGGGACCCGTCGGAGGCCACGCTGTGACGACCCTCGGCGTGGCGGTGGTGGGTGGCGGGTTCATGGCCCGGGTTCACTCCACCGCCGCCCGCGCCGCGGGCGCGCGGCTGGTCTCGGTCGCCTCCTCCAGCCCCGAGCGGGGCGAGCAGGCGGCCCGCGAGCTGGGGTTCGAGCGCTCGGCGGCCTCGGTGGCCGAGCTGCTGGAGGACGCCGACGTCGACGTCGTCCACGTCTGCACCCCCAACGCGCTGCACGCTGAGCAGGCGGCCGCCGTGCTGGCCTCGGGCCGGCACGTGGTCTGCGAGAAGCCGCTGGCCACCGACGTCGACGACGCCCGCCGGCTGGTCGAGCAGGCCGAGGGCTCCGGCCTGGTGGCCACGGTCCCCTTCGTCTACCGCTTCTACCCGCTGGTCCGCGAGGCCCGGGCCCGGTTCCGCGCCGGCGACATGGGCGCGGTGACCACCATCACCGGCAGCTACCTGCAGGACTGGCTGCTCGGGGCCGAGGACCAGAACTGGCGCGTCGACGCCGCCGCGGGCGGGGCCTCCCGCGCCTTCGCCGACATCGGCTCGCACCTGGTCGACCTGCTGGAGTTCATCACGGGGGACCGCATCACCGCCCTGGCCGCCTCCACCAGCACCCTGCACCGGAACCGGGGGTCCGAGCCGGTCCGCACCGAGGACGCGGCGGCCCTCACCCTGCGCACCGAGGGCGGGGCGGTCGGCTCGCTGCTGGTCTCCCAGGTGGCGCCCGGGCGCAAGAACCGGCTGGCCCTGGAGGTCGCGGGCACCGAGGCCACCCTCGGGCTGGACACCGAGCAGCCGGAGACGGTCTGGCTCGGACGCCGCGCCGGCAGCCAGCTGCTCCCCCGCGACGCCGACCAGCTCTCCCCCGACGCCGCCCGGCTCTGCACCGTCCCGGCCGGGCACGCGATGGGCTACCAGGACGCCTTCAACGCCTTCGTCGCCGACACCTACGCCGCCACCACCGGCGCCGACCCGGAGGGCCTGCCGCGCTTCGCCGACGGCCTGCGCGCCGGCGTCGTCACCCGGGCCGTGCTCGACTCCGCCGCCACCGGCGCCTGGACCACCCTGTGACCGACCGCCCTGTGACCGACCACCCGACACGAGAGAAGGCACGATGACCGAGTCCACCCACCCCGTGACCCTGTTCACCGGACAGTGGGCCGACATGCCCTTCGAGGAGCTGGCCGCCAAGGCCGCCGCGTGGGGCTACGACGGCCTGGAGATCGCCTCCTCCGGCGACCACCTCGACCTCAAGCGGGCCGATGAGGACGACGCCTACGTCCAGAGCCGGCTCGACATCCTGGACAAGCACGGCCTCAAGGCCTGGGCGATCAGCCACCACCTCGGTGGTCAGGCCGTCTGCGACGACCCGATCGACTTCCGCCACAAGGCGATCCTGCGCGACTACGTCTGGGGCGACGGTGACGCCGAGGGTGTGCGTCAGCGGGCCGCGGAGGACATGAAGCGCGCCGCCCGGGTCGCCCGCAAGCTGGGCATCGACACCGTCGTGGGGTTCACCGGCTCCAAGATCTGGCCCTACGTGGCGATGTTCCCGCCGGTGCCCGCCTCGGTGATCGACGAGGGGTACCAGGACTTCGCCGACCGCTGGAACCCGATCCTGGACGTCTTCGACTCCGAGGGCGTCAGGTTCGCCCACGAGGTGCACCCGTCGGAGATCGCCTACGACTACTGGACCTCGGTCCGCAGCCTGGAGGCGATCGACCACCGTGATGCGTTCGGCTTCAACTGGGACCCCTCGCACATGATGTGGCAGAACATCGACCCGGTGGGCTTCATCGTGGAGTTCGCCGAGCGGATCTACCACGTGGACTGCAAGGACACCCGGCTCCGCCCGCAGACCGGTCGCGCCGGCGTCCTCGGCTCGCACCTGCCCTGGGGCGACCCCCGTCGCGGCTGGGACTTCGTCTCCACCACCCACGGCGACGTGCCGTGGGAGGACGCGTTCCGCGCGTTGAAGTCCATCGGCTACTCCGGCCCGATCTCGATCGAGTGGGAGGACGCCGGGATGGACCGCGAGCACGGTGCGGCCGAGGCGGTCGAGGCGATCCGCAAGCTCCTCTGGAAGCTCCCGACCGCATCGTTCGACGCCGCGTTCAGCAACCAGTGACGGTCTCCGTCTGACGCCGGGGTCCCGAGGGCCATCCCGTCCTCGTGGGCTCTGCCGACCGACGGCATCGCCCCACCTCGACGCCCCGACCCCCAGCTCGGTCCCCGTGACCGGGCTGGGGGTCTTGCGTTCCGGGCCCACCGGCCACCCGGCCCGGGTGGCCGGTCACTGCTCGTGCGAGGGCTCCGGCCGAGGTCACCGGCCCAGGAGGGCGACGGCGATGAGCCCCAGACCCAGCAGGAGGTCGAAGCCCAGGCACGCCTCGGCCAGCGAGCGCGACACCACCACGTCCCGCCGGTGGTGGACGACGTCCCAGCCGGCGTGACTGGCCAGGACGAGCCCCGCCAGCACCAGCCCGGCCCACGGGTCCCAGGCCAGGGCGAGAACGGCCAGCCCGGCTACCACCGCGAACGCAGCGGCCTGAGCCAGCAGGAGAGATCGAGCGACCGGGGACCGGAGCACCCCGAGGACCAGCAGCACGAGCCCCGTCGCGCCGAGTCCGACCCACCACGGCAGACCGACCAGCTCGCTGCCCACCACCACCAGGGACGCCACCGGGATGGCGACCCAGCCGAGCCAGCGCCGCCCCAGGGCTGCTGCCGCCAGGTAGCACCACGCGGCGGCACTCGCCCCGATCGCCACCGTCTCCCGACCTGCGGCGCCGGTGGCCAGGAGCAGGGCGGCCACTCCCAGCCCCAGCACGGTCGGCCAGCGGTGCCACCACCGGTGGCCCGGGTGACCTGCTCCGTCGGCCTGACCGATGCCGGTTGCTGCCTGCTGAGCTGCCATGCGTGCCTCCCTGTCCGGCGCCGGGATCCCGGCGGACGTGGTCACCATCATCAGTGAACGTACGTTCATGAACGCTAGTTCAAGGTACTCTCGGGGTCAACCGCCGAAAGGGTCCTGATGACGCCGCCCCGCCCACCGACCGACGTCGACGCACTGCGCGACACCCTCCTCGAGCACGCCCGGGCCGTCGTCGCCCGAGACGGTGTGGACGGCCTGACCATGAGGGCGCTCGCCCGGGAGGCGGGCACCGCGGTCGGGTTGTCCTACAAGGCGTTCTCCTCGCGGGAGGAGCTGCTGCGCGAGCTCACCTGGCGCTCGGTGAGGGAGCTCGCCTCACAGGTCGAGACCTGGGCGGCCCGGCCGGGCGGCCGGCTGGTCGACCGGCTGATGGAGTTCTCCGACCTGCAGGTCGCTTCCGACGCCCCTGCCCTGGTGTCCCACCTGACCAGGGAACGGGGTGGCGCCGGCCTCCTCCAGCAGGCGGTAGAGGCTGGGGTGACACGGTCCTGGGCCAGCGTGATGACGGAGTTCCTGGCGGGCAGGCAGCGCGAGGGGCTGCTCCGCGAGGACGTCGACGTCGAGGCCTTCGCCTTCATCCTCACTGCGGCCCTGCACTACGTCCTCGTCACCGACGAGCCGTTCAGCGCCCCGGACCGGGCCACGCTCGCCCGGCACGTCGCGGGAGTCGCCGCGCAGATCGACGTCAACCGCTGAGGGGCGACGAGGGCTCCGGCTGATGCTCGCCGGGGCGCGGAACTTGATCCGACAGGTCCATCACGAGCGTCGCGGGTCCTGCGTCTCGGACTGGCTCCTCGCTCCGGGACCCCGGATCACCCGGTGACGCCCACGTCGGGAGCGGCGGTCGCCAGGTAGACGGTGTTGCTGGCCGTCCGCTGCTGCAACGGGTTGGGGAAGGACACCACCTCGGCGGCGACGTCGACGAAGACCTCGGACAGGACCTCCAGGTGGTCCGGGTCCGGCGGGTCGTTGGACCACAGGGCGTAGACGCCCCCGGGCCGCAGGTGCCCGGCCAGCCGCCGGGTCCCGGCCACCTCGTAGTAGCCCGCACGGTCACCGGCG
Organism: Auraticoccus monumenti; assembly: GCF_900101785.1. Lineage (GTDB taxonomy): Bacteria > Actinomycetota > Actinomycetes > Propionibacteriales > Propionibacteriaceae > Auraticoccus > Auraticoccus monumenti. The sequence goes on along the minus strand of NZ_LT629688.1, from coordinate 2,576,434 downwards.
AGCAGGTGGCGGGGCGAGTGGTCGATGTCGACCAGCACCGCGTCGAACCGGCGCCCGGGGACGGTCGGGTCGAAGCCGTCGCCGGCGGCCATCGCGAAGAAGTCCCCCTGCACCAGCCGGCAGCGCGGGTCGGTGGTGAGCGTCTCCCCCAGCGGCACCAGCCCCCGCCGGTGCCACTCGATCACGGGGGCGAGCGCGTCCACCACCACCAGCTCGGCCACCCGGTCGTCCTCGAGCACGGCCCGGGCGGTGTAGCCCAGCCCCAGTCCGCCGACCGCGACGCTCAGCCCCGAGCCGGGCAGCCGGTCCAGCGCCAGCCGGGCCAGGGCGATCTCCGCGGCGGTGAACAGGCTCGACATCAGGTACTCCTCCCCGAGCTTCACCTCGAAGACGTCCACCTCGAGCCGGGGGTCGTGGCGACGACGCAGGCTGACCTCCCCGGCGGGGGTCGGCTGCCAGTCCAGCTCCTCGAAGGCCCTGCTCATCGCGATCACCGTTCCGGTCGGGGACGACCGATCCTAGGGCGCGCACCGCCGGGCGCGGTCGGCGTCAGCCGGCGGAGAGGGTGGTGGCGAAGGCCACCAGCTCGTCGTAGCCGACGTCGCCGGTGACGATGGTGGTGACGCCCTCGTCGGCGTCGACCAGGGAGCGGGTGCGGCCGTCGGGGCTGACCAGCTGCTGCCAGGGCTCCCCGGACACGGTGCTGGTGGCCTCGGGCAGGCCCTCGCGGGAGACGTCGGCGACGAACTGGTCGCTGGGGCCGTCGCTCTGCTCCACCGCGACGAAGGTCTCGGTCGGGTCGAGGTAGCCCACCATCCAGCGGTTGGCCGGGGACGGCTCGTCGTTCAGCGCCGGCTGCCCCGTCGCCACCCAGCTGACCCGGGTGGGCACCCAGCCCTGGGGCAGCTGCTGGGGCACCAGCACCGGGTACGGGGACTGCTCGCGGGCCTGGGCGAGCACCGGCTCGACCGCGACCGGCTCCACCGGGTAGTCGTCCAGCCGCACGGTGAGGATGGCGCCCAGCAGGAGGATGGGCAGCAGGATCACCGCGAGCGAGCGGAACATGTCCGCCGCGTTGGAGCGGTTGCGATTGCCTCGTGCCACGACGGCCATCCTCCCCCATCGCGCCAACCACGGCCAAAGTTGATCTCCGTCCCCTTAGCCTGTGCGCGTGAGGACCCTGGAGGAGCTGCTGCTGCTGGCCAGCGAGAGCATCTCCCTCTGGCTGCGCGGGTTCACCCGGCTGGGGTTCTTCTACTGCCTCGGGTGGACCGTGCACATCCTCTGCGTCTTCGCCTCGGTGCTGCTGGGACCGGTGTCCCAGGTGGTCGCCACCCTGGTCTTCGTGGTCGGGGTGCTGGCCCTGGTGACCTCGCTGGTGCTGATGATCCACGCCCTGGAACCGCGGCTGCGGGCCCCGGCCACCGTCAGCACCGACGAGCCGCAGGACCTGGAGACCGCGTCGGTGACCGTGCCCCGGCTGGTGTTCCAGGCCCAGCGCAGGCTCCCGGTGGTCGCCGCAGTGATCGGCCCGTTCCTGGCGGTCTACGCCGTCTGGGGCCTGATCGACGAGCAGGTCAACCTGCTGTTCAGCTACAACAACGTGCTGCGGGGGGCGGACCAGATCGACTACTGGTCGGTCAGCCTGACCCGGGTGACGTTCTACCTCGTCCTGGCCGCCGTCACCTTCGTGCTGAAGCGTCTGGTGGACGCCGTCCAGCGGCGGGTGCAGCGCAGCGGGGTGGCGGTTCTGGCGCTGCTGCTGGAGGGGCTGTGGGTCTTCGCCTCGTTCCTGGCGCTGGCCGCGGCCGCCTCCGACCTCCGCGGCTGGATCGGGACCCGTCGGGTCGTCGTCGGCGTGCAGAGCCGGTGGAACGCCCTGCTGGACGCCCTGCCGGACTGGCGGCTGCCGTTCGAACTGACGCTGCCCGAGGCCCTGGCCGGGATGGTCGACCTGGTCTGGCGGACGGTGCTGCCGGGGCTGTCGACCACCATCCTGCTGCCGCTGGTGTGGCTGGCGCTGACCGCCACCGTCTTCGGCTGGCGCGACGTCACCGGCCGGCAGGTGGTCACCGGCGAGCGGACCCAGCAGGTGATCAGCTCGGTCCGGCAGCGGACGGCCGACCTGGGTCCGCTGACCGCCCTCACCACCTGGGTGACCGCCGACCTGCAGGGCAAGTACCTCCCGGTGGTGCACGCCCTCCGTCTGGTCTGGCGGTCCGGGCCGAGCGTGATGGCGGCCTACCTGATCTGGACGGCGCTGCTCACCGCGGCGGCGCAGTGGGTGCTGGTCCTCGCCCGCACCGTGGCCGGCGACCTGACCAACCCGGAGCTGTCGGTCTACCTGCTGTTCGAGGAGCTGCTGCACGGCCTGGTGTTCACCACCCTGCTGATGGCCAGCTACGCGGCGGCCTTCGACCGGGCCCTGCTCGGGGTGATGGGTGAGGACCAACGGAGCCGACGCCTGCGGCTGGCCCGTCGGCGGCGGGCCACCGACACCGAGGCGGCCGACGCGGCCCTCGACGTCCGCTGAGCCTGCCCGCGGGCCGGGCGCTCAGTCCTGCTCGAAGACGAACGCCGCCTCCTCACCCTGGTACCACCGCAGGGCGGCACCGCGGTCCAGGAAGGAGTCGATCCGGAACTCCGCCACCACCTGGTCGGCCAGGTGGGCCGGTACCTCGACGGAGAAGGTCAGCTCGGCGGTCTCCCCCAGGCTGATCTCTGCCGGCACCACCTCGCCGTCGTCGTCGGTGCTCTCCGGGTCCATCACGCAGCCGTGGTCCTCGCTGCCGTAGGCGTCGTAGACGGCGCTGTTGTCGGCCCGCCACTCGCTCTCCCCGTCCCGGGTGCGGAACACGACGCTGCACCCGCTCTCGAACAGGGCCGCCTCGTCGGTGAAGGTGACGTCGACGGCGGCGACGACGATGCTCGCCCCCGGGGTCGGGACCACCGGCTCGTCGAACTCCGGGCCCTCGAGCACGGGGTGCACGGTCACGCCCTGACCGACCACCGTCCAGTGCTCCAGGGCCACGGCGGACCCGGTCGGCAGGGGGTCCGGAGGACGGTCGCTGGTGACCAGCCAGGTCAGCAGCGCGACGCCGCCGGCGGTGCCGGTCGCGGCCACCAGCGCGACCGCGAACCGGGTGGTCCAGCCCGACCGGACCCTCACGTGACCACCACCGACGGCGCCGGCGGGTCGAGCACCCCGGCCGCGTCGGCCTCGGCCACGGCGGCGTCCCGGTCGGTGATCCGGAGGTCGATGCTGACCCCGGAGTCGTGGTTGATCGGCAGCCGGGTGGACGGGGTGAGCCGCAGCCGAGCCCCCTCGAGCCGGTCGGCCGGCACCAGGAAGACCGGGGTGCCGGTGCTGGTGTACCCGGGCGCGGCCTGGTCGAGGTTCGCCTCGTTCTCCGGGCGGGGTTCGTAGTAGCGGCCGTCGCGGGTGTGCAGGGAGATGCTGAGCAGGTTCGACAGCTGCTCGCGGACGTCCACCTCGACCGCGACCGCCACCAGCACGTGCTCGGTGCGCACAGTCTCCTCGTCGTAGTCGCTGGTCGACAGCTCGCGGCCGAACTGGACGTCGGAGACCCGCACGGTCAGCCGGGAGGTGGACGTCGGGGTGCCGAGCTCGCCCTCGACCCAGGAGATCCGGTGGTCGACCTCGGGGTCGGGCGTCCACCAGTTGAGCAGCACGACCACCAGCAGACCGACCAGCAGCGGCATCCACCGCCACCCCGCCACTCGGCGCATCACTCCTCCACCGGTCGACGGAGGTCCGGCGTGGGCAGCTCGAGGCGCCAGCGGGCCGGCCCGTTCGACAGCTCACCAGGGGTCCGGAGGAACCCGCGCGCAGGAACCCGGTCGTGCACGACGACGACCACCGACGACGGCGCGGGCGCGTCGAGGGCGAGGCCGGGCAGCTCGGTGTCGATGGCGCTGGGGAAGGTGACGTCGGGGTCCCAGGAACCGCTCCACGGCGCGGTCTGCTCGGCGTAGCCGTCGGGCAGCGGGGTGCCGTCGGGGAGCTGCACCTGCACCAGGCCGCCAGGGAAGAACGACTCGGACTCCTCGTCGGTGCTGGTCAGGTCGAGGAACAGCCGGACCTCGCTCTTCTCGTCGGGGTAGTCGTCGTCGGCGCCGTCGTGGTTCACGACCTCGGCGCGGTGCACGGTGATGGTCCAGCCCGGGACCTTCATCGCCACGCCCGGCTGCTGGTCCCGCGCCGCCTGGGCGGTCGAGGGCGCCCAGCCACCCAGCACGGCGACCAGGGCGACCACGACCGCCAGCGCACCCACCGCCATCAGCCACGCCCTGGTTCCACGACCCATCGTCAGCACGGCGACAGCGTAGGAGCAGCGCGGGTCGGGCGGGGGGACCAGCCGGGTCGTGCTGGTCACTAGGATCCGCCCGTGCTCCCTCTCTCCCCCGCCGACCCGCCGGTGGTGCTCCGACGCGCCGAGAGCCCTCGCGGGGAGCTGGTGCTGCGGGCACGGACGTCCTCGGACGGGGCGGTGGTGCACGAGCTGATCGTCAACGGCGCCTTCGCGATGGACAGCCAGGAGGTGGCCTCGGAGCTCCGGCTGGCCCAGCTGGTGGTCGAGCAGGGCCGGCTCGGCCGGGTCGCGGTCGGCGGGCTCGGGCTGGGCTTCACCGCCGCCGCCCTGCTCGACGCCGACGTCCGGCACCTTGACGTGGTCGAGCTGGAGGCCGACCTCGTCTTCTGGGCCCGTGAGGGCGTCACCGAGCAGCTGCGTCGGGTCGCCGCCGACCCGCGCTGCACCCTGCACACGGCCGACGTGGTGCCCTGGCTGGACACCGCCCCCGAGGGCGCCTTCGACGCCGTGCTGCTCGACGTCGACAACGGCCCCGACTTCCTCATCCACGACAGCAACCAGCGGCTGTACCGGTCCGGCGTACTGGCCCGGGCCCTGTCCCTGGTCCGACCCGAGGGCGTGCTCGCCGTCTGGTGCCAGCACCGGACGCCGTCGCTGGAGCGCACCCTCACCGACCTCGGTCCGACCACCGAGGAGCTGGTGCGCGTCCAGCGCGGTCGGCACCAGATCGACTACGCGATCTACCTGACGCGGCACCCGCGCGGGGCCTGATCCGGTGCCGGTCCGCCCGCGGCCCGACGGGCCGGGCTGGGGACGTCAGGGCCCCGCTATCGTGCAGCCCATGGAGCAGAGCGCGGAGCAGGAGCACCGGATCGAGCACGACACCATGGGTGAGGTGAGGGTCCCGGCGCAGGCGCTGTACCGGGCCCAGACCCAGCGCGCGGTGGAGAACTTCCCCATCTCCGGGACGCCGATCGAGCCGGCCCTGATCCGGGCCCTGGCCACCATCAAGGGTGCGGCCGCCGCCACCAACGCCTCCCTCGGGGTGCTCGACGCCGAGGTCGCCGAGGCGATCCAGCAGGCCGCCGCGGAGGTCGCCTCGGGCGCCCACGACGGCGAGTTTCCGATCGACGTCTTCCAGACCGGGTCCGGCACCTCCTCGAACATGAACACCAACGAGGTGATCTCCACCCTGGCCACCCGGTCGCTGGGGCGCAGCGTCCACCCCAACGACCACGTCAACGCCTCCCAGTCCAGCAACGACGTCTTCCCCAGTGCGATCCACATCGCCGCCACCCGCTCCCTCAGCGAGGACCTCGTCCCCGCCCTGGCCCACCTGGCCGAGGCGCTGGAGGCCAAGTCGGTCGAGTTCGCCGAGGTGGTCAAGAGCGGGCGCACCCACCTGATGGACGCCACCCCGGTCACCCTCGGCCAGGAGTTCGGCGGCTACGCCCGCCAGGTCCGCCTCGGCATCGAGCGGGTCCGGTCAGCGCTCCCCCGGGTGGCCGAGCTCCCCCTCGGCGGGACGGCCGTCGGGACCGGGATCAACACCCCGGCCGGCTTCGCCGCGGACGTGATCGAGCGGATCGCCACCGAGTCCGAGCTGCCGCTGACCGAGGCCGTCGACCACTTCGAGGCCCAGGGGGCGCGCGACGCCCTGGTCGAGGCCTCCGGCGTGCTCCGCACCATCGCGGTCAGCCTCACCAAGGTGGCCAACGACCTGCGCTGGATGGGCTCCGGCCCCACCGCCGGGCTCGGCGAGATCGCCCTGCCCGACCTGCAGCCGGGCTCCTCGATCATGCCGGGCAAGGTGAACCCGGTGATGTGCGAGGCCACCCTGATGGTCTGCGCCCAGGTGATGGGCAACGACGCCACCGTCGGCATCGCCGGCGCGGCCGGCAACTTCGAGCTCAACGTGATGCTGCCGGTGATCGCCCGCAACCTGCTGGAGTCGATCCGGCTGCTGTCCTCGGTCAGCGTGCTGCTGGCCGACCGCTGCGTGGTCGGCATCACCGCCAACACCGAGCACTGCCGCCAGCTGGCCGAGTCCTCACCCTCGATCGTCACCCCGCTGAACAAGTACATCGGCTACGAGAACGCGGCCACGGTGGCCAAGACCGCGCTCAAGGAGGGCAAGACGATCCGCCAGGTGGTGGTCGAGTCCGGGTTCGTCGAGCAGGGCCGGCTCACCGAGGAGCAGCTGGACACCGCGCTGGACGTGCTGTCGATGACCCGACCCCCGCAGGCCTGACCAACGTCACCATGACCACGAGCCCGCAGCCCCCGACCACGCGGGCCGGTAGCCGCAGCGAGCCGCTCGGTGAACCAGGGGCGCAGCCCTGCGACGGCTGAGGACGCGGCCGCCCCGACCACCACGGATCACACGGGGACCGGGGGCTCTCACGCCTGGGCAGGGAAGGTGATGCGCATCAGCCGGCTCTCGACCCAGTCCTCGAACCGGGTCGGCCGGATCGTGCCGGGGTCGTGGGGCTGGTTGAGGTCCGCGACGATCTCCGTCAGCACGGCGTGACGTTCCACCGGGTCGGTGACCGGCGTGGCCCGCGCGGGCAGGTCCGCGCGGATCCCGTTCTTGAGGTGGAAGGTGAAGCGGGGATCGGCCAGCAGGTTGGCGTGCCAGTCGGTCGCCGATCCCCCGGCGCCGCTGCACAGGTACGTGCCGTCCGCGGCCCGGTAGAAGAAGATCTCGATCCGGCGTGGTCGGCCGCTACGACGTCCCCGCGTGGTGATGTCGATGGCCCGTTCCCGGCTGCCCGCGGCGGGCGTGATCTCGATGGCTCGCCGGATCGGGTCGGGGAGGTGCGACAGGGACGCGTGTCCGGGGTCGCCGGGTGCGGTGGCGTCCGGGGTGCTCATGCGGCCTCGGCCTGGAGGGCGGGACCGAGGAGGAGCCCACCGTCGACGACGTACTCCGAACCGGTCACGAACGACGCCTCCGAGGACGCCAGGAACAGCAGCAGCGAGGTGACGTCGGTCGGCTCCCCGAGTCGGGGGATCGCGAACGGCGCGGGCGAGTAGAAGTCGGCGATGGCCGTGGTGGCACCGGCCGCCGGCTCGTGGATGAAGGGGGTCGCGATCACGCCGGGGTGGATGGTGTTCACCCGGATGCCGTCGCGGCCGAGCTCGAGCGCTGCGGTCCGGGTGAGTCCCCGCACGGCCCACTTGCTGGCGACGTACGGCGCGTAGTGGGCCGTGCCGCCCAGGGCCATGGTCGAGGCGATGTTGACCACGGCCCCACCCGCCGCCCGGCGCAGCGCAGGGGTGGCGGCCTTGATCCCGAGGAAGGTCCCGGTGACGTTGACGTCGAGGATGCGCGACCAGGTGGCCTGGTCGGTGTCCTCGATCAGCGCCGGCGGGTTCTGGACGCCGGCGTTGTTGACGAGCACGTCCAGGCCACCGAAGGTGCTCTCGGTGGCGTGGACCGCGGCGGACCAGGAGCCCTCGTCCCTGACGTCGAGGTGGATGGAGCGAGCACGGGTCCCGAGCTCGTCGGCCAGGGCGGCCCCACGTGCGGCGTCGAGGCCACCGATCACCACGTTCGCCCCCTCCGCGTGGAAGGCGCGCACGTGGCTCGAGCCCTGCCCACCGGCCCCGCCGGTCACGAGCACGGTCTGGTTGTCGAAGCGGGTCATCTGGGTTCCTCACGAGCTGGTGACCGACCGGAACCCTCAGCGATGAGCACCCGGTGGTGAGCCAGGTGACTCACCACTCTCGACAGTAGGTCGGCTGACGTGGCGAGTCAAGCCACTCACCTCGTATGCTCCGCCCCATGAGCAGCGTCCTGCCGGCGTACCACCAGCGCGTCGCCCAGGAGAAGCGCGCGCAGATCGTGACGGCGGCGACCGCGCTGTTCCTCGAGCTGGGCTACGACCGGACGTCCCTGGCGCGGATCGCGGACCGCTCGGGCGTCTCCCGGGCCACCTTGTTCAAGCAGTTCCCGAGCAAGGCCGCCCTGTTCGACGCCATCGTCAGCGCGTCCTGGTCGACCGCGGACGAGGACGACGCCCCGCCCGTGGGCGACCTCGTCGCCGGCCTCACCACCATCGGTCGCCGCTACGCCGTGCTGCTGGTCCGACCCCAGATGACCGACCTCTTCCGGATCGTCATCGCCGAGCTGCCGCGCTTCCCCGAGCTGGCCCAGGCGCAGTTCTCCTCCGGGAAGATGCCCTACTTCGAGTCCGTCCGCGGCTACCTGCAGGCCGAGCACGAGGCGGGGACGGTGCGGGTCGAGGACGTGGACCTCGCGGCCACCCAGTTCCTGGGCATGATCTCCAACTACGTCTTCTGGCCGGCGCTGCTGGTGCCCGGCTGGGAGGTGGGCGCCGCGCGCGTCACGCAGGTGGTCGACGAGGCCGTCCGCACCTTCGCCGCCCGGTACGGCGCCACCGGCCCGGAGGCGCGGACCGAGCGCTGACCGCCGCCCACCGGACCACGCCGGCTCTTCTTGACTGATTCCAGAAAAGACACCAGACTGCAGGACATGACCCCCATCCCCGAGCTCCAGCAGCTGCTGCGGGACGCGGGGCTGCGGATCACCCGGCCCCGCGTCACCGTGCTCGGGGCCGTCCACGACCACCCCCACACCGACACCACCGAGCTGATCCGGCTGACCCGCCAGGAGCTGCCCGCGGTCTCCCAGCAGGCGGTCTACGACGTGCTCGCGGCCCTGGCCGAGGCCGGGCTGGTGCGCCGGCTGCACGCCGACGGCTCGGCCGCCCGCTACGAGGCCCGGGTCGGGGACAACCACCACCACCTGGTCTGCCGCTCCTGCGGGGTGATCGTCGACGTCGACTGCGCGGTCGGCGAGCCCCCCTGCCTGACCCCGACCGACACCCACGGGTTCACCGTGGACGAGGCCGAGGTCGTCTACCGGGGCCTCTGCCCCACCTGCTCCACCACGCACTGATCCCCGCGACCCCACCGAGAGGAACGTCGATGACCGATCCGCAGGACACCGCACCCCAGCCCACCCCGGGCAGCCCCCAGGGCCTGGACGACAAGACCGCGGGAGGCTGCCCGGTCGACCACGGTAGCGTCACCTCCCACGGCAGCGAGAGCGAGAACCCGGCGATCGACTCGCCCACGCCGGCGGTCCCCAACCCCCGCACCATCCGGGACTGGTGGCCCAACCAGATCGACCTCACCGTGCTGCACCCGCACCACCCTGCCGGGAACCCGCTCGATGAGGACTTCAGCTACCGCGAGGCCTTCTCCCGGGTGGACGTCGAGGCCCTCAAGCGCGACATCACCGAGGCGCTGACCACCCCGCAGGAATGGTGGCCGGCCGACTTCGGCCACTACGGCGGTCTGATGATCCGGATGAGCTGGCACGCCGCCGGCACCTACCGCGTGCACGACGGCCGCGGCGGCGCCGGTGAGGGCAACCAGCGCTTCGCCCCGCTGAACAGCTGGCCCGACAACGCCAACCTGGACAAGGCCCGCCGACTGCTGTGGCCGGTCAAGCAGAAGTACGGTCAGGGCGTCTCCTGGGCCGACCTGATCGTGCTCGCCGGCAACGTCGCGCTGGAGTCGATGGGCTTCGAGACCTACGGGTTCGCCTTCGGCCGCGAGGACGTCTGGGAGCCCGAGGAGGTCATCTGGGGTCCGGAGGACACCTGGCTGGGTGACGAGCGCTACGTCGGTGAGAAGGAGATGGCCGAGGACGTCGGCGCCACCGAGATGGGGCTGATCTACGTCAACCCCGAGGGCCCGGCCGGCAACCCCGACCCGCTCGCCGCCGCCCACTTCATCCGCGAGACCTTCAAGCGGATGGCGATGGACGACGAGGAGACCGTCGCCCTGATCGCCGGTGGCCACACCTTCGGCAAGACCCACGGCGCCGGCCCGGCCGACGCCCACGTCGGCCCCGAGCCCGAGGGCGCCCCGGTCGAGAACCAGGGTCTGGGCTGGCTCAGCAGCTACGGCAGCGGCAAGGGCCCCGACACCATCACCTCCGGGCTGGAGGTGACCTGGACCGACGTCCCGACGCAGTGGAGCAACCGCTTCTTCGAGATCCTGTTCGCCCACGAGTGGGAGCTGACCAAGAGCCCGGGCGGGGCCCACCAGTGGGTGGCCAAGGACGGCGAGGCGATCATCCCCGACGCCTTCGACCCGGAGAAGAAGCACCGCCCGACGATGCTGACCACCGACCTGTCGCTGCGGGTGGACCCGGTCTACGAGCAGATCTCGCGGCGGTTCCTGGAGAACCCCGAGGAGTTCCGCCTCGCCTTCGCCAAGGCCTGGTACAAGCTGCTGCACCGCGACATGGGCCCGGTCGGCCCGCACATGCTGGGCCCCTGGGTGCCGGAGCCGCAGCTGTGGCAGGACCCGGTGCCGGCCGTCGACCACCCGCTGGTCGACGAGTCCGACGTCGCCACCCTCAAGGCCCGGCTGCTGGACAGCGGCCTCCCGCTCTCGCGCCTGGTCGCGGTGGCCTGGAGCTCGGCGGCCAGCTTCCGCAAGACCGACAAGCGCGGCGGGGCCAACGGGGCCCGCATCCGGCTGGAGCCCCAGCGCGGGTGGGCGGTCAACGAGCCCGCCGAGCTCGAGCAGGCGCTGGGCGTGCTGGAGGGCGTCAAGCAGGAGTTCGACGCCGCCCAGACCGACGGCAAGCTCATCTCGCTGGCCGACCTGATCGTCCTCGGCGGGGTCGCCGCGGTCGAGCAGGCAGCCCGTGCGGCCGGTGTCGAGGTGGACGTGCCCTTCCACCCCGGTCGCACCGACGCCACCGAGGAGCAGACCGACGCCAACTCGGTCGGCTACCTGCAGCCGCGCGCGGACGGCTTCCGCAACTGGGTGGGCGAGGGCCAGCGGCTCCGTCCGGAGACCCTGCTGCTGGACAAGGCCTACATGCTGGACCTGTCCGCGCCGGAGATGACGGTGCTGCTGGGCGGCATGCGGGTGCTCGGGGCCAACGTCGGCGGCAGCCAGCACGGCGTGCTGACCGACCGGCCGGGGACGCTGAGCAACGACTTCTTCGTCAACCTGCTGGCTCCCGGCACGCAGTGGCGCGCCACCTCCGAGGACGGCGTCTACGAGATCGTCGACGTCAGCACCGGTGAGCCCCGCTTCACCGCCACCGGGGTCGACCTGACCTTCGGGTCGAACTCCCAGCTGCGGGCCGTCTCGGAGGTCTACGCCAGCGTCGACGGGGCGGAGAAGTTCGTCCGCGACTTCGTCGCCGCCTGGGTCAAGGTCAGCGAGCTGGACCGCTTCGACCTGCGCTGAGCCGGTCGACACCACTTTCGCCGCGCGGCGTGTTCCTCCGGGGGCCCGCCGCGCGGCCGTCCCCCGGGAGCGGGCCCGTGCCACGGCAGTCGGGTCGACGCGAGCCGTCGTGCGCGTGTCGGGACACAGCCGGCGCCCTCGGGTCGGTGTGTGCACGACCGTGCCAGGGCCCGGACATCCGGCGTACGCAGGTCGTGCAGAGGACAGTCGGCGTCGGTCCGCGCGGCCCGACTCGGCGTGGCCCGGCCGCCACTGCGCGCGGCCCGGGAGCGGCCAGACGCAGCACCGGCGCCGGGTCACACAACCCGGCTCGGCGTAGGTCGGGCCGGTCCTCCGACCTCGGCGCCGGGCGGACGGACGCTCTGTCGGTGGCCATCTGGGCGTCCCCTCATAGGCCGATGTCCGTCACTACTGCCACACATCAGCCAGGATGACGCTTATACGCTTGATGCAGCGGAATCAAAGCGGGCCAGTTCAAGATTTCACGCGCTGATGGCGTACTTCGTCGCCGCAGGGCCGCTCACTGCTCCGTCGCCCCACGGAGCACTAAGGTCCGATGGTCCAGTGCTCAGGTCTGTGCCGATGTTTGGGCTAGATGTCCAGCAGCGTGGTGTGGCAGGCGATGGCGACGCTCGGCGCAGAGCGTGGACAGGCCGCGAGCGATCTGGATGCGATTCGAGGGACGGCCCTCGAACGCGGCGTTTGCGTTAAGCGGATCCGAATCGGAAGCCACCCTGTGAAGTCGAGAGCCACCCCTTCCATGTCGCGTAGACGTGGAAGGGGACGTGTCGCCGTTGAAGCGGAGGGCTGCGAGGTGGATGAACTCGGTCGCGTAGGTCTCGCGGCACGTCCACGCGAGGATATGGCAGGCTCCGGCGGCGAAGCACGCCTCGTCTTGTCGCTTCCATGAGAGCCGTTGGTCTGCACGTCCCTGAGTGACTCGCCGGAACTCACCGGATGCGTGGGCGGCCCCGCGTGTAATAGACCATAGCCAGGCCAGCGGGTATCGGCGTCCTGAACACGCGCTTCAGACGCTCGTGCGAACACCTCATGCGGAAAATCAGTTAGGCGGCGGCGCGTATGGGACGTACATGTGTCCGGGTGTGACGTCTGCGTGTGGTAGGGCGATGAGGTGTGAGCCACGGTCGGGGATCATCAGGTGCTTGGCGATCATGGTGGTTAGTCCGCCGCCGAGGGCAGCCAGGTCTGCAGCTGAGCCGTGGAATGTGGGGGCTGAGCATCCGCGCGTTGGGACGAACTCGTCTCCGGGGCCCGGCTCTTCCCAGAAATATCGGTAGCGTTCGAGTGATCCGTCAGCACGGACCTCGTCGCGCAGGTGGTGGTCCATGTCGGTCATGGTCGCGTCGCTGTTGGGCGGGTTGATTGTGGCGTAGCCGAGGGTGCTACTTCTGGCGTCGGTGGCGACTTGTGCAATGAACGCCTTGCGCTGCGGCTGCGTCGCGATGGTGTCGAGTTGCTTAGACACTTTCAGGCTGATGGTCGCGTCGATGATGAGGTCAGCGGCGACCGCGATCTGGGTGAGTTGGGATGTGGTGAGCCGCCCGTGTGATTCGACGTGGACGGTGTCGCTGATGGATTTGAGTCGGTCGTGGAGGGCAAGAACCTTTGCAGTTCCGTTGTCGTTTTCTATGTAGTTCTGTCGCACGAGTAGTCCGCCGGTCACGCGCCCGTGGTCGCTGATTATGATGCGCTTAGCTCCGGCCCGGGCCACAAATTCGGCGATCCATGAGCCGAGTCCTCCGCAGCCTAGGACCGCGACGGTTTTGCCGTGGAGGGCGGCCACTGGGCGGTCGGCGTCGCGTCTTATGGTGACGGCGGCGCGTTCGTCGGACACAAAGCACCATTCGATAGGTACGGCCATGTTGATGCGATCGGGCTCGTACGGGATCAGGGTTGAGGTCTTGTCTCGGACGAGGGCGCGGAGGTCGTCGGCGAGCGCTGGGGCAAGTTGGAGCGCGAGAAGGTGGTGTGGCCCTCCCACCGGGTGAGGTACGGCCAGGATGAGCCGTTGAGGCGTTCCGTCGGGGTTGCGACTGGCGCTGGCAGCCAGGGCAGTGAAGAGGGCGGCGTCCGGGGTGGTCTCGTAAGGCCGCGGGTCGAGCGCAGGTGGGTTTGCTGCGAGCCATTCGCGGCACCCGTAGGCGCGGTTTCCGGTGATGGCGTGTTCGGTGAGGTGTGCTTCTTTCACGCGGCGGGTCTGACGCGGCGGGATGACGTAGGCGCGGAGCCCGTGTGGTCGCGGGTGCCGGATGCGAGTGAGCAGTTCTCCGAGGTATTGCTGTCCGGCCCCGAGCGGCATGTCGGAGTCGGCGAAGAAGACCGGAACGTAGGCAGTCTCAGCCCCGGGTGCCGCGCTCCGTTGTAGGTCGTATCTGTTGGCTGTTCGCCGGTGCAGGTACGCGCTGACGACGCGGAGATGGGTCGCAGGTAGTTGTCTGACGACGATGCTCGGGGTGCCTGGAGTGATGTGCGGGACACCCCCGACGGCATGGAACAGCGCAGTGTCGGGATTGAACGTGTTTTGGGTGGCCTTCTCCATCCAGTCCCAGAGTCGGTTGAGAACACCGTTCTTGCCGTCGATGCCTGCTTCTGGGTCCCACTCTCGGGACTCGTCGAGGTAGAGGCAGAGGTAGAAGCCGGACAGCACGTGAGGTATCCCGATGAACCGGGAGTGCCCTAGGAGCACGGTGGGCGGGCGGTCATCAGTTGGTTCGACGAGAAGAACAAGCTGTTCGACCGACTTGAACGTCAAACCGTCGAGGGTCGGCGCGGGAAGGTCGCCCGTGGCAAGGCTGAAGCAGACGTAGAGGTTCCCGTCATCGTCGCGGTCTTGTGCGCCGACACTCAGCGTGCCGGGTTGGTGCTTGGCTTGGGCGCGCAACTCCGCCAGCGCGCGTCGTTGCCATTTGGTGAGCGCTGGTCGTGAGGGCCGCTTCCTAGTCACCCGGCCTTACCGCTGCGGCTCGTGGACGTCTCTGAGCCGTCGCCGCCCGCACCTACGGCAGCTCCGGTACCGATTTTCGGAAACTTAGATGACGCGTTAGACGAGGAGTCGGCTGCCTTGAAGCCTGTGCCAAAGAGGTCGCGCCATAGTTCGAGGCTCTCCTCTTCGTCGGTCGCCGCGAGAGCTGCGGCGACCTTGGTGTCGAGGTCTTGGATGTCGGTGCGGAACTGCTGGTACTTGGACTCGGTCCATCGGTGCGTGAAGGTCGTGCCTTGGTCGGCTTCGACGTCGGGCCGCGTCTCGTTGTCACGCGCCCATTGGGCGAGGTCGGACACGATGCGCCCGAAACTCACTGGCACGTTGGCGTAGCACCCGGAGTCGGCGAGGAGGTTCTCGGGCTTGATGGTGGTACCGACGACGGTTGTGAGGATGATCGAGACCGTGTCCTCATACCAACCTCGGTGCTCACGGAGATACTTCAACAGGCGGATGACGCGACGCATGTTGCCGTCAGTGAGGTCGTCCTTCTTCTTCATCCATGCGGTGAACCCGTCGGAGTTGTTCGGCTCCCACTCGTCCGTCTCGGCGTTGATGATGTGCTCGCCACCGTCGGCGCGGATGACGTAAGGCACGACGTCAACGTGCATGTCGTTGGCGTAAGAGACGCGGATGCAGCGGTTCTTGGCCTCGACCGGCTTGTCCATCTGACCGTAGACGGGGTCGTTGCCGAGGGCCTGGTAGACGGCATCGTTGTAGTCGGCCGGCGACCAGCCCGTGACCTCTTCGAGTTCGAGCATGAAGTCGGCGTCGAACTCGACGTCCTTCGGCGGGTTAATGATGGTGCGCTGAGCCCATGAGCCCTGGCGCTTCTTACTTAGGACTGAAGTTTCGAGGTCCGCGGACTTGATGGCGGCATAGATCTTATCGACGCGGTCACCGAGGGTCATCAATTTCCCGTCGGGCAGATTCACTGAGTCCTTTAGCAGGTTCTTGAAGTGTGTGACGTGTTCCATCAGAGGTCTCCTTCGGGCAGGGCATCTGCGCATGGCTCGCTGGGTGCCGAGGGCGCGGGCAACGGGGTGAAGACGGGTGCGGTGTGGTCGGCGAACTTCGCGATGAACTCGGGGGCTAGGTTTCGGCTAATGGCGGACGCATATCCCTTGACGGACTCGGCCTTGATCCGGTCGAGGCCGAACTTTCCGGGTGGGACGGGGGCGTCAAATCGGACGAAGTCGTCGAAGCCGACCAGGTGCATGGCGGTACCCATCCCGCCCCTGCTGCTGGCATTGAGAATGACGCTAGCGGCCTTCGGTCCCCAGCCAAGGAGGCCAGCATTCTCCAGGCGGTCAGGGCTGTCGGTGAATGGCTCCATCGTTCCGACGTTCAAGACTCGAATGGTTTCCAGCGGTACGCCCAGCATGCTGACAGCTTCACCGATCGCCAGTACCGACGGGTTGTTGGCCCAGACACCGCCGTCAACGAGCGGCGCGTCTCGGACTCGGGCCGCTCTGAAGTAGGTGGGTGCCGCCGTCGTTGCGAGGGCGACGTCGACCATCTTGATGCGCCAGTCCCTAGTGAGCCGTTCGTTGTGGCGGGTCTTGAAAATGTGGACTTCGCCGCGCTGCAGGTCCCAAGACGGGATGACCAACCGTTTGCAACTGTCACCTAGCGTGCGGTCGCCTAGGACTTCGACTAGTACCTCGTGGAGGACATCACTATCGTAGGCGGGCTGTCGGAGGCGGCTGAGGCGTGCCCGACGTTGCAGGCGAGCCGGGAAGACGCGGTCCACGAGGTCACCGAAGTGGTCGGCGATCTTATTCGGGCGGAGACCCGCTCCTAGACCGAGCGCGACGATGCCTCCAGCGGATGTACCCGCGATTAGGTCGAAGTGGTCGGTGATCGAGATGCCGAGGTCTTCTTCGACGTGTGCCAGGACGTGGGCGGTGAAGAGTGCCTTCGCTCCGCCGCCATCGAGGGCAAGAATTTGGAACCTCTGGCCGTGGAACGGGTCAGAGATTGGGCCGTGCGAGGCGTAAGCACCGGTCATCACTTGTCTCCCCTCGTCGTCTCTCTGGCAGCGTAGAGGTGACCACCGACACTTGTGCTAGAGATGATCGGCCCGCTGGAGCAGCGGTCGCAGGGCGTGTCTGCGTCCCCGTGGCGCGGGGCGTCGCTAGCGTGCGTCGCAGCGCCACTGTGGCGGTGTCCGGGTGTCTCGGGCATACAGGCTCCCCAAGGCCATCGGCGTGGGGAAGGAAACGCCTGTCGTAGAGCGGCACAAGTGTGTCGCGGCTTCCTCTTTACACGACTTGCCCCGCGCGGTGCAGGAGGCGCGCCGGTGGCGTGGGCTCATGCCCGCGCGCTCGCGAAGCCGTTGCGCCGAGGCGGGGGCGTTGAGGCGTGTCAGGAGGAGTGCCTCTGCATTGCTAACGTGAACGCCTGCCTGAACCGTCGCGCAGCCGTCACACTTTGACGGCGTATCGGGATGCTGGTTGGTCGGTGGGGCCAAGGTGGCGGGGGATGTCGCCGACCTTGTCCGCCGTACGGCGGACACCTTCCGGGTGCCCGCCAGTTCCGCTCACGCTGACGGACCGGCCACAGCGAAGTCGACCGGCGGCCACTTCGAGGCCCTGCAACGGCCAGAGCCGGGCACTCATCGGCCTAGACGGTGACAACCATTGGCCTAACCGGTGTTATCTCAGCGCTAGATCGGTGTCTTCAAGCGGCCAGCCACACGCTCAGTACCAGTTGTGCGCGAGCTAGAAGGACTAGGCCTGGCATGGCGTGTCGTAGCGCTGCTCGATGTAGTCGAAGTCCCAGCGCAAGCTGCGTGGCCGGGTTGGTGCGCCAGTCGTCGCCGGCGGTGGCGAGCTTCTCGGCCGTGAGCGCCTGGACCGGCCCGTAGGCGCCCGTGCTCGGGTTGACCGCGCGGGGGTCGCAGCAGGACTCCTGGGTGATCAGCTCGTCGATGAAGCCCCACTGCCGCCCGCTCCAGCCGTAGCGCCACTCGACGACCTGGCGGGCGATGGTGTCTAGGTTGGTGACGCGGGGTCGTGGCCGGCCTCGGCGGCGGCCTCCACATGGGCCCGGTCGATCCCGGGCTCGAGTCGCTCGCCCACGTGGCCAGGGTCGCCGCCCGCTCCGCCGCCTCGGCCTCGGCCTCCGCAGGGTCGCGGGCGACCCGCGTCTCCCCGCAGGAGAAGGCCCGCTGCACCGCGGCCGCCCAGGCGCAGCCTCGTCGTCCTCCTCCGCTACCGGACCGACGTCGCCAGCCGTCGACACCACCGCCGTCTTGGACGGGCCGGGCACGTCGGCGGCCGGGGCCTCCGGCCGGACCAGCACCAGCATCGACAGCAGGGTCGCGGTGACGGCCACGACGAGACGGGGAGGCCGGCGGCAGACATCGCCAGCACCCCAACACAAAAAAACTCGAGCCCGTTCTTAGGGGTTCGTTCATCCGCCTCGGGCGCCCGGTGGCTGCCGTCGGGGTGCACGGTGCGGCGCGAGGACGTCCCCCGCGCCACCCATGCGGGGCTCAGCCCAGCGGCTCACCCTCCAGCATCTCCGTCACCAGCGCCGCGATCGGCGACCGCTCGGAGCGGGTCAGGGTGACGTGGGCGAAGAGCGGGTGCCCCTTGAGCTTCTCCACCACCGCGACCACGCCGTCGTGGCGACCCACCCGCAGATTGTCGCGCTGGGCCACGTCGTGGGTCAGCACCACCCTCGAGTCCTGCCCGATCCGGCTCAGCACGGTGAGCAGCACGTTGCGCTCCAGCGACTGGGCCTCGTCCACGATCACGAAGGCGTCGTGCAGCGAGCGACCGCGGATGTGGGTCAGCGGCAGCACCTCGAGCAGCCCCCGGTCCAGCACCTCGTCGATCACCGAGCGCCCGGCCACCGCTCCCAGGGTGTCGAACACCGCCTGGGCCCAGGGCGCCATCTTCTCGTTCTCGGTGCCCGGCAGGAAGCCCAGCTCCTGACCACCGACCGCGTAGAGCGGGCGGAAGACGATCACCTTGGAGTGCTGCCGGCGCTCCAGCACCGCCTCCAGACCCGCGCAGAGGGCCAGCGCGGACTTGCCCGTCCCGGCCCGCCCGCCGAGGGAGACGATGCCGATCGAGGGATCCAGCAGCAGGTCCAGGGCGATCCGCTGCTCCGCCGAGCGCCCGTGGATGCCGAAGGCGTCCCGGTCCTGCTTGACCAGCTTGAGCTGCTTGGCCGGCGTCACCCGGGCCAGCGCGGACGTCCCGTGGCCGAGCAGCACCACGCCGGTGTGGCAGGGCAGGTCGCGGGCGTCGTCGTGGTCGACCACCCCGTCGGCGTAGAGGGTGTCGATCTCGTCCGCACGGGCGTGCAGCTCGGCCATCCCCGTCCACCCCGACTCCGGGGCCAGCTCGGCGCGGTACTCCTCGGCCGGCAGGCCGACCGCGGACGCCTTCACCCGCATCGGCAGGTCCTTGGACACCAGCACCACGTCACGGCCCTCGGCGGCGAAGTTCAGCGCCACGGCGAGGATGCGGGAGTCGTTGTCCCCCAGCCGGAACCCGGCCGGCAGCACCGTCGGGTCGGTGTGGTTGAGCTCGACGCGCACCGTCCCACCCGAGTCGGTGACGGGCACGGGCGCGTCCAGCCGGCCGTGGGCCACCCGGAGGTCGTCCAGGTGGCGCAGGGCCGCGCGGGCGAAGTACCCGAGCTCGGGGTGGTGGCGCTTGGCCTCCAGCTCGGTGATCACCACCACCGGCAGCACGACGTCGTGCTCGGCGAAGCGCGAGAGGGCCCGCGGGTCGCTGATCAGCACGGAGGTGTCGATGACGTAGGTCTTGCGCTGTGCGTCCCCGGCGTCGGCCGGCAGACGGGACTCGTGGGTCACAATCGTCCTTGTCCGGGGCCGCGCGTCACCACCCGCCGGCCCCACGCTCTACGTGGTCGGCCGGAGCCCTGCTGGTGGCCGCCTCAGCGACCGTGTGGTGCCCATCTGCATGCGCCTCCGGGTGGGCAGCTTCCCCTCTGCCCGCGAGCCGAACGTACGACTCGGACGACCCGTCGCCGGACTGACACGCCGGTGCCGCGGACACCGACACGCGATGGACACCTGCCGGTCGACCGCCGGTCACCGCTGCGGCAGCTCGACCGTCCGCGGCGTGACCACGACCATCACCAGCAGGCCCAGCAGGGCCGTGGCGGCCAGCAGCTGGAAGGCGAAGTCGACGCCGAGCCCGGACGTCGCCAGCCCCACGGCCGCCACCCCGACCATCCCCCCGGCGCGGCCCAGGTGGATGACGAGCCCGCTGGCGGCCTGGCGGGTCGAGACGGGGACCACGGCGGTCAGGTAGACCTGCACCAGCGTCTGGGTGCTGGCCACCAGCGCGCCGGTCAGCAGCACCAGCGGCACCATCACCGGCACCTCCAGGGTGGGGACGCTGAGCAGCGCCAGCCCCACCGCGGCCAGGGAGAACCAGACCAGCACACCGAGCCGCGGACCCAGCGTCCGAGCCACGGCGTCGGCGGCCAGCAGCCCGGCCAGCGCGCCCACGTTGAGCACCAGCAGGAGCAGCAGGGACGATACCCCGTCGTGACCCGAGGCCGCGAGCAGGGTGGGGAACCAGGTGTTCAGCCCCTGCACCAGGGCCAGCGCGGTGAAGGCGGCGGTCAGGCCGGCGAGCCCGACCCAGCGGTGCCGCCAGGTCACCAGCTCCCGGACCGCCTCCCCCGCCACCTCGACCGGCTGACCGAGGAGCCAGGAGCGGGGCACGGTGCGCCACACCACCGGCAGCAGCGCCAGACCGCAGAGCCCGCCGAGCAGGAAGTGCCCGCGCCAGGACGGCAGCAGCACCAGCCCCACCAGCACGGCCAGCACCGCACCGGCGTGGTAGGCGGTGCTGGTCCACACGATGGTGCTGCGGCGGCGGGCGGACCGCCGTGACAGCACCGCGACCACCACCGGCAGCCCGAGCCCGATCCCGAGCCCGGTGGTCAGCCGGAGCAGCACGAAGCCGACCGAGGTGCCGACCGCCGGGGTGATCAGCTGGGCCAGGCTCGAGGCCGCCGCGGCCACCACCAGGGCCGTCCGCGGTCCGCCGGCCCGCAGCAGCGGTCGGTGCCAGGCAGCCCCGAGAGCGACCCCCGCCAGCGAGGCGGTGGCGGCCAGGGTGGCGCCGAGGACGTCCAGCCCCAGGGCCGAGGTGGCGAGCAGGGTGGGCAGCACGACCGCGAGCCCGATCAGGTGGTAGCCACCCAGCAGGACCACCAGCCAGCACACCACCAGCACCCGGCGGGTGGGCGCGGACGGCGCCGCGGGCGCGGACGTCCCGTCCAGCGGGCGCGACGCCGTCGCGTCGGGGGTGGTCATCGTGCTCTCCTGTCGGTGGAGAACCCATCGTCTCCAGCCGGTACCCGTCAGACGAGCACGATCTCATCCCAGTCCGGTCTCGTTCTGGTATCGATCCCTACTCAGCGCCCGAACCGGCGCTCCCGCTCGGAGAAGGAACGCAGGGCGCGGATGAAGTCCACCTTGCGGAAGTCCGGCCACAGGGCGTCGCAGAACCAGAACTCGCTGTGCGCGGACTGCCACATCAGGAAGCCCGAGAGCCGCTGCTCCCCGGAGGTCCGGATGATCAGGTCGGGGTCGGGCTGGCCGCGGGTGTAGAGGTGCTCGCCGATCTCGTCGATCTCCAGCGTCCGGGACAGCTCCTCGATCGAGGTGCCGCGGCGGGCGTGGTCGGCCAGCAGGGAGCGGACGGCGTCGCGCAGCTCGTGCCGCCCGCCGTAGGAGATGGCGATGTTGATGTGCATGCCGTCGATGCGCAGGGTCTCCCGGCCGGCCTCGCGCAGCCGGTCCGCGGTCACCTCGGGCAGCAGGTCGAGGGCGCCGACGGCCTTGACCGGCCAGCGGCGGGCGGCGACCAGGTCGGCCACCATCTGCTCGATCACCTCCAGCAGCGGCTCGATCTCGCTGGCGGTGATGCGTCCGAAGTTGTCGGTGGAGAGGACCCAGAGCGTGACCACCTCGACCCCGGCCTCGTCGCACCACTCGACGAACTCCTTGAGCTTGCGGGCCCCGGCCCGGTAGCCGGCCACCAGCGGCTCCCCCGGCGCGTTCAGCCGGGCCCAGCGGCGGTTGCCGTCGGCCAGCACCGCGACGTGCTTGGGCAGGGCGTCCGGGTCCAGCTCGGCCAGCAGCCGGTGCTCGTAGGTGCTGTACAGCAGGCCCGCGGGGTGGAGGCGGTCGATCAGCTCCCGGAGGTGGATCGCGCGCGCCATGTAGGGCACCCTACGCCGGACCGCCCGGGTGGGCGCGGGCGGTTAGGCTTCCCCGGTGAGCACCTCGGAGGGACCGCGGAGCCGGGCGGGAGGACACCGGATGGCGACCTGGGCATCGTCCAAGGACCCCGGCCCCGACCCCCTGACCGGCCTGGCGCGGGAGATCAAGCCACGGCTGCGTGGCTGGTTGCACGCCGCCACGGCGCCGCTCGCCGTCGTCGCCGGCATCGTGCTGGTCGTGCTGGCCCCCACCCCGGAGGGCAAGATCGGTGGCGCGGTGTTCCTGGTCGCCTCGCTGCTGCTCTTCGGCGTCTCCGGTCTGTACCACCGCTTCTACTGGGGGGCCGGCGCCGAGGCGGTGCTGCGGCGGATGGACCACGCCAACATCTTCATCTTCATCGCCGCGACGTACACCCCGATGGCCCTGACCATGCTGGAGGGCGGCTCGCGGGTGCTGCTGCTCAGCATCGTCTGGGGTGCGGCGGCGCTGGGGCTGGTGTTCCGCGTCCTCTGGCTGTCCGCGCCGCGCTGGCTCTACACGGTGCTCTACATCGCCATGGGGTGGGCCGCCCTGGGCTGGCTGCCGCAGTTCCTGGCCAACGGCGGCTGGCTGGTGCTCACCCTGATCATCGCCGGCGGGCTGATGTACACCCTCGGCGCCGTCGTGTACGCCCGCAAGCGCCCCAACCCCTCGCCGCGCTGGTTCGGCTTCCACGAGATCTTCCACGCCGCCACCATCGGCGCCTTCGTCTGCCACTACGCCGCGATCTCCATCGCCACCTACGGCGCCGCCTGACCCTTCCGTCGCGGTCGGCGGGGAGGGCTCCGTCGCGGTCGGCAGGGAGGGCCTCGTCCGCCGCGTCAGGTGCACCGCCGTGACCGGACCTTGACCCTGTCCCCAGGACATGGTGTCGGCTGGGTCCCGGACCAGGTGCCCGGCACCCGGTCCGCCGGCGGGGAGGGCGATCACGTCCCCGGACGGACGCCCGCAGCACCACGGAGGACCTGATGACCGACACCGACCACGGCCGACGGCCTCCCGCGGTCCTCCCCGACGAGGTCGGCTGATGCTGCGGGAGTGGCGGCGGAAGAGGTTGCAGAGGCGCGTCGAGCCCGGCGACGGTCGTCCGTTGCAGCCGTTCCGCTGGTGGCACCTGGTGTCGGGGCGCAAGCTGTTCCGCCTCCAGCTCCACGGCCACGAGGGCGGCGAGGTGGCGTACGCGGTCGACGTCCGCCACTGGGGCCGGCAGGGCGGTGAGGACGGCGCCCTGGCCCACCTCTACCGCGACGGCAGGCACCACGCACGGTCCCGGCTCCCGGCGGCGTTCCCGGTCGAGGGCGGGACGATCGAGGTGGTGCTGAGCGACTTCGGGCTGCGTCGGCTGCACTACCTCCCCGACGGCGGTGCCGAGCAGCAGCTCGTCCCGGACCCGGGGTCCGCCGCCGGACGCCGCGTCCGCCTCGAGCGCGAGCACCCGCTGCTGAACCGCTGGATCGGCGTGGTGTCGGTGGTGCTGCTGGTGGTCGGCATCGGGCTGAACGTCCTGCAGCTTCCGGACCACCTCTCGGCGATCCCACCCCTCGCCGAGCACCTGGCCCGGTTCGAGTCCCCGATCCACCTGCCGCTGTGGCTCAACATCGGCCTCGGGGCCGGCGCCGTCCTCGCGAGCGTGGACCGGGCGTTGCGGCTCCGCTACCACTGGCTCCTCGACGGGATCGCGAACAACTAGGCCTGCCCCCGGCAGCCGTCGACCGCTGATCGCGACCGGGTCTCCGCGCCCGTCCCCGCCCTTGACCCTGTGCCGGGAACACGGTGTGGACTGCGGTCATCGCCCGGCGGACCGGCCGCAGCACACGTCCCGTGCCGACGCACCGAGGCACCGATCCCACGACGAGGAGCACCGATGACGACCGCAGCAGAGCACGCCACACCCCGGAGCATCGAGGTGGAGGAGCTCTTCGCCGACCCGGCGTCCTCCGGTGCCTCGATCTCCCCCGACGGGTCGCGCATCGCCTACCTGGCACCGGCGCACGGACGCAGGAACGTGTGGGTGCGGGGGGTCGAGGAGGACCACGCGAGCGCCGTCTGCGTCACCCACGACTCCCGGCGCGGCATCACGAACTACTACTGGACCGACGACCCCCGCTGGCTGCTGTACCTGCAGGACACCGACGGCAACGAGGACTGGCACCTGTTCCGGGTGGACCTCGCTGCGCCTGAGGAGCCGGCGGTGGACCTGACGCCGCTGCCACCGGGGGGCCGCGTGCTGAGCACCGAGCCGGTGGCCTCGCGACCCGGCGACGTCCTGGTGGTGATGAACGAGCGGCCTGCCGCGTTCGACTACTTCATGATCGAGGTCGCCACCGGCGCCACGACGGTCCACCTCAGGCAGGACGACCCCACCCGCAACCTCCTGCTGGACCGCGACGGGCAACCGGCCTTCGACTCCCGCCAGACCGAGGACGGCAGCTACGAGTTCTTCGCGATCGACGCCGCCACGGGCGAGCGGCGGCTGGTGCGCCGGATGGTCGGGGTCGAGTACCCCGTGGGGGTGAACCCCCAGCTGGTGACCCCGGACGGGAAGGGGCTGCTGGTGGGCGTCTACCAGGACTCCGACGACCTGAGGCTGGTGCGCATCGACCGGGAGACCGGGGAGGAGAGCGTGGTCGCCGCCGTCGAGGGGCACGACCTGGAGATCCGGGGCGCGGCCGCTCCGGGCGTCCTGCCCCCCGTGCTCCTCCTCGACCGGCGCACCGGCGCGGTGCTGGCGGCCCGGTTCGCCGGTGAGCGACCACGGGTCGAGGCGGTGGACGAGCACTTCGCCGAGGTGCAGGCCGCGCTGTCCGGGCTGTCGGACGGGGTGCTGGAGACCGCCACCTCCGACGACTCGGGGCGGCGCTGGGTGGCCACCTTCACCTCCGACCGCGAGCCGGGGGTGACGTGGTTCCACGACCGGGCCACCGGGGAGAGCCGTGAGCTCTTCCGCGCCCACCCGCTGCTGGACCCTGCCGAACTGGCACCCGTGGTCCCGGTCACGTTCCCGGCACGGGACGGTCTGCCCCTGCCCGCCTTCCTGACGCTGCCGGTGGGGGTCGAGCCGGTGCGGCTGCCGCTGGTGCTGCTGGTGCACGGCGGCCCCTGGTTCAGCGACGCCTGGGAGTTCAGCCCCGCCGCCCAGCTGCTCGCGAACCGCGGGTACGCCGTGCTGCAGGTCAACTACCGCGGCTCGGTGGGTCAGGGACGGCGCCACCTGACCGCCGCTGTCGGCGAGATCGGCCGCGGCACCCAGACCGACCTCCTGGACGCCGCGGACTGGGCGGTCGAGCAGGGGTACGCCGACCCCGACCGGATCGCCATCATGGGCGGCTCCTACGGCGGCTACGCCGCCCTGGTCGGGGTCACCACCACCCCGGACCGCTTCGCCGCGGCCGTCGACTACGTGGGCATCTCCGACCTGACGAACTTCCTGGCCACCCTGCCGCCCTTCCTGCGGCCGCTGCTGGTCAACAACTGGTACGCCTACCTCGGCGATCCCGAGGACCCCGCCGCCCGCGAGGACATGCTGCAGCGGTCCCCGATCACCCTGGTCGACCGCATCCGCACCCCCCTGCTGGTCGCGGCGGGCGCCAACGACGTCCGGGTGGTCCAGGCGGAGTCGGACAACATCGTCGCCTCGCTGAGGGAGCGGGGCGTGCCCGTGGAGTACCTCCTGGCCGCCGACGAGGGGCACGGCTTCGAGAACCCGGAGAACCAGATCCGTCTGCACCGCACCGTCGTGGAGCACTTCGCCACCCACCTCGGCGGTCGCCGGCCCACGGACCGGGAGCAGCCGGGCGGGGCCTGAGCACCGCCCGCCGGAGGCGAGGGGCTGACCGCCGGCGCGACGGCCGTCACCGGTCGCGTGCGGACAGCTCCCGCCCGAGCTCGGGCACCGCGTCCACCAGCCGCCGGGTCCACGGGTGCTGGGGATCACGCCACAGCCGCTCCGTCGGGCCGGTCTCCACGACCTCCCCCTCCGCCATCACCGCGACCCGGGTGCACATGTGCCGCACCACCCCGAGGTCGTGGGAGACCAGCACCAGGGTGAGCCCGTGGCGCTGCACCAGGTCGGTGACCAGGTTGAGCACCTGGGCCCGCACCGAGACGTCGAGCGCGCTGACCGGCTCGTCGGCCACCAGGATCCTCGGTCGCGGGGCGAGGGCCCGGGCGATCGAGATCCGCTGGCGCTGACCACCGGAGAACTGGTGCGGGTAGCGGTCGGCGGCGTCGGCGGGCAGACCCACCTCGGCCAGCACCTCCGCGACCCGCTCGCGCCGGCCGGGCAGCCGCTGGGCCACCAGGGGCTCGGCCACCACGTCCCCCACCCGCATCCGCGGGTCCAGCGAGCTCATCGGGTCCTGCAGCACCAGCTGCAGCGAGCGTCGCAGCGGTCGCAGCCGCCGCTCGGGCTGACCGTCGACGCGGTGCCCGAGGACCTCCACGGTGCCGCTGGTCGGGCGGTCCAGACCGGCGACGATCCGCAGCAGGGTGGACTTGCCGCAGCCGGACTCCCCCACGATGCCGAACTGCTCGCCCTCGGCCACCTCCAGGCTCACCCCGCGCAGGGCGTGCACCATCGGTGGTGGGCCGGTCAGCGACGTCCGCGGACGCCGGTACACCCGGGTGACGTCGGTGACGGTGATCGCGGTCACGAGGCCTCCTCCAGCACGGCCCACCCGTCCTCGGGGGTGCCCTCCCATGCGGGGACGACGCCGGGCCGGGCCACCGGCAGCGTGGGGACGGTGACCAGCCGACCGTCGGCGTCGGTGCGGGTCAGGTCGGAGGCGGCGAGCAGCCCCCGGGTGTAGGGGTGGCGAGGCTCGGTCAGCACCCGCCGGACGGGCCCGGCCTCCACCACCCGTCCCCGGTGCAGGACCAGCACCCGCTCGCACATGCGCGCCACCACCGCGAGGTCGTGGGTGATGAACAGGCAGCCGGCGTCGCGCTCGGCCAGCTCGGCGTCGACGACCTCCAGCACGCGGGCCTGGACGGTGACGTCGAGGGCGGTGGTGGGCTCGTCGCAGATGAGGAGCCCGGGCTCCCCGGCCAGGGCG